>JBFMHF010000012.1:0-79004 GCA_040752975.1 Myxococcota bacterium
CCGGAGGACACCCAACGCAGGCCGTCCGCCGGAGGACAACAAAACCCATGAGGCCGTCCGCCGGAGGACAAAACAAACCCACACCCCCGGCCGCCCGCCAGGGCCCCCCCCTACATTCCCGCGTCGGCGACCTGGCACACGCCCGTCTCCGGGACGCAGACGCGCCCCGGAGAACACGTCACCTTCGCGCAGAGCTCTTCGCCACCGCACGACGCCAGCGCCAAGCCCACGACGACGGCCAGCCAAAATGCGCGCCAGCTCACGGGTCCCTCCGGTACGCCACGCGCCTCACCGGACTGCCGGCGATCACCGTGTCGCGGCTGACGCTGAGGACGCTCACGTTCTCCGGGACCGCGTCCAGCCCCACCTCGCTCGCCTGCACCTGCGGCAGGAGGCCCCGGCCCTCCGACGACACGACCAGGGGCCAGCCACCCGTGGTGGCGACCACCTTCGCCCCACCTGGCAACGCAACGGAGAGCGCGCGACCGGACAAGTCGACGAGGTGCAGCCCGCCCGCCTCGAGCCACAGCCCGCCCGCCTCGAGCCACAGCCCGCCGGCCTCGAAGCCCACCAGCTCTCCTTCCACCTCGCGGCACACGCCCGCTTCCGTCGCCGGGACCTCGAAGCGACACAGCCGCGCCGCGCCCCGCCGCGAAGTGCACGCCGTCCACACCGCTTCGTCCTCGGAGGCCACCCGCGCGCTCCAGTCTCCCTCGCACAGGCCCGGCGGGAGCGCCACGCGCCCGACCTCCTCGAGGCCGCCCGGCCCCAGCCGGAGCCGGCGCACCGCGGCCACGCTCGCCTCCCACAACTCGTCTCCGCCTCTCGCCATCACCTGCCCCATGGGGGCGAATGCCAGCGCGGCGTCCGGCACGCGCGTCAGGTAGCTGCCGCCGTGATCCTCGAAGCGCTCCACCTGGCCAGGAGCGAGCAGCCACAGCACGTCACCGCTGATCGCGAAGCCCGTGGCCGGCAGGGCCTGGAGCTGCATGCCGTCACGCCAGACGGTGACACGAGCGCCAGCGAGGCAGATCCACGCACCGCTGGCGGTCTGGGCCTCTTGCGCGCACGGCGCCTCGACGCGCGCAGCCACCGACAGCGGGGCGACGCGGCGCACCTCGACCGTCTTCCGCGACGCGCCCACCTGCGGCTCGACGAAGACCGCCACTTGGTGAGGGCCGACCAGCGCGGGCGTGAAAGTCACCGTCACGCGCGCCACGCGCCCCACCGTCTCGAGCTTCAGCGTCGCCGGCAGCCGGCGCAGATCCGGCCCGTCCACCTCGACGTACGCCGAGGTCTCCACAGGCAGGCAGTTCGACGCGGACACCGTGAGCGTCACCGACGCGCTCTCACCCGCCACCACCACGTCCGGGATGGAAGGGAGCGCGGCCCCCGCGACCTGCTCGCAGCGCTCGGGCGGGGCGACGTCCACCAGCGGGAAGCAGCCGGACAGCGCCAACACGAGCAGCGCAGCCGGCGGCAGGCGCTTCCTTCTGCTCCTGGCGACACAGGGGGTCGGGCGACACGTCACGGCGCCGGCACCCTACCCGGCTCCGGCCGGCGCAGGCGACCCCTCCGAATCTCTGCCCCGAAGTGGCCTTGCCCTCCGTCGCCTTTCCCCTCAGCGAGGGACAGGGAAAGGAAAGGCTGCACAGGCGACCGACGCCGAGTGTCAGCCGGTCGCCATGCTCCGCCTCCTCTCAGCCGCGCTCGTCGTGATGCTGCTTTCCGCTTGTCCTTCCGGCCAGGAGGGGCCGCAGGGGCCTGCCGGCCCTCAGGGCGCGACGGGGGCCCAGGGTCCAGCCGGTCCTCCAGGTCCGGCCGGCCCAGAAGGGCCCCAGGGGCCGCCAGGGCAGGTCGTCGTGGTGGATGGAGGCGTGGTGACCGGGCCTCCAGGCCCGCGCGGCGCCTCGGTGGTGGTGACGATGCTGGCGCCGGGCGCGGAGTGTGCCGCTGGCGGCGTGCGCCTCTCGCTGGAAGATGGCGGCGCCCCGCAGGTGGTGTGCAGCGGCGTCGCCGGTCCCCAGGGGCCGCAAGGGCCGGCCGGCGCACCGGGCGCGAACGGCGCGTCGATCTCCGTGACGTCTCTCGACGGCGGCGCGTGCCCGTACGGCGGTGTGAGGCTCCAGGTGGACGGTGGGCCACCCTCGTACGTGTGCAACGGCGCCCCCGGCGCGCAAGGAGCGCCAGGGCTGCAGGGGCCGCAGGGCTTGCAGGGACCGCAGGGGCCTCAAGGCCCCCAGGGACTCCAGGGGCCGGCCGGCGCGGCGGGGACCTCAGTGACGGTGACGGCGGTCAGCCCGGGCGATCTCAACTGCCCCTGGGGCGGCTCACGCTTCGTCGTGGGCAGCGTCATCTCCTACGCGTGCAACGGCGCGCCCGGGCCCACGGGTCCCCCCGGCCCTCCTGGTGGTGGCGGCTCCGGGGACGGCGGCGTGGTGGCTTCGCCGGAGGGCGCAGGCACCGAAGGTTACTTCTTCCTCGGCTTCACCACCGCCAGCTTCTCCGGCGATCTCGGCGGCCTCCAGGGCGCGCACGCGAAGTGCGCGGCGCAGTACGCCGGATCCCACCTGTGCACCTGGCGCGAGTACGAGCTGCTGGGCTCGTCTGCCCCGGTGCCGGCCGCTGGCGCGTGGATCGACGACGCCCGCTACCCGTCCTCGTCCACGCCGGCCGTCTCGCCGCGCGATCGCGAGAACAGCTACGCCTGCAACAACTGGCGATCTTCCGCCGACCCCAACGCCGGCTTCATCGACAACCAGGGCATCTACACCACCAACTACGCGGCCAACGCCTGCGCCACCGCGCGCCCGCTGGCCTGCTGTCGGGGGCCGCAGGGGGCGTGGTTCCGCGGCTTCACCACCCTGTCCTTCAACGGGAACCTGGGCGGCCTCCAGGGCGCTCACGCCAAGTGCGCAGCGGAGTTCGCCGGCTCGCACCTGTGCACCTGGCGTGAGTACGACCTGGTCGGCTCGGCCGTCCCCGTGCCAGCCGCGGGCGCGTGGATCGACGACGCCCGTTACCCATCCTCGTCGACGCCCAACGTCACGCCGCGCGATCGCGAGAACAGCTACGCCTGCAACAACTGGAGATCCTCCAGCGATCCCAACGCCGGCTTCATCGACAACCAGGGCATCTACACCACCAACTACGCGACCAACGCCTGCTCGACGGCGCGGCCGCTGGCCTGCTGCTCCAACTGACCGCGCGGCCCGCTCAAGTCCCCGCGCCGAAGTCAGGTGCGGACGTCGGCGGCGCTGGCCGCGGGAGAACAGGGGGAGTGGCCCTTCCGGTGTGTTCGCGTGCCCTGTCCGTGCCGGCGGAGCATTGCGCCCGTAGGGGCAGCCGTCGACGTGGAACCGTGCCGCCACCTGCGCCGCCGTCTCCACCACCGCGGAGCGGCTGCTGAGGTGGAGATGCCGGCGGCGGAGGAGGAAGAACCGGCGACGGTGTGCGCGACTGCGAGGCGACCACAGGCCGGGCCCTGAAGGGAGGCCTCCACCCGTGCTGCCCGCCGCGACAGGCGGGGTACAGTCGGCGCCGCATGGAGTTGATCGCCGAGTCGCTTCGCCTCACCTTCGGGAAGGTGCACGCGCTGGAGGACGTGAGCCTCTGTGTGCCGGCCAGCTCCCGCCTGGTGCTGAGCGGTCCCGCGGGGGGCGGCAAGACGTCGCTCCTCAAGTGCCTCGCCGGACTGGTGTCGCCGTCGGCGGGCCAGGTGCGCTGGGACGGCCGGGAGGTGTCGGCCCTGTCGACGAAGGAGCGACGCGCCGCCCAGGTGGCCTTCGGCATGGTGTTCCAGACGGACGCGCTGTTCGACTCGATGTCGGTGCTGGAGAACGTGCTGCTCCCTCTGCGCAAGCGCGGGGTGGCGGAGGACGAGGCGAAGGAGCGCGCCTTCGAGGCGCTGGGCCAGGTGGGCCTCAAAGACGCGGCGCTCAAGCGGCCGGAGGTGCTGTCGGGGGGCATGAAGAAGCGCGCGGGCGTTGCGCGAGCCATCGTCGCGCGACCGGTGGTGCTCCTGGCGGACGACCCCTTCGCGGGCCTCGATCCGGTGACGCAGGGCTCCATCGCCTCGCTCCTGCTCGAGGTCTCGGAGGGCCGCACGTTGATCGTCGCGCTGCCATATCCGGTGGCCTCGCTGCCGGTCGAGCGGCAGATCCGCGTGGTGGGCGGCCGCCTCGAAGCGCCAGGCTGAAGGCTCGGCTCGGCAGCTCCCTCGCGGCTCGGACTGCTTCGATCAGCGCCCCCCAGGGGCTGGTGCGGAACAGGGACGCACACCTCGAGGACTCCCGCAGAAAGCGAGGCTCCTGGCTGCGCCGGTGCGACGGGCTGTCGTCGTGCCCCGGTGCTGGTGCGGAGCAGGGACGCACACCTCGAGGACTCCCGAAGAAAGCGAGGCTCCTGGCTGCGCCGGTGCGACGGGCTGTCGTCGTGCCCCGGTGCTGGTGCGGTGCAGGGACGCACACCCGCGGAAAGAGCGAGGCTCATGGCTGCACCGGTGCTCGACGGGCTGTCGTCGGCCCTCTACGCCCATCAGCGCGCGAGCCAGTCACACGCTGGTGCTGCAGCGCACCTGAGGTGGCCACCATGGGTGCCCGCGGCCCGCGGTGCCGCGGTCGACTCGCCCGAGCGCCTGGACGACGCGATCCGCCGACAGCGCTGCCGGGTGACGCGGGGAGACCGCCGCAAATCTGGGGCGAAGACCGTCCGGGCGATGTGGTGAAGCGGCACGCCAGCCAGGCGCTCCAAAAACCGGCGGCCGCCCCGCCCCGTCGTAGAGTCCTCGGCAGATGCTCGTCCTCCCCTTGCGCTACGTGGGCGCGGTGACCCTCTGGGCGGTGCGCTTCTTCGGCGCCGTGGGGCTGGTGTCTGCACGGACGCTGCTGCACCTGCCCGGGCTCGACGTGCGCGAGCTGGCCCGCGCGCTGGTGCTGTTCGGCTACCGGAGCCTCCCCCTGACGCTGGGCGCGGCCACCCTGATCGGCGCGACGGCGGTCATGCAGACCAGCGTCTACGCGTCGCAGTTCGGCGTGCGGCTGTACGTCGGCTGGGCGGCGGGCTTCGCGCTCGTCTGGGAGTTCGGCCCGCTGCTCCTGGGGCTGATCATGGCGGCCCGCATCGGGGCGCGAAACGCGGCCGAGCTGGCGCTGCTGACCGTCAACGGCCAGGTGGAAGGCCTGCGCGGCATCTCACTCGATCCCTTCCGCATCCTCGTGGCGCCGCGCGTGGTGGCGAGCGCGCTGTCGGTGCTGGCGCTGTCGTCGGTGACGTTCCTCGTCGGGATCACCTGGGAGGCAGTCGCCGCCTTCTTCACCCTGCGCCTGCCGCTGCGCGCCTTCCTCGACTCCTTCGAGCTGATGTTGCGGTGGGGCGATCTCGTGGGAGGCATCTGCAAGTCCACCGCCTTCGGCCTCGCCATCGCGGTCGTCTCCACGGCCGCGGGCCTGCGCGCGCGCGGCGGCGCCCAGGGCGTGGGGCGGGCCGCGGCGGCGGCGGTGGTCGCGAGCTGCGCGGCGATCTTCGCGCTCGACTTCATCCTCACGCCCTGGCTGTCGAGGATCTTCGCCGCATGAGCAGCGTGATCCACCTCGTCGGTGCCCAGGCGCTGCTCCTGCTGAGATCCGCGCAGAGCGCGCGGCGCGAAGGCCTGTCGCGGAAGGAGGTGCTCAAGCAGGCGGCGGAGCTGGGCGCCGGTTCCGGCCCGCTCATCGTCGCAGGCATGAGCTTCTTCGGCGCCGTGCTCGTCACCATCGCCTGGGCCCAGGGCCGCAAGTACCTCGGGACGATCAACATGATGGGCCCGCCGTACTTCGAGCTGCTGATCCGCGAGTTCGCGCCCCTGCTCGTGTCCTTCCTCGTGGCGTCGCGCGCCGCGGCCAGCACTTCGGCCGAGCTGGGGGCGATGACGGTCAACGAGCAGGTGGAGGCGCTGGAGCTGTCGGCGGCCGATCCGCTGGTGGAGCTCGTCGCGCCGCGCATCGTCGCGGCGATCCTCACCGTCCCTCTGCTGACGGCGCTGGGGCTCGTCGCGTCCGCGGCCACGGCCTCGCTGACCGTCACCTTCGTCTTCAACGCCGATGGCGCAGCCTTCATCGATCCCCGCTACGTGGACCTCGGCGACGTGCTGTGCGCGTTGAGTAAAGCGGTGCTGAACGGGGCCTTCATTCCGCTGGCGGCCTCGCTCCGGGGCCTGCGGGCGAAGGGCGGCGCGGGCGCGGTAGGCGAGGCGGTGACGATGGGAGTCGTGGAGGCGTGCATGGGGTGCCTCGTCATCGACTTCGTGGTGTCGATCGTCTTCCTCATCCTGGGCCTCTAGCGATGACCGACGCCCTCGTCCTCGCCGACGTGTCGCGCCGCTTCGGAGCGGTGCCGGTGCTGACGCACCTCTCGGTGGAGATCCCGCTCGAGGGCATCACCTTCGTCGTCGGCAAGTCGGGCAGCGGCAAGTCGGTGCTGTGCCGGCTCGCGGTGGGCCTCCTCAAGCCGGACGCGGGCACGGTGACGCTGCTGGGCGAGCGCGTGGACACCCTGCCCGAGCGGAAGCTGGCGCACCTCCGCGCGAAGGTGCCCTACCTGGTGCAAGGCCCGGCGCTCCTGGACTGGCTGACGCTCGAGGACAACGTCGCGCTCCCCGACGCAAAGGCGAAGACGGACGGCCGGGTGAAGGAAGCGATGGAGCGCGTCGGCCTGACACCCTTCGCCAGCCGCTTCCCGCCCGAGGTGGGTCCGGGCATCCGAAAGCGCACCGCCATCGCCCGCGCGCTGGTGCTCGCGCCGCGCGCGCTCTTGCTGGACGAGCCCACCACCGGCCTCGACAAGGAGGCTTCGGGCCAGGTGAATGAGACGCTGGCGCTGCTGCGGAAGCAGGGCATGTCGGCCATCGTCGTGTCCCACGACTACGCGGCGCTGGAGCTGCTCGCCGATCGGGTCGTGGAGGTGGCGAACGGGCAGATCGGCTACCAGGGGCCGAAAGCGGGATTCACCGGCGCGTTGTCGTAAGAAAGGTGTCCATGGACGAGTCACGGCTGGAGCTGAAGGTCGGCGCGCTGGTGGTGGCTGCCGTCACGGGCGTGCTGCTGCTCCTCTTCTTCATGGGTGAGCTGTCCCTGGGCGGCGAGGTGACGGTGACAGTCGACTTCGCCCACACCGGCAGCGTGGTGAAGAACGCCCCGGTGAAGCTGGGCGGGGTGCAGGTGGGCCACGTGACGAAGGTGGAGCTGATCGCCGACCGCCGTGACGCGCGCGGCCGGGTGATGCCGGTGCAGATGACGCTGTCGATGTCGAAGGAAGCCGCCCAGGCCCTGCGCACCGACGCCGCCGTCACCGTGTCCAGCCAGGGGCCGCTGGGCGAGTCGTACCTCGAGTTGTGGCCGGGCTCCGCGCCGGAGCGCTTCGATCCGAAGGTCTCCATTCGCGGCACCGACGCGCCCCGCCTCGACGTGGTGTCCAACCGGCTCGCCCACTTCCTCGACGCCGCGTCCGACGTGCTGGAGAAGGATCCCGAGGCGCTGGCCAAGCTCTTCCGCGGCGTGGCCGGCCTCACCACCACCGTCGACGGCGTGCTGACCGAGAACCGCGAGGACTTGAAGACGCTCACCACCGAGCTCGCCGCCACGGCGAAGGACCTGCGCGCGCTGGCCGCCACCGCCCGCACGCAGCTCGAGCCGGGCGGCAAGACGGCCGTGCTGATCGACGACGCCGCCGCCACCGCGAAGATCGCCCGCACCGAGCTCCCGGACATCACGAAGAAGGCCAACACCGCGCTCACCGGCGTGGCCAACGTCACCGGCCAGTTCACCGAGGAAGACGGCAAGCGCTTGCGCGAGATGATCGCGAAGTACCAGGCCGCCGGTGAGAAGATGGACGCCATCGCCGTGCGCGCGGATCGCATCCTCGGCAGGCTCGAAGCCGGCGAAGGCACCCTGGGCGCCCTGATGAAGGACAAGCAGGTCTACACGGACCTGAAGGACTTGCTGGCAGACCTGAAGGCCCACCCGTGGAAGTTCCTGTGGAAGGACTGACGGGCGCGCGTCAGGGGCTCCTCAGCGCTCTCCTTCGAAGAGCCCGGCTCGGAGATGGGCGAAGGTAAGCCGGTGGCCGGCCACCGCGGTTTGGACAGGACGCGCGATCGACTGGCCCAGCAGGTCGCCTCGGATCGGTGAGCGCCCCGCCCTGGGCCCGCGGTGTTCGTCGAAGACGAGCTGTCAGTCACTCCGTCGCCGAGGGCTGTGGCGGCTCATGGTGCGGCTCGCTCGAGTCGCGCTCTCCGGGGCGCGCGTCTCGACTCCGCTGTCAGGGGGTGACGCCCAGCGTGCCGAGGATCTGCCCGCTGCCTGTCCCGCCAGCTGGCGTCTTCGACACGTCGGTGATGCCTCCGTCCGGCTCGAACTGGAGCTGCCGCACTGCGTCCAGCTCGGCGATCAGCACCCGGCCGGTGAGAGCGCCGCGGGAGATCATCACCGGCGCCGCGGGCAGCTGCGGACGCCCATGGACGTAGTTGATCGTCGAGCCGACCGAGAAGGCGCCGCCGCTGAAGTCGAGCCGCCGGTAGTGGTCGGCCGTGTCCGAGTTCACCACCAGCCCCCACGTGCCGAAGGGCGAGAAGGCCACTCCCAGCGGGTTGGGCGTCTGCAGGACCTGCCGGGACACCAACGTGGCGCCCACCTTCTCGAAGATCCCGATCCGGCTGCCGACGGAGAACCCGTTGTCCGCGAAGGCGACCCAGCGATCGTCGTGCGACGCCGACACGGTGGACGCGATGGCGTCGCGATCCGGAAAGCCCGTGGTGCTCGCGAGCACGGCAGGCGATGCACCAGCGAGATCCACGAGGTGGAGATCCTGCATCGCCGGCGTGCCGGTGAAGGCGCGCGCCGCCGCGATGAGCTGCGTCTTCCCCGAGAGCCACTCCGCCCCAGCGACGAAGTCACCGGGCAGCACGTACCGCTCGTTGGACAGCGTGCCGTCGCACCCGATGTCCACCGTGTACAGTCCGCCGCCGTTGGCCTGCGTGTTGGTGTCGGTGATCCACGCCAGCGTGCCCGACGCGTCCACCAGCACCTTCCCTGCGTAAAAGGCGCCCGCGTACTTCGCGTGCACCACTGTCGCGACGCCGCTCTGATCGAGGGTGAAGACGCCCAGCGTGCCGTCCTCCTGTGGGACGAGGCCCACCTTCCCGTCGGGGGTGAAGACGATGGGCGCATCGGGCGCGGAGGCGCGGCCCATGCGGAAGAACTGACCGGTGGACGTCAGCGTCCCCGTCGGAGAGAGGGTGAAGACCTCATATTGATCGTCCTTCGAGCCGCCGTCTGACGGGAAGGGGTGAGAGGCCACCACGACGCGCGTGCGGTTGGCGTCTCCCGGCGTGCGGGGGCAGCCCGCGTCGCCTGTACCGCCCCCTCCGCCTCCGCCCATCCCTGCGTCCTGGGCACCTCCGCCGGCGCCACCACCCGTCGCACCGCCGCCTCCTCCGCCCCCACCCCCTGCGCCTCCACCTGCGCCACCACCTCCGGATCCGCCGCCCGTCGCACCGCCGGTCCCGCCGCCCGCACCCTGCGGAGTGCAGACACCCAGCTGGCAGCTCTGATTTCCCGCACACGCGACGCACCGGGAGCCCGCCGCGCCACAGGCCTGAAGGGCCGTGCCCGCCTGACATTCGCCGTCGGCGTCACAGCAGCCCTGACAGGTACTCGCGCAGTCCTTCGTCCCACTGCCGCACCCCGAGAAGGAGATCATCCCGGCGAGGAAGGCCGCGGAGGCGAAGGCGATCAGGTTCTGGCGCATGGCCGCGCACCCTGCCAACGCCTGCGCGCCAATTCCACCGCCGCGTCGATTTTCAGCGGTTGAAGGCCACCAGGGAGCCGAAGGCGAAGACGCCCAGCAGCCCGACCTGCAGCACCGCGTGCGCGATGGAGATCGCCCAACGCGCCCCGCCCGTCAGCGCCCGACCTGCGTACACGAAGACGAGCCCGGCGCCGCCGAGGAAGAAGACGGCTTCCAGCGCGATCGCGAGGAGCAGCACCGGCCCCGCCGCCGACGCTCCCATCTTCGAGGTGCTCGCTGCCAACACTCCCAGCGCCACGAAGGAAGCCAGGCATGCACCCAAGGTCGCCCCAGCGGCGGCCAGCAGGACTTTGAGAGGGGCACTCACCCCCACGAGCCTACCTCTCGCTGCCACCATGACGACTCCATCGACGCAGGCCTCAGCGATCCACTCCCGACCGGCCGGATCGATCCACTCTGGAGCGCCAGCGCGGGTCGCCCACGCAATTTCAGGTATTTGCGCGTGGCATCGCGGGTGCTCTGAGGACCCAGCGAGCACGACGTTCCTGTCGGGCTGGCACACGGAGGCACCACCATGGACGTTCGATTCTGGGGAGTTCGCGGCAGCGTCGCGTCGTCGGGCGCACACGTCGCCCGCATCGGTGGGAACACCTCGTGCGTGGAAGTGGAGAGCCAGGGCCACCGCCTCATCCTCGACGCGGGCACGGGCCTGCGCGCCCTGGGCGAGTCGCTGATGAAGCACCCGCCGGTGAAGGCCACCCTCCTCTTCTCCCACCTGCACTGGGATCATGTGCAGGGCTTCCCCTTCTTCACGCCCGCGTACGTCCCGTCGTCCGAGTTCACCCTCTACGGCCCGGGCGCGGACGGCGCGCAGCAGCTGCGGAACGTGCTGGCGAAGCAGATGGAGCCGCCCAACTTCCCCGTGCCGTTGTCCGCGATGCGCTCGAAGCTGGACTTCCAGTCGGCCGTCCCGGGGAAGGTGATCGAGACCGGCCCCTTCCGCGTCACGCCGCTGGAGCTGCCACACCCGCAGGGCTGCATCGGCTACCACATCGAGGCCGACGGGCAGCGCTTCGCCTACTGCACCGACGTCGAGCTGACCGCCGACGGCCTGGAGCGCAACGTGGCGCGCGTGCTGGACGGCGCGGACGCGCTGGTGCTCGACGCTCAGTACACCCCTGACGAGTACGAGGGCCGCGTGGGGATCCCGAAGAAGGGCTGGGGCCACTCCACCAACCTCGACGCCGCGCGGATCGCGAAGGCGATGCACGTCAAGCGCCTCTTTCTCTTCCACCACGATCCCGCGCACACCGACGAGATGGTGGAGGCGATGGCCGAGGACGCCCGCCAGCTCTTCCCCACCGCCGAGCCCGCGCGCGAAGGCAACCGCGTGCACCTGTAGCCGGAGCCCCACCTGAGAGGAGCCGCCATGATCGCCGCACCTTTGGCTTGCGCCCCACGTGCCCCCGCGATGGACTCGCTGCTCGAGAGCCTGCTCCGCATGCCGCGCCCGTCCGACGATCCGTCCCAGGTCCTCTTGTCCGTCGGCGGCCTGGTGGGGCAGGAGGTCAACCTCGACGAGTTCCTCCACTCCCTGGTGGATCGGATCGCCGCGTCGATGCAGGCCGATCGCGGCACGCTGTACCTCGTCGACCACTCCCGCGGAGAGCTCTTCAGCCGCGCGGCCCACCTCCCGGAGCTCAAGCAGATCCGCCTCAAGCTGGGCCAGGGCGTCGCCGGCTACGTGGCGCAGCACGGAGGCACGGTGAACATCCCCACCGCGCAGACCGAGAAGCGCTTCCACCCCGACATCGACAAGCTCACCGGGTACAAGACGACGTCGCTGTTGGCCGTGCCGCTCAAGGACGCCGGCGGCGAGACGTTCGGCGTGCTGCAGGTGCTCAACCGCCTCGGCGGCGGCACCTTCGACACGGACGACGAGCGGCGGCTGTCGGCGATGGCCGCGCAGGTGAGCCAGGCGCTCCAGTCCACTTCGCTGTACACCGAGCTCCAGCGTGCCCGCACCCGGCCCGAGCAGCCGGTGGGCTACTTCTTCAACAAGGTGATCGGCGAGTCGGCGCCGATGCAGGCCCTCTACCGGGTGGTGCAGAAGGCCGCGCAGACCGACGCCACGGTGTTGCTGCGCGGCGAGTCCGGCACCGGCAAGGAGCTCTTCGCGCGGGCGGTGCACGTCAACTCCCGGCGCCGCGACAAGCCCTTCGTCAAGGTGGACTGCGCCGCGCTGCCTGGATCGCTCATCGAGAACGAGCTGTTCGGCCACGAGAAGGGCGCCTTCACCGGCGCGGAGGCGCGGCAGCCCGGCAAGTTCGAGGTGGCCGACGGCGGCACCGTCTTCATCGACGAGCTGGGCGAGCTGCCGCTGCCCGTGCAGGGAAAGCTGTTGCGCGTGCTGCAGGATCGCGAGCTCGAGCGCGTGGGCGGCACCCAGACGATCCAGGTCGACGTGCGCATCGTCGCCGCGACGCACCGCGACCTCCCCCAGATGGTGCGCGAAGGGAAGTTCCGCGAAGATCTCTACTACCGGATCAAGGTGGTCGAGCTGGTGCTGCCCGCCCTGCGCGAGCGCGGCCCCGAGGATCTCGAGCGGCTCGCCCGGCACTTCATCGCCGCGGCCACGAAGCGCCACCACCTCGCGAAGGCGCCCGTCCTGACGGCCGGCGCCCTGGATCGCCTCAAGGCCTGGCACTGGCCCGGCAACGTGCGCGAACTGGAGAACTGCATCGAGAGCGCGGTGGTGCTGTCCGAAGGGGAGATCCTCCCCGAGCACCTGTCGCTGCCGAGCAGCGGGAAGAAGGAACTCCCGCCGGCGGTCCTCCAGGCGCTCGCGCACGCGAAGCCCACCGACACCCTGCCGATGACGCTCGATCAGATGGAGAAGTCCCACGTCCTCTCGGTGCTGGAGCGCGCGAAGGGCAACCGCACCCAGGCGGCGAAGTGGCTGGGCATCGGCCGCAACACGCTGGCGCGCAAGCTCAAGGGGTGGGGCATCTCCGACGTGGACGAGTGACGCGAAGCGTGCTGCCTTCCCCGGCATGCGCACCTCGATCGTCGTCGCGTTGCTCCTCGCTGCACCTGCCCTCGCTGAAGAGTACGTCGCTCCCTCCCCCACGCCCG
Source organism: Myxococcota bacterium (assembly GCA_040752975.1). Lineage (GTDB taxonomy): Bacteria > Myxococcota > Myxococcia > Myxococcales > Myxococcaceae > JADLDB01. Next base: position 12,919 of record JBFMHF010000012.1, read on the forward strand.
CCGACGTCGGGCGATATGTGGTGGTCCACGACGGCGACTCGGCCCTCCGACTCGACACCATGACGGGCACCACCTGGTTCCTCTGCGAGAAGAAGAAGGGCAGCGCGTGGTGCAGGGGGAAGGAGATCTCCGGGCTGACGGCCGGGCCCGCGGGCCGGTACCGCCTGGTGGACGTGGGGTGGATCGCGCTCCTGGACACCGTCAGCGGCCGCACCTGGAAGCGCTGCGCTCCCCCCACCGGCGAGAAGATCGTCGCGTGGTGCGCGCTGGAAGAGTGACTCAGGCAGGATATTCGCCGCGCTGACTACTCGGGCGTAGCGGTGACGAACCTCTTCGGCCGCTCCTGGGGCTTGCCCGTCACCTCGAGGTTGTCGAAGCGGCAGACCAGGTTGCGGCAGCCCAGCGCCACCTTGCCCACCTGGCCGGCCATGCCCGGGAGCACGGTGCGCACGAAGCGCGTCTTGTTCACCCAGGCCTGCACGGTGACGTCGCCGTTCTTCAGCTTCTCCAGCTTGAGCCGCACCCGGAAGGTGCCCCTGGGCACCTTCACCGCGTCTTCCACGAGCTCGTTGACGAGATCGCGCGTGCTGTTGCCCTGGTGCTCCTGGCCCTCGGGCGTGAAGTAGCGCCAGCCCAGCCGCATGTCGGTGCCGGGGATGGCGAAGACGGACACCTGGAGATCCTTGATGCGGAAGGCGAGCTCGGCGAAGCGCTGGCTCGTCTCCGGATCCACCGGCGGGAAGTCCTTCGGCAGGCTCTCCACCTCCACGTCCACCGCGGCCTCGAAGTCGTCCGAGGACCAGTAGCGGTGGGCGACGTAGGCGCGCGGCAGCATGGCGCCGCCCTCGAGCGGGTCGCCGTACTGGGTGGACTGCAACGTGCCGTTCACCAGCGTCCAGGCGCCGGTGTGCACGTTGATCTCTTCCCCCGCCTCTTCGCTCGCGGGCTCGAAGTCCAGGGTCAGGCGGGTCGCCTCGGTCGAGAAGCTGGCGAAGAGCTCGGTCTCGGCGTCCTCGTACCAGGGCGGCGGCGTGGACGGCACCGGCGGCGGCTCCGGCGTGGACGGCCAGAACTTGAGGCCCAGGCCCACCGCCAGCAGCGCCGCCAGGACGAAGACGCCCAGCTTCCACCCCGCGGCGGGTTGATCGATGAAGCTGGGGGGCTTCGAGGTGGTCGGACCGATGCTCGAGCGGCGGCGCGTGCCGGGCGGCGTCGTCCCCATGGGCAAGGGCGTCAATTCCTCGAGCGCCTGGGCCGTCTCCAGCGCGCGCTTCGGGCGGGCGTCGGGCTCCGTCTCGAGCAGGTGGTGCACCACCTCGTCCACCTCCGGATCGAGCTCCGCCACCTTCTGCGACGGCGGCTTGAAGCGGCCGATCGGCAGCTCGCCGGTGAGCATCTCGTAGAGGATCACCCCCAGCGAGTAGAGATCGGCGCGGTGGTCGACGTGCTTGGCGTCGCGCCGCTGCTCGGGGGCCATGTAGTTGACGGTGCCCATCGCCACGGCGGTGGCGGTGAGGGAGATGTCGCGCTCGCTGCCGTGCATGCCGGCCAGCCCGAAGTCGGCGATCTTCACGTGGCCGCGCGCGTCCACCAGGATGTTCTCGGGCTTCAGGTCCCGGTGCACCACCTTCTGCTCGTGCGCGTAGTCGATGGCGCGCGCCACCTGGCTGCCGATGCGCAAGGCGTCACGCACCGACAGCTTCTGGTTGTTCATCAGCTCGCGCAGGTTGATGCCCGGCACCAGCTCCATCGTGAAGAAGACGTGGTCGCCCGCCTGCCCGCGGTCGATGATCTGCACGATGTTGGGGTGCGAGAGGGCCGCCAGCGCCGTGGCCTCCTTCTCGAAGCGCTTCACGAACTCGGTGTCGCGGGCGAACTTCTCGGGCAGCACCTTCAAGGCCACCACGCGGTTGAGGGACAGCTGTCGGGCCTTCCACACCTCGCCCATCCCGCCCTTGCCCAAGAGCTCGAGCAGCTCGTACCCGGGCACCTGCGGCGGCGCCGCCACGGTGGTGACGTTGCCGTCTGCCTTGCCGCTGCCGCTGGCGATGGTGTTCTCCAGCACCACCTCCACGGGGACACTCGAGGACGCCGGCGGTGCAGGAGGCGACGCCGCGTCGGCCGGCTGGGCCACGGCCGGCCGGGCGCCCACGGTGGGCAGGGCTTCGCGCCTCGGCGGCGCCATCGACGGCCGCACGTCGGTGCGCTTGACCTCGAAGCGGATCCCACACGTACACGTCACCTGCTGCCCGGACACGTACACGCCGACGTCGTGCACCTTCCCGCAGTTGGGGCAGCTCTGGGTGATGGCGTTGACTTGCGAGCGCGCCACGGTCGACGACGGTTTTAGCCGCCGTTTGAGGGTGTGTCGCGTTCGGGGGCGCCGTCAGCTCTTCCCCGTGTAGCCCAGCACGCGGAAGGTGGGCACGCCCTTCTCTTTGCCCTTCACCTGCAGCACCGAGACGGGCTCGACCAGGAAGCCGGGGCCGGCCCGCTTGATGGTGGCCTCGCTGGCCAGCACCTCGCCGCCCTTCGCCAGGCCGCACAGGCGCGACGACGTGTTGACCGAGTCGCCGATGGCGGTGAACTCGTGCCGCTCGTTCGAGCCGATGTACCCGACGACGGCCTGCCCGGTGTTGACGCCGATGCCCACCTCGATCGGCTTCTTGCCGGCCTCGACGCGCTGGCTGTTCATCGCGTTGATCTCGTCCAGCATCTCCAGCGCGCACTTGAGCGCCCGGGCCGCGTCGTCGGCGTGAGGAATGGGCGGCCCCCACGTCGCCATCACGCAGTCGCCGATGAACTTGTCGAGGTTGCCTTCGTTCTGGAAGATGACCGTCGACATCGCCGAGAAGAAGGTGTTCAGCATCGCCACCGTCTCCTGCGGGCTGTCGGCCTCGGCCATCGAGGTGAAGCCGCGGATGTCCGCGAAGATCACGCTCACCTCGGCCAGGCGGCCCACCCGCAAGAGCTCGACCTTCCCGCTCACCACCGCCTCCGCCACGGCCGGCGCGAGGAAGCGCGAGAGCTCGGCGCGGGTGACGGCCTCCTTCTCGATCTTCGTGGCCAGCTCGGCGTTCTCCAGCGCGATCGCCGCCTGCGAGGCGATGCCCGACAGCACCTTCAAGTCCTTCTCGGAGAAGGCGTTGGTCCGCTCGCGGGTGTCGCAGAAGAGCACGCCGCGCAACACGCCCTTGGACAACAGCGGCACGGCCATCGCGCTGCGGATGCCCTGGGCGACGATGGACTCGGAGCTGGAGAAGCGCGAGTCGAGGATCGCGTCGGCCGTCAGCACCGCGCTGCGCGTCTCCGTCACCCGCTTGAGCACCGTGTCGGACACGACGACCTCGGCGTTGTCATTCTTCCGCCGCTTGATCGCCTGCGGCTCCAGCTTGCCTTCGGCGTCGGCGAGGAAGACGACGGCGTTGTCGGCGGCGAGGAGCTGGAAGGCCACCTGGAGGATCTTGTCCAGCAGGCTCTTCAGGTCGCGCTCGAGGCCCACCAGACGGTGGAACTCGTTGGCGATGCGCAGCTTCTCGTAGTCCTGCTTCAGCGTCTCGATGTCGTTGAGCTTCTCGGCCGGGCGGAACTCCGCCGACTCCATCTGCGCCACCGTGGCGAGGAAGGCCGGCATCGACTGGGCGCTGGCCACGACGGTGACGCCCGCCGACGTGGTGGGGCTCTTCCCCGCGCCGCCTTCCCCCGAGTGGAAGACGAGGCGGCTGTTGCCGAGCGCGATCTCGTCTCCGTCGCGCAGGCGCAGCTCGCGCACCTTTCGCCCGTTGACGAAGGTGCCGTTGGACGAGTTCAAGTCGCGCAGCAGGAAGGTGCCGCCCACCTTCTCGATGACGCAGTGCTCTTTCGACACCTCGCGATCGACCAGCCGCAGCGTGTTGTTGGGGTGGCGGCCCAGCGACGTGCGATCCGCCAGGGGGAATTCTCCCGCCTTCCCGTCAGCGAACTTCCCCGAGAGCCGGGGTCCACGAAGCTGGCCGGGCGCGTGCACCTGCCCCGGCCTGGCGGGCTGGTTCTGGTTGGGCGCCAGGTTCGTCAGCGGAATCGGCGGCTGATTGCTCAAGGCGGACGAACGCTAGCAGAGGAAGGCCGTGGGTGGCAGAACGGAACGCCCCGGAATGCGGTCGGAAAGCTTGACTTGGCGCTGGCCATCACGCAGCGCGGCGAGGCGGCTTCCTCCCGGTTATCAGGAAGATATGACACGCGCCGCGAGTCGAAGCCGGGCGAAAGTCCCGAGATCGTCAAGTTCCCGGAATCAGGGCCGCCTTCACCGAAGGGCCGCCGGCCCTCGACGACAGCTCGAGGCCCCGAAAGTCAGCGAAGCCGAACGGAGCCTGGCCTTCCGAGCCGCCCACGAAGCCGCGAGGCGAAGCGTGTGGGGCAGCCCGGGCGCGGTCATCTCGAGCGGCGGCGTCCTGGTGCATTCCCATGCAGCTTCGAGCCCGCGCGCACATTGGCGCCTCCTCACCGAGGGGCTGTGGGGGCTGGGCTTCGAGTTGTCCTTCCGCGTGGTGAAGGAACGCGACGAGGTGTCGCCCCCTGCGTGGGCCCTGGCGACCCTGGAACGGCAGATCCGCCGGGCCCAGGCCGGCGGGGCGCCGCCCGACGCGCACTGTGTCCTCGTGGAGGCGGAGGCCCTGGTGCCGGGTGGCGAGAGCGAGCTGGGCGCGTTGGCCTTCGCGCGGGATCCGCAGGTGCCGGCGATCCGCTCCCCCCACGCCGAGGTGCCGGTCTGGCAGCTGGTGCCGCTGACGCACGACGAAGCGCGGTTGGTGCGCGAGTGGAGCCCCAGCGGGTTGATCGAGGTCCTGTCGGTGGTGGATCCACTCCTCATCGCCGATGCCCAGCGGTCCTCGCTGCTCCTGTCACCGCGCGCGCGGCAGGTGATCGAGCAACGCGTGGCGCGGGAAGGCAGCAGCCTGTCGTCGATGCAGGCCCGGGTGTCGTCGGTGATCCGCACGAAGGACGCGGCCACCTGGAGGCTGTCCAAAGACGCGGTGGACACGTTGATCGCCCTCCTCAAGGGGCGCACCGCGCACCAGCGCTCCTTCACGGTGCGTGGCGCAGGCGCTCCGCTGGAGGTGCGGCCCGGCGACGTGCCCGGCCTCGAACCAGCCCAGGCTGGGCACGTGCTGAAGTTGTCTCAGAGCGCGGCCCGGCAACTGCGCGCCCACCTCAAGGGACGGCCCGGGCGCTACGGCCTCGACGCCCTCCCCGGCTTCACGGTCGAGGTGGTGTAGCCGCGGGAAGGTGCTAAGGCCTTCCGGGCGATGAAGCTCAAGCAGCGCCCCGAGGACTTCTCCGTCAAGGAGAGCTACCGCTTCGACGAGGTCTACAGCGGCACGTACCGCGTGTACCTCATGGACAAGCAGAAGCTGTCCACCTTCGACGCGGTGGCGCGCCTCCAGCAGCGCTTCGGCTTGAAGCCCGGCTCGATCAGCTACTGCGGGCTCAAGGACAAGCAGGGCCGCACCGAGCAGATCATCGCCGTCGACGGGCACGACATCGACATGCAGGAGCCCGACCTGCGCCTCACCTTCCTCGGCCGCACCGATCGTCCCCTCTCCGCGGCCAACACCACCAGCAACCGCTTCGCCGTCACGGTGAGGCAGCTGCGCGAGCGCGACCTGCACCTCGTCACCGTCGCCGCCGCCGAGGTGAACCGGCTGGGCGTGATCAACTACTTCGACAGCCAGCGCTTCGGCTCGCTCAAGCACGGGCAGGGCTTCATCGCGAAGGACTTGATCCGCGGCGACTTCGAGGCCGGCCTGCGCAACTACCTCGCCCGGCCGTCCACGCTCGATCGCACCGACGACGCGAAGGTGAAGGCCTTCTGGGCGGCGAACTGGGGAGACTGGCACGCGCGGTGCCCCTTCGAGGCGAACCGGAAGTACGTCCGCGTGCTCAAGAGCCTCAAGGAAGAGCCCCGCGACTTCGTGCGCGCCTTCCTGCAGATCGACGCCGACTACCGCGCGATGCTGCTCTTCACCTACCAGTCGTACCTGTGGAACGAGAGCGTGCGGCGGCTCCTCCAGCTCCTGCTCCCGCGCGAGCAGCTCTTCCCCATGCCCTACCAGGCGGGCACCCTGCTGCACCACACCGACGCCTCCCCGCAGGTGCTCGCGAAGCTGCGCACGCTCGAGCTCCCCCTGCTCGCGCCCGACTCGACGTTCGACGATCCCCAGGTGGAGGAGGCGGTGAAGTGGGTGCTGGGGAAGGAGAAGCTCTCCCTGGCGGACCTCACGATCGAAGAGGCCCCGCGGCTGCTCTACTTCAAGCACGAGCTGCGGCCGGTGCTGGTGTACCCGCAGAAGCTGGTGATCGGAAAGGTGCGACCGGACGAGCTGAACCGCGGGTACTCGAAGGTGAACATCGCCTTCACCCTGCCGCCGGGCAGCTATGCCACGCTGGTGGTGAAGCGGCTGTTCCACTTCGGGGTGGAGAAGGAGCAGCGCTCCGGCCAGGACGTCCTCGAGGAGCGCGAGTCCCGCCCCTCCCGCCCGCAGAGCCGGCGCGTCGATCACAAGTCCGGCGCGCCGGTGGCCCCACGCAGCGACGGCCCGCGGGGCTTCAGGGCGCAGCAGAAGGCGAAGAAGGCGCTGCGGCAGCAGCGGCGGCACGAGGCGAAGCGCTGACGGGGGCAGACGGGAAGCGCGGGGGAGCGGCCTGGTGGCCGGCGACCCTGGCACCCCTGCTGGAACTCAGGCAGTCAGGGCTGGCAGATGACCTGATCGCCCGTCACCGCGCAGGTGCGGCAGGTGTTGGTCTTCACCAGGACGCCGTTGCGGCACTCCAGGGTGCCCATCCCGTCGGTGGTGCACAGGCCCTTGCCTTCCGCGGTGGAGGCGCAGGCGTCTCCCTCGACGTTGGCGCTCATGTCGCACTTCACGGTGTCACCCTCGCGCTTGCAGCCTCCGGGGCCCTTGCACGGCAGGGACACCCACGCGCCCACTTTGCACTCGAGCGCCGCGGTGGTGCTCTCACAGAGGAACCCCGCGGTGTCGCACTTGTCCCCGGCCTTGGGCGAGCCGCAGGCGGAGGCGAGGAGCGCGAGGGAGGAGACGACGACGAGGGGGAAGGTGCGCATGGGCGGGTGCAGTCGGTGAGTCGGCCGTTGAGAGGCGCGCACTATCGACGCGCCTCCGCGGGGAGTCAACGAAAGCCTCACGGAAGCTGGGCCGCCCCGAAGCCGGCGCGGGACTCTGCCCATGCGCGTCGGCACCCCACCTGACAGCAGGAGCAGGCGCCCGACAATTCCCTCGGAGATGGGCCAGCCCAGCCGCCGGCCGCGCGGCCCGAGGCGATCCCGAGCCAGGGACCGAGCTGACAGGCGCACCTCGTCAGGGGAGCAGCTCGCCAAAGAAGCGGCGGAAGTTGTTCCCGAGCACCTTCTCGACGATCCGTACGGGCATCCCTCGATCGAGGAGCACCTGGGTCAGCTTCGGGAGATCGCGCACGTCGCGCATCCCCTGCGGCAGCGGGATCATCCCGTCGAAGTCGCTGCCCAGCGCCACGCCGTCCTCGCCCATCACCTTCACCGCGTGCTCGATGTGCCGGGCCACGTGATCGAGCGTCTTCCCGCCGATGAACTGCGGGGCGAAGATCACCCCGACGACGCCGCCTCGATCGGCGATCGCCTTCAGCGCTTCGTCCGACAGGTTGCGCCAGAGATCCGTGGCGCCCTTCACCCCGGCGTGGCTGCAGAAGGGGCGCGCCTTCGGGTGGCTCAGGATGTCCGGCAGCATCGCCGCGGACGCGTGGGCCACGTCGACGGCCATGCCCTCGGCGCCCATCGCGTCCAGCACGTCGCGGCCGAGCGGCGTGAGGGGCCGGTTGCCGAAGAAGGGCGTCGAGGTGCCGCCCAGCTCGTTGTTCGCCAGGTGGGTGAGCGACATGAAGCGCACCCCCCGCTCGTACAGCTCGGCGACCCGCTCCACCTTCCCCTCGATCGCGTGGGCGCCCTCCACGCCCAGCACCGCGGAGATCCGCCCTTCCTTCAGGTTCGCGTCGAGGTGCGCGGCCTTCCCGGCGATGGAGGCGTCCCCGTTGGACTCGCGGCAGAAGTGCGCGAGGCGGTCGATCTGAAACGTGCAGCGGGCCCACTCCGACGCGCGCGCGTGGGCGGGCCACTTCTGGCGCCGAGCGAAGAGCGAGAAGGCGTCGATCACCGGCAGCCCGCGGGTGACGATGGTGAAGCACTGCAGCTTCACGCCAGCGGCTTTGAGCCGCGGAAAGTCCACGTGGCCGTCGTCCGAGGCCCGGGTGAGATCGCGGTTCCACATCAACGAGTCGGCATGGCCGTCGGCCACCGCTACCCGTCGGTGCAGGGCCTCGATGTCGACGTGTTCCGCCACCACCCGCTCGTGTAGGGTGCCCGCCGGAAGAAGGCAACCCATGCAGATCCACCTGAACGGCGAGCGACGCGAGGTGCCAGACGGCGTCACCGTGCGCGGGCTCCTCGAGCTGCTGGAGATCAAGGCGCCGCGCGTGGCGGTCGAGGTGAATGCCGAGGTCGTCACCCGGGCGCGGCACGCCGAGACGCGGCTGGCCGCGGGCGACCAGGTGGAGATCGTCACCTTCGTCGGAGGAGGCTAGCCATGAAGCCGTTCACCATCGCGGACCGCACCTTCCAGTCGCGTCTGATCGTCGGCACCGGCAAGTACCCCAGCCACCAGGTGATGAAGGCCTGCCACGAGGCGTCCGGCGCCGAGATGGTGACGGTGGCCGTGCGCCGGCTCGACCTGAAGGCGCAGGGCGAGGCAGCGCTGCTGCACTGGATCGACACGAAGCGCATGCAGCTGCTGCCCAACACCGCCGGCTGCTACACGGCCGACGACGCGGTGCGCACCTGCCACCTGGCGGCAGAGCTCGGGCTCTCGAAGTGGGTGAAGCTGGAAGTCCTGGGCGACGAGAAGACGCTGTTCCCCGACGTGGAGGAGACGCTCAAGGCGGCGCGCGTGCTGGTGAAGGAGGGCTTCACCGTCCTGCCCTACACCACCGACGACGTGATCACCGCGCGGAAGCTGGAGGAGATCGGCTGCGCGGCGGTGATGCCCCTGGCGGCGCCCATCGGCTCGGGCCTGGGGATCCGCAACCCGCACAACATCCGCCTGATCCTCGAGGCGGTGAAGGTGCCGGTCATCGTCGACGCCGGCGTCGGCACCGCGAGCGACGCGGCGATCGCCATGGAGCTGGGCTGTGATGGGATCCTGATGAACACGGCCATCGCGCAGGCGAAGGAGCCCGAGCGCATGGCGCGCGCGATGAAGCTGGCGGTGGAGGCCGGGCGCGAGGCCTTCCTCGCCGGGCGCATCCCGATGAAGGCGTACGCGTCGGCGTCCAGCCCGCTGGAAGGCCTCGTCGGCAGGTGACGCACCCGTCGGGAGAGACGACCGCAGCAAGAGCTCAGCTCCCCTTCGCGGGGAGAGGGGAACGGCGGTGACGCTTCCCTTCCGCCTCGTGGTGATCACCGACTGGCGGCTGCCCGATTTGCCCGCCCGCGTCGCCCGCGCCCTGGAGGCCGGTCCCGGGATCGCCGTGCAACACCGCCACCCCGGCGCGACGGATCGACAGTTTTTCGACGAAGCGACGGCGCTCGCGCCGCTGTGTGCGAAGGCGAACGCCCCGCTCTTCGTCAACCGGCGGCTCGACGTGGCGCTGGCCGTGGGCGCACACCTCCACCTGCCGGCCACCGGGCTGCGCGTGGCGGACGTTCGCCCGTTCCTCCCCGGGAAGTGGATCTCCGTGGCGGTGCACGACGAGGCGGAGGCGCGGGATGCCGCGGGGGCCGATCTCGCGCTCGTGAGTCCCGTGTTCCCTCCAGGCAGCAAGCCCGAGGACACGCGGCCCACGCTGGGCGCAGACGGCTTGATCCGGCTGGCGCAGGGGCTGCCGCCCACCTTCGCGCTCGGAGGCATCGACGCTGCCCGGCTGAGGACGCTGGGGCCCATTGCCGGCGCGGCAGTCATCTCGGCCGTCCTCGCTGCCGAGGATCCGCGGGACTCCGCCGCGCAGCTTCTCGCGACCCTGACGCCCCGGCCCGACAGCGAGGCGGAGCGCCTCGCCGAGAGTTAGCCCCAGGGTCTTCGCCTTCTCGCCCCTGCAGGCGACCGGCTGCCGGCTGCCCGTGGAGCTTCCCAGGTGCACTCCTCGACGTGCCCCACCGCACGTCACCCTCGCTCCACACGGGCGCCCCGTGGGCTTCGCCACGAGACGAGGTACGGGCGAGGCCTCCGCGGTGCGCTCCGGTACGCCGCTCCAGCGTCGCTTCGGCCTCGCTTGCGACGACGGCGCCGCTCTCCTGCGGCGGGAACGTTCGATCCCTGCTCAACCGGGGAGTTCTGAAGGTAATATTGCCCACCGGGTGGGGTTCCACGACAACCGCGAGGCGACTGGGCCATGACGACCGCGCTGACGACGACGCTCTTGCTGTCTCTCCTCGGCGCGGAGCCGAAGCCGCCCTCGGTGGGCGTGATGGACTTCGCCGCGGTGGGCGCTTCTCCCGAGCTCGCCACGGCGACGTCCGCGCTGGCCGCGCAGGAGCTGGAGCGCCTGGGCGTCTTCCGGGTGGTGAGCGCGGAGACGATCCGCGTGGTGCTGGGCGTCGAGCGTCAGCGGCGGCTCCTGGGCTGCGACGACTGCAGCGGAGAGAGCCTGTCCGACGTGCAGAACTTCGAGTTCGTCGTCACCGGCAAGGTGGCCCGCGCCGGCGCCGCGAAGGACGCGCCCTTCACGCTGATGATGTCGCTCCTTCCCGTGGGCTCCCCGCGCCCCCTGGCTTCGGTACAGGCCACCGCGCCCAACGAGGCCGCCCTGCTGGCCGAGGTCGCCCCGTCCGCCACGAAGCTGATGGGGAAGCTGCTCGAGGGCCGACAGGGCCGCCTCGTGGTCCTTTCGAGCGAGGTGGGCGCCGCGGTGAAGATCGACGACACGCAGGTGGGCACGACCCCCCTCGACGGGCCACTGACGCTCGCCGGCGGGCCCCACCTGGTCAGCGTAGAGAAGGACGGCTTCTCCGCCGTGCGCCGCGAGGTGCGGATCGCCCCGGACGCCCTCAGCGAAGAGACCTTCCGCCTCGTCCCCAGCCCGGACACCATCGCTGCCTACGAGGCGCGCGCCACGCGCATGCGGATCCTCGCCTGGGTGTCCACGGGGGTGGCGGTGGCGGGAGGCGGCCTCTTCATCGGCGGGCAGATCGCCGCCGCCAACCTCTACGGCTCGCCCAACGTGAAGGGCACCTTCGAGTACCATCGCTCCGCGCTGCTCGCCGGGATCGAGGAGGAGGACGGCGTCAACCACCGCACCGAGGCCCAGCAGCTCAAGTCGCAGATCCAGACCTGGCAGACCTTGAGCTGGGTGGGCGCGGGCGTGGCGGTGGCCGGGGCGCTGGGCGCGACGGTCCTCTTCGTGCTGGGCGATCCGCCGGGGAAGTACGACGCGTACACGTCGAGCGGCGCCGTCAGCCTCCAGGTCGTGCCGAGCCTCGGTGGCGCCACGCTGGTCGGCACCTTCTGAATCCCGAGTTCACCCGGGTAGCGCGCTGGTCGTCGCGCTGGGGCGCGGAGCGAAGAAGCGGGATGTCGGGCGACGAGCGACGATGAGCTCCGGGCCAGGGCGCGGCGTGCTCGGCACTTCGGCCCCCCAGAACGATCGGGCGCCGAGCGCACAGGCGTCACCACACGGCCGGCTGGGCTCAGCGGATCACCCGGGTCATCACCTTCCACTGCGTCGCCGGCGCGCAGCGCTCCTGCCAGGTGATGACCAGCGCCTCTTCGATGAAGGCCATCGACGGCCAGGCGGCCTCGCACAGTGGATTGACGTCCAGCAGCAGCGGGTACGGCGGCATGAAGCCGGAGCGCGGCGGGCCGGGGTAGTCGGTAGGGTGGTTGCCGGCCCCATACGAGGAATGCTCGATGTACTTGAAGCGGATGTCGCCGTTCTCCGCGTACACGACGTACAAGATGCCCCCCCGCCCAGCCACGTCGTAGCCCGAGACCGGCCCCGCGGCAGAGATGATCTTCTCACTCATGCTCTGCTCGATCCGCGCCAACCCCAGGACGGGCGAGCCGGTGGGGTGCTGGACGGCGGCGACGACAATGGTGTCGAAGAAGCGCGCCAGCTTCATCGACTGCACGTTGGCAGGGATGGTGGCCCAGTTCCGGATGGTCCAGACGCCGCCGCTGCCCTTCTCCCAGCCCACGAGCTGCCGGCTCGGTCCTCGAATCGCCGCCACGACGGAGTCGATGCCCGACACGGCCACCGCGTCAGTGATGCCCGACGCCACGACGTCGGTGGTGGTGAACTGGTTGAGCTGGGGATCATGCGTATCCACCAGCACCTGCCCTCCCTGCACGCGCACGGTGCGCAGGCCGTCCTGGTCCCACATGAAGGGCGCTCCTGTCGCGCCATCGAAGCGGGACCACCCGCCGCCGGGGCTGCGCCGCACCATGGTGGGCGCCACACCGCCGTCCGTAGACACGCTGACGAACAGCTCCGCGCCGCTCCAGACCGCGCGGGGCCCTTCCGGCGAGGGACTGGTGGGCAGACCCGGGATGGTGACGGGCGTCGACATGACGGGGCACGTCGGGTTGCAGTTCGACGGCGCGAAGGGGTTGATGGTGAACCGGTGGAGATCGGCGCCCTGGGTCGCGACGATCTCGAACGCTGGCGCGAAGGGCATCGGCGCGTTGAAGCGCTCCTGCTGATACTTCGGCACCACGCCCAGGGTGGCGACGACCGGGCGGGGATCGTCGAAGGCCTGGGTCGACTCCCACGGGCCTTCCCAGAGCGTCTGGACCACAGCGGTCCCGGGCACGAGATAGGCGGTGTTCGTCACGTTTCCAGGGACCGCCTGGTCTACCGCCGACCCGAGCCAGAAGGGCCCACACGTCGCGCCTTCAGACAAACGATTGCGCGGACTGGAGATCACCCAGGGCCCGAGGCCGACTGGATCGATGTAGGTCGCGACGGTGCAATTGCCCGAGAGGAGTCCAGTCGGAGGCACGATGGCCTCACTGAAACGCGCCAGGAAGCCGAAGGGCCCGATGCGCGGGCTGGTGTACGGGAAGGTCACCGTCGGCGGCGCCGCGTCCCGGAGGATCAGGTTCTTCGAGGTGGACACCACCATCGGCTGCAGCGGTAGGGGCCCGGTCGCCTGCACCTGGCAAAGCACATTCATCGGAGCGCCCTGGACGACAGGCGGGAGGAAGGACGGCGTGGCCGTATTCGCCCCCAGCAGCGCGATGCCTTGATCGCACATCCACTGGTACGTGGGCGTCGGGGGCGATGGCAGCACCGACGTCATCGAGACGCTCAACGACTGCGCCACCGGCGTGGGGCCGACGGCGATCGTCAGCGGGGGCCCCGCGTCCAGCGCCCAGTTGTCGGGGCTCGCGCCGCGCACGGTGTACACGCGCTGCGTTGGCGGGGAGACGGCGCCGACCGCGTTGGTGACGCGCAGCTGGACTCCCGCCAGTTGATCAGGCGCCATGAAGGCGACGTTGGGCAGCTGGAACAGCGCCTGCGGGCCGCCATCGGCGATCAGCGTGCCCCCCGAGCCCGACGCGAGCGTCCACTCGTACGCGGTGAAGGCGAGGTTGTCGAGATCGCTCGACGTGGAGTTGAGCACCAGCAACTGACCGCCGTAGAAGAGCCCACCGTCGGGCACGAAGTTGGCGACCGGGACGCGGCCGACGGCTACCTTCGTCCGGGAAGGCGCGCTCACCCGCCCCCAGTTGTCAGTCACCACCAGCGAGAACTCGAGGAGGTTGCCTGCGTCGGGCGTAATGAAGCCCGGGTTGTGGGACATCGCCGTGCCGTTGGAGGACAGCGTCACCGGCGGCCCGGTGAGCTGCGTCCAGGTGTACGTGAGCGGGAAGTCACCCGTGCTACCCATCGCGTTGAGCGTCACCGGACGGTTGCCAGGGATGAGCTGATCGGGCCCCGCGTTCGCCACCGGAGGAAGTCCCGCGTCGGGCCCCGCATCCACGGCGCCACCTCCATCGACGGCGCCCGCATCTGCGCCCGCGTCGTCGGGCCCACCGTCCCCCGTTCCGCCATCGCCTGCGCCTCCGTCTCCGGCGCCTCCGTCGCCCGTGCCGCCGTCGCCCCCCATCAGGCCGCCATCGCCCGGACCGGACGGCCCACCGTCGAGGAAGATCGTCGACCCCGTCCCCGGCGCCAGCACGTAGGGCCCTGCCTCGTTGAGGCCCGCCTGCACCAGCACCCCGTCGACGCGCAGAGACTGAAAGCCGCTCTTCTCCAGCGCCAGCGCGTACACGCCCGCGGGCAGCGTGGCGAAGGTGAAGCGCCCTTCCGCGGTGGTGGAGGTCGACGACTCGTTGCCCTGCGCCGCGGCCCGCACTGTCACCGCCGCGAGTGGCGTGCCGTCGGGCTGCGTCACGACGCCCGAGAGCTGTCCCACCACCGCCCCGCCCGGATCCGGCTGCAGCACGAGCGTCGCCACCCGCACCTCTTCACCGCCGCGCGTGGTGAGAGCCGACGCCTCGCTGCGATAGCCGGCCGCGAAGGCCGAGATGATCAGCTCCCCCTCGGGGACGCCCGGGAGCGAGAAGGAGCCGTCATCGCCCGTGAAGGTGAGCTGCGGCCCTTCGGGGAGAAAGACGCTGATGCCGCCGTGACCCGAGGGCAGCGCCTCGCGATCGCCCTTGAGCGCCTTGCCCACGATGGTGGACAGGCGCCCGAGGCTCAGCTGCCCGAGGTTGACGTCCTTCCCGAAGCCGGCGCTCACGCTCTCCAGCGTCATCACGCGCGCGCGATCGACGACGCCGTCCCCGTCGACGTCGTGGGTGAAGGACAGCCGGCCCGTGGAGGTCATCACGCCCGACAGGAGCACGTTGCCGTCGGAGTCCGCGGTGGCCGAGAGGGTCGTGCCGGCGAGCTGCACCCGCGCGCCCTGGGCAGGCACGAGATCCGCGCGACCAGGCACCGCCGTCACCAGCGTGGCGCGCACCGTCCCGGGGCCCAGCACCGGCGGATCCGGGAGGTCGAGGGAGAAGCAACCAGTGCCGAGCAGAGCGAAGACGACGAGTCGATGGTGTCGGTGCATGGTGTCCGCGTCGCGGCGCGCCCCCCAGGAAGTGCGGTGTCGCGACTGTACACGAGGCAGCGCTCGGGGAGGATTCAGTTAGAGTGCGCGGCGCATGTCCCTCCTTCGCCCGCTGCGGCTCGGCGAGCTGATCGATCGCTCGGCCGCCTTCTGGCGCGAGCACTGGAGGCCGCTCTTCGCGCTGGCGGTCGGCTTTCAACTCGTCCAGTTCATCCTCTTGAAGGTGAACGAGGTCATCTCCCGCCGCGTGTTTCCCGTGCTGACCGGCGACGTGGCCGCGCTCTCGAAGGCGAACCCCGTGGAGACCCTGAGTCAGTTGGTGGGCGCGCTGGGGCTCCTGGTGGTGGTCGCGCTGGCGATCCTCCTCGTGTCGCAGGTGGCGGGCGTGGCGACCACCCACTACGTGTACCCGCGGCTCCTCCAGCGCGCGGGGCCGGACCTGCGCTCATCGGTGTCGTTGGCCCTGGGGCGCCTCGGCACCACGCTGTTGGCCTTCCTGATGAGCGTGGGGTGGACCCTGGTGGTGGGCGTGGGCTTCCTGTTGCCCGGCGGCGCTCTGTGCGCGGGTGGCGTCGCCCTGCAGCTGTCCTCGGGCGCGCAAGGCGTGGCGGCAGTGATGTTGATCCTCGGCGCGGTGCTGCTCGGGCTGGGCTTCATCGCGCTGGTGCTCTGGTTCCTGATCCGCTTCCTCCTCACCTCTCAGGTGGTGGCGCTGGAGGACGGGGGCCCCCTGCACGTCTTCCGCCGCACCGACGCGCTGTCTTCGGGCCGCGTGGAAGGGGGCGTGGACGGCCTGGTGAAGGTGCGCCTGATGATCCTCGTCACCATCATCGGCGCGCTGCTGCTGGTCGTCGGCGTGGTGTCGATGATCCCCACCGCCGTCCTCGGCCTGATCTACGGCGCGTCGCTCCAGCCGGGCCAGACGGCGAGTGATGTGGTCCCCCCGGCCGTGCTGGTGCCTGCCGAGCTGCTCCAGGTGATCCTCGGCGCGCTGTTCGCGCCGCTGTACGTCGTCTTCCAGGTGGTCTTCTACGTGGACATGCGCGTCCGCCGCGAAGGCCTCGATCTCGAGCTCAAGCTGGCCGCATGAACGCCGCGCTCCTCGCATTGCTTCTGGCCGCGCCGTGCGAACACCCCGCCCTGGCCTCGATGTCGGCCGAGCGGCAGAGCGCCGCCTGCGCGCTCCTCGCGCGGCCGGCGGAAGGAGCCGTAGATCGAGCCGCGCTCGAGGCGGTGTACCAGCGGCCGGGCTTCGAGAAGGCCCGCGCCCGGGACACGGGCGTCGCCCAGGCCCTGCTCGCCCAGCTGCGCGCCTGGCTCGAGAGCCTCTTCGAGACGACGGGGGCCGAGACGTACTCCAACGTGACGCGCGTGGTGGTGCTCTTCGCGGCGGTGCTGGCGGGGCTCTTCGCTGTGTTGCGCTTCGCTGCGCGGAAGAAGGCGCGGGCGCAGAATCAGGCCGAGCCCGCGCCGGCGAGGCTCATCCTCGACTCCCCGGCGGCGCACCTCGAGCGAGCGCGAGCGGCCCTGGCCAGCGAGCCCCGGGGGGCGATCCGGGAAGGACTGCTCGCCCTCCTCTCCCACCTCGAGCGACAGCGCCTCGCCCGGCCCGATCGCGTGAAGACCAACCGGGAGCTGGCCCGAGAGCTCCCTGCCCGGGGCGCGCCCGACGCCCTCACCGCCACGGTGACGCGGCTGCTCGACTGGTACGACGGCGCCTTCTACTCGCTGGATCCTGTCGCCCCCGAGGCCGCGAAGCGCTTCGTGGAGGACGTCGCCGCGGTTGCGCAGCTCCCAGCGGAGGCCTCGTCGTGACGCGCGCGCGCTGGTGGCTCGCCCTGGGCGTGCTGGTCGCCCTCGCGCTGGCCGTGGGCCTGGCGGTGGGCCCCGACGCGTCGGACCGGCAGGTCCCCAGCGTGACGAGCAGCGGGCCGAAGGGCCTCCTGGTGCTGGCGACCTGGCTGCGCGAAACCGGGGTGGACGTGCGGGCCGGGGATGAGCCGCTGACGGAGATCCCGCCGGACGTCGCCACGGTGGTGCTGCCCTCCCCGACGGCGGCGGAGGTGACGGACGACGAGGTGAAGGCCCTGCGGCGCTTCGTCGAGCGCGGCGGCACGCTGGTGGCGCTGTTGCCGCGCGGCCCGGCGCAGGCACGACTCAAGCGCTGGTTGTCGGCGCGTGCGGGGGAGGTGGCCCCGCTGAGTGACGTGCCGGGCGTGCGCGATCTCGGCGGTTCGACAGTGGCCGTGCGGATCTCCGGAGGGGCCCTGGCGCACGTGGCGGCGCTGCGCGTTTCAGGCGAAGTGACGGTCACGTTGGACGACGAGGCCGCGGTCCCGGTGACGGATCCTCCGGCGCTGTGGTGGCGGGCGCTCGGCCGCGGCGAGGTGTGGGTGTCGATGGGCCCGGACCTGGCGGAGAACGCGCGTCTCGAGCTCCTCGACAACGCGGCCTTCTGGGCGGCGGTGGGCCGGCGCGGGCCGATGTGGATCGACGAGTTCCACCACCAGCGCCGGCTGGACACCGCTCCGCCGCTCCACTTCGTCACCACGGCGCTGCAGGCGGGCCTGTTGGCGCTGCTCTTCGTGGTGGCGCGCGGGACGCGGCTGGGGCCTCCACGGGAGGAGCCCAGGCAGGCGTCGCGCTCGGCATCCGAGTACGTCACCGCGATGGCGGCGCTGACAGCGCGCGCGGGCGTCGAGGCAGAGCTGGTCGCGGCGCTCAAGACGCGGCTGCGGAGGACGTTGCACGACGCGCTGGGGATCTCCACGTCGATCTCCTGGGACGAGGCGGCACGACAGGCCACCCAGCGCTCGGCCCTGCGCGCCGAGTTGGTGCGGGCGGCCGGCGCGGAGATCGACTTCCTGGCCCTCTCGCGCGCGGCCGCGGAGATCGAGCGAGAGCTGGGCGGAGAAGGCTCGGCTTGATTCCGACAGCACCGCTCGGTGGAAGCCCGCGACCTGCCGTCCTGCTGAAGACCGCGTCACGTCGGGTGGCGACTCTTCGCCGTCCTCGAGGCCTGCCGGATCGACGCGGCCAGGCGCCCTTCCGGGAGGCTGCGTCCGTGGAACGCACGCTTCGCCGCAGGTGATCCACCCGCGTGTTGCTGCTCGCTGCACTCGCCACCCTTCTCAACGCCGATGCCCCGGCCTGCCCAACGCGTGGAGTGGCGCTGGTGGTGGACACGGCGGCGCACTCCCTCCTCTTGTGTGACGGGGGCGCGCCCGTGCGCCGCTTCGAGGTGGCGATCGGCCAGAACGGCCCGGCCCCGAAGCGCGTCGGCTGGGCGCAGACGCCGCTGGGCACCTTCACGCTGGCGGCCCCCCGCCCCTCGAAGCAGTTTCATGTCTTCGTCCCGCTGGTGAATCCGGATCCGCGACGATTCACTGCCTGGGCCATCGGGGTCCACGGCCCGCAGCGCGGCTGGGAGAACGCAGGACACGTCAATGTGGAGTCCGACTGGACGCTGGGCTGCATCGCGGTCGCATCCGACGACGAGATCGACGCCATCGCGGCGTTCGTGCGGGCGCGCGGCGTCAAGCGCATCGACGTCCGCTGAGCGGCCCTTCGGAGCCCCTGCTACGCTGGCCGCACCTCGTTCCGTCGGGTGCCGCCGTGCGCCAGTCGCTTGCATTCGCCGTCTTCTTGAGCGCCGTGTGCACCCAGGCGGCCTGCAGCTTCATCGTCGACACGCGGCCGCGGTGTGCCTCGGACGCCGACTGCACCGCCGCCCAGCGCTGCGCCGACGGTTTCTGCGTGGAGCGCGGCAGTGGCGGGGGTGACGGGGGAGGAAGCGCCGGTGGTGGTGGGACGACGGGCGGTGGCGGTGGAGGCAATCCGGACGCCGGTTGTGTGCCTGAGTCTGACGTCGCCTTCTGCGCGCGGCAGGGGAAGAGCTGTGGCGGGGCCACGGGTACAGACAACTGCGGCATGTCCCGCTCGGTGACGGCCTGCGGCGCGTGCACGGCCCCGGCGACCTGCGGGGGAGGCGGCACCCCTGGGGTCTGCGGCCAGCCCGGCTGCACCAGCGAGAGCAACGCCACCTTCTGCACGCGCCTCGGCAAGGAGTGCGGCACCTACACCGGTCAGGACAACTGCGGGGTGGTGCGCACCACGGACTGCGGCGCCTGCGCGAGCCCCGAAACGTGCGGCGGGGGCGGCACGGCCAACCGCTGCGGCTGCGCCCCGGAAGACAACGGCACCTTCTGCAGCCGCGTGGGGAGGGCCTGCGGCATGGCGTCCGCCAACGACAACTGCGGCACTCCGCGCACGGCCAACTGCGGGAGCTGCGCGAGTCCTTCCCTGTGTGACGGCGGGGCCTGCTGGTGCCCCCCCCGAGACGGACACGCAGTTCTGTTCGCGCCTGGGGAAGAACTGCGGCAGCCTCGCCGGCACCGACAATTGCGGTGCCCCTCGCACGGCCAACTGCGGCAGCTGCTCCACGTGCGGGCAGTCGTGCAGCAACAACCTGTGCACGGCGATGTGCCTCGGCGGCACCGGCACGCCCTGCACCTGCGACGCCCAGTGCTGCGGCAACAACAGCTGCCCCTACGGCACCACCTGTTGTCGGAACAACGGCGCCAGCTCGTCCTGCGGGAGCCCAGGGCCGGACATCCCCTGCAGATGCTTCAACACCTGCTGCAGCGACTGCTCACTCAACGGCCAGTGCGTGAGCACGGGCCAATGTGACGCGGCGAGCGCCGCCCCCTGTCCGTGACGCCTACGGCCCAGGGGGAGGCGGGGGCGGCAGGGCGATTTCCCCCGCGATCGCCACCGGGCGCGGATCGATCCACTCGATGAGCGGCCCGAAGGTCCGCGTAACGCGCAGGCTGGCTTCCCACGCTTCGGCCTTCGCCCGCAGCCGGGCACCGAAGGTGGGCTCGGCGAGATCCGTCGCGCAGGCCGGCGCCCGGGATCGCCAGGCGAAGACACCCAACACGAGCGCCAGCACGGTGGCCACCGCCAGCGCCACCTGCCGCCGCACCCGGGCCAGCCCCACCGGACAGTCCTTCGTCAGCACCGTGCCGTCCCGGCGCCGATAGATCCGCCCGCAGACACGCCCCGTCTTCGTCCGGAGCAGGGCGATCACCTCGGCCTCGGTGAGTTCCTTCACGTTGAAGACGTTCATCTGGCACTTCGCGCAGTGACGCACGCGCTCGTCGCCGGTCATCGACTCCCACTTCTCACTGCAGGGGCTGGCGACCACGAGCTTGAGGGTCATGCCCCCTTCAACGACTCACGCGCCCGGCCGATCCGAGGAGGGCGCGAGGTGTCACACGATTCGTATGGCGAGGAGTCACACGGAGGGCGCGAGGTGTCACACGATTCGTATGCGGGCGCGGCGGCGAGGTGTCACACGATTCGTACGACCCGAGGGCGCAGATGGCCTGGGAAATCAGGGTGTTGCGGGTTGGCCGCCCCGACGTCACTCGCCCTTCGTCCTGCCCGCCTTCCGCGCCTCGGCTTCCTCTTGCCGCATCGCGTCGAGTTCCCCAAGGGACAGCTTCACGTCGGACACGTCCACCTTCGTCAGCTCGGCTGCGGGATCGGTCGAGTGGGGGCGCTGGAAGACGCGGAGCAAGCTCCAGAGCAGCACGGCGCCGCCGGCGAGGCCCGCGAGGAGCGCGAGCCAGGGCCACTCGGGCGTGGGGGGAGTCCCCGGCTCGATAATCAGCAGCCCGGCCTGGGCCTGGGTCCCCAGGGCTGCCTGCAGCACTTCGGCCTCAGGGACGCGGCGGGCCTCGCCCATGAGCAGCCCCGGACTGGCCACGCGGAGGAGGATCTTCTGATCGTCCAGCATCCGCTTCTTGTGGGCCTCGTCGGCGCGCTCGACGGCGTTGATCCACTTGAGCACGTCGGCGTCAGCCAGCCGGTAGACGACGCGCACCGGGCGGCGATCGTCGGGGTTGCCGGTGGCCACTGGCGCGTACACGGCCGTCCACACGGGCGTCGTGGAGTGCAGAACGCGGCTCAAACCCTCGGCGCGATCGGCGAAGCGCTCGACCCCTTCGGCGTTTGCCACCAGCAGGTCGTCGATCTGCAGCCGGCAGCCAGACAGCTTGACCCAGTGCTCCTTCGGCCGGTCGAGGTACTGCGTGCACGCGCCGGTCACCACCGGGTCACGGCGGATCAGCACGGCGAGCCCCCCGCCCAGGAAGCAGAAGCCCACCAGCATGAGTCCGATGACGGCGCCGAGGATGGTCCTCACGGGAAGGCCACGACGTTACTCGACTTCAGCTTGAAGCCGCGTCGCAGCTTGGTAAGGGGCGACGAGGCGAATCCCCTGTGTCCGACCCCCCGGCGATCGAGCTCAAAGACGTCAGCAAGCGGTTTGGTCCGCGCTGGGCGATCTCGCGACTGTCCTTCACGCTGGCGCCGGGGCGCTCGCTGCTGCTGACGGGCCACAACGGCTCGGGGAAGACGACGCTGCTGCGGATGATCGCCACCGCGACCTTCCCCACCCTGGGCGCCATCGAGCTCTTCGGGCAGGAGACGCGCCGACACCGCGCGGACCTGCGCCCGAAGGTGGCGCTGTTGTCGCACGCGAACTTCCTCTACGAGGATCTCACCGCGGCTCAGAACCTGTCGCTCGCGGCGCAGCTGTTGGGCACCGACGCGCCAGCCACGAAGGTGGCGGAGCTGCTCGACCGCGTCGGCCTTCTGGCGCGGGCGAACAACCCGGTGCGGCAGTTCTCCGCTGGCATGCGCAAGCGCGTGTCGATCGCCCGGCTGTTGCTCAAGGCCCCGAAGCTGGCGCTCCTCGACGAGCCGTTCGGCGAGCTGGATCCCGCGGGCATCACGCAGATGGAGGGCCTCATTCGCGAGCTGCAGGCGCAGGGCGCCACGGTGGTGCTGGCCACGCACCTCATCGAGCAAGGCCTCGCGCTCACCCAGGAACGGCTGCACCTCGAGCAGGGCCGCAAGGAGAAGGTGTCGTGAAGCCCGTCGGCCTCCTCCGTGGCGCCTGGCTCGTGCTGAAGAAGGACTGGCAGCTCGAGTGGCGGACCCGCGCGCGCCTGACGGCCACCGTCTTCTTCTCGCTGTGCACGCTGCTCCTCTTCTCCTTCGCAATGGGGCCGGGCATCGACGTGCTGCGGGCGCACGCGCCGGGCTACTTGTGGCTGGGCATCCTCTTCGCGTCGGTGCTGTCGCTGGGCGAGTCCTTCCGCGTCGAGGCGGAGAACCAGTCGCTGACCGGGCTGTTGCTCGCGCCCGTCGACGCCCGGTCCATCTTCCTCGGCAAAGTGCTGGGGAACGCCACGCTCCTCTTCGGGTTGGCGCTGCTGCTCCTGCCCGTGACGGTGGCGCTGTACGACGTCGATCTCTCGCGAAACCCGGGGCTGCTGCTGGTGGCGCTGGCGCTGGGCTGCCTGGGAATCGCCGCGCCGGGCACCGTGTACTCGGCCATGTCGTCGAACGCGCGGGCCCGCGACGTGATGTTGCCGCTGCTCCTCTTCCCGGTGCTGGTACCCATGCTTCTGGCAGCGGTGAGCGCGACCAGGTTCGCGTTAGGAAAGGACGTGCAGGAGCAGTTGCCCTCGTGGCTCAAGTTGCTTACGGCTTTCGACCTCATCTATCTATCCGTCGGATTTCTGGTGTTCCCCCGCGTCGTCGAGGACGACTGACATGCCGTTCTGGAGTCCGCTGGCCCTGTTCGCAGTCGTGCTGGCGATCGTCGTCACCCACCTCGTCGTGCCCTCCACCCGCGGGTGGATGTGGAAGCTGTCGGCGCTGGTGGGCCTGGGGGCGCTGGCGCTGTTGCTGTTCCTCGGCCTCATCTGGGCCCCGCCCGAGGCCTTCATGAGCGACGTGGGGCGGATTCTCTACGTGCACGTGCCCTTCGTGTGGATGTGCATGGTGGCCTTCACCCTCAACGTGGGCTGCGCGATCGCCTACCTGATGAAGAAGTCGTGGCGCACCGACGCGCTGGCCGAGTCCACCGCGGAGATCGGCGTGATGTTCGGCGCGGGCGGCGTACTCATGGGCAGCATCTGGGCGCGGCCGACGTGGGGCGTGTGGTGGGACTGGGATCCGCGCCTCATCTCCACCACGGTGATGCTGCTGGCGTACGTGGGCTACCTGGCCTTCCGCAGCTTCACCGAGGATCCCGAGCGCCGCGCCACCTGGAGCGCCGCCGTCAGCATCCTGGGCTACGTGTCGCTGCCCATCGTGTGGTTCTCGGTGCGGTGGTGGAACAGCCTCCACCAGGTGCAGTCCACCAGCCAGTCGCTGGACTCGCAGATGAAGATCGTCATGTGGTGGGGCACGGTGACGATGCTCTTCTTCCTCTTCGCCTTCGTGGTGAAGCGGTACGAGATCGCTCGATCCCGCCAGTCGACGGCCCTCGAAGCGCCGCCCGAGGCGCCCCGCCAGGAGGTGACCGCGTGAGGTCCCCGCTCCTGTCCCGTGCGCTGCTGCTCGCCTCGCTCGTGGCCGCCCGCGCCCTGGCCGAGGACGTCCCCGCGCCCAAACACCCGGTGGGCATCGAGAAGGCCGTGCCTTCCGGTGTCATCGAAGGCGGGTGGGGTTACGTCTACGCCGCCTACACCGTCGCCCTCGCCGGTCTGCTCCTCTACGCGCTGTCCCTGTGGACCCGGCGACCCGGCGCACAGCCTCCTCCTCCCGGAGACACTCCATGAGCCCCGAAGCCCGCAACCGCCTCGTCGCCATCGGCGCCATCCTCGTGGCCGGCGCGGCGCTGGCGTGGATCGCGCTGGGCAACATGGGCGAGAACCTCGTCTACTACTGGAAGCCGTCGGAGATGCTGGCGCAGGGTGACAAGGCGTACGGCGCGACGGTGCGGCTGGGTGGCGTGGTGGTGCCCGGCAGCGTGCAGTGGAACGCCGATCACACCTCGCTCACCTTCCAGGTGGCCGACACGCACCTGCCCACCGCGGCGAAGGTGACCGTCACCGCGACCGAGACGCCGCCGCAGATGTTCCGGGAAGGCATCGGCGTGGTGGTGGAAGGCAGCTTCCAGTCCAACCAGGTCTTCAAGACGAACCGGCTCATGGTGAACCACTCCAACGAGTACAAGGCGCCGCACGACGGCGGCATGCCGAGCGACTGGAAGGACACCGTGACGCAGGCGGCGAACGAGACCGGCGCGAAGTGACGCGCGCGAGGAAGGCGTAAGTGAACTCGACTCTGGGATACGGGCTGGTGCTGGCCGGGCTGCTGTGCGCGGTCTTCGCCGCGGTGGTGGGCATCGCGACCGGCCTGTCGCGGCGGGAAGGCGCCCTGCCCTGGGTGCAGCGCGCCATGTACGGCTTCGCCGGCGCGATGGTGCTGTCCAACCTGGTGATGGTGAAGGCGCTGCTCGAGCACGACTTCTCGGTGAAGTACGTCTCGCAGGTCGGCAGCCGCGCCACGCCCACCGAGTACACCATCGTGTCGCTGTGGAGCTCCCTGGAAGGCTCGATCCTCTTCTGGGGGGCGATCATGGGGCTGTACCTCTTCGCCTTCACGTGGATCTACCGGCGCGAACACGGGCGCTACATGCTGCTGACGCTGGGCACCATGGCGGCGGTGGCCGTCTTCTTCAGCTTCCTCATCGCCGGTCCGGCCAACCCCTGGCCGGCGATCCCCAACCCGCCGGCAGACGGCCCCGGGCCCAACCCGCTGCTCCAGAACCACCCGCTGATGATCATCCACCCGCCGATGCTGTACCTCGGCTACGTGGGCATGACGGTGCCCTTCGGGATCGCCGCCGGCGCGCTGTTGCGAGGCGAGCTGGGCGACGCGTGGCTGGTGCCGCTGCGCAAGTGGACGTTGGTGCCGTGGATGTTCCTGTCCATCGGCATCATCCTCGGCGGCTGGTGGGCGTACGCGGTGCTGGGCTGGGGCGGCTACTGGGCGTGGGATCCGGTGGAGAACGCGTCGTTCATGCCGTGGCTGACGGCGACGGCCTTCATGCACTCCACGATGGTGCTGGAGCGGAAGAAGTCGCTCAAGCTGTGGACCATCGCCCTGGCGCTGGGCAGCTTCGTCCTCACCATCATCGGCACCTTCATGACGCGCTCGGGCGTCTTCAACTCGGTGCACAGCTTCACCCAGTCGGACATCGGCCCCACCTTCCTCATCTTCATCGCCCTGGTGCTGGTGTTCTCGGTGGCGCTGCTCGCGGTGCGCGGGCACCTGCTGGTGGCCGAGAGCCACCTGGGCAGCATCGTCTCGCGCGAGGGCTCGATCCTCCTCAACAACCTCGTCTTCGCGGCGCTCACCTTCGTGGTGCTGCTGGGCACGGTGTACCCGCTGGCCACCGAGGCCTTCTTCGCCAAGAAGATCACCGTCGGCGAGCCCTACTTCAACCAGATGGCGCTGCCGCTGGGCCTGGGCATGCTCTTCCTGATGGGCGTGGGGCCGGTGCTGCCCTGGGGCGCGCCGAGCAAGGAGTTGCTCCAGCAGCAGCTCGTGGTGCCGACTGGATCGGGCGTCGTCACCGCCGGGACGTGCTTCGCGGCGGGCTACCGCGGCTTCATGCCGTTGCTCGCCTTCGGCCTGGCGGCCTTCGCCACCGTCGTCACCGTGCGAGAGCTCTTCCTCCCCGCGAAGCAGCGCATGGACGAGCAGAAGGAAGCCCTCTTCACCGCGCTGTTCCGCAGCGCCAGCCGCGCGCGGCGTCGCTTCGGAGGCTACGTCGTCCACCTGGCGATCATCGCCGCCATCGTCGGCATCGCCGCGTCCAGCGCGTACAAGACGCACGCCACCGGCACCCTGCGGCCGGGCGAGACGATGACCGTCGGCGACTGGAAGGTGCGCTTCGACGGGCTGGCCACCGGCAAGGAGCCGCACCGCGAGTACGTCGCCGCCAACATCTCGCTGACGGGCCCGTCCGGCGTCGAGATCCACCGCCACGAGTCGCTCGCCCCGCGGATGAACTTCTACGAGCGCTCGAACGATCCGATCGGCTCGCCTTCGGTGAGCGCGATGTTCCTGCGCGACGTGTACGTGTCGCTGCTCAACTTCGACAGCAAGGCAGGCACGGCCAGCTTCAACGCCTGGGTTTTCCCGCTGGTGGGGTGGATCTGGTACGTGACGATCCCCCTGCTGGTGCTGGGCTCGGTGATCGCGCTGTGGCCGCAGCGCAGGCAGCGCCCCGCTGAAGCGAGCGCACCGGCGCCCGCCGTCGCTCAAGGTTCGCCATGAAGAAGCAGGTCGCGGTGGGCAGCGCGTTGGCGGTGATCGCCCTGGTCGTCTACATCATGGCGAAGGGCTTCGGGACGGATCCCCACGCGGTGCCCTTCCTGCTGTCGGGCAAGCCGGCGCCTGCCTTCACCATCAAGCGCCTCGACAACGATCAGCTCGTCTCGCTGGCCGACTTCAAGGGCAAGCCGATCGTCATCAACTTCTGGGCGACCTGGTGCGGGCCCTGCCAGACGGAGCACCCGGTGCTGGACTGGGCGGCGAAGAAGTACGCCAACGACGCCGTCTTCCTCGGCATCGTCTTCGAGGACAACGAGCAGAACACCAAGCGCTTCCTCGCGCGGAACGGCTGGAGCTTCGTGCAGCTCTTCGATCCGAAGTCCACGGTGGCGGTGGACTACGGCGTGTCCGGCGTCCCCGAGACGTACTTCATCGATCGCCACGGCATCATCAACCACAAGGTGGCCGCGCCCTTCGTCGATCCGCGCGAGTTCGCCGCCCACATGGAGACGATCCTCAAGTGACGTGGCTCGCGCTCAGCCTGGTGGCCAGCCTCACCCTCGGGCAGGAAGGGTACGCCCCGCAGCGGCCCGTCACCGATCCCCTCGACGCCGCGCGCGAGGCCCGGGTGCAGCGGCTCGGCAAACACCTGCGCTGCGCGGTCTGCCAGGGCGTGTCGATCGCCGACTCTCCGGCCTCGATGGCGCGAGCCCAGCTGGACAAGGTGCGTGAGCTGGTGGCCCAGGGGAAGACGGACGACGAGATCTACGACTACTTCGTCGAGCGCTACGGCGAGTGGGCGCTGATGGAGCCCCGCAAGTCCGGCGTCACCCTGGGGCTGTGGGTCTTCCCGGTCCTGCTGCTGGCGATCGGCCTGTACGTGATCTGGGCCCAGTC
This sequence comes from Myxococcota bacterium, assembly GCA_040752975.1. Lineage (GTDB taxonomy): Bacteria > Myxococcota > Myxococcia > Myxococcales > Myxococcaceae > JADLDB01. The sequence continues at coordinate 40,043 of JBFMHF010000012.1, forward strand.
GAAGAAGGGACCTGCGCCGGCGCAGCAGGCGTCGGGAGAGCCGAAGGCCGAGCCGAAGACGGACGACTACCTCGCGAAGGTGCGGGCGGACCTCGAGAAATGAACCACGAGACGAACTGGCTCCCGGGATTGCTCGTGCTGGCTGCCGGCGCGGTGGCGGCCCTGGTGTACCTCTTCAGCGCGAAGAAGCCGGGCAGCGCGGCGCCGCCCCCCGCCGCGGATCCGGTGGACGATCTCGAAGCGAAGTACCAGCGCCTGTTGAGCGAGCTCCGGGCGCACAAGGCCAACAAGCACCTCATGGCCGCCGACGCCTGGGCGCGGGAGCAGGAGCGCCTCGAGCAGGCCGCGGCCTCCGCGCTGCGCGAGCGAGACGGCGCGAAGCACGAGCTCGAGAAGCAGACGGCGCGGATCGAGAAGAAGGCGCAGGAGGCCGCGAAGGACCAGGGCTTCTTCGCGAAGAACCCGGCCTTGGGGGGCGCGCTGATCGGCGGTGCGGTGGTGGCCTTCTTCGCCTTCCTCGGCGTGTCCCTCTCCGACGCGTCGTCGCAGCGGCAGGAAGGCATGTCCGCCACCGGTGGTCCGGGCCCGGCGCAGGCGATGCAAGCCCCGCCGCAGGAAGATCCGAAGCTGCAGGCCCTGGCCGCGCGCGTCCAGTCGAACCCGGAAGACATCGACGCCCTCACCGGGCTGGCGATGCACCTGATCAGCCGCCAGGGCTTCTCCGAGGCCAGGCCGCTGCTGGCCCGCGCCGCGTTGCTCGACCCGTACCACGTGAAGGGGCGCGTCGGCCGTGCGGTGATGCGAGCGGTGGACGGCGACGTGCCGGGCGCCCAGGCCGAGCTGGAGAAGCTGGCCGCACGCTACCCCGAGGCCTACGACGGGCACCTGTACGCGGGGCTCCTGGCGCTGGACGACAATGACCTGCGCCGCGCGGTGCAGCAGCTCGAGCTGTACGTCAACACCGCGCCACCAAACGAGCAGCCGCCGATGATCCGCATGGAGGTCGAGCGGATGAAGGCCGAGCTTGCCGGCGGCGGCGCGCCGATGATGCCCCGGTAGTCGGCGGGCCTGGGTGCCCGCGGCTTTCGCTGGCGGACCGTTCCTCGTGCTTCACTCCGCGCTGGAGAGCGTTCCGCTCCTCGACCGAGCCGCGGATTCTCTGCCGAGCGCGGGCCCGACGCCGTACAGCGACCCCGGCCTCGCGTCCTTCGTTGGGCCGTGCATGCACCTGTTGGTGCGGGAGTCCCAGTACATCGAGCGCACGCTCTTTGGCGTCACGACGAACGAGCACGAGTCGTGACCGGCGTCTGCCTCCTTGGCACCACGCTCGACCCCGACGCGGAGTTCCTTTCCTGCGTGTCGGAGACGCTTCTGCGTCGCAATCCGGTGGTTTCGGAGCATGGAACGGAGTTCGTGTGGACGCTCACCACCGTCATGGACTGAGGAGCCGCGCGGTGCGTCGTGCCGCCTTCTCGGCTTGCCTCTCGTCGCACGCCGCCGAGCAGTCCGGCGCCTGAGGACGCGGGCACCGACGCCGGCCCAGTCGCCCAGCACACCTCGACGTGCGCAGCCTTCCGCAGCCGGGGCGGCGTGACCACCATCACCGCCGTGGCGCACACGGAGACGCACCGATGACGGGCGGGTGGAAAACTCCGTCTCCTGCGGCTCGAGAAGGTGATGAGCGCTCTCGTGGCGACCTCTTCACCGCGCCAGGACGACGAAGGCGACGGCCAGCAGCAGCACGTGCGTCACCACGCCCGCCCCTACCCCGAGCACCAGCGCGCCATAGCCTGGCGCGACCGCGGGCGGGATCGTCTCGGCGCGCACCACCGTGGTGTTCCCCCATTGATCGCCCAGCCGCTGGTTGTACGGAGAGCCGTTCATCACGTTGTACGCGACGAGGCCGAAGAAGAAGCCGTCGATCAAGAAGGCCAGCTCGCGGATCAACGCGGACCCCGGCGGAACCCGCGGGCGGTCCATGCTCACCACCCTCAACCCGAGGATCAGCTTCCCCACCGACGCCCCGCAGATCCACACCGACACCGCGGCGCCCGTCGACGAAGCCAGCGTGCCGACGAGCATGTTGAAGAGGAAGCCCCCGTCCAGGCGGCTCTCCCACCCCGGTCTCACCGCGCCCGAGGCTTGCAGCAGCACGAGCGCGATCCCCGCGAGCACCCCGCCTGCCAGCGCGAACGCCTGGTGCAGCACCAGGTCGATGATGCGGGCCCCCGCCCGGCGACCGAAGCCCACCGTGTCCTCGGCCTTCGGCCCCGTTGCCCCCATCGCGTCCCGGCACAAGGGACACAGCCCGGCTGTCAGGCACTCGGCGCAGCGAAACGTCCCGCAGCGCGTGCACGGTGTCCCGTTGCGATCCTCGTGCAGCTGACACGTCCCCACGGCAGTGGTTGGAGTCATTTGGTCCCTCACCCTACCGCAAGCCTGCGCCAAGAGTGGCTAAAATTCGTTTTTGGCGACTTTCTTTTCCGGTGGAGGTGCGCTGGCGGCCGAGCCGTCTTTCAGGAAGAGCTTCCGCTCGAGCTCCTCGAGCTGGGCGCCCTTCACCCCCGCGTCGATCAGCGCCTGGCGCAGCCCTTCCGCTTTGCGGTCCACCACCCCGTGGCTGCATTCCTCGAAAAGAGACGGCACCGCGTCGAACGTCAGGTTGACGGGGTAGTCGCGGCACATCAGCGGCCGGCTCTCGTAGGAGTCACACCGCTTCGTCTGCGGATCGTAGTGGGTGCACTTGAAGGTGAAGAGCCGGAAGCGCTGGTCCACGCTGATCAGCTCGAAGCCGTTCACCTGCCACTGCCACCAGAGGAAGACCGCCCGCGCGAACCGCACGTGCCACGTCAGCGCGTCCACCTGCATCGACGGCGCCTCGCAGCACTTCCCGCAGCCGTTGCAGGTGCCCGTCAGCCGGTAGCGCGGCTCCCCTCGCCGCTTGAGCCACCGCCGCCGCAACCACAACTCCAGCGCGCCCACCCACCGGGCCACCGCCTTGAGCACCCTGCGCCCGGGACCGTCGCGCACGCCGCGTGATGCTGCCATGCCCCGCAGCACACAGAAAGCCTCGTAGTTCCAGCCACTTGCGTCGACCCCTTCAGCGAACGGGCACCTGGGTGTATCAGGCGCGCCGCCATGTTCGACGGGCCGACGCCACTGCCGACGACGCGCTTCCGCGTGCACACGGACGATCCCACCTTCCACGTCGCGTGGCGGGGCGGTACGCGCTTCGTGCTCTCGGGAGAGGTGAGCGCGGATCCCTCGTCGGCGCTCGAGCTGGACACGCCGTCACAGCACCTCGCGGTCGACCTCGCGCGGAAGAGCACGCCGCAGCATGCGGTGGCCTTGCTGCGCCGCGCCCTGCCCCGCGACATCGTGATGACGCACCAGCCTGTGGACGGTGGCACGCAGGTCACCTTCCACGAGGCGGTGGTGCCTGCCGCGCGCCCCCCGCGCCTGCGCATCTTCTCCACCGACCTGGTGCAGCGCGTCCGCCAGCTGCGCGACAACTGCGTCGAGTTCGCAGGCGCCGCCGGGGCCGACACCCACCTCTCCATCCTCTGCGACGCCCGCCGCTCCACCCTGCTGATCCCCGCAGGCAGCTCGGCCCTCGCCACCGCCGCGCGCGTCGGCGCCAATGTCCCACACGGCTTCCGGGCCCTGGTGGACGGCCCCACCGTGTCGGTGTGGAAGGACGCGGACTTCTTCGAGCAGGTGGCCTGAGCGTTGCCGCGCTGATCTGCAAGCGGAGTTGACAGGCCCGCCCGGAGATTTCTCCACCGGCTGAGCCGATCATCCGTCGAATGACGGCGCCCTCGTCACCTTCGCTGGCCTCCATCGACTCCCGGACGGCGGACGTGCAGGTGCTGTCCGTGTCGGGTGCGGTCGAGCTCTCGGAGCTGTCCACGGGCACGCTCCTCCTGAGGCTGTCGGGTGACGGGGTGGCGGTGCGCGGGCCCTTCGCGGCCATCGATTTACGGGTCGATCACTCCTTCGTCTCGGCGAAGGTGCCGCTGGTGCTGGGCGTGGAGGCGCTGCGTGCCGCCCTGCAGGAGCGCCTGCCCGACGGCTACCTGCTGCTGGCCTCCCACGGAGGCGGCGCAGTGATCCTCACCGTGCTGCGCACCGAGACTCCCCGCGTGCCCGACGTCTTCTGCACCTCGCGTGACGCCACGCTGCGCGTGCGCCGGCTGGCGGCGAACCGGCTGGCGCTCCGCGGCTGCGCGCACGGCGCCTCCACGCTGGTGCTGCGGGTCGACACGCAGGCCTTCAAGCTGTCGTTGGCCCCCGGTGAACGGCCGGTCGACGTGGCCGAGCGCGTCCGCGAGGCGCTGGGCGCGGAGTGGTCGGTGATGCTGGGCCTGCCGACGGAAGGTGACGGGCCCGTCGACGTGACCGTGCTGCCACGGCGCTGAGTGGCATTCACCGGAGTCCTTCGCCGAAGGCATCTGCTGCGCCAGCGACACCGCGCAAGGGGTGGTGCGCAGACGCGCCGGCGAGTGAGGCCCAGCGCAGGTCGCGATCGCCGGTTGCTGCCGCTTCCGTTTGTCCCCCACGACGGCCGGCGGCCAGCGAGGCTTCGCCGGAGCTCCGCTGTGACGTCAGTCGTCGACCAGCATGTTGACGTCCAGCGTGGTGACGGCGTTGGCCTTCACCTGCACGGTGCGCTTCTTCTTCCTGGGCTGCGGGAGGCTGGGATCTTCGAGCACCAACTCGATCCGGTGTGTGCCCTCCGACACCTCGACGGTCTTCGAGGCCACGGGCACGGACGTGACCTTCTTCCCGTCGACGAACATGGCGGCGAAGGGCGGCGCATGGATCTCCAACGTGCCCTTCCCGGGCTTCGGGGGCGCGGCGAACCAGGACTTCTTGTCGCCGGGGCCGAGGGTGATCCGCTTCGTCTGCTCGAAGCCCTGCTCCTCGTTCTTCACCGTCACGATGTACGTGCCGGCGAGCAGCTCCAGCTGAATAGGCGTGTTCCCCCACACCCGGCCGTCCACCTGCACGGAGCTGCGGGGAGACGCGTCCACCTGCAGAATGGCGACCTGCACCGGAGTGGCCGCTTCCCCGGCGTCCTCTTCCCCGACGGCAGCGCCTGCGTCCTCCGCCAGGGCGAGCGCGCCTGCGTCCACCACCGGCTCCGCGCCCGCATCCAGCGCGGGGCTCACCACGGCCAGCGCGCCCGCATCCGGGCCGCCCTCCCCCCGCTGGCTCTTCCAGAAGAAGACTGCGCCGACGATGACCGCGAGCAGGAGGGCCACCGCGGAGAGCGCCGCGACCGGGCCGACGCCCTGCTTCGGGCTGGCTCGCTTCACGCCACTGTTGGGGAGGAGATGGGTGGGCGCCACCGCCACGCCGTGGGGCACCGCGGGCCCGACCCCGGAGGAGACGGGCGGGAGATCGTTCGACGCTTTCCCGGTGGTCGGCGCAGGCTGTGGGCCGAAGCGATCGGTCGCCTTCGTTGGGCCCTGCGCGGCCTGCTGGCTGCGCTGGGGCACCATCTGCTCGGGCGTGAGCTTGATGGGCCCGGTGTTCGGCTCGGGCTTGAAGGCGGCCGCAGGCTTCGGCATCGAGGGCGACGTCGTGGCGTAGCCGATCTCGTCCACCGCGTCGGGCGGCAGCGTGTCCGGCGCCATCATCGCCTGCTCCTGCTGCGTGGGCCGCGACGCTGGCTCCTCGGCGGGGAAGTCGGCGTGGCTCACCTCGGCGGCCACCACGCGGAACAGGCGCAGCAGATCTTCCTGTCCCACCACGTGCCGCTCGTACTGGAGGTACTTCTCGAGATCGTTCCGGAGGTACTCCGCCGTGGGGTAGCGCCCGTTGGGCGAAGGGTGGAGGCAGCCGCCGAGGATCTGCCGCAGCGGCACCGGCGTGTTGGGGCGGATCTGCTCGATGGGGCGGATCCGCGCGTTCTTCGCGTTCTCGATCTGCTCGAGCTCGACGTTGCCGGCGATGGCGCGGACGTTGGTGAGCAGCTCGTACAGCACCAGGCCCAACGCGTAGACGTCGACGCGGCGATCGATGTCCTGCCCGGTGATCTGCTCGGGGGACATGTACGGGTACTTCCCCTTCACGTACCCGGCCTGGGTGCGGTGAGTGGCGGTGGACGCGCGCGCCACGCCGAAGTCGATCACCTTCACCACGCCCTTCGTCGACAAGAGGATGTTGTGGGGCGAGATGTCCCGGTGCACCAGGTTGAGCGGCTGGCCGTTCTTCCCGCGCGCCTCGTGCGCGTAGTGCATGGCCGCGGCGGCGTCGGCGACGATGCGGGCGCACAGCTCGGGGGCGATCAGCTCGCCGTGGCGCTCGTGCTCCAGGCTGATCGTCATCAGATCGAAGCCGGGCACGTACTCCATCGCGAGGTAGTACACGCCGCCCACGTGGCCGAGGTCGTAGATCTGCGCGATGCCCGGGTGGTGCAGCTGGGCCAGCAGCGACGCCTCGTCGAGGAACATGCGGACGAACTCGGGGTTCGCGCACAGGTGCGGGTGCGGGCGCTTCACCACGCAGATGCCGGTGGGCCCGCGGGCGAGGAAGACGTCGGCCATGCCGCCGGCGCCGATGCGCTTGTCGAGCGTGTAGGGCCCCAGCCGGTCGGCCATGCCTCACGGGAAATAGCACGAGTCCCGCGTTCCGCCTCAGCCCTTCAGCAGCTCGCGGCCCCCGTCGAAGACGAACTGCACCGCGATGGCCGCGAGGATCAGGCCGAAGACGCGCTCGAGGATCGCGATGCCCGTCTGCCGCAGCACCGCCTTCACCCGGTGGGCGCTGCGCAGCACCAGGTAGGTGACGAGCATGGTGAGGACGATCGCCGCCAGCACCGCGCCCGCGCTCTCCCAGGCCGCGCCGTGCTGCGCCATCAGCACCATCACCGTGGCGATGGCGCCCGGGCCTGCCAGAAGCGGCATGGCGAGCGGGACGATGGCGATGTCCTCCTGCGCGGCGCCTTCGGCCGTTTCCTGCTCCGTCGTGCGCGTCCCCGGCGGTCGCGCCCGGAGCATGTCCAGCGCCGTCAACATCAGCAGCAGGCCCCCGGCCACACGAAAGGCGGCCAACGTCACGCCGAACACCTGGAAGACGAGCGTGCCGAAGAGGGCGAAGAAGATCAGCACGCCGGTGGCGGTCAGGGTCGCGCGGCGCGCCATGGCCCGGCACTTCTCGGGCGTGTCCCGCGCCGTCATCGCCACGAAGAGCGGCACGACGCCGATCGGGTCGACGATGAAGAGCACCGCCGGCAGCGCGAGGACGAAGGTGGCGAGCATTTACACGGTGAACCGGAGCTTCCACACCATGGTCATCGCCTCGACGAAGATCTTCCGGCTCATCTTCGACTGCCCGACGCGGCGATCCTCGAAGACGATGGGGATCTCCTTCACCGTGAAGCCCTTCTTCAGCGTGCGGTAGGTCAGCTCGATCTGGAAGCCGTAGCCGCTGGAGACGACCTGGTCGAGATCGATGGCCTCCAGCACGCGGCGGTTGAAGCACTTGAAGCCGCCGGTGAGGTCCCGGATCTTCACCCCGAGGATGCTGCGCGCATAGAGGGAGCCGCCGCGCGAGAGGATCTTCCGCCCCACGCCCCAGTTCACCGTGCCGCCGCCGGGCACGTAGCGGCTGCCCAACGCGAGATCCGCCCCACTCTGCGCCGCGTCGATGAGCTGCGGGAGGTACTTCGGATCGTGGCTGAAGTCCGCGTCCATCTCGATGATGAACTGGTAGCCGTGCTCGAGCCCCCACCGGAAGGCGTGGAGGTAGGCGCGGCCGAGGCCCTCCTTCTTCTCCCGGTGCAGGACCTTGATGCGGGGCTCCTTCGCGGCCAGCTCGTCGGCCAACTGCCCGGTGCCGTCGGGGCTGTTGTCGTCGACGATCAAGATGTCCACCCGCGGCTCCGCGGCCAGCACCGCCGCGGTGATGGGGCCGACGTTGTCGCGTTCGTTGTACGTGGGGATGATGACCAGCGCGGGATTCATCGCGCGAGCGCCTTAGCACTTCCTGCGCGCGGGGCCAGCGCCGACCGTCAGAGCGTGTAGGTGCGATCGAAGAGCACGGTGTCCGACGCGTCGTGGAAGACGAGGCGGGCCTGCCGGGTGGAGGGCTCCAGGTGCACGGCGAGGTAGTTGTTGGTCCCGCTGGCAAAGTCCCAGCGCGGCGGGCGGAGCGCCTGAAAGAGGATGTTGCCGTTCTGCGCGCCGGGCCCGGCCAGCACCTCCAGCGCGTTCGCCCCCGGCCCCGACGCGGAGATCCGGCCGACGCTGGCGAAGTGGTGATCGCCCGCGACCCACAAGACGCCGGAGATCGCACTGGCGTCGATGAAGCTCAGGATCTCGTCGCGCTGCTTGAAGTAGGCGCGCCAGGTGTCCGTGGTGAAGGCGCTGAAGCCGAAGTCGGTGATCGGCACCGAGTTGAGGATGATCTTGAACGTGGCCGTGCTGGCGGCGAGGGCCTGCTTGAACCAGTCCATTTGCTGCCGGGAGAGGTAGATGTGATCGCCGCCGGGCAGCAGCGTCGACGGCTTGCGCTCGCTGCGCCCGTCCAGCACGAAGAACTCGGCGGTGGCGCCCCAGCGGATCGACTTCCAGATCCGCTCGGGGGCGAGGGCGTCGCGCCGCAGCGGCAGCATCTCGAAGAAGGCCTGGCGGGCGATCGCCAGGCGGGTGGCGCTCAGCCGCTCGGGGTTGAAGTCGTTCGTCACCTCGTGATCGTCCCACGTGGCGAGCACGCTGGTGGACGCCCGCAGCGCCCGGTACTCGGGCGTGCCGAGGTTCGACGCCCACCGCGCCCGGTACTCGTCGAGCGTCATGCAGCCGTCGTTGTACGAGGTGTCTCCGAGGAGCAGGAAGAGATCGAGATCTCCGCGCTCGCCTGCGCGCAAGAGCGGCGTCGCCACCTCGTTGTTCTCGGTGCAGGAGCAGGCGCCGAAGACGAGCGGCTCCACGGCGCCGGCGGGCAACGCGGCCCGAAACCGCCCGATGGCGCTGCGACCCACCGGCACACCCGCCTGGAGCTCCACGAAGGCGTAGCGGTAGCGTGCGCCGGGCTCGAGGCCGGCCACGTCGAGGTGAATGAAGCCTCCGTCGGCAGGCTGGACGGGCGTGTCCGCGACCCGCTCCCACCCTTGCAGGCCGACCCGCCACACGCGCAGCGCCAGCGAGCCTGCGCCCACGTAGCGGGTCTGCACCACCGCCCGCGTCGCCTCGACGTCGCCCGCGGAGACGCCCAGAGGGAAGTCGGTGAGCGACTCGGAGAGGCTCTCCGGTTGATCGAAGACGCCCGCGTCAGGCGCGCCCGCGTCCGGTGCGCCGGCGTCCACCTCGAGCCCCGCGTCCACGCCCGCGTCGGCCGCGCTGCCCGCGTCTGGGGCGCCCCCATCCACCCCGCCGTCCTGGCCGTCCACCGCGGCGGGGCGCCCGCAGCCGAGCCACAAGCCGGCGGCGCCCAGCGCCGTCACCTGGAGGAACTGCCTGCGCGTCCGTCGTTGGGCCACCAAAGCGCGCGCAGGAAACCGGATCCTCCCTCCGCAAAGCAACTGGGGGATCGCGACTGTCGCAAGCGCTGCCGGGACGCCCGTGGGGCGGCCGCCCCCAAAAACACCTCCGGCGCCGCCACTCACCCATCGCAGGACCTCAACCCTTTCTGGAGGAGACCATGTCGAACACCATCTCGCGGCGCCCCCTCAGCCCGGCCGCCGTCCTCTCGGGCGCTGGCACCATCGGCCTGTACACCGCTGCCGGCATCGGGGTGGGCGCGGTGGGCGGAGCCATCGTCGGCGCGTCCACCACGGCCGCAGGCACCTTCGGCTTCGGGACGCTGGGCGGCCTGGTGATGGGCGGGATCGCCGGCGCAGCGATCGGGGGAGGCGTAGGCCTGGGCGCGGGCGTCTACCGGGTGGCCCAGCCGAAGCTGAACTGGCACACCGACTCCTTCGAGCCCGCGAGGACGCGATGAGCTTCGCCGTCCTCCCCTGGGCCTGTCTGCAGTGCGGCACCCGCGCTGACACCGACGCGAGGTGCCCGTCGTGCGCCGCGGACGCGATGATGGACCTGCGCGATCCCGGGGTCCGCGCCGAGCTGCTCAAGGAAGACGAGGAGCGACGAGGCAAGCGCCGGCAGGTGATGATCTGGGTGGCGCTCCCCGCGGCCATCTTGACGGCGACGCTGTTGGGGCTGGGCGTGGTGGGCCTGTTTGTGGGCGCCGCGGCGGGCTACGGCCTTTCGCTGGCCCTCGCCTCGATGTTCCCTGCGCCGCAGCTCTTCCCCTACGCCAGGGACTGACTGGGAAAAATCACCGGCGAAATTCCCGACTTCTGCTCAGGCGCTTTACGGATTCCCGGGAAAGCCGGGGACCGACACCTCCGGACAATGTGAGTGGCGGGCTCGCCCGCCGGTCTCAAAGGGGCTTCACCGGAGGAACAGCTCATGGCCTACGTGATTCGGCCTGGCGACACCCTTTCAGGCATCGCGGCGCGGCACCGGACGACGGTGGCAGCGCTGATGAGGGCGAACCCGCAGATCAAGAACCCCAACCTCATCTACTCGGGGCACCGCCTCAACCTGCCCGGCTCCTCCGACAGCTTCCAGCCGGTGCCCAGCGGCGGCGGCGCGCGCTACACCGTGCGGCCCGGCGACACGCTCTCGGCCATCGGCGCGCGCTTCGGCGTCAGCTACCAGTCCATCGCCCGCGCCAACGGGATCGCCAACCCCAACCTCATCTATTCGGGGCAGCAGCTCGTCATCCCCGGCCGCGGCACCGCACCCGCGCCGACGCCTTCTCCCACGCCCACGCCGGGCCCCGGCAACGTCTCCGGCATCGAGAACCGGCCCGGCGTCAAAGGCAACGCCCAGCAGACCATCGACTTCTTCATGTCCAAGGGGCTGACGCGGGCGCAGGCCGCGGGCATCGCCGGCAACCTGCTGTACGAGTCGGGCTTCAACCCGTCGGCCGTGGGCGATGGCGGCACGTCTTTCGGAGTCGCGCAGTGGCACCTGGGCCGCGGCAACGCGATGAAGCAGTGGACGGTGGCGCACGGGTACTCGAGCACCTCGTTCCGCGGCCAGCTGGAGTTCCTCTGGCACGAGCTCAACAACAACGAGCGCTACGCGATGAGCAAGCTGCGCGCGACCACCAACGCCTACGACGCGGGCATGGCCTTCTGCCGGTACTTCGAGCGCCCGGCGTACATCAACCCGGCGCGCGGCCAGGCCGCTCAGCGCTTCTACCAGGAGAGCCTGGGCTGAGCGTCGCCTCGCAGCGCCCGCCCTACCCGGTGAACATCTGCCGGTGGCGGTTGACGTTCACCAACAGCCCGATGCCCAGCATCACCGACACCATCGAACTGCCGCCGTAGCTCATCAGCGGCAGGGTGATGCCGGTGATCGGCAACAGCCCCGTCACCATCCCGATGTTCTCGAACACCTGCCAGAAGATCATCGCCGCCACGCCCACCGCGACGAAGGCCCCGTAGCGCTCCTTCGCCGACGCGGCGACGCCCAGCGCGCCGAGCAACACCACGCCGTACAGCATCAGAAGGAAGAGGCAGCGCACGAAGCCCTGCTCCTCCGCGAAGACCGAGAAGATGAAGTCGGTGTGCTGCTCCGGCAGGTAGCGCAGCCCCGTCTGCGTGCCTTCCTTCCAGCCCTTTCCGCTGATGCCGCCGCTGCCCACGGCGATCTTCGACTGCATCGCGTGGTAGCTGGAGCCCTTGAGATCGCTCGTCGGATCCAGCCAGCTGGTGATGCGCTGATCCTGGTGCTTCTTCAGCTTGTGCCGGACGAAGGTGAAGCGGGGCTCGGCCTGGGGGCGCACGTAGTCGTTCCACAGCACGCCCACGCCCAGCGCGGCGACGAGGCCCATCACCGCCAGCACCGGCCACGAGGGCCGCGCGAACAGCACGATGGTGACGGCGGTGAAGACCATCATCAGCGCGGTGCCCAGGTCCGGCTGCACCAGCACCAGCCCGATCGGCACCAGCGCCATCGCCGCGGGGGGGATCAGCCGAAGGAAGCCATACGCTGGCCGCTCGTCGTCGTGGAAGTACTTCGCCAGCATCAACAGCATGCCGATCTTCATGAACTCGGCGGGCTGGATGCGTAAGGGCCCGACGACGAACCAGCTCTCCGCGCCCTTCGCCTTGTGGCCGATGAACTTCAGCGCGATGAGCGCCAGCAGGTTGATGACGTAGATCGGCACCGTCGCCTGCTGGATGAGCCGGTAGTCGAGGAAGCTGACCGCCACCACCGCCACCAGGCCCACGCCGAGGTAGGCGATCTGGCTCATCCACACCGGCGACGACGGAGGCCGTGACGCCGACGCCAGGTTGTAGATGCCCACCAGCGCCGTCAGCACCACGCCGACGAGCAACACCCACGGCACGCGCTGCAGCGGCCGGCGATCTCCGACGGAGAGCTCCATCAGTGGGGCCCTCCCGGCTCAGTGGGCGGCGGCGCGGGAGGTCCTTCCGGCGACTCGGGCATCGGCGGCAGGGGCGCTTCCGGCAGCGGTGAGGTGGCGACGGCCGGCGGAGGCGCAGGGCCCGGCGCTCCCGCGATCCCCGTCGCCGTCTCATGCAGGGGAATCGCGGGCGCCACCGCGGGCGCGGGCGGCGGCTCTGGAGTGGCCGGCGCCACGTACTCGGGCCCGAAGGCCAGCCCGTCGGCCTTCTTCAGCTCGAAGTACTTCTTCACGATCGCCGACGCCGTGGGCGCCGCGTCGCTGCCGCCGTGCCCGCCATGCTCGTTCAGCACCACCACGGTGATCTCCGGATCCTCCGCGGGCGCGAAGGCGGCGAACCAGGCGTGATCCCGCTCCCAGTAGTCCATCTCCTGCGTCTTGAGCCGCACCGCCCCCAGCCTGGCCACCTGCGCGGTGCCCGTCTTCCCCGCCATCACCACGTCCTTGAGGCGGCTGCGCGTCGCCGTGCCGCCGGGCTCGTTCACCACCGACACCAGCGCGTTCACCAACACCTGGTGCTGCTCGGGCGTCATCTCCACCTGCCGCACCAGCTTCGGGCCGAAGGTCTGCAGCACCTTGCCCTCGGGCGACTCCACCCGGCTCACCACCTGCGGCTGGTACACCGCCCCACCGTTGGCGATCGCCGAGTACACCACCGCGAGCTGCAGCGGCGTCACGTTCACGTCGCCCTGGCCGATGGCGGTGTTGAGCGCCATGCCCTTCTGGTAGCCGCCCGGCGTCACGCGATCGTGGTACGCCGAGTCCGGCATCACCCCCGGCACCTCCCCCACCACCGAGAGGTTGGTGATGCTCCCCAGGCCCAGCGCCTTGCCGACGGCGGCGATGGGATCGATGCCCAGCACGTCGGCCACCCGGTAGAAGTACGTGTCGCAGCTCACCTGCACCGCGCGCTGGGCAGAGACGACGCCGTGGCCGGACTCCTTGTGGCAGCGCCAGCGCCGACTGCCCAGGCTGTACCCGCCGTTGCACGTCACCTGCGTCGTCGGGGTGAAGGCGCCCGACTGCAGCGCGGCCAGGAGGCTCACCACCTTGAAGGTGGAGCCCGGGTGGTAGTGCTCGGCGCCCGCGCGGAACACCATCGGCTGCAGCGGATCCTTGTTGAGCTGCGCCAGCCGCTGCGGGGACACGCGGCCCGTCATCTCGTTCGGGTCGAACGACGGCCGGCTCACCATCGCCAGCACGAAGCCCGTCTTCGTCTCCAGCGCCACCACCGCGCCCGCCGTGCCGGGAAACGCGCGCTCCGCCTCCGCCTGCAGCCTCGCGTCGATGGACAGGATGACGTTCTTCCCTGCCTTGGGCGGCTGCTCGTCGCCCTGCAGCACGTTGCCGGTGGCGTCGCGCATCACCTCGCCGCGCGCGTTCACCACCTGCTTCACCCAGCCGTCCTGGCCGCGCAGCGTGTCCTCGAAGCTGCGCTCCACGCCGCGCCGGCCGATGTAGTCGCCCATCGCGTACGGGGGCCGCTCGGCCTGGGAGTCCCCGTTGAGGCGGGTGAACTCCTCCTGGGTGACCTCGTTCATGTAGCCCAGCACGTGGGCCAGAGTGGCGCCGGCGCGGTAGTTGCGGTGCGGCACCGGCTCGAGATCGACGCCCGGCAGCAGGAACTGGTGCGCGAGCAGCACGTCGAACTCCTCGCGCCGCAGGTCGATCTGCACCAGCTGCGGCTGGTAGCGCTGCGGCCCGTGCGCGTCGCGGATCTGCTGCGTCACCTTCTTCCGCTGCTCCTCGTCCCACCCGAGGATCGTCTGCAGCTTCGGGATCACCTCGGTCGCGCACTTCTGACAGAAGGCCGGCGTGATGAAGACGTCGAGGCTCGGCCGCGCGTCGACCAGCACCTCGCCCCGGCGATCCCGAATGAGGCCTCGCGGCGCGCGCACCCGCACGTCCTTGAACTGGTTGTCGATGGAGAGCGCGTGGAACTCCTCGTAGCGCACCACCATCAGCCGGTAGAGGTTGACGGCCAGCACCAGCAGGCCCAGCACGAAGGCCACGCCCAGGCCGATGATGCGCGGGCGCAGCTCCTTCGGCTCTCGCCCCTGCCCCAGCCTCACCGCAGCACCCCCGGCTCGGGGTGATCGCCCGGCTCGATGCGCACGAGGAGCGGGAAGAGCACCGCGCCCGCCACCGTGGAGAGGATCACCTGCAGCGGCACCCCCGACAGCGACGAGCCCGCTCCGCCGCCGCGCGAGGTGAGCCACCCGAAGAAGAGCGCCAGCAGCGCGTGCCCGAACGTCGCCGCCGCCACGAAGAGGGCGTAGCCAGGGCGCGAGCGCCCGTCCACCAGCTGTCCTGCCCCCCGCACCAGCAGGAAGATCAGCACCGCGAGGAAGGGGTAGAGGCCGGTGGGCCGCCCGGTGAAGACGTCCAGCAGGTAGCCCACCGCGAAGGCCGAGAAGGCGCCCTCCACCGTCGTCGCCCGCAAGGCCACCCACACCACCAACGCCAGCCCCACGTCGATCCGCGCCACCTCGAGGCCGAGGAACTTCACCAGCACCGACTCGACGGACAACAGCAGGAGCGCGAGGCCCGAGAAGGCGAGGAACTTCACTTGCCCTCCCGCGTCATCACCGCCGCCGGCAGCGTCAGCGCCACGGGGATCACCAGCACCTCTTCCACCCGCGCGAGATCCACCGCCGGCCTCACCGTCGCGGTGAGGAACATGCCCACCGTCGGGCGCCCCACGTCGTGCACCGTGCCGATGTGCAGCCCCGGAGGAAAGATGCCGTCGGTGCCGCTCGTCACCACGTCGTCTCCGTCCTTCGTGTCCTCCTCGCGGCGGACCAGATTCAAAGACAAGCGGCGCCCGTCGCCCAATCCCGTCACCGTGGCCCGCACCCGCGTCCGCTGCAGGACCGCGCCGATCCGCGACGACGCGTCCGTCAAGAGCATCACGTCCGCCGAGCCCCCCACGCTGCGCACCACCTGGCCCACCACCCCTTCCGGCGTCAGCACCGGCATCCCCGGCCGCACCCCGTCGTCTTCTCCCCGGTTGATGCGGATCGACTGGAACTGCGAGGTCGGGTTGAGCCCCACCACCCGCGCGACGATCTCCTGATCGACCGTCGCCTCCGCGTAGCCCAGCATCGCCTTCAGCCGCGCGTTCTCCGCCTCGGCCTCCTTCAGCGCGTTCACCGCCGCGTGCGCCTCCGCCAGCGACGCCCGGCACTCCTGCGCTTCCTCGTGCGCCCCTCGGAGCGCCACATAGCCCTGCACCACCCCGCCCACCCCGTTGAAGACCCACGTCAGCGCCGCCTGCACCGGTGAGGAGATCCCCAGCACCAGCCGATCCGCGAAGTTGGGATCTCTCCCCCGGTGGCCCGACGAGAGGTAGCTGACCAACGGGTACACGAGCAGCGCGCCGACGATCAGCGGCTCCCGGTAGCGCGTCAGGAATCGAAACATCCGCTGGGCCTTCTGAGGGGCTTCAAAGCCCTTGCATGTTGGGGGGACCGATCCTACAGGTCAAGCCTTCGTCGTTCCAACCGCTGAGAAACCATGAGCAATTCCGCTGACACCCGCAAAGTCGGATCTCTCCTCTTCATCGGCGCCCTGGCGCTGTTGTTCGCGCTCCAGTGGGGACCCGGCAGCCAGGGCTGTGAGATTGGGAAGCTGCCCGAGCCGCAGACGGCCGCCACGGTGAACGGCCAGCCGATCCCCTTGAGCGAGTTCGCCACGAGCTACAACCAGCAGGCCGACAGCCTCAGGCGGCAGGGCGTGCCCGCCGAAATGCTCAAGCAGTTCGGCATCCACAAGCAGGTGCTGGACAACCTGGTCAACGCCGAGCTGCTCGCGCAGGCGGCCGAGAAGAAGGGCGTGGCCGCGTCCGACGAGGATCTCAAGCGCTCGCTCAAGGAGATCCCCGCCTTCCAGAAGAACGGGCGCTTCGACTTCGAGACCTACAAGCAGATCCTCGAGTACGACAAGCAGACGCAGACCGGCTTCGAGGACAAGCTGCGGCGCCAGCTCTCCGCGCAACGCCTGATCGAGCTGGTCGAGTCCAGCGTGGTGGTGTCGGACGAGGAGGTGAAGGCGCGGTACCTCAAGGACGGCAACACCGCCAGGGCCACCTTCGTCCGCTTCACCCCCACCATGTTCGTCGACCAGGTGAAGGCCCCCAGGCCGGCCGAGCTCGAGGCCTGGGCGAAGGCCAACGAGAAGGCGATCGCCGATCACTACGAGATGAACAAGTTCTCGTACTTCGTGCCCGAGAAGGTGAAGGCGCGGCAGATCCTCCTGCGCTTCCCCGCCGACGCGACCGCCGAGCAGAAGGCGGAGATCAAGACGCGCGCGGAGAACGTCCGCAAGCAGATCGTCGATGAGAAGAAGCCCTTCGCGGAGGTGGCGAAGGCCGCCAGCGAGGACACGGAGACGAAGGACAAGGGCGGAGAGCTCGGTTTCGTCGATCGCCTGCAGCTTCCCGGGGCCTTCGCGGATCTCCTCTTCGCGCTGCAGCCCGGCGAGGTGACGGTCCCGGTCGAGACGCCGCTGGGCTACTACGTGGGCACCGTCGAAGAGAAGAAGGCCCCGGAGCAGCGCCCGCTGGAGGCCGTGCGCACGGAGCTCGCCACCCAGCTCTACCTCAAGGACAAGGCGAAGGCCCTGGCGAAGGCCGCCGCGGAGAAGGCGCTCGCCGACGTGAAGGCGGGCAAGAAGCTGGCCGAGCTGTTTCCCCCCGCCGCGAAGGATCCGTCCAACCAGTTCGCCATCAACCAGGAGTCGAAGCCCGAGGCGAAGGAGACGGGCGAATTCAGCCCCGCGGCCGACGCCATCCCGCTGCTGGGCAGCGCCCCGGAAGCGCAGAAGATCATCTTCGACCGCAAGGACGCCGGCCTGGTGGACATGATCGTCACCGTGGGCGACGCGCTCGCCGTGGTGGTGGTGGACGAGCGCAAGGTGCCCACCGACGAGGACTACGAGGCGAAGAAGGCCCAGCTCAAGATCGAGGCCATCAAGGGCAAGCAGTTCGAGGTGCGCGAGGCCTTCCTGAAGGCGCTCAAGCAGTCGGGCACCGTGGTGGTCAACGACAAGGCCATCGAGACGGTGATCTCCGGCGAGTCCTGAAGGCCGCCTGGTGGGGCCGCCCCGGCTGATCCTCGCCTCCGCGTCGCCCCGGCGCCGCGAGCTGCTCTCGTTGCTGGGCGTGGCCTTCGAGATTGAGGCCGCCGACGTCGACGAGTCACCGCGCGCCGGCGAGCCCCCAGGCGCCTACGTCGAGCGCCTTGCGCGCGAGAAGGCCGGGGCGGTGGCTGCGCGACAGCCGGGCGCGGTGGTGCTGGCCGCCGACACCTCGGTGGTGGTCGACGGAGAGATCCTCGGCAAGCCCGGCGCCTCCGCGGACGAGGGCGCGAGAATGCTGCGCCGCCTCTCAGGGCGCGTCCACCAGGTGATGACGGGCGTCAGCTTCTCCAGCTCCCTCCCTGGCAGGCCTTCCTCCTCGGGCGCGGTCGTCGTCACCACCGACGTCTCCTTCAGGCCGCTCAGCGACGCGGAGATCGCCTGGTACCTCTCCACCGGCGAGGGCCAGGACAAGGCGGGCGGCTACGCGGTGCAGGGCCACGCCGGCGTCTTCATCACGTCCCTCACCGGCTCCTCGTCCAACGTCATCGGCCTGCCGCTCGCCGAGACGGCTGAGCTGCTGCTGCGGGCCGGCTATCCCCTGCCGTGGAGCGCTCGATGATCAGCAGAGCTGAACTCCAGGCGAACTTCGCAGCCGTCGAGGCGCGCATCGCCGCCGCCTGCGCGAAAGCCGGCCGGCCGCGCGCCTCCGTGACGCTGGTGGCGGTGTCCAAGAAGCACCCGCCGGAGCTGATCCGCCTGGCGTGGGAGCTGGGGCACCGCGACTTCGGGGAGAACTACGCCCAGGAGCTCCGCGACAAGGCGCAGGCCCTGTCCGACTGCGTGGGCCTGCGCTGGCACGCGATCGGCCCGGTGCAGCCGAAGAATGCGAAGTACGTCGCGAAGTCCGCGCACGTCTTCCACGCGCTGGAGCGGCTGGACGTGGCGCAGGAGCTCTCGAAGCGGCGCACCGGCGACGCCCTCCCCTGTCTCATCGAGGTGAACATCGCGGGCGAGGGCACCAAGGCCGGCCTCGCGCCCGCCGACGTGGGGGGCTTCCTCGCGCAGGTGCGGGGGCTGCCGGGGCTGGACGTCGTCGGCCTCACCGCCATGCCGCCCTTCGTCGACGATCCCGAGACGAACCGGCCGCACTTCGAGGCCACCGCGCGGTTGGCGAAGGGGCTGGGCCTCGCGCAGCTCTCGATGGGCACCACCAGCGACTTCGAGGCGGCCATCGCGTGCGGGGCGACGCTCGTCCGCGTGGGCACGGCGCTGTTCGGCGAGCGCCCGGCGACGCCCTGAAAACCGCCTATGCTCCGGCCATGCGCCACGCCTTCCTCGCGTTGATCCTCGCCTTCCCCGGCCTCGCCGCGGCTGATTGCTACTCCGACAGCGAGTGCAACGGGGGGAGGTGCCGCTCGGGCAAGTGCACCACCGCCGGCGGCCAGTGCTTCTCCGACTCCGAGTGCCCCGGAGGCAAGTGCCGCTCCGGCGTCTGCACCACCGCGGGGGGCCAGTGCTTCTCTGACTCCGAGTGCGCAGGCGGGAAGTGTCGCTCCGGCAAGTGCACCACCGCCGGCGGCCAGTGCTTCTCCGACTCCGAGTGCGGCAGCGGGAGGTGTCGCTCCGGCGTCTGCACCACCGCCGGCGGCCAGTGCTTCTCCGACTCCGAGTGCGCGGGCGGGAAGTGCCGCTCCGGCAAGTGCACCACCGCCGGCGGCCAGTGCTTCTCCGACTCCGAGTGCCCGGGAGCCCGGTGCCGCTCGGGGAAGTGCACGTCGAAGTGACAACCGCGACGCTGGCGCTGCTGCTGCTGGCCGGCGCGGCCGCGGGCGCGTGGGGCGCGTACTTCCGCTGGAAGGACAAGGCCCACCCCGAGCCGCTCACGGTGACGCTGCTGGCCATCGGCGGGGGCGCGCTGGCGGTGGGCGGCGCGCTCCTGGGCTACCGCTCGATCCGGCCCGTCATCGACGTCAGCTGGGAAGGGCTGGCCGGGCCCTTCCCTCCGGCGCTCGCCCACGCAGCGGCGATCGGCGTCGTGGAGGAGGCCGCCAAGGCCCTGCCCGTGCTGCTCATCGCCCGCCTCGGACGCCACTTCGACGAGCCGCTGGACGGCTTCGTCTACGCCGGCGCCGCGGGCATCGGCTTCGCGCTGGTGGAGACGGTGCTGCTTTCCTTCGACGAGGGCCTCGCCGTCGGCGCTGTCGCCCGGGCCCTCACCTCGCCCATCACCCATGCCCTCTTCGCCGCGCCATGGGGCTACGGCCTGTCCTTCTTCGTGCTGAGCGGCCGGGTCGCCCCCGTCGTCGTCGGCTTCGTCATCTCTGCGGCCACGCACGGCGCGTACGATCTCCTGCTCTCCCGGCCGAGCCTTCACCTGGCCGCCGCGCTGCTGGTGGCGGGCCTGTGGGCGTGGATGCTCCGAACCGTGCTGGTGCTCCAGCGGGCGGCGCTCAAAGCTCCTTGAGCTTCAGCTTCCCCTCGTCGGACAGCCGTGCCTCGAAGGACGTGCCGCAGTAGTGGCAGCTGATCTCTTCCTTGTTCTTGAAGCCGTCGGGCCACGGGTTGTTCGCGTTGCACTGCGGACAGTCGAACTCGTAGAAGAGCTGTTTTCCGGGCTGGGCCTTCGGCTTGTCGTCGTCGTCGTCGTAGCCGCCGTAGGTGCCCATGTTCGCCTCACCAGCGATTCAAGAAGTCCGTCATCTCGTCCAGCGCCTGGGCCCGCGCCTCGTGGATCGCCTTCAGCACCTGAGCCAGCCCCTTCGGCAGCGCGCCGTTCACCAGGAGCGCTTCGCGCGGGAGCTCGGCGAGATCGACGGCCCCCTGCGCCACCGCCGACGCGCGCCGCACCGTCTCACCCGACAGCACCTCGCCCTCTCCCAGCACCTCGCCCTTGTGCACCATGCCCAGCTCGACCGCGTCCGTCTGCTTGCGCGCGAACAGCCGCACGTCGCCCTGCAGCACCAGGAAGAGGCCGGAGCCCCCTTCGCCCTGCTGGAAGATCACCACCTTGTCCGGGTAGCGCCGCACCACCGCCTTCGCCAGGATGGCCTGCAGGCCCGGCCCCAGCGCCGTCACCACCCGGCTCGTCGACAGCACCTTGTCCTGGCGGATCAGCTCCCAGGCATCGGCCCGTCGGAGCTCGACCTTCACCACCGGGGTGTTGTCGCCGAAGCGGTCGGTCACCTCGCCTCCACCTCGGCGGCCGGCAAGGTCCGATACTTCTGATCGATGTAGTCCATCAGCTCGAACATCGCGTCGCCGTAGAGCGTCTCGTCGCCGGGCGTGTAGCCGCGGCGGTTGACCCAGAACGTACCCGAGTTGCACTCCCGCTCCCAGCCGGGCATGCGGTCGAGCTCATTCCCCATGTCGTCCGTGCTCCGACAGTCACGCCCCCCGGTGGTCTGGTTGACGAAGCAGCAGCGGCCGTTGGGGTAGACGTAGATCACGGGGCGGAGCTGCACGTCGGTGTCCATCACGTATGCGTCGGTGATGAGGCCAGTCGCCATGAAGCCCTGCGGATCCATGCCGTAGCCGTGGAGCAGATAGGTGACGGGGTAGCGCTGGTCAGCGTTCTCCGGGGCGTCGTAGCCGGGCGGCAGCGCGATGGAGTACTCCCACATCGCGCCCAGCTTCTCGCTGTGGAAGGACTCCACGCGCTGGCGATCGCTCCCCGAGCCGCCGAAGGGCGTGGCGGGGCGCTCGAGGTTGGGCCACATGCTGGCGACCCAGTTGAACACCACCGAGAAGCGGTAGACGGCCTGCGACGCGGTGCCCACGTGATCGCCTTCGCCGGCCTGCAGATCCTCGGGCGTCGGCTGGTCCTTCCCGTAGAGGGTGAGGAGATCGCGGGGCACGTTCTTCCACGCGCGGTTCCACGGGTTGAAGTTGCCGGTGCGGCGGTCCTTCATCCCCGGGATCTCCACGAAGTCGCGGTACTCGCCCACCGGCACGTCGCCGCGCAGCCCCTTGACCGCCGAGAAGAGGTGCTTCGCCATCAGCCCCAGGTTGAAGATGTCGCGGATCCCCCCATCGCCCACGATGTTGACCCGCTTGCGGCTCTTCTCGTCGAGGCGCGCGAAGTTGGTCCGCCCGTCGAGTTCGAAGAGCCTCTGCCGCCCGCTCGTCACGTCGTGCCGGCCGTTCCCCTCGCCGAAGTCGCCCGAACCCGGCACGCCGTCGAGGCCGTCGTCGCGGAACGGCTCACCCTGATCCCACCTCCAGTTCTGCTCGGCGCCGAAGGGGTTGCCATCGGCCTCGTAGTTGTCCTTGTTGGGATCGCCCGACGCGCCGCCGGTGAGGTTGCACCCACCGTTGCCGTCCTCGAAGGCGTCGGCGCAGCCGTCCGCGCCCACGTCGTCGTAGCGCTCGTGGCTGTTGTTGACGATCGGCTCGCCGTAGTCGCGCCGCCCGTTCCCGTTGTAGTCGAACGCGAGGATGATCCCCTGCGGCTCGCGCGGCTGCCGGCAGGGATCGACGCGCCCGGTGTTCGCCAGCCAGAAGAGCGTGTGCTCGCTCTTGTTGGCCCGCACCGCCCCGCCCTTGTTCGCGCAGAAGGTGTTGGCGAACGGCTCTTCCTGCGCCACCGGCAGCGGCGTGGCGATGTTCGCCGGCGCGGAGCAGAAGTCCACCCGCTCCATGGTGTCGCGGCAGAAGAAGAGCGTGGGCTCGCCGTCGCAGAAGGTGATCGCGTCGTACCTGCCGTCGGGGTTGAACTCGAGGTTCTTCAGGCCCTTCACCACGATCGGGTTGGTGCAGAAGTCCGAGGGGAAGTGACGGATCTTCTCTGGATCCACGCCCGGAGGCGCCACCGGGGACGCCGGGTTCTCGGTCAGGAGGTTGCCGAAGGCCAGCGAGAGATCCGTCACCATCCGGCCGTAGCTCTCGCGATCGAAGGTGCCCCCGTTGTGGGTGGTGTGCCAGTGGTTGAAGTCGTTGCGGTGCTCCCACTTCATCGGAGTGGCCGGCCTCGCGCACGCGTCGATGACCGACGGATCGTTCAGCTTCACCGGATCCTGCGCGAGGATCGCCTCGAGCTCCGCCTTCGTGCACCAGCCGCCGGTGACGAATTGATCGAGCATCCGCTGGAAGTAGGCCGCGTCGAGCGGCCCGCCCAACATCGCCACGCCGTCGAAGCGCTCGGGACGCGACAGGCCCAGCGCCGCCGCGCCGATGCCACCCATCGAGACGCCGCCGATCACCCGGTAGGTGGTGGAGAGCTTCTCCGGAGGAGGCTGCTGCTGCGTCGCGCCCGGGCCACACGACGAGGCCAGCGCCGCAAGCGCGCAGAGAGTGACTGAGTGACGCACGACGAAACTCCCGGGAACGAGGCCGCCGAACTGTAGGCAAACAGGCGTGGAATCTCCATGTCCCCCGGGCCCTGAATAGGCCCCCCACCACGACAGTCGAGTCAGGCGATGCGCGACATTCCTGTCGGACACGTCTGCGGGAAGCTCGTGGGGTTGGCCCTGGTGCTCGGTTGGCCTGCCTGGGCCGAGGGGCCCGTCAACGTCTTCGGGCCCGGAGAGCAGACGACGTACTCGGTGCGCTACCTCGGGCTGGTGGCGGGGACGGCGCAGGTGACGGTGGGCTGGAAGATGGAGCAGTACGGGCGCGAGGTGTGGCCGCTGGTCTGCGTGGGGCGGACGACGGACGCGGGCGCGGTGTTTCCGGTGAACGATCGCTTCGTGTCGTACTGGGATCCGGTGGCGCAGGAGGCGGTGGGCTCGGACTTCGTGGCCGAAGAGAACAGGAAGCGGCGGCGCGAGCGCTACCGCTACGACTTCACGGCGCTGGAGGCGGTCGCCACGAAGCAGCACCAGGGCGCCGCGCCCACCGAATCGCGCTACGCCCTCGAGCCCGGCACCCTCGATCTCGCCAGCGCGGCCTTCCGGCTGCGGAACACCAGGCTGGCGGTGGGGCAGGAGCACGAGATGCCGATCTTCACCGGCGTGAAGCTGTACAAGCTGAAGGCGGCGGTGATCGGCACGGAGCGCCTGACGGTGGCCGGCCTGGGAGAGGTGGACGTCTTCCGGGTCACGGTCAACGGAGACTTCTCGGGCTCGCTGGCCACGAAGGGGTTGATGACGCTCTTCTACACCGCCGACGAGAAGCAACTCCCCGTCCGGGCGGAGGCGGAGTTCCTGCTGGGGAAAGTCGTCCTGGAGGCAGTGAAATACGAGCCCGGAATGCGCTTTGCTGGAGGCCTGTGATGAACCGCCTGTCCGCTCTCTGTGCGCTGTGCCTCGCCCCCCTGGCCTTCGCCGGTTCTCCCGCGCCGGCCGCCCCTCCCAAAGCACCGATGCCGACCGAGGCGCAGTGCATCGCGCTGGGCGCGCCGGGCAACCCCATCCCCTTCGGGCCAGGCGAGACGCTCGAGTACGACATCGACGCGCTGGGTGCGAAGGCCGGAAAGATGACGATGCGGGTCGAACCCTCGCGCGACGGCAGCCTGCCCATCGAGGTGTCCGTCGAGACCAACACCTTCTTCTCCAAGGTGCGCCGGGTGAAGGGCAGCGGCACGAGCTACCTCAACCCGCGCACCCTGCGGCCCACGCGCTACCACGAGGACGCGAAGGAGAACGAGATCCACCGCGTCGCCGACGTCACTTTCAGAAAGGACAAGACGGCCCGGCTGGTGTCCACCATCAACGGGCAGACCGGCACCGCGCAGCTGCGGTACGGCAACGACGTCACCGACGTGGCCGGCGCGGTGTTCCTCCTGCGCTCCCTCCCCCTCAAGGAAGGCCAGTCGGTGTGCGTCGACATCTACGGGATCCGCGCCATCTGGCGGGTCTGGGGCAAGGTGCTGCCGAAGGAACACGTCTCGCTGCCGGTGGGCGAGTTCGAGGCGCTCCACCTCGAGGGCGAAGCGGCGCGGCTCGACCTGCCCGACGCGCGGCGCGGGGTGCATGTGTGGATCAGCGACGACGCGCGCCGCCTGCCGCTGGCCGCCCTGGGGATGATCGATCTCGGCGCGGTGCGGGCCACCCTCACCGGCTTCTCACGCCCCGGCGACAAGAGCG
This sequence comes from Myxococcota bacterium, assembly GCA_040752975.1. GTDB lineage: Bacteria > Myxococcota > Myxococcia > Myxococcales > Myxococcaceae > JADLDB01. Next base: position 64,591 of record JBFMHF010000012.1, read on the forward strand.
CCAAGGCGGAGCACAAGGGCAACCTGAAGTGGTGACTTGAGTCCCCTACCGGCCTTCCCTGAGCTTTCCGGCGGCTTGAGAGAGCCTGCGTCGCAGCTGGGCCACGACGACCATCAGGTACTCGATCCGGTTCAGCACGCGGAAGTCCTCCGCGGCGTCGAGCAACCGGATCGGCGTGGGCCGCTCGTGGGCGAGCGTGTCGAGGATGTCCGTGAAGTGCGCCTCGACCTCGGCGATCGCGTCCAGCCCTTCGCGCAAGTCGTCCTCGAGGAAGTCGAGCAGCACGGCGCTGTCCTCCCGCTCGGGGAGGAACTGCTCCAGGCGATCGACGGATCTCCGGATCGCGTCGACCGAGCGGGACAGCGGAGCGGACGAGGAGGCCGTCTGGATCATCGGCATGCACAGGACGCTACAAGCGTGATCGCGACGGTCCATTTTTTCACCGCCCCTCGAGGGGCCTGGACACACAAAGGGCGGGAAGGACTGGAGTTGAGCCTCCGCCCTGCCCGCCCTGACTCGGCGTTTCAGATCAGGCCGCGCGCGCGACGGATCTGCTCGAGGACCTTCTGGTACTCGATCTCGTAGGCGCTGGTGCCTTCCTGCAGGTGCTTGAGGCGGCCCCGGGCCTCGCGATCGATGTCCTCGTCGACGTCGAGGTGCTTCTTCATCACCTGCAGCACCTTGGGGCGCATCACGTTGTCGTCGGAGAAGACCTCCTCGACGTTCCGCGAGATGAGGAGGAACTCGAGCATCTGGTTGATGAGGAACTCGATGCCTTCGTCGCCCAGCTTGAAGCCGCGCACGTCGGCCATCTCCCGCTTCACCTGGTTGAACTTGGAGAAGTCGTAGCCGCGCCGCTCCAGCGCCTCGCGCGTGGCCTGGTTCACCCGCTCCTCGTTGGCCAGGTACTCCCGCATGATCGCGGCCAGATCGAGCTCGGCGTCCGCCACGCGGATCGGCTCGACCTCGATGTCGCCGTCCTGCGTGAGGCGCTGAACGATCTCTCGCGCGATGATGGGGACCAACTTCGGATACACCCTCATGTCTCGTCCTGCCTTCGTCCGGGGGTTGGAATCGGTCGAGGGTGTATGTCACCGACGCGCCGACCCGCAACGAAAACCTCACAAAAATCGACGGCTACGAGGAGCCCTCGGGCTGCTCGGCGTCCTCGAGCGACGCGGCGCGGACCTCGTCGTCGGCCTCCACGTCGATAGTCTTCCCCTTCGGCGCATGGAGGAAGGCGTGCAGCCGCTCGGCGACGGCGGGCCCCACGCCCTCCACTGCCGCGAGCTCTTCGATCGACGCCTCCCTGAGCTGCTTGAGGCTGCCGAAGTGGCGCAGGAGCGCCGTGCGGCGCGTCGCGCCGACGCCGGGGACTTGATCGAGCTCCGAGGTAAGGCCGCGCTTGCGTGACACCTTCCGCTGAAAGGTGATGGCGAAGCGATGGGCCTCGTCGCGCAGCCGGGTGAGGGCGAACAGCTCGGGCGAGGTCTGCGGTAGGACGATGGGCTCCTTGCGATCGACCAGGAAGACGCGCTCGGGGCTGCGGGTGGTGGCCGCGTCGGTCAACTCCAGGTCGCGGCTCTTGGCCAGGGCGACCAGATCCACGCCCTCCACGCCGAGGTCCTTCATCGCGGCGTGCGCGGCGGCGAGCTGCCCCTTCCCGCCGTCGATGACGATCAGATCCGGGAGATCGTTCTCCTTCAGGCCTCGCGCGAGGCGCCGCGACAGCACCTCGTGCATCGAAGCGAAGTCGTCGTTCTGGTGGACGGTCTTGAGGCGGTAGTGGCGGTAGCGCGCGCGATCCGGCTCCGCGTCGACGCTGGCGACCTGCGAGGCGACGATGGACGTGCCCTGCTGGTGGGAGATGTCGAAGCACTCCATGCGGCGCGGCAGGCGCTTCAAGTGCAGGCGCTCCTGGAGTCGGGCGAGCGCGGCCTCCACCTCTTCGCGGCTGCGGGTCCGTTCGCTGAAGGCGCGCTCAGCGTTCTTGTTGGCCAGCTTGATCAGCTCCACCTTGTCCCCGCGCTGCGGGACGTGGACGCGCACCGCGGCGCCCCGGCTCTCGCTGAGCAGCTCGGCGAGGGCCTCGGGCTCGTTGGGGGCGCAGGGGAGCAGGACCTCCGCGGGCACGAAGTTCTCGTCGGCGTAGTACTGGTTGACGAAGGACGTGACGAGCTCGTCGTCGGGGAACTCGGAGGAGAAATGGTGGGCGCGCCCTCCGGTGATGCGGCCCCCGCGGACATAGAGGGCGTAGAGGGTGATGCGATCCGCCTCGCGGTAGAGGCCGAAGACGTCCTGGTCGATGGCGTCGGTGGAGGCGATGGCCTGGCGCTCCAGGCTGCGCTCGAGGGCGATCACCTGATCGCGCAGGCGGGCGGCCTCTTCGAACTCGAGCTTGCTGGAGGCCTCCTTCATGCGGGCGCGCAGGGACTCGATGAGCGGGGCGCTGCGACCCTCGAGGAAGAGGATCACCGCGTCGACGTTCTTCCGGTACTCCTCGGGGGGGATGGGGAAGACACACGGCGCGGGGCAGCGGCCGATCTGGTGCAGCAGGCAGGGGCGCTTGCGGTTCTCCAGTACGTGATCGGCGCAGGTGCGCAGCTGGAAGAAGCGGTTCACCACGCGCAAGGTCTCGCGGATGGAGTTGGCGGAGGCATAGGGGCCGAAGTAGCGGGCGCCGTCGCGCTTCGGTCGACGCACCGTCTCGAGGCGCGGGTAGGGGTGCGAGGTGTCGAGGCGCAGGCAGAGGAAGTTCTTGTCGTCGCGCAGCTGGACGTTGAAGCGCGGGCGGTGCTTCTTGATCAGCTCGTTCTCGAGGAGCAGCGCCTCCTTCTCGTTGGAGACGACGACGGTCTCGAGATCGGCCAGCACGCGATCGAGCAGCGCGACGAAGGCGCGGGAGTCCGAGGCGCCGCGCGTGAAGTAGCTGCGGACGCGGTTGCGGAGGTTGACCGCCTTGCCGACGTAGATGATCCGGCCGGATCGATCCTTCATCAGGTACACGCCGGGCCGGTTGGGGAGCGCGTCGAGTTTCTCTTCGAGGATCGTCATCCCCTCTCCCCCTGGGGAGAGGGCCAGGGAGAGGGGAGCCTCCGCCGGCACGGCGCATGAAACAGCGCGTGCGCATGGACTGGAACCGACCCTCTACCCCGCGAGCCCGTCTCCTCCGCCGGACGTCGACGGACGAAGAGAGACGCCTCTGGTTCTGGCTCCGCGCGCACCGCTTCGACGGGGTGAAGTTCCGCCGCCAGCACCCCATCGGGCCGTACTTCGCGGACTTCGCTGCCCCGAAGCTGCTGCTCGCGATCGAGCTCGACGGAGGCGGCCACGCGGAGCCAGAGCAGCTCGAGTACGACGCCCGGCGGGACGGCTACCTTCGGTCCCTCGGCTGGACAGTCCTGCGGTTCTGGAATCACGACGTGCGTTTTCATCTGGCCGATGTCCTGGAGACCATACGCAATGCCGTCGAGCAGCGACGCTCCTCTCCCCTTCCCCTCTCCCCAGGGGGAGAGGGCTAACGGCGGCGCCGGTACTTCCGCGGCTGCGCCTTCCGCCCCAGCGGCCGCTGCTCCTGCTTCTCCTTTGCCTCCCCGAGCAACGACTTGAGCGCCGGCTTCACGCCCAGGTCCATCTCCCTCAGGATCACCAGGCGATCTCGCTCCACGGCCGCCTTCTCGAACTCCATCTCGTCGGCGAAGGCCATCATCTGCGCCTCGGTCTTCTTGATCAGCTCGGCGATCTCCCCCTTCGACAGCACCACCGCGCCGGGATCCGCGGCCAGCGGGAGATCGATCGCGTCTGCGTCGTACATGAACGACTTCAGGTCGGTGATCGCCTTCTTCACCTGAGTCGGGGAGATCCCGTGCTCCTGGTTGTACGCCCGCTGGATCTCCCGCCGCCGACTCGTCTCCTCCAGCGCGCGCTTCATCGAGTCGGTGACGTGGTCCGAGTACATGATCACCCGCCCGTTCACGTTGCGCGCGGCGCGGCCCATCGTCTGGATCAACGACACGTGGCTGCGCAGGTAGCCCTCCTTGTCCGCGTCGAGGATGGCGACGAGCGACGTCTCCGGAATGTCCAACCCCTCGCGCAGAAGGTTGATGCCCACGAGCACGTCGAACTCGCCCTTCCGGAGATCCCGGATGATCGCCATCCGCTCGATCGCGTCGATGTCCGCGTGGAGGTAGCGCACGCGGACGCCGACCTCCGCGTAGTACTCGGTGAGATCCTCCGCCATGCGCTTGGTCAGCGTGGTGACCAGCACGCGCTCGCCCTTCTTCGCGCGCTGGCGGATCTCCTCCAGGAGATCGTCCACCTGGTTGCCTGCCGGTCGCACCTCGACCTCCGGATCGACCAGCCCCGTGGGGCGAATCACCTGCTCCACCACCACGCCGGCGGCCTTGCTGATCTCCCAGTCCGCGGGCGTCGCCGAGACGTACACGGCCTGGCTGATCATCTTCTCGAACTCGCCGAACTTGAGCGGCCGATTGTCCAGCGCGCTGGGCAAGCGGAAGCCGAACTCCACCAGCGTCTCCTTCCGGCTGCGATCGCCCCGGTACATCGCGCCGATCTGCGGGATCGTCTGATGCGACTCGTCGACGAAGAGCAGAAAGTCCTTCGGGAAGTAGTCGAGCAGGCACGGAGGCGCCTCCCCTTCCCCGCGTCCCGAGAGGTGCCGCGAGTAGTTCTCGATGCCGTTGCAGAAGCCGAGCTGCTCCATCATCTCGAGATCGAACATCGTGCGCTGCTCGAGCCGCTGCGCCTCCACCAGCTTGTTCTGGCTCTTGAGCAGCATCAGCCGCTCCCGGAGCTCCTCGCGGATCTGGTTGATCGCCCGTGCCCGCTGCTCCGGCGCGGTGACGTAGTGGCTGCCGGGGAAGATGGTGACGCGCGGGATCGTGGCCAGCGTCACGCCGCGCAGGGGATCGAACTCGGTGATCTTCTCCACCGTGTCGCCGAAGAACTCGACGCGCAGCGCGCGATCCTCCTCGTAGATGGGGAAGATCTCGATGGTGTCGCCGCGCACGCGGAAGGTGCCGCGGTGGAAGTCGGCCTCGTTGCGCTCGTACTGGCACTCCACGAGCGCGCGCATCAGGTGATCCCGCCCGAAGTCCTCGCCGGTGACGAGGCGCACGGCCATGTCCAGGTACACCTTCGAGGTGCCGAGGCCGTAGATGCAGGACACCGAGGCGACGATCAGCACGTCGTCGCGCGTCTGCAGCGAGTGCGTCGCCGAGTGACGCATCCGCTCGATCTCCTCGTTGATGCTCGAGTCCTTCTCGATGTACGTGTCCGATGACGGCACGTACGCCTCGGGCTGGTAGTAGTCGTAGTAGCTGACGAAGTACTCGACGGCGTTGTGCGGGAAGAGCTGCTTGAACTCGCCGTAGAGCTGCGCCGCCAGCGTCTTGTTGTGGGCGATGATCAACGCGGGCTTGCCGACGTTGGCGATGACGTTCGCCATGGTGAACGTCTTCCCCGAGCCGGTGACGCCCAGCAGCACCTGGTGCTTGTCCCCGCGGACGAGGCCCTCCGTCAGCTCGGCGATCGCCTTCGGTTGATCGCCCCGCGGCTGGTACTCGCTGACGAGGTGGAAGGCGCCCATGACGCGTGTTTCTAACGCGGGTCGTGCGAGGCTTCAGCGGCTGCCGCGCGCCTGGAGCGATCGCAGGCGCGTCGCTTCGAACTCGTCGCCCTTGTTCCAGGTGGGCAGGTGCGGCGCGTTGGCCACCACCGCGCCCAGCTGGAAGTACAGGCGCGCGTCCTCCACCGCGCCCGAGAGATCCCACGCGTCGGACACCTCGTCGGACGGCTGGTGGTAGTGCGTGCGTTCCCACGCCTCGGACTGCTCGCGGCCCCACCCTTCCGGGCGGCCGATGAAGTCGTGCCCGCTGGCGAAGTACGCCGCCGGCACGCCCGCGCGCGCGAAGTTGAGTTGATCGGACCGGTAGAAGAAGCCGCGATCCGCCAGTGCGTCCGGCTTCACGGTGCGACCCTGGCCCCGCGCGAGCTCGACGATCACCGCGTCGAGGCTGGACTTCCCCAGGCCGATCACGCTCACGTCGCGCGTCCTGCCCCAGATGTTCATCCCGTCGAGGTTGATGTTCGCCGCCATGTACGACGGCGGCACCGGGGGGTGCTCCATCAGGTAGCGGCTCCCCAGCAGGCCCTGCTCCTCGGCCGCCACCGCCGCGAAGAGGATCGAGCGCTTCGGCGCCCTGGGCAGCGACGCGAAGGCCCTCGCGATCGCCAGCATCGCCGCCACGCCGCCCGCGTTGTCCACCGCGCCGTTGTAGATCGCGTCCTCGCCCGGCCTCGCGTCTGCCTTCTTGCCCAGGTGATCGTGGTGCGCGGTGAACACCACCACCTCTTCCGCCAGGACCGGGTCGCTCCCCTTGAGCAGGCCCAGCACATTGCCGGTGGTCTTCCTTTCCACCTGGTTCTTGAGGGCCGCGGCGATGGTGACGCCGAGCGGGACTGGCTGGAAGTCGCGCCGGTTCGCCGCCGCCACCAGCTCATCGAGGCTCCTGCCGGCGAGCGACACCAGCCTCCGGCTCGCGTCCTCGGTGAACCACCCCTTCACCTGCACCCGCGGCCCCTCGGCGCCAGGCAGCTCGAACTGCTCGCCGGTCCACGAGGTTTGCACTACCTGCCACGGGTACCCGGCAGACGGCGTGGTGTGGACGATGAACGCGCCCACCGCGCCGCGCTTCCTGGCCTGCTCGTACTTGTAGTCCCACCGCCCGTAGTAGAGCCGCGCCTTGCCGGCGAAGAGCGCGGGATCGTCCTCGGGATCGTTGTTGAGGAAGAGCAACACCTTCCCCGCCACGTCGACGCCCTTGTAGTCGTCCCAGCCGAACTCCGGCGCGGTGATGCCGTAGCCGACGAAGACCAGCTCGGCCTTGTCGAGGCGCGCGCTGGGCTCGGTGACGCCCGAGAAGGCGATGAAGTCGTCGCTGACCTTGAGCGCCAGCGTCTGCTTGCCCGCGGTGGCCACCAGCTTGTCGGTGCGGCTCGTGACGCCCACCATGTCCACCTTCTGGACCCAGCCTCCGCCGGGCGCGAAGGGCTTCAAGCCAATCGCCTCGAACTCACTCGCGAGGTAGCGCTGGGTGAGCGCGTCTCCCGGCGTCGCGGGCCCTCGGCCCTCCAGCTCGTCGGAGGCGAGGAAGCGCATCGGCCCCTTGATCGACTCGACGGTGATGGACTTCGAGGCCTGCGCGACCCCGGGTGGAAGCGGAGCGGCGGCGAGGGCGGTGAGGCACAGTGCGAGCTGCATTGCCCGCGGTGTAACGCGCTTCGCCCTCGAGGCCCAGCCCCGGTCAGGCGCACCGCTCCGCCCGGCGTCACGCCCGCCCGGCCCGGCGTGGGGCTCCTCCGCGGCCACCTCCTCGAGGCCCGGGAGGGCGAAAGAGGACCGCTCCGGGGCAGCACCCCTCCTCCGCCCGCGGGCTGGCGAAGGTTGGCCTGGGATCAGCGGCGCGTCGCGTCCCAGGCCTTGCAGCCGATGAGCGCTCGCAGGCGCTGTAGATCATCGCGCAGGACGTGCTTGCCGGCGTGGTCCACCACGTTGATCCGCGAGCCGTCCGAGAGCACGAGGTTCAGCTCGTGGCTGTCGTAGTCGGCGCTCTCGTCGCCCTCCACCCGTTCGGTGAGGAGCTGCAGCGCGATGATCTGCCCGAAGGGCACCGTCCGGCCGGCGACGGTGACGCTGCGGCTCCCGGCGTCGAAGCGCACCCTCGACGGCCACAGCACGTACGCCCCGATGGCCAGGAAGGGCAGCCCGAGGAGCAACAGCCACAGGAGGACGATGATCCCCACCGCCGTAGCGGCCAGCCCGGCGACCAGGAAGACGGCGCCGAAGAGGAGCAGCTTCCCGTTCTTCCGGTACTCGAGCCCTCCGGGCACCTCGTGCAGCGCGTGGGTCGTGAAGTTGGCGCCGCCCGGCCTGAGCGGGCTCCACTGGGTGGCGAGCGCCTGGGGATCGCCCAGCGTCGATGGATCGAACACGAGGCCCTCCCGTCAGTTGGTCGGCGGTTCGCTCGCCACCTTCCACTCGGTGCCGCGCGGCGTGTCCATGATCTCCACACCCGTGGCCTTGAGCTCGGCGCGGATCCGATCCGCCTCCTGGAAGTTCTTCGCGGCGCGCGCGGCGTTGCGGGCGGCGATCGCAGCCTCCACCTTCGCCACGTCGATGCCCTTCGCCTTCACCTGGCGTTCCCGCCGCGCGAGCAGCCACTCGTCGGGCCTGAGCTCGAACAGCCCCAGCGCCTTCGACATCTGCCGCACCACCTCGCGCAACGCCACCAGGGTGCGCCCCACCAGTACCTTGTCCTTCACCGGCGGCTTGTCCATCAGCAGGTTGAGCTCGTTGAACACGCCTGACACCGCGGCCAGCGCGCCGGCGAAGTTGAAGTCGTCGCTCATCGCCGCGTGGAACTCGTCGAGGAAGCGCTGCGGGTTTCCATGCAGCGGCCCGGCGATGAACTCCTTCGCGTCGAGCCGCTCGTCCACCTTCTTGAGCGTCTCGTAGAAGTACTCCATGCGGCCCTCCGCATCGGAGAGCGCCTTCTCGGAGAACGCCAGCTGCTGCCGGTAGTGCGTGGTGAGGAAGAAGTAGCGCAGCCCTTCCGCGTCCACCTTCTCCAACGCGTCGCGCAGGCGCACCACGTTGCCCAGGGACTTGGACATCTTCGCCCCTTCGAGGTCGAGGAAGCCGCCGTGCATCCAGCAGTTGCACAGCGTCTTGCCCGACGCGCCCTCGGACTGGGCGATCTCGTTCTCGTGGTGCGGGAAGATCAGATCCAGCCCGCCGCCGTGGAGATCGAACGTCTCCCCCAGGTACTTCGAGCTCATCGCCGAGCACTCGATGTGCCACCCCGGCCTCCCCTTCCCCCACGGACTGTCCCACGCCGGCTCGCCGGGCCTGGCCGCCTTCCACAGGGCGAAGTCCGCCGGGTCGCGCTTCTCCTCGCCCTTGAGCTCACGCTCGCCGCCGCCCTCGCGCAGATCGTCCAGCTTCTTCTTCGACAGCTTGAGGTACCCGGGGAACTTGCGCACCTCGAAGTACACGTCGCCGCCCGACGGGTAGGCCAACCCGTTCGCGATGAGCTTCTCGATCAGCGCGATGATCTCGGGGATGGTCTCCGACACCTTGGGCGAGACGTCCGGCTTCAGGAGCCGCAGCTTCGACGCGTCGGCCTCGAACTCGCGCACGAAGCGCGCCGCCAACGCGATCGGATCCTCGCCCGTCTCCGCCGCCGCCTTGATGATCTTGTCGTCGACGTCCGTGTAGTTGCGCACGTACTTCACGTCGAAGCCGCGGGCGCGGAGGTAGCGGACGACCACGTCGAAGCTGGTGAAGGTCCGCGCGTTGCCGATGTGCACGAAGCTGTAGACCGTCGGACCGCAGACGTAGATCCCGATCTTCCCCGGGGTGATCGGCGCGAGCGGCGCCTTCGCCTGTTGCATGGTGTTGAAGACGCGGATCTCTGGGGCGCTCATGGGCGGCGGCACTCTACCGTGTGATCTCAACCGTTTCAGTGGATTAGCGGGGGCCTTCCGGAACCCGATTTTCAGCCTCGGCGTTTCTCACGGCTCGAGAGCGCAGCCTCTGACGTGGGGGCCTTGAGCCCAAGGCAACCGGTGGTGTTGGATGTGCGATAACGTCGTCGAAGTCGTTGAGTTCCCTCGTCTGGAGTTCTCCATGCCGCCCAACCCGAAGCGCCCCGCCGCTGTCCGCGAGGTGCCGATTCGCGAAGAGCACATCTTGAAGGCGGACGATCCGCGGCCGCAGCGCGTGCCGCAGTACCCGAGCGCGGGCACGGGCGCGCGGCCGAAGCCGAGGCGTGCCGAGGAGCACATTCCCACGTCGGTGTTCGACACGGAGGCGGCGGACGAGGAGATGCAGGCCGAGTACGGAGTTTCCGAGGCAGAGCACAAGCCGGCGTTCCTGTACGTGGAGCGCGGGCCGGGTGCCGGGCAGTTGCTCGAAGTGAAGCAAGGCGTCGTCGTGGTGGGGCGCGCGTCGGTGAGCGATCTGCGGCTGCAGCACCCGTCCATCTCCCGTCGCCACGCGCAGGTGAAGCGCCAGGGCGAGCAGTTCTTCGTCAAGGACCTGGGCAGCCAGAACGGCACCTTCGTCAACAAGCAGCGCATCGCCAACGAGGTCGAGGTGAAGCCGGGCGACTCGATCGCCATGGGCAACGCGCTCCTGCGCCTCCGGGGCCCGCTGGAGAAGGGCGAGAAGCTGGAGAAGGTCACGCCGGTCGGTCCGAAGGGCACCAAGGCCCGCATCGAGACCGCCGTGGTCGCGCGCCACACCGGCTCGCACCGCACCAGCAACGCGCTGAAGATCGCCGTGTTCGCCGGGGCGGTGGGCTTCGGGCTCGCCGCGGTGCTGGCGGTGGCGCTGGTCAAGACGATGTCTGCGAAGTCGGAGGAAGTTCAGGAGCGGCCCACGAAGAAGGCCGCCGCCACCAGCCCGGACGAGCGCTCGCGCCTCATCGACGAGGCGATCAAGAAGAAGATGGCCGAGCAGGCCGCCGAGGCGAAGGCCGCGAAGGAAGCCGCGCCTACCGAGGAGCCCGCGATCGAGCCCGAGGTCGAAGCGGAGAGCCCCGTCGTCAAGGTGAAGCCCGCCGAGAAGCCCGCGGAGCCCCCGAAGGTGGTCGCTGCGCCCGTCGTCAAGCCCGCCCCCGTGGCTGTCGCCCGCGTCACGAAGCCGAAACCCGCCTCGAAGGCCTCCGCGCGCGAGGAGGACGAAGACGACTCCGAGCCCTCGCCGAAGGCCGCCAGCGCCGAAGCGAAGCGCACGCAGATCCTCGCCGCCTACGAGAAGGGCAACGCGGAGGCTTCGCTGTCTGCCGCGAAGGCCGCTGGCGACAAGGAGCTCACCGACAAGCTGTCGCGCTTCCTCCAGGCCTACGACGCCGCCAACGACGCGATGCTGGCCAACAACGGCACCGCGGCGATCATGAACTTCCAGAAGGCGCTGCAGCTCGACGAGCAGCTCTCCAGCGGCTGGGGCAAGTACGGCGCCGAAATCCGCCGCCAGCTCTCCAACCTCTACGTGCTGGTGGGGCTCAAGTTCGTCAGCGACGGCCAGGCGGACAAGGGCAAGCAGGCCTTCCAGGCGGCCCTCAAGCACGATCCCAACAACCAGCGCGCCAAGGCGCAGCTGGACAAGCTGGGCGCCGCGCCGAAGAGCCCCGACGATGCCTTCGGGGACGACGGCGAAGAGGCCGCTCCAGCCCCGCGCAAGGCCGTCAAGCCCAAGCCGTCGAGCAGCTCCATCGACGACGCCTTCGGCGACTGATCACCCAGGCCGGGCCGGGTCATTTCGCGGAACCATCGGGCTGGCGACGTCCGCGCTCGCGAACACGCTCGAGAGCGCTGAGCCGGACGCAACCCCACCGCGTCCCGAATCCCCTTCGCGGGCGCTGTAGCTTGTTCCAACGGACCTCCGCCGAGGGCGAGGAGCCGACGCTGCCGAGGTCAGCCCTTCTTCCGGCGGAACATCAACCCGCGCACCAGCAGCCACGCGTTCACCAGGGCGAAGACGCCCAGGAACGAGCCGTACAGGAGCACGCTGCGATCTCCTCCCGGCGGCTGCTCGGCCAGCAACAGCCAGCTCGCCTTCGTCCCGCTCCACGCCTCGTACTGGCTGAAGACGTCCGCGTAACGACTCGCGTCCTCCCGGCTGAGGAGGCGACCGCGCGCGAAGAAGGGATTCTGCCGGGGCTGGGGGCGCTTCCCCGTCGGGTCGCGCGCCTCGTCGGGGAACGTCACCCGGCGCACGAGCAGCGGCGTGTCATTGACGCCGACGATCACGAAGCTGCCGTCGGCCTCGTCGACGTACCAGCCGCGCGCGGAAGGCACGCCGTGCAGCTGCGCGTAGCGGTTCGAGAGCGCCCGCTCGAGGTGGTAGTCCCCCTCTGCGCCCAGCTCGATCGGCTCGCGCGACGAGAAGTAGTAGGCGAAGTCGCTGCGCATCCACCCGAGAAGGAAGAGCGACCCCACGAGAGCGATCGCCGCGACCGGCGGCAGCACGCCCACGCCCGGTCGCTTCAGATCCTTCTCGAGCTCCGCGATGAAGCGCTCACGCTCCGCTTCGGGCGTCTCGGGCTTCGGCTGCTCGGGGGCGGGCTGCTCGTCGCTCATGCGCTCCTCTTCGGGACAAATGAAAACCCCGGCCACGCTCGAAGGGCGCGACCGGGGCGAAACTACACCCGCGCGGGCGGGCGTCAGTTCTTCTTGAGATCCTTGTCCTTCGCCGGCTTCTCGGGCTTCTCGCTGATCTCCGACATCTTGGGAGGGTTCTCCGGCAGGTTGAAGATCTTCTTCAGGTCCGCCTCGATGTCGTTCTCAGTGACGCCCTTGGCGAAGGCCAGTTCCTTGATGAGCAGGGAGCGCGCGGTGTCGAGCATCTTGCGCTCACCGAAGGACAGGTCCTTGTCGCCCTTGAGGAGGTAGAGGTCGCGCAGCACCTCGGCGATCTCGAAGACGCTGCCCGTCTTGATCTTCTCCATGTACTCCCGGTAGCGCCGGTTCCAGGTGGTGGAGTCCACCGAGATGTCCTTCTCCTTGAGGATGGCGTACACCTGCCGCACGTCGTCCTCGGAGATGATCTCCCGCAGCCCCACCTGGCCGATCTTGTTGATGGGGATGAGGAAACGGCCCCCGTTCTTCTCCAGCATCTTCAGCACGTAAAAGGACTGCCGCTGGCCGGCGACCTCCGTGTGCTCGATTCCCACCACCTCACCCACGCCGTGACCGGGGTACACCGCTTTGTCGCCTGGCTTGAACATTCTTTTGGAAACCTCTGATTTTACTGGAGAATCCGCACCTTATGGGAGCGGGGCTGAGGGATTTGATACCACACTTCGGGCTTGACTACAACTTCCCACATCCTCCAAGCTTGGGGCGCTGCTGTGTCGGTTTTCGGGCGGGTTGGGCTGGACGGGGAGGTGTGGGGTGGGTCGGTGGACGTGGTGGGCGCTGGGAAACCGCGCGCTGTTTTTTCCTTTCGCATTTGCCCTGGCCGGGGTGCTGGTGGCGCCCGCGTTGGATGTCGACGCGTGGGTGGCCGGACTGACGGCGGGGATTCTGTGTCTGGTGGCGTGGTGGCGTGGCCCTCGATGGGGGGCGGGGTTGGCGGTGCTCCTGACGGCTGCGGCCCTGGGGATCACGGCAGCAACACTCGGGCTGGGGGTGGATGTTCCCCCCACCGGCCATGCCGTGCTGGAGGGCGAGGTGGAGGAGGTGGCCTCCCACCCTTCCGGACAGACGCTGCGGCTGGCGGTGTCGCGGGTGAATGGGCAGCCCGCCCGGCTTCGAGCCGCCCTCAGCGCAGCGGAGGAACGGCCCCTCGTCCCTGGCCAGCGGATCCGCGTGGAAGCGAGGCTCAAGCCCGTCGTGGGCTCGGCCAACCCGGGCGAGTGGAGCCGGGCCACCTGGGCGATGCGTCATGGGCAGCCGGTGACTGGCGGCTATGACGGGCGGCGGCTGGTGGTGCTGTCGAATCCACCCCGCTGGAGGGGGTGGCTCTCGGGGGTACATGCCTCGCTGCGCGCGCGCACCCTGGCGATGACGGACGACGCCGAGGCGGCCGGCCTCTTCCTGACGCTGGCCGCGGGGCAGCGCGCCGAGCTGGGGGATGAACTCGAAGAGGCCTTCTCGAAGAGCGGCCTCGCCCACGTCCTGTCGGTGAGCGGGCTGCACGTCGCGGTGCTGGCGCTGACGGCCTTCGGGATCCTCCGCTGGCTGCTGTCCCGGCGGATGACGTCGCGCACGCGCCGCAGAGATCCCCGCGCCTGGGCCGGGCCGCTCTCCGTGCCGCTCATCTGGGCCTACGTGATCTTCACAGGGCTTCAAGCGCCGGCGATTCGCTCGGCGGTGATGTGCTCGCTGCTGCTCGGATCCCACGCGCTCCGGCGAAGGAGCGACCCGCTCAACGCTCTGGCCGCGGCGGGCCTCCTCATGACGTTGGTGGACCCGGCGGCGCCCTTCGAGCTGTCCGTGCAGCTGTCCTTCGTCGCGGTGCTGGCTCTGATCCTCCTCGCGCCGCTGGTGCGGGCCGTCGTGCCGCTGGCGACGCCGTCCCCGGCGCGACAGCGCGGGTGGGCGCTTCGGTTGACGCGGTGGCGGGAGGCGGTGGTGCAGACCTTCACCGCCAGCGTGGCCGTCACCCTCGCGACGTCCCCGCTGGTGTTGATCGCCTTTCAACGGGTGAGCCTCGCGGGGCTGGTGTCCAACGTCGTCACCCTGCCCCTCTCCGGGCTGGTGACGGTGGTGGCGGCGGCGGCGGCGGCGCTGCACGTGGTGGCGCCTCCGCTGGCGACGCCGGCCTTGTGGCTGGGGCTGAAGCTGAGTCGGCTCTTCGTGGGCATCGCCCACGCCTTCGCGGCGGT
>JBFMHF010000013.1:0-78941 GCA_040752975.1 Myxococcota bacterium
CGGCGGTGGCGTGGACGACGCGGTAGGCGAGCTCGAGGTGCGTCTTGCACTCGTCGACGGTGGGCTGGGCCTTCGCGTAGCGGACGAAGTCGGACTGGTGCGCGAAGGACGCCACGTCCTCCATCGGGAGGCCGGGGGTGGGCCGGGTGCGCAGGGCGTCGAGCAGCTCGGGCGTGGTGGACTCGAGGGCCTCGAAGCCGTAGCGCTCCCCCAGGTAGCCGCGGAGGATCTCCGAGAGGCGGAAGTAGAACTCCTTGAAGCGCCCCTGGCCGGGGAGGTTCTGCTGCGCGAGGTCATCGAGGGCGCGGCAGGTGCGCACGTCCAGCGACTCCGCGGGAGGCGCCGGCGCGGCGACGACGGGCTTCGGGCGATTGAGCCACTTCACGGCGCCCCACACGGCGAGCGCCAGCAGCGCGAGACCCAGGAGCGCCCAGAGGAGCCGCCAGGTGCGCACCGGCACCTCCTCGGGCGTGCGCACGTCGTACAGGTTGGCGCCTGTCTGGCTCGCGTCGGGCGGCAGCGTGGAGACGATCTCCACCTCGACGCCCGGCACCGGCAGCGTCACCGTGCCTTGCGGCGACGACACCTCGAGCGTCAGGCCGGGCGTCTTCAGCTTGCCCAACGCGAAGGCCGACAGCTTCGCGGTGATGGTGGTGGTGGACGAGCTCTTCCCGTCCTGCCGCTGCCGCTCCTGGCCCAGGTATTCGAAGTCGCCGAGATCGCCGGGCGGGGAGAGCTCGTAGCGCTGATCAGCCAGGTGGGTGACGACGATCTCCACGCCGAACGGCTCGCCCAGCTTCGCCGCCTTTGGCACCGCCCGTACGAGGAGCTGGAGCGGTGGAAGTACGCCTGCGTCCACACCTTCATCCACACCTCCGCCCGTCGGACCGCCCGCGACGCCGCACAGCGGCGACAGTGCGAGGATGAAGGGGATCAGGCGACGCACGGCGGGCCTCACATTCACCACAAAACGCGTGGAATCAAGGGAACTTCCCGCAGGCTGGCCCAGCCCGTCGCGCCGCGCTTGACCGGTGTGGTGTCACCGGCTCAGGCTCTCGCCCACCTATGAGCGACCTGCCCATCGACGTGGACGCAGAGGCGATCTTCCTCGATGGGGGCTGGTACACCCGCGAGGACCTGTCGCGCCGCATCAAGGCCATGCTGGACTCCGGCGACTTCAACGTGGCCAAGCCCTCGGCCGCGCTGGAGCAGCTCACCCAGACGCTCAGCAGCGTGCGCACGCTCGTCTTCCGGTGCACGCCGGATCTCGCGGACGGGCTCAACCAGCTCGCGGCCCGCACCGGCCACTCGGTGGGTGGGGTCATCCGTGACGCCGTGACGAAGTACCTGTCGCAGCAGGGCGTGGCGACCGGCGGACCGGCTGGCGGTGGCGCACCCGGAAAGGCCCCGATCGCGCCCGCGGCGCAGAGCGTGTCACCCGCGGGGGTCCACGCGGCCCCAGCGGCTCCCGCGGCTCCCACGCCCTCTGCGCCTGCGTACCCGGTCGCATCGAAGGAGGCGGCTCCCGCGGCGCAGGCCGCGCCCAGCGCCTCCTTCAACTCGCTCCCCGTGGTGATCGACGTGGACGACGAGGAGCCGCAGCAGCAGGAGCCCACCGTGCGGCGCGCCATCCCCATGCCTCCCACGGGTACGACGCAGGACGATCTCCCCAAGGTAATCGTCGAGGAGCAGCCGATGGTGATCGCCGGCCCGGGGGCCCTGGCCAACGCGGGGGTCGCGCGGCCGGTGGAGCTGACCCAGAAGAAGCCCGGCGAGCACAAGCCCGACGAAGCCGTCTCGAGCGAGCACCGCTGGTTCAAGCAGTGACGAGCGGTGGGATGACTCCGCGCGCGGCATCGGTTACACGCGCGCCGTGCTGACCGCCCTCACCCTCGTCGCCGCGCTCACGACGGGACAGCTGCCTCCGTGGATGACGGGGCAGAGCCAGAGCGCGGACCTCGCCATCTCGTTGGTCACCTTCGGCCCCGGCGACACCTTGACCGAGTGGTGGGGCCACACCGCGCTGGTGGTGGAGGACAAGCGGCTCAACCACGCGCGGCTCTACAACTTCGGCATGTTCAGCTTCTCCGAGGGCTTCGTGCACCGCTTCGTACAGGGGCGCCTCGAGTTCTGGGTGGCGGACGATCCGGTGCCGGGCACGTTCAACCTGTACCGCTCCTTGAACCGCGACGTGCGGATCCAGGAGCTCGACCTCACGCCCGAGCAGGCGATGGCGGTGGCGAAGGCGCTGGGCACGCACGTGCTGCCGGAGAACCGCACGTACCTGTACCACCACTACGACGACAACTGCTCGACGCGGCCGCGCGACATCCTCGACGCGGCGATCGGCGGACAGCTCAAGGCCGCCACCAACGTCCCGGCGCGCATGTCGCTGCGGGCGCACACCATGCGGTACTCGATGGTGAACCCGCCGATGAGCCTGGTGTTGGACTACCTGCAGAACGACGAGCTCGACGGGCCCATCACCCAGCAGAAGGAGGCCTACCTCCCTGACGAGCTCGAGCGGCAGGTGCAGGCGCTGCAGGTGACGGGACCCGACGGGGTCAAGCACCCGTTGGTGAAGCGGCAGTGGACCTGGTTCACGGCGAAGCGTGCGCCGGTGCCGGAGACTCCACCCAACTGGATCCCCTGGCTGTTTCTCCTCGGCCTGGGCGTGGCGGGCGTGGGGCATGCGCTCGGCTGGGCGGCGCGCAACGGCAGGAAGCTGCCGCGGGTGGCGCTGGGCCTGCTGCACGTGCTGTTGGGGCTGGGGCTGGGCGCGTTCGGCGTCTTCCTCTTCATCGTGGGGATCTTCACCAACCACACGGTCGCGCACCGCAACGAGAACCTTTTCCTGGTGAACCCGATCACCTTCGCGCTCCTGCCGCTGGGCGTGATGCTGATGTGGGGCGCGAAGCGGGCGAGGCCGGGCCTCTTCTGGACGTGGGCGGCGCTCGGGGCGCTGTCGCTGCTGGGCGTGGCGCTGAAGGTGCTGCCGATGTTCGATCAGCAGAACTGGAACCTGATCGCCCTCTTCGTGCCGGTGAACGTGGGCTTCGCGGCCCTCTTCTGGCTCGACTGGCGGCTACGCGAGGACGCGCCGGCGTCCGGGGGGCAGGCCTCCAAGGACGACGGCAAAGCAAACGCCCCGGCGACCTGAAGGCCACCGAGGCGTTGGACTGCGTGCTGCGACAGGCGGTTACTTGAAGTTCGCCGCGGCGAAGTCCCAGTTGACGAGCTTGTCGAGGAAGGTGTCGAGGTACTTCGCGCGGAGGTTGCGGTAGTCGATGTAGTACGCGTGCTCCCACACGTCGGCGGTCAGCAGGCACTTGAGGCCCTTCGCCATCGGCGTGTCAGCGTTGCCGGTGGTGACGATCTTCAGCTTGCCCGAGTCGACGACCAGCCACGCCCAGCCCGAGCCGAACTGGCCCAGCGCCGCGGTGTGGAACTGCGCGCGGAACTCGGCGTAGCTGCCGAAGTCGCGCTTGATGGCCTCGGCCAGGGCGCCGGTGGGCTCGCCGCCGCCGTTGGGCTTCATCGAGTTCCAGTAGAAGGTGTGGTTCCACACCTGGGCCGCGTTGTTGAAGATGCCGCCCGACGACGTCTTGACGATCTCCTCGAGGCTCTTGTCGGCCTCGGGCTTGCCTTCGAGCAGCTTCTTCAGGTTGTTCATGTAGGCCGCGTGGTGCTTGTCGTAGTGGAACGACAGCGTCTCTTCGGTGAGGTGCGGCGCCAGGGCGTTCTTCGCGTACGGCAGCGGATCGAGCTCGAACTTCATGCGGGGATCTCCTTGCAGGGGGAGCAACGGCGCTGACCTAACGAGGGCCCGGGCGTTTGTCAGCAGCGGAATGCTTGTCAGGACGACCCGCGACGTCGTATCGGTGCCTCGCCATGGCCAACGATCTCATCACCGAGCAGCTCGACAACCTCCAGGCGAGGCTCGCCAGCCTCCGGGGGTCGCTTTGACGTCGATCGCAAGAAGAGCCGCATCGCGCTGATCGAGCGTGACAGCACCCTGCCTGACTTCTGGAACGACAACGTCAAGGCGCAGGGGATGCTGAAGGAGAAGACGGCGCTGGAGAAGCAGGTGGCGCACTTCGAGAAGGCGCAGCGGGGCGTGGACGACGCGAAGACGCTCCTGGAGCTGGCGGCGGAGATGAACGACGAGGCGGCGCGCGCCGAGGCGCTGGCGGCGCTCCCCGTGGTCGAGGAGCAGGTGAAGCAGCTCGAGCTCGAGAAGATGTTGTCGGGCCCGAACGATCGCCTGAATTGCTTCCTGGACATCAACGCGGGGGCGGGCGGCACGGAGTCGATGGACTGGGCGTCGATGCTCCTGCGCATGTACACGCGCTACTGCGAGCGCCGCGGCTGGAAGGTCGAGATCAACGACTACAACGCAGGCGAAGAGGCGGGCATCAAGAACGCGTCGCTGCGCATCGAAGGCGAGTACGCGTACGGCTACCTGAAGGCGGAGATCGGCGTGCACCGGCTGGTGCGGATCAGCCCCTACGACTCCAACGCGCGGCGCCACACGTCCTTCGCGTCGGTGGACGTCTTCCCGGAGATCGACGACGACATCAAGATCGACATCCCGGAGAAGGACATCGAGCTCAAGTTCATCCGCGGGGGTGGGGCCGGCGGCCAGAAGGTGAACAAGACGTCATCGACGGCGCAGCTGCGGCACCTGCCGACGGGCATCATCATCACCTGCCAGACGGAGCGCAGCCAGAGCGCCAACAAGGACATGGCCTTCAAGATCTTGCGGGCGCGGCTGTTCGACATCGAGCAGAAGAAGCGGGAGGCGGAGACGGCGGCGCGGGAGTCCCAGAAGATGGACATCAGCTTTGGCTCACAGATCCGCAGCTACGTGTTGGCGCCGTACCGGCTGGTGAAGGACCTGCGGACGGGGGTGGAGTCGGGGCAGCCGGACAAGGTGCTGGACGGCGATCTCGACGAGTTCATCACCGCGCAGTTGATGGGCGTGAAGAACCCGGCGAAGGCGTTGCCCGACTGATGCGCGTCGGCCTGGTGATCGCGTTCCTCCTGGCGGGTGATCGCGGTCCTGCTGGCGGGCACCGCGGCCGCGGGAGACGAGGTCCTCCGCGAGGCAGACGCTGGCAGTCCTCCTCTCACGCTCCAGTTTGGCGCGGCCGACGGCGGGGTTTCTCTCGCGGTAGACGCGGGGGCGGCAGATCCGGCGGGAACGCGCGATGGGCTCGTCTTCGACACCGCGGCCGGCGTCTTCTCGCTGTGGGGCAGCGTGGAGGTCTTCTACCAGTGGAACTTCAACCGGCCGTCGAATGGCCTCACGAACTACGTCGCCTTCGACACGCGGCACAACGCCATCACGTTGCAGAACGTGGTGTTGGGCGCGACGTGGGAGGGGAAGCACGCTTCCGCGCGGCTGACCCTTCAGGCGGGGCACACCCCCTTCACGTACTACCTCGGTGAGCCGGCGCTTGCGGGGAGCACCGGGGCGAGCCCGACGGGGCCGCAATTCTGGCAGTTCCTCCAGGAGGCGGTGGTGGGCTACGCCTTCGACGACGCGAAGCGCTTCCGGGTGGACGCGGGCCTCTTTCTCTCGCCCATTGGGCCGGAGTCGATGAACCTGAAGGACGAATGGTATTGGAGCCGCAGCAACCTGTTCTTCGCGTTCCCCTTCTACCACCTCGGTGCGGTGGCCCGGCTGGGCCTCGGTGAGGCGTGGAGCGTGTCCCTGGGGGTGGTGAACGGCTACCTGAACATCGTCGACAACAACCCGGAGAAGTCGGTCTTCGTGAAGGCGGCGTGGGCGCGCGACGACGTCGCGTTTCATGCGCTGTACTTTGGAGGTGTGGAGCGGCCGGCGGGGGCGCCCGAAGGGGCGAGGCTGGCGGCACATGCTGGACGTGGTGGCGACGTGGCAGGCGTCGGCGCGAGTCGCGGTGCGCACGGAGCTCAACGGCGGGCTCGAGCCCACCGCGTTCGGGTTGGCCGGCTGCGTGGCAGCGCAGGTGGGCGTGCGGGTGAGGCTGTTCCCGTGGCTCTTCGCAGCGGCGCGAGGAGACGTCTTCTACGAGGTGACTCCGACGGGTGCGTCGCCCATCTACTTCCCTTCGCCGTGGGTGACGTCAGGCACGTTGACGCTCGAGGTACGCCCGCTGGAGACGATCGCAGCGCGACTCGAGTACCGGCACGACCAAGCGGGCGCGCCGATGTACTTCGGGGGCACGGTGCCCACAGACGGGCGCCCCAACTTCGCGCTGCAGGACACCGTGACGTTGGGGGTGGTGGCCTGGTTCTAACCGGTCGGGGCAACCGTCCCTGCACGCCGCCCGCCCGAGGGCCCAGCCCTCAAGGCTGACTGACCGACACCTCGTGCAACACCAGGTCATTCACCAGCCCATCGCACCAGGTGAACGAGCCGAGGTGGGGCGTGTCGTCCGCGAGGGGAAAGGTGGAATCCGCCAGCGTCACCGCCTGCCCGTCGAGGCGAATGCCCCAGCGGCCCGCGTCCGCGTCGAACTGCCACTCCGCGGTGTGCCAGGTGTCGGGCGCGAGGACGGTGCCGTAGCTCTGCCCAAGTCCTCCCACCGGCAGGGTCCAGTTGTTCGCGGCCAGGAGCCCGTTGCGGGGCGTGGCAAGAACCACGGGCACCGAGGACGCGCCGGCGTCGGCGGGGATCGCGAAGCGCGTCGTCATGTGCCACGGCAGTCGGGGATCGATACCCGTCGGCAGGTCGAACGCCACGGTGGGGAACTTGAACCCCGGCCCGCGCACGCAGCGCCCGCAGAAGGCGCCGGGCGGCGGCGCACAGCTCGCGCAGCCACTCGCGTAGGTCGGGCACGGCCCCACGGTGAGCGCCTCGGGAAAGGGCACCAGCGTCCGCGCTGGAAGGCCCCCGTCGGAGAAGTCCACCTGGCTGGCCACTGGACCGCCCCTGGGCAGCTCTGCAGCGGTCGTCACGCGCAGGTGGCTCACCTCGAAGCGGCCCTGACCACCTCCCGCGATGCCGATGCGGCCCGTGCGTGCGCCTTCGAAGACGCGCATCACCTCCCGCGCCGCCTCGCGGCTGGGCCCCAGCTGGAAGCTCAGCCAGCCGCCCTTCGAGACGAGCCGGAGGAAGGTGACACCGGTGCCGCTCGCCCCGACGATGGACGTGGCGACCACGGTGTCTCGGCCGTCCTTCCGTCGGTAGAAGTTGGAGCGCCGTGTTCCGCCCGCCTCGTCGGCCGCCGCCGCCGCCGCCAGCCGATAGCCTGTCGAGTTGACGTGCAACGCGAAGCCGCCGCCGATGGTGGTGTTGGCCAACGCGGAGAAGCGCAGCTCTCCCTCGAGGGTGAAGTCGCCCCAGAGCTCGTCGCCCGTCACCAGCGTCGCCAGGCAGGTCTGCAGGCCCAGGTTGGTCAGCTCCAACGCCACCGTGTCGCCCAGCACCGAGGGCGTGGCGGTGGCGCAGCCGGCGCCGCGTTCCAGCGTCCAGCCCGAGGCGTTGGACGTGTCGATGGGCGTCGCGCTCGCCGTCGCGGCGCTGCTGGTGCTCGCCTGATCGCAGTCGTCCAGTGAATTCACCACGCCCGTCACCCGGACACCGTCGGTGAGCCCGTCGTCGACGGTCCCGCACGCGCCTCCCACGCAGGACAGGACCGCGTCGACGTCACGACATCGCTCCGTGCCGCCCGGCACCGAGGTGCACAGGCGGTAGGCCGTCGCGCCCTCGACCCCGGGCCAGGCCCAGGCGATGCGGCCGCTCTTTTCTCCAACGGTGGCGACGAGGCTCGCCGGCCCGGGCGGTGGTGTCGGCGGACAGGCGGGGGCGACCTTCGACGGATCGAAGAGCAGGGAACAGCCGCTCGCGACCAGGCCGCTCACCAGCAGCGCGACGGGCCTCACTGCGCGGCCTCCGTGGTGGGAGCTGGTGCGGTGCGCGCGTCGAGGATGAAGAGCACCACGGCGGCCACTCCGGCAGCAATCGCCGTCCCCATCACCACGTCGGCCGAGGTGTTCAAGGCGCGTTGCTGCGCGTCGGCCGCGGCACGTGCCTCAGGCGGCACTGCGGACAGGCCGGCGTAGTGCTGCTGCGCCACCACCGTCAGCACCCCGCCGGTGATGGCCAGGGCACCTGCGCCCACCGCTGTCCCGATGGCCCAGGGCCGGAGCGGGCGGGGGGGAGGCGCCTTCTCGACGAGCGGGGGCGGCGGCACCACAGCGGGCGCGACGGGCTTCAGCTTCGAGGGAGGGGAGAGGCCCTTCACCAGCGCGTCGACGAAGCGGTCGGCCAGGGCGGTTGGATCCGCGGGCAGCTCGGGGAGTTGTTCGCTGCTCGACTGCACCTTGACCCCCGCCGAGCCATCCACCAACACGGCGCTGACCATCACGCCCGGGCCGACGCGCCCCACGCCGAAACCCAGCACCCAGCGGGCGTCGAGGCGCTGCCCCAGGGTGGACAGGCACTCGGTGTCCTCTCCGCACATCGCCGCTGCCCGTTGCCGCCGCTCCGTCTCAGCCGCATCCACCACGGGCCAGTCGCGCTTGACGAGGGCCGCGCGCAGCGACTCGGCGAAGCGCGCGGTGAAGTCCGGCTCGGCGCCCGCGCCCTGGTATGGCACCACCGCGACGCGCTGAGCGACGTCCTCCGCCAGCGCAGGGGCCGAAGCGCACAGGAGACTCAGAAAGACGAGGCGGTGCTTCATCGTGCGGCGCTCGAGCAGGACACCGCAGACAGCCTCTCGCGGAAAGCGCGCTTCGTCGAGCATCGGGCCCGCACTGTAGGCACGCGGAGGGGGGCCGTCACCGTTCTCGGCGGCTCTGAGGCTGTGCTCGAGGGGAAACGGAGTCGGGGCCGGCCGGACCCGCGTACCGCCATTGGCGTCAGCGCTCGAGCCGGCGCTCGGCATCGTCCAGCGCGCTCTCGGCGCCCTGCAGCGTCGCCTGCTTCACGGCAGAACCGGCGCGGGCTTCCTCCATCAGCGCTCCGATGGCGGCCCGTTCGATGGAGGTGAGCTGCGCCGCTCCGTGGCGCTCGATGAGGCGGCCATAGCGCCTCTGGGCCTCGCGCACCCGGCCGGCCAGCGGATCCTCTGGCGGTGGAGGCTCCGTCTTCTTCGGTGGCTTCTTGCCGACGGGCGCCGTCGGCGGCTTCCTCGCGACGCTCGGCTGCGCCCCGGACTCCCCGGGTGTCGACGCGTCCGGTGATGGCTCGGTGGCGGGAAGCTCTGGCAGGGAAGGGGGAGGGGCCGCTGCCGGCCGGTTCTCTCCAGCCGTCGTCGTGGCCGGCGGTGCGGCCGCCCCGTCGGCAGTCATGGACGTCGAGGAGCCCCACCACCACACGCCCGCCAGAAGCATCGCGAGTCCGGCGACGAGGAGCGCTCTGGTGGGCACGCGACGCGGGCTGAGCCCGGCAGCGGCCTGGATCGCCTCCGTGGTCGGCCTGGGCGGAGGAGGCGCGTCCGCGATGGAGGAGAGCACCGCGCGGACTGCGGCCGCGCTGGCGGGTCGCCGGTCGGGATCGAGCGAGAGGCAGGAAGCGATGAGCTCCGTCAGAGGAAGAGGCACCGCCTCGCCCGCGGCGCTCGTCGTGAGGGGACCGGGGCGGTCCACGGTGGAGAAGTCGCGGCCCGAGATCAGCTCGAACAGGGCCACGCCCAGCGCGTACACGTCGGCGCGCGCGTCCACCGCGCGGCCCGCGGCCTGCTCGGGCGCCATGTAGTACGGCGTGCCCAGCACCAGCCCGTGCTGCGTCCGCGCGCCCTCTCCCGACAGCCGGCGGGCGACGCCGAAGTCGAGCACCTTGAGGAGCTCGCGCCCGTCCGCTCCCAGCGTGACGAAGAGGTTGTCGGGCTTCACGTCACGGTGCACGACGCCGCGGTCGTGCGCGGCCTGGAGCGCGTCGCACGCCTGGGCCAGCAGACGGCAGGTGCGCCTGAGTGGCAGCGGCCCGTCCTCGTGCGCGAGCTGGGCGAGCGATCTCCCCTGCAGGAGCTCCATCACGCAATAGACGCGCCGAGGTTCCTCGACGAAGTCGAAGATCTGCACGATGTGCGGGTGGTTGATCTCATTCACCACGCGCGCTTCCTGGAAGAAGCGCTGCACGACGTCGGGCATGGCAGCCAACTCGTCGCGCAGCACCTTCACCGCGGCCTCGCGTCCGAGGCGCACGTGGCGCGCGCGGTACACATCCCCCATCCCGCCCGAGCCGAGGACCTCGAGCAGCTCCCAGACGCCGAAGATCTCGCCCACGCGCGAGGGCTGGGTCGCCGCGGGCGGCTTGTCGGACACCTGGGTGTCCGCGACCTTCACCGCGTACCCGGCTGTCTCGGCGCGGCCCAGCTTGCGCAGCTGCAGCCCCAACTCCGAAGGACTCGGTGCGCCAGTCCCGGCGAGCGCCGGGCCGAGGACGGCCTTCAGCTCTGGCCTCAAGCCGACCCACGCGTCGTCGGTGATGGTCGCGGGTGGAGGGAGGCCCTTGAGCAGCTCGTAGCCCAGGGCGGCGAGATCCCGCACCTGCGCGCGGCCCACGTCGGCGGCGCCGGCCGGGAGCGGAACGGCAGTCAGCTCGACGGACATGCCTGGCGCCCGGCTCACCTTCAGGCTGTCCAACGTCACGGTGGATTCGACCCCGGCGTCGCGCATCACAGAGAGGCGTTGGCAGGCGTCGGCCAGCCAGCGCAGCACGTCGTCGGCGGCCACGGCGCCCTCTCGGCGCAGCACCTCCGCGGCCGTTTCCGGTGAAGCCATGTCGGGCCGCAGCATATCGCTCTTGGCGGGGCGGACGCGGGGAGTAGCCTGCACCTTCGTGGAGCGGCTCGAGACCTGCGGCCAGCACCGGGGGGGGCGTGCTGGCTGGCGATGCGCCACCTGCCAGCGTGCCCTCTGCCCTGCGTGCACGGCGCTCGGTCCCGAAGACCTGCCGGTGTGCGCGGCCTGCGGCAACCTCGTCGACGTCATTCTGGTGTCGCGCGCGGAGGTGGCGCCCTTTGCCTCCACCTGGCCCGTGGCGCTGCGGCCACTGATGTCCCTGCGCGCGTGGGGGCAGATCACGCTTGCCGCCGTCGCGGTGCAGTTCATGTTGTTTCTCGGCCCACGGTGGTGGCTGACCGGGCGGGCCCTCGAGCTGGGCTGGCTGCTCTACCTGGCGCGGCGCGCGGGCGTCGGGTTCGACCCCTTCGGTCGCCCGCGCTACGTCGATCTCGGCAGTGTGTGGGCGGGCCCATTGCTGAGGCTCTTCGCTGGCGCCGGGTGGGTGTTGGCCGCCGGCGCCTGGCTGGGAGATTTTGGGCGTGCGACGGTGCCGCTCCTCCCGGCCCTGCCCTGGGTGATCGCGCTGCTGGCGGTGGTAGTGGCGCCTCCCAGCCTCGTGGTGGCCTGCATCGAGGGTGAGGGCCGACAGGTGCCCTTCCCGTGGCGGCTCCCGCGCTGGATTCGCAAGCTGGGCAGAGATCTCTTGCCCCTCTTCCTGCTCACCGGCGTGGTGGCCGTCCTGGAGCTGGTGGACGCGGCGATGCCGCCGCTTCACGGGGAAGACACGCAAATGGACCGCCACATCCTCGAGGCATACGTCGTGCGCTGGTGGTCCTTCGTCGCCGTCGCAGGCCTCGGCATCCTCGCGGGCACGCTGGTGCGCACGCGCGCCACGGAGCTGGGGCACGGCGATCCAGACGAGGATCGCGTGCCGGTCCTGTCGGTGGCGCCGGCGGGCCGCTGGGTGCCGCCCGCGCCGGACCCAGACGTGGTGGCTGCCGAGCGCGCCCGCCGCTACGCGCCCATCGAGTTGGAAGATCCTACCGAGGCCATCGCGGCCGCCCTCGCGCGGAAAGACGTGGAGGACGTGATGGAGCGACTCGCGGGCGGACACGCTTCTCCGGATGCGCTGGATCCGGGCCAGGTGATCGACCTCGCGCAGCTCCTCGCCGGGCGCGGAGACGTGAAGACGGCGGCGCAGCTGCTCCGGGCCCTGGTGGCGCGGCCTGCACACGAGCAGACGGCGCGCGCCCTGGTGATCCTCGCACGACTCTGCGTGGAGAAGCTGGGCGCAGAGGAAGAGGGGCACGCGCTGTACCGCCGGGTGCTGGCCGAGTTCCCCGGGACGCGGGCTGCGGAGTTCGCCTCCTCGCGGTTGCCGCCCACGTGAAGAACGCCTCGGAGACCGCCGGCGCTTCAGCTACCTTGCGTGGCCATGACCGAGCGCCAATCCACCTGGGTGACGCACCTGGGCGGGCAGCAGCCCCGGCGGGCGCTGGCCGTCTACACCTTGTCGGTGGTGAAGGGGGCCGATCGCGGCAAGACCCTGCGGGTCGATCGCCCCCGCTGCTCGGTCGGCGCGCTCGACGGCAACGCGCTCAAGCTGAACGACCCCACCGTGTCCGGACTGCACCTCGAGCTCTCGCACGACGAGGCCGGCGTCCGCGTGCGCGACCTCGGAAGCAGGAATGGCACTTTCGTCGACGGCGTACGTGTCTTCGAGGCGCTCCTCACCGGCCCGGCGACCCTGACCCTGGGCGCGACGGAGCTGCGCTTCGAGCCGCAGTCCGGCTCCATCGACGTCGCGGCGAGCGGCGTCGATCACTTCGGTCCGCTGGTGGGCAGCTCCCTGCCGATGCGCGAGCTCTACGCGCTGCTGGAGAGCTTCGCGAAGACGGACAGCACGGTGTTGATTCACGGCGAGACGGGCACGGGCAAGGAGTTGGTGGCCGAGGCCCTCGCGCAGGCCAGCCCCCGCGCCGCCGGGCCGCTGGTGGTGGTGGACTGCAGCGCGCTGGCGCCGACGCTGGTGGAGAGCGAGCTGTTCGGCCACGAGAAGGGCGCCTTCACCGGGGCGACGGCGGCGAAGCCGGGGGTCTTCGAGCGCGCGCACGGGGGCACCGTCTTCCTCGACGAGGTGGGAGAGCTGCCGCTCGAGCTCCAGCCGCGCCTGCTCCGGGTGCTGGAGCGCCGCGAGGTGCAGCGCCTGGGCGCGAAGGGCCCGACGACGGTGGACGTGCGGATCCTCGCCGCCACGCATCGAGCCCTGGAGGCCGAGGTCAACGCGGGCCGCTTCCGCGCGGATCTCTTCTACCGGCTCTCGGTGCTGCGCGTGGAGGTGCCCCCCTTGCGTGAACGACGGGAGGACATTCCCTCGCTGGTGCGACACTTTGGGGGCCCCGCCTTCTCGCTGGACGACAAGGCGATGCAGCGGCTGCTGTCTCACGACTGGCCTGGCAACGTGCGCGAGCTGCGCAACGCGGTGGAGCGCCTGCGGGCGGGCGCCGCGCCCATCACTCCGCCGGTGGAGGCGACGCCCACGGGCACCGCTGCTCCCTCCATTCGCCTCGATGAGCCCTTCCTCGTGCAGAAGGAGCGCCTGGTGCAGGCCTTCGAGCGGCAATACGCGAAGGCGCTTCTGGACGCGTGTCAGGGAAACCTGGCCGAGGGCGCGCGCCTGGCCGGGGTCAGCCGGATGGCGGTGGTGAAGATGCTCGGGCGGCTGGGCCTGCTACCGGGGTAGCACGGCCCCACGACCCCGGTTGCATCGGCCTGGGGACGGCCCAGCGGAGGCCCGTGAGATCACATGCGCCTCCGGTGGGAACGGCCGTTGCTCTACGGGAGGGAGCAACCCGCTGCCCACGGAGACACACACATGAAGACGCGAATCCTCCTCTCGGCTGTGACGGTGCTGGCCCTGGCTGCCTGTGACGATCCGGTGGACGAGTTCCGCGACGCCGCACCGTCCGCCCAGGGCATCGACGTGAAGATGCGCGGAGCGAAGGGCCAGGCCCTGGTGGGCGATCCCGCGCTGATGCCGGGCGTCACCGCTCTCGCCACCTTCGTGGTGAATGGGCGCGTGGCCCTGACGCTGGGGACGATCGCCGCCGTGGTGGCGAGCCGCCCGGCGCAGGTGTCGCAGAACGAGGTCTTCTGGGGTCCCGTCACGCGGCCGCTGTGGCGCGATGAATTCACCCTGAGGATGACGCGCACCGCCAACGGCTTCGAGTACGTGGTGCAGGGCCGCAAGAAGGGCAGCACGGGCGCCTTCGCCACGTTCCTCACCGGCGTGCACCGGCCCGGGCTGGCCCAGGCGAGCGGCGAGTACAGGGTGGACTTCACCGCGATGGAGCAGAACCTCGCCGACTTCCACGACACCGTGGGCCTCGCCCTCGTCCGGTACACCCGCACCGGACGCGACGTGACGGTGGACATCGACTTCCAGCAGGTGGGCAATGTGAACGGCGCCGAGCGGCTCGACAGCCGGTACGCCTTCTCGCAGGTGGAGGGCGGGGAGGGCAGCTTCGAGTTCGTCGTTGACTCCAACTACGACGCGAAGTCCGCGGCGCTCGAGCGCCTCACCGTGAAGTCGCGCTGGCAGTGGGACGGCGCCGGCCGCGCGGACGTGATCGGCTCGGGCGGCGATCTCCCTGCGCCCTTCCGCTTCTCCGAGTGCTGGGACAACGTGCTGAACCGCAGCTACTACGGCGACACGCTGGGCCTGTTCCCCACCGAGGGCAGCGAGTCCTCGTGCACCTACTCCGAGGCCAGCTACTCGCGGCTGTGAGCGTCGAGTGAAGGGGGCGAGGGCGCGCGGGGCACGTCGCCTCGCGCGCCCGATGTGCTTTCAGCCGCGGCGCCTGGACGGCAGGGCCGACGCGACGAGCGACAGGCTCTCTCGAGCGAGGCCACCATGGTATTTTTCCGGGACGGTGGCGCGGCTGAAAGAACTCCGCCGGGGGCGCATGAGCCGGTGCGGAACGAAGGCGGCGCCTCTGCGCGTTCCACCACCCGTGCTCCGCGCGTGCGCCAGCCTGGTCCTCTTCCTCGCCCTCGAAGCCGCGGGCGCCGACAAGGTGAAGGAGGTGCGGCAGCGAAGGGCCGCAGATCTCCAGGCGCTCGTCACGGCAGCCGGCCTCAGCCTTCCCGTCGACGAGGTGTACCTGCGCGCCTTCAAGGCCGAGCGCGAGCTCGAGCTCTGGGCCGGGAAGAAGGGCCAGCCCCTCACCCTGGTGAAGCGCTACCCCTTCTGCGCCGCGTCCGGAGAGTTGGGGCCCAAGCGCCGCGAGGGCGATCTCCAGGTGCCCGAAGGCCTCTACGTGGTGCCCGAGTTCAACCCCACGTCCAACTTCCACCTCTCGATGAAGGTCTCGTACCCCAACGCCTCGGATCGCCTGCGCAGCGATCGCGATCGCCCGGGCGGACTCATCTACCTCCACGGCGGCTGCGCCAGCATCGGCTGCATCGCCATCGAAGACGGGCCCATCGAAGAGGTGTACCTCCTCGCCCTCGACGCGCGCGTCCGGCCGATCCGCTTCGACATCTTCCCCAGGCGCCTCACGGACGAGGCCATGGCCTCCCTCGAGGACGCACCCCACGCCGCCTTCTGGAAAGAACTCAAGCCCGCCTTCGACGCCTTCGAAACTTCACGCCGGCCGGCCCGTTTCACGGTCGATGCGAAGACTGGCGCCTACCGGATCAAGTAACCGGCCGAAACAACAGGCGAATCTCGACTGGGAACCCGGTACCCCGCGGGGTGTCAGAGCACTTACGATCGGGCCGATGCCCGGGCGGGAGGACGAAGTGCCGAGCGACGTCATGGAGTTGCCGGCTCACGTGGTGGAGCCGCCGGGGGCCGACGAAGTCTCAGGCGACTACCCCGATCGCTTGCTCATCGCCCGGCTGCGGCGGCGGGATCCGTCGGCCTTCGAGCTGTTGGTCCGCACGCACCAGCACCGCGTCTACGACTTCTGCGTGCGCATGGTGGGCGATCGCGAAGAGGCGTTCGATCTCACCCAGGAGATCTTCATCAGCATTCACCAGCACCTCGACAAGTTCCGCGCCGACGCGAAGCTGACCACGTGGATCTTCCGCATCTCGCGCAACCACTGCCTCAACCGCATCAAGTACCTCAAGCGGCGCGGGCGCGGGCGCAGCGACGAGTTCGGCGAGTCCAACGAGCTGTCGATCACCGAGTCGCTGGGCGGTGCCTCGAGGCCGGATGACGCGGTGTCGGCTCAGCGGGAGCGCGAGCTGGTGCACAAGGCGATCGCCCACCTGGAGGAAGAGCAGCGGGCGCTGGTGGTTTTGAGGGACGTGGAGGGGCTGAGCTACGAGGAGATCATGGAGATCACCGAGCTGCCCGAGGGGACCGTGAAGAGCCGGCTGCACCGCGCCCGGGAGAAGCTGGCAGGCATTCTGGCGAGGCTTGAGGAGAGCCTCGCGGATCGAGGAGACTGACGTCGTGCGTCGCGAACTGTCGAAGACGGAAGTGGAGCGGCTCTTCGTGGGGGCCGTCGATGACGCGCTGGCCGAGGCCGACGCCGCCACCTTTGAAGAAGAGCTGAGCGCCAACCCGGAGCTCAAGGCGCGCTTCGACCGCTACCGGAAGACGGTCGCGCTCCTGAAGGGCGCCCCGAAAGAGAAGGCGCCTGAGGCGCTGGCGTCCCTCATCCTGCGTCGCACGCGCCGCCGCCGGTTCCAGGTGCGCTCGCGCGATCTCCACGCCGCGTACCGCGTGCCTGCCGAGGTCGTCATTCCGCTGCTCATCGCCGTGCTGGTGGCGATGTTCATGCTGCTCGCTTCACCCTGACGGCCCTGTCGCACCTTCGTCCCTGACACCCGCGCCCTGCCTGCGCGAAGGGCTGCGCAGCCCTGCAAGTCCAGTCGCCCGTTTCCGGACCGCCCCCCTCGGCACTAGCCTTGCCACGTACCCGGCGGCCGGAAAGGGGAGTCGATGCACTGGCGTGTCGTACTGCTCGTCCTCGCGCTGACAGGCTGCGAGCTGATCAACCCGGATCCCACCAAGCCGTCCAACAAGCCGCCGCCCCCAGCAACGAAGCCGGACATTGAGATCACCTGGCTGCCGTCGCTGCCCGGCTCGACCTACAAGCTGGTGACGGAGCTCTCGGGCGGCCGCCTCGCGCTCGATCCGGACACCAGCGACGCCCTCACCGCCCTGGGCTTCTGCACCGACGCCGTCACCACCTGCTACACGCCGGGCACCTTCGAGCTTGAGGCGTGCCTCGAGGCGGTGCCGGACTGCGCCACCGAGCAACCGTGGACCGAAGAGAACGTGTGCTGCCCCGCGGCGTGCAAGACGGCCTTCGCTGCGGCGGTGACGGGCGGCGAGGCGCCCAACCGGGCCTTCGAGCGGCTGTTCTTCATCGAACCAGACTGCTTCCCCGGTGTGCGCGCGATGCTGGAGGCCCCATGACGCGCGCCCTCGTCCTCCTCGTGGCGCTGGGCGCGCCGGGCGCGTGGGCGTGGGAGTCGGCGTGCTCTTCCTTCTCCAACCCCGCGCAGGAGCCCGACGCGCTGAAGGCGTCGGGTGGCAACGCCTGCCAGCCCAACGGCCTCGACACCGCACGAGCGCGGTGGGTCGGCCGCTACGACGAGCACCGCGTGCTGTGGGAGGTGACGCGCGAGAAGGCCGGCCTGCCCGTGGCCACGTCCCTCACCACGCCGCTCCAGGTCTTCACGTCCAGCCAGCAGCTGTCGGTCGACGGGGGCGTCGTGTCGACCCTCGTGCCGGCGGCCTTCGAAGAGGCGACGCGCATGCGCTTCCGCCAGGTGACGGCTGGGGAATTGGCGCAGCTGCCGGACTACTCCTACGCGCTGTGGGACTGGGCGTCGGGCCACGAGACGTGCCCGCTGGCCGGCGCGAGCGACGCCACCGACTGCCACGACTTCGCGGCGCACATGGGGCCGGTCAACTCCAACCACTTCGTGCCCCAGTCGCGCGGCTTCTACGTCCACTACCACGCGCTGGCGATGGGCCGCGCCGCGGAGTGCGCGTCGATGAAGGCGAAGGTGGCCGGTGCGGGTGGCCGCTTCGACGCCTTCCTCCGCGCCTGCGAGTGGGAAGCGCTGGCCTTCGAGGCGGTGGCCCAGCACTTCCTGCAGGACGCCTGGAGCATGGGACACATGTGGCAACGCTGGGGCAGCGCCAGCCTCACCGACTTCCCCGGCGCGGACGACGAGGCGCGCAGAGATCGCGCGGTGCTGGTGGCGCTGGTGTCGGGGCTGTTGCACGGCGCGCGCAGCGTGCTGCAGGCCGTGCCCGCGTGGACGGGCTTCGACTTCAACGACGCCATGTGCGCGCCGTGGGCCGACGTCCGCTTCAAGACGCCGGGCGGCGAGGTGGGCAACGGGCTGGGCGACAACTACCTGCAGCTCATCGCGCCCTTCAGCGTCAACGCGCCGTACGATCTGCAGTCGCAGACGTTCTTCTCGTGCGCGGCGTCGGGGATGCTCGAGGTGTACCGCGCCGCGGGAGAGAACCACGGCCCGGCGGTGCCCCAGGCCGGCCTCGTGTCGGTCGACCCGTCGGGCCCCGCGTGCTTCGGCCAGCGGGCGACCAACGAGGCGATGGCGCGCGGCGCAGCCATCAACCTGAAGGTGGCGGGCGCGCAGGCGGCCATTCCGTTGAACGCTGCCTTCGTCATGAAGCTGGTGCCGCAGGTGGCGAAGAGCCAGGGGAAGGTGCCGGTGTCCGACAAGGTCCGCACCGAGTTCCGCCTGAGCCTCTCGCGCTTCGTCACCATGACGAGGATCCGCGCGAAGGAGGAGCCAGAGGGGACCGACGTCGCCGACGGCCAGTGGGGCGAGCTCCTCGGGGTGAAGCCCAACGCCCAGTACACCGCGCTGCCGTCGTACGTCGATCCACCGCTGCCCTGGAGCGCGACCGAACCGCAGGTGCGCCACCTGACACGCCTCTTCCACCGCGCGCACGCGACCGACTGGTGCCAGGCGATGAACGACGCGAGCCTCCGAGCCCTGAAGGACCACGCCGCCGATCCCCTGCTCGACGCGGAAGGACGGGCCGTCGCCTGCACCGTGTGCGCCGAGCTCGCGGTGCGGCACTTGCGCGTGGGCTCCTCGGCCGCGTCCTACGACACCTCGAAGGAGCCGCTCTGCGCCCTCCTCGCGCCGGGCAGCACCGTCATCTACCGGGAAGAGCCGGGGGTGACGGAGCCCTTCGCGCTGGCGTCGCGGTGGTGTTGTCCCTGACGGTCGCCGTCAAACCCCTTGCCCGCTGCCGTGGCCCGTGGTGAGTGCTCCCGCGCCATGTCAGAAGAAGGGCTGATCGAGCAGAAGATCTACACCGAGCGCGCGCAGCGGGCCGACGCCTGGCGGAAGTTGGGCATCAACCCCTATGGCAACGGCTTCGTCGCCACGCACCTCGCGGGCGATCTCCAGGCCAACTATGCGGCGAAGTCCGCCCTGGAGCTCGATGAGCAGAAGCCGGGGCCCTTCTCCCTCGCCGGCCGCGTGATGAGCGTGCGCGACTTCGGCAAGGCCGCGTTCATCGTGGTGCAGGATCGCTCCGGCGCCATTCAGGTGCACGTGAAGAAGGACGTGCTGGGCGACGAGGCGTACGCGGCCTTCAAGCTGGTGGACGTGGCGGACTTCGTGGGCGTGACCGGCACCGTCTTCAAGTCGAAGACGGGCGAGCTGACCATCGCCGCGACGAAGCTCCAGCCGCTGACCAAGGCGCTCCGGCCGCTGCCCGGGAAGTTCAGCGCCGACGAGAAGGTGTCGCTCAAGCCGGATCAGCTGGCCCGGGTGAAGGCCGCCGTCGACGCCGTGTTCTCCGCCACCGAGGGCCTCACCGATCCAAAGGAGCGGGCGAAGGCCCACGAGGAGGCGATCGCGAAGCAGGTGGCCGCGCTCAAGGACGACGCGGCCGCGGCGAAGGCGCTCCCGTCGGCGGTGGCGAAGGCATGGGCCGAGAGGCAGGCGCTGGCCGACGTCGAAGAGCGCTACCGCCGCCGCTACGTCGACATGCTGTCCAACCCGGGCGTGCGCGAGACCTTCAAGAAGCGCACGAAGCTGGTGCAGTTCATCCGACGCTTCCTCGACGAACGTGACTTCCTCGAGGTCGAGACGCCGATGATGCACCCGCTGGTGTCCGGCGCGGCCGCGCGGCCCTTCGTCACGCACCACAACGCGCTGGACATGAAGCTGTACATGCGGATTGCCCCCGAGCTGTACCTGAAGCGCCTGGTGGTGGGCGGCTTCGACCGCGTCTACGAGATCAACCGCAACTTCCGGAACGAGGGCATCAGCACCAGGCACAACCCCGAGTTCACGATGCTCGAGTTCTACCAGGCCTACGCCACGTACGAGGACCTGATGGATCTCACCGAGGAGATGATCTCCGAGGCCTGCGTGGCGGTGACCGGCGGCTCGAAGGTGCAGTACGGCCCCGACCTCATCGACTTCAAGAAGGGCTGGCCGCGCATCCCCATGACGGAGGCGATCCGCCAGAAGGTGCCCGAGCTGAAAGACAAGGACTTCTCCGACGCCGACAAGCTCAAGGCCGTGGCGAAGCGCAAGGCGGAAGGCGACAAAGAGAAGACGATCATCGACAACATGAACGTGGGCGAGCTGATCGGCGCGCTCTTCGAGCAGTACGTCGAAGGCGAGCTGGTGCAGCCCACCTTCATCACCCAGTTCCCGGTGGAGACGAGCCCGCTCGCCCGCCGCAACGACGCAAACCCGGCCATCACCGATCGCTTCGAGCTGTTCTGCGTGCGGCGGGAGATCGCCAACGCCTTCTCCGAGCTCAACGATCCCGTCGACCAGGAGCAGCGCTTCCGCGCGCAGCTCGACGCGAAGGCCCGCGGCCAGGAAGAGACGATGGACTACGACGCCGACTACATCCGCGCGCTGGAGCACGGGCTGCCGCCCACCGCCGGCGAAGGCATCGGAATTGACCGGCTGGCCATGCTGTTCACCGACGCCCAGTCCATTCGAGACGTCATCCTCTTCCCGCTGCTCAAGCCCCAGGCCGCGAAGTGAAGCGCCCGCGTCGTCCCTTCGTCCCCGAGACGCCATGACGAACCTGCACCCGCGGATCGCGAAGTACGTCGGCTTCCACTGGGGCACGCTGGCCGCGTATGGCTTCGGCATCTTCCTCGCCGAGGTGCTCTTCATCGGCGCCTACATGGCCCTGGTGGGCAAGGGGTCGGTGCAGGGCGGGGTGGTGCAGGGCGGGCTGTCACCGGCGGCCGCCTTCTCGGTGGCCTTCTTCCTCGCCCTCGCGGTCACCTTCGTGGGGGGCTTCGCCGGCGCGGCCAACGCGCGCAAGCTGGCGACGCCCGAGGCGACGCTGGCGATCCTCTTCTTCGGGCTGCCGATTCCCCTCTTCCTCTCGCTGCTGCACGAGGTGCCCGCGCTGATGCTGCGCGTCGGCTACAAGCTGCGGGAGATCATCTACCTCGCGTCGCTGCTCGGAGAGGCCCGGCCCGCGCTGGGCTACTGGCTGGTCGCCGCCGCGCTGGTGATCGGGCTCTTCCTCGGCATCAACGCGGGCTTCGTGTCGACGTCCTCGGGGCGCCTCGATCTCCGGGCGTCCTACGAGCTCTTCATCGCCAGCCGGCACGTGTCCGTCTTCCGGCCCCGGCTCCTGGTGGGCATCGGCCTGGTGCTGCTGACGCTGGTGATCGCCCCGCTGCTCGTCTGGGCCATCTTCAAGTCCGTGGGCAACGTGGTGGCGCGGACCCGGATCCGCCACCTGGGCCAGAAGGATCCGCTGGCCGCGGCCGAGGCGCTCCACCACCTCAAGCAGAAGAGCCCCAGCCCCACCGCGACGATGACCGCGCTGGCCGTCGGAGGCGTCGGCGTCGGCGTGATGGCGCTGATCATCGTGCTGTCGGTGATGAGCGGCTTCGAGGCGGATCTCCAGAAGAAGATCCTCGGCACCAACTCGCACGGTGTCGTCCTCAAGTACTCGCCGGAGATGCCGGAGTACGCCGAGGTGATGCAGAAGGTGCGCGGCGTGCGCGGCATCGTCGGCGCCACGCCCTTCATCTTGAACGAGGTGATGGTCAGCTCGGAGGGCAACATCTCCGGCTCGATGATCAAGGGCATCGATCCGAAGACGGTCGGCTCGGTGACCGATCTTCCGGAATACATCCTCCCGGGAGGCAAGCTGGAGTGGCTCGACGAGCCCGAGAAGATCTCTGCGCGCCGCCTGACGGGCCTGTCGGGCTTCGATGACACCCCGGCGACCTCCGACGGCCTGCCCGCGCCCTCTCCCGAGAAGCGCGGCCCCGAGGAGCTCGAGCGCGATCCGATGTTGGAGCTCCCGTCGGAGGAGTCCAACCAGGCGGTGGTGCTGCCGGGGCTGTTGCTCGGCCGCGAGCTGGCGTCGTCGCTCAAGGTGGTGGTGGGCGATCGGGTCAACGTGGTGTCGCCGGTGGGCGGCGAGCTGGGCCCGCAGGGGCCGATGCCGAAGAGCCGGCCGTTCCGTGTGGCCGGCATCTTCTACTCGGGCATGTACGAGTACGACTCGAAGTTCGTCTACATCCGCCTCGAGGAGGCGCAGACCTTCTTCAACGTGAAGGGCGCCACCGGCATCGAGGTGAAGGTGGACGACGTGGACAACGCGCGCGGCGCGATGAAGGCCATCTACGACACGCTCGAGGGCTACCCGTACCGCACCAAGGACTGGGGCGAGATGAACCGGAACCTCTTCGCCGCCCTGCGGCTGGAGAAGCTGGTGATGGGCATCATCCTGTCGATGATCGTCATCGTCGCCGCAGGCCTCATCGTGGCCACGGTGATCATGCTGGTGCTGGAGAAGCGCAAGGAGATCGCCGTCCTCAAGGCGCTCGGCGTGCCCGACGGCGGCATCGTGAAGATCTTCCTCACCGAGGGGCTGCAGATCGGCGTGGCGGGAGGGCTCCTGGGGCTCATCGCCGGGCTGGCGTGGTGCGTCTTCCTCGAGCGCGTGGGCATCAAGCTCGACCCGCAGGTCTATTACATCCCCGCGCTGCCGGTGCGCATCGAGCCGTTCCAGACGGCGCTCTCGGTGATCATCGCCATCCTCGTCACCTTCCTCGCCAGCATCAGCCCGGCGCTCAAGGCGTCGGAGGTGGAGCCCGTGGACGGGCTCAAGTCGGAATGACCATGACGAGCCCACCCTTCCTCGCCGTCGAGGACATCTACAAGTCGTACTTCCTGCGCGGGAAGCGCATCGACGTCTTGCGGGGCGTGTCGGTCGCCATCGAGAAGGGCGAGCTGGTGTCGCTGGTGGGCGCGTCGGGCTCGGGGAAGAGCACCTTCCTCCACGTGCTGGGCACCCTCGACGCGCCCGCGGCCGGGCGCATGAGCTTTCAGGGCCGCAGCGTCTTCGACATGAATGACGCCGAGGTCGCCGAGTTCCGCAACCGCACCATCGGCTTCGTCTTCCAGTCTCACTACCTGCTGCCCGAGTTCACCGCCGTGGAGAACGTGGCGATGCCGGCGCTGATCATGCGGAAGGACCGCAAGGAGGCGCTCAAGCGCGCCCGAGGCCTGCTGGAGCGCGTCGGCCTCTCGCACCGGGCCGAGCACAAGCCCGGAGAGCTGTCGGGAGGAGAGTCGCAGCGCGTCGCCCTCGCCCGCGCCCTCATCCTCGAGCCGGCCCTGCTGCTGGCGGACGAGCCGACGGGCAACCTCGATCCCGCCACCGGCGAAGGCATTCACACGCTGCTGCGCGAGGTGAACCGCGACCTCGGCATCACCGCGTTGATCGTCACGCACAACGAGGTGCTGGCGCGCTCACTCCCGCGCCGCCTGCGCCTGCTGGAAGGCCGGGTCGTTCCCGCCGAAGAAGCCCCCGCACAGGCCTGAAATCGGGCGCCTTTTCACTCGTACCCGGGCCGTTTTTCCCCCTATATGGTGCGCCGCTTTCCGGACCCGTGAGAACGCAACGCGTCATGCTGCTGGTGTTGGCCGTCGCGGCGATGCTGCCGAGCGTGGCGCGCGCCCAGGCGGTGGACGTGCCGCCGCCCGTCGATCAGGCCGACAAGATCGTCGAGATCCGCGTCGAGGGGAACCGGCGCGTCGAAGCGGAAGCCGTGGCGCGGGCGCTCAAGCAGAAGGTGGGCGACGTCTTCGATCCCGGGCGCACCGCGGACGATCTGCGGGTGCTGTGGGCGCTCAAGTACTTCTCCGATCTCCAGTTGCTGGTGCAGCGGACGCCCCGGGGCATCGCCTACGTGGTGCGCGTCACCGAGAAGCCGTCGATCCGCTCCGTGTCGCTGTCGGGGAACGACGAGCTGGGCAAGGACGACTTCAAGGACGTCATCGACATTCGCGCCTTCACCATCCTCGACGTGGCGGCGGTGAAGCGGAACGTGAAGAAGATCCAGGAGAAGTACCTCGAGAAGGGCTTCTTCCTCGCGGAGGTGACGTACAAGCTCACGCCCTCGGACGACGGCAACGAGGTCGATCTCGTCTTCGTCATCGACGAGCACGCCAAGGTGGAGGTGAAGGAGATCAACCTCCTGGGCGTGCGGAAGGTGGACCCGTCGGAGATCAAGTCGCTCCTGGCCACGCAGGAGGGCGGCTACCTGTCCTTCTTCACCAGCGAGGGCACGTACCGCGAGGAGCTGTTCCAGCGCGATCTGCAGATGATCCAGATGGCGTACCTCGATCGCGGCTTCATCAACGTGCGGGTGGACAAGCCCACCGTCAGCCTCACGCCCGACAAGCGCTACATCTCCATCACCATCCGGGTGGAGGAGGGCGAGCAGTACAGCCTGGGCAAGCTGGACTTCTCCGGCGAGATCCTCGGGTCCAAGGACGATCTCAAGCTGGCGCTCGTGTCGCGCGAGGGCATGGTCTTCAACCGCTCGCTCCTGGCCCGCGACATCCAGGCGATCAACGACGTCTATTACGACCAGGGCTATGCGTACGCGAACGTCACGCCCGTCACCTCCGTCAACGCCGAGAAGAAGATCATCGACCTGACCTTCGACATCCAGAAGGGCAACCTGGTCTACATCGAGCGGATCGACATCGTCGGCAACACCAAGACGCGGGACAAGGTGATCCGCCGGCAGTGCCGCGTCTTCGAAGGCGAGCTCTTCTCGGGCACCGGCATGCGGCGCTCGAAGGAGAAGATCTTCGCGCTCGGCTTCTTCGAGACGGTCGAGGTGACGCACAAGCCGGGCAGCGACAGCGAGCACGTGGTGGTGCAGGTCGAGATCAAGGAGAAGTCCACCGGGCAGTTCCAGGTGGGGCTCGGCTTCTCGAACGTCGAGTCCTTCATCTTCACCGCGCAGATCGCCCAGCAGAACTTCCTCGGGTGGGGCCAGTCGGTGTCTGCCTCGGCGCAGCTCTCGGCCCTGCGCAGCTTCTTCCAGCTGCAGTACTTCGATCCCTACTTCCTCGACACCAACTACATCTTCTCGATCGACGCGTACCGCACGCAGCTGGACTACTTCGGCTTCATCCGCACCGCCACGGGTGGATCGCTGGGGCTGGGCTACTACCTGATCCCCGACGAGCTCAGCGTGAACCTGGGCTACACGCTCGAGTCCGTCTACCTCGAGGCCGGCCGGAACTTCGTCGACTCGGTGTCGCTGTCGAACCAGTTCCGCAGCGGCATCACCAGCGCGCTGCGCCTGTCGGCCACCTGGGACCGCCGCAACAACCGGCTCTTCCCCACGTCCGGCTGGCTCAGCTTCGCGTCCTTCGAGACGGCGCCGCCCTTCTTGAACCCCGCGCCGGAGTACCTCCAGTACAACTTCAACAAGATCACCGCGTACCAGCGCGTCTACTTCCCGTTGCCCCTGGGCGCCGTCTTCAAGGTGAACCTGCAGGTCGGCTTCATCCAGGACATCAACCCCGACTACCCGCTGCCCTCGTCAGAGCTCTACTTCCTCGGCGGCATCACCACCATTCGCGGCTACCCGCTCCGCAGCATCGCGCCCACCACCCTGGTGGGGAACAACACCACGCCCGATGTCGCGGTGCGGCCCTTCGGCGTCGGCGGGAACAAGCAGCTCATCTTCAACGCCGAGCTGGAGATCCCCATCCTCGAGAAGGTGGGCATTCGCGGGGTCCTCTTCTACGACGCGGGCAACGCCTTCGCGCAGGGCGCCAACTTCTTCCAGCACACGCCTGACTCGCTGAACCGCAACCAGGTGCTGCCGCTCGGGCTGTATCACGCCATCGGCTTCGGGGTGCGCTGGTTCTCCCCCATCGGCCCCTTGCGCTTCGAGTGGGGCATTCCGTTGACCCGCCGCATCACCGATCAGCCGATCCAGTTCGAGTTCACCATCGGCAACTCGTTCTGATCGCCGTCACCGGGAAAGAAAGTACAGCCCGAGCGTCACCGCGATCCCCGAAACCGCGAGCAGTGCGCCGACGCCCATGAGGAGGAGCTCGGACGGGACGCCGCGGCGCGGGTGGGGCTGGGTGGTCTCTGACGGAGCGTCCTCGCCGAAAGCGGGCTGGGGAGCTTCCACCGCAGGCGCGGGGACGGGTTCGATGGGCGGCGCGGGGGACTTCGCCTCGGGCCCCATGTCGGCCTTCGGCCCGGGCTTCTCCGGCTGGCCGGGCGGCGCGTCGGCTGGTGCAGGCAAGCCCACCACCGTCCGCTCTTCTGGCGCGCGCTCGGGGCCGTTGAAGCGCAGCATCGTCTGGCCCAGCTCCAGCACGTCGCCGGACTGAATCGGGACTTCCTTCTTCAGCCGCGTCCCGTTGAGGAAGGTGCCGTTCATGTCGGACAGCGGCTTGAGGAACCAGGTCTTGCCTCGTCGCGTCAGCCGCGCGTGCGCCCGCGACACCGCGCGATCTCTCAACCGCACGTGCGCGTCGTCCGCGCGGCCGATGGTGTTGTCGTCCGCCGCGATGGGGAAGGTGATGCCCTTGTCGAAGCCCGTCACGCAGGTGAAGGTGGCCGCGCGCGTGTTCTCCGGCGCCACCTCCCCCGACAACAGCTCCTTCGCCACGAAGGCCGTGCCCGCCAGCTTGCGAGACTCCCGCTGCTTCGCGTCCACTGCCTGGCGCAGCACGACGTCATTGGGCAGCTTCAGCTCCTCGCCCGCCACCACCAGCCGCGGGACGTTCGCCGGGAAGAGGGCCTTGCCGATCCGCAGGCTCCGAATCGACTTCACCTGCACCTGCCCATTCTCCAGCGTCAGCGTGAGCAGTCCGTGCGGCAGGCCGTCGAGGCGAATGTCGTCCTTCGGCCCGCCGCCCACCTTCACCTGGCCGTCCACCAGGTCCACTGGCATCACTTCGTCGTTGAACACGATCTCGAGGCGCATGGCGCTCGACTGAGCAACCCCTGCGCCCGCGCAAGTGCCTGAAGAGACGAGGCTTTGGAATCAGGCTGCGTCCGGGGCGCGGGCGTGTAGTCTCCGCGCCGCGATGCGAATGAGTCAGATGTGGGTGTGGGTAGTCGTGGCCGTCGTGGCCGGGTGTCGTGACGAGCAGGCCGGACCCAGGCCGAAGGCCGGGCAGGCGCCCCGTCCACAGGTTGGCGGGAGTGTGCGCACGCTGGAGGCGGCGCCGGCCCTCACTTTCACCAGCGGGGCGACGTGGGCGGGGGGCGCGGTGACGTACCTGGGCTCCATCGTCGAGCCGCCCAGGCCCAGGCCGGGCGACCAGGTGACGCTCAGGCACTATTTTCGCGCCGACGCGGACGTGCCGCAGGGCTACCGCTTCTTCGCGCACGTCCTCGACGCGGACTCGCGGCGGCAACTCGGGAACCTCGATCATGAGATCCAGCAGGGCGCTGCGCCGCTGGGCACCTGGCCGAAAAAGAAAGTCATCGAGGACGTCCATGGCTTCCAGATGCCCAACTTCCCGGGGACGCTGCAGCTCGCCATCGGCTTCTGGAACGACGCGGGGAGGCTGCCGGTCGACAGCGTGGCCCTCTCCGACGGCGACAACCGGGTGCTGGGTCCACGCTTCGAGGGGCACGTGGCCGCGCTGCCGGAGTACCGTACGCCCCGCGCCGCGAAGGCGCCCCTCATCGACGGCAAGCTGGACGACGACGTGTGGAAGAGCGCGCCCGAGGTGGTGCTGCAGGGCAGCTTCGACGGCCGGCCGGTCGAGCGGAAGACGACGTTCCGCGCCGTGTGGGACGACGAGTTCCTCTACGTGGCCTTCTGGGCCGAGGACAAGGACGCCTGGGGCACCCTGAGGAAGAAGGACGACCCCATCTACACCGAGGACGCGTGCGAGGTGTTCCTCGACGCGAACGGTGACGGCGCCACCTACAACGAGCTGCAGGTGTCGCCCCACAACGTCAACTTCGACGCCAGCTTCGTCGCGCGCCGCAGCGATCTCGCCGAGGCGATGAAGTGGGAGTCGGGCATGCAGACGGCGGTGCAGGTGAAGGGCACGCTGGACGACGCCTCCGACACCGACGAGTTCTGGTCCGCGGAGATGAAGATCCCTTTGAAGAACCTCAACAGCGTGCCGAGGCTGCCCCCACAGAAGGGCGACAAGTGGCGCTTCAACGCGTACCGACTCGAGCACCTCTCGCGCCAGAAGAACGTCGAAGGGCAGGCCTTCAGCCCGCTCTTCGTCGGCGACTTCCACAACCTGCCGCGCTTCGGGTGGCTCGTCTTCGACTGACGACTCACGTCAGGGCGAGACGCGGCGCGCCTTCGCGCGCAGCTTCGGCGGCACCTGCTCCAGGGAGTCCACGTACGTCTCCACGCCCTGCGCGTCGGTGTAGACGTAGATGCCCGGCTCGGCCGCGCCCGGTGACGTCGGCAGCGAGGGAGGCGGCGTCGTCGGCTGAGACGCAACGTCGGCGGGCGTTGGCGCTGGCTTCGTCGGCGGCATGACGCCGCGCAGCGCCGGCCGGGGCGCGGCGTCGTGCGCGGTGGGGGGCGGTTGCGCCGCCTGCGCCGAGGGAATCGCCAGGCGGAAGAGGGCCAGCGTCCCCTCGAAGGGCTTGCCGGCCAACGCCCGGCGCGCGGCGATCAACAACTGGCCGTCGGGCATGATGACGGCGCGGCCCGACTGGAAGTTGATGCCCGGCTCCTCCTGCTCCCAGAGGCCGTCCTCACCGAAGCGCGTGTCGAGCCGGCCGTCGCTCCACAACGCCACCACCAGGCTGGCGCGCTGGGCCTTCACCGAGAAGCTGGTCGCGGCCACCGCCCGCCGCCCGTC
This sequence comes from Myxococcota bacterium, assembly GCA_040752975.1. Classification (GTDB taxonomy): domain Bacteria; phylum Myxococcota; class Myxococcia; order Myxococcales; family Myxococcaceae; genus JADLDB01. The sequence continues at coordinate 28,852 of JBFMHF010000013.1, forward strand.
GGGCAGGACCAGCACCGCGAAGGGCCACTCGAGTCGATCGTCGTGCTGCTGCCACTCCAGCGGCTTCGACGCCCGCCCGTCGGAAGCGACGGTGGTGAGCTGCTGCCCGCGAAGGCGCGAGGCGTAGTGAAGCGTGCCGTCCCTCGCCACGGCCAGCGCGCGCGCAGCCGCCGTCTCCGCCGGAGCGGCCCGCCCGCCCACGCCGAAGGCGTCGTCCAGCAGGCCCGAGGTGGTGAGGCGGAAGAGCTGCGGGCGCAGCTTCGTGCCCGCGCCGATCACCAACTGCCCTTCCGGCGTCAGGGAGGCGACCAGCTCACCGCTGTTGGTGCGCTCGTAGGTGGCGACCGGCTTCTCCCCTGCGGCCCACGCTGGATCGACGCGCCCGTCGGAGAGGAGCCGGTGTACGTACAGCGCCGTCAGGCCCTCAACGCTGTCCACCGTCGTCACCACGTACACGCGGCCCTGGCCGTCGACCTGCACCACGGCCTCTCCACCGGTGGTGGACGCGTTGGGCAGCAACCGCGGGGCGGTGAGGGTCGTCTTGCCCGCCGCGCCGAAGGCCCGCTCGAGAGAGAAGTCCCCCATTCGCCGCGCCTCGATCTTCACCTCCGCGGCGTCGGGCCTCATCAGCGCGGTGGCCACCAGCAGCCGCTGGCGAGCGGCGTCGACGATGGCCGAGGACGGAGACGTCCCCTTTGGAAAGACGAAGCGATCGATGATGCGGCCGTCCGCGCCGTAGCGGACGACGGTGCTGCGCAGACCCTCGGGGCGGGCGTGGGAGCTCGTCACCACCAGGGACTCACAGGTGGACGGATCCGTCCACAGCATCACCGGGGCGCCGGGCTCTGCCCGCGTCTCTTCATTGGGCGCCCAGGTGGGGCTGCAGGTCGCGGTGGCCGCGGCGAGTACGAGGGTGAGCACCTTCTGGATTCTAACCCGGATCGTCCGCCCCAACTCGCTCCCGCGAGCGACAGTCTGCCGGCGTCATCGCCGTTCGCCCCCGTCGGCGCCCTTCGCGAGGCCGGTGGAGCGGCCATCGTCAGCGGTGGTAACCCTGCAGCAGCTTCACGTAGTTCGCCCGCTCGTACCCCGAAGGATCCGGGCTGCGCTCCAGGTTCATGCTGCCCGAGAGCTGGCGCACCGAGTCGTACTCGTGCTCCTCGAGCCACAGCTTGAGGCCGTCGCGGAGGTGGGTGATCCGCCGCGGCCCATTCTTGAGCAGCTCCGACACCACCTGCACCGCACCAGCGCCGGCCATCAGGGCCTTGATGACGTGTTCCGTCTCATGGACGCCGCCGCTGCACGCGAGCGGCACCTTCGTCCGCGAGGAGAGGATCGCCAGCCACCGCAAGCGGAGCAGGAGCTCGGACGGATCGGACAGGTGCAGCACGCGGTTGAGCGCGAGGGTCTCGGTGTCGATGTCCGGCTGGTACAGCCGATTGAAGAGCACCAGCCCCGCGACGCCCTCGGCCTCCAGGGAGCGCGCGAAGTGGGGCAGCGAGGAGTAGAAGGGCGACAGCTTCACCCCGACGGGGATCTTCACCGTCGCCTTCACCTTCCGGATGATGAAGAGCTGCTCCTGCTCGACGGCGTGCGCGTCCTGCTGGGGATCGGACGGCAGCGCGTAGAGGTTGAGCTCCAGGGCGCTCGCGCCCGCCTGCTCGATCAGCCTGGCGTACTCCAGCCACCCGCCCGGCGTGGTGCCGTTGAGCGAGCCGATCACCGGCACCTTCACCGCCGCCTTGATCTTCCGGATCTGCTCCAGGTACGCGTCGGGCCCCAGCGCGAAGTCGGCGGTCGAGGGGAACCAGCCTTGCGCCTCCGCGTTCAGCTCCGTCCACGCGTCGAGGTGGCGGTGCGCCGCCATCTGCTCGGCCACCAACTGCTCCTCGAAGAGCGAGTGCATGGTGATGCAGGCCGCGCCCGCGTCCTCCAGCCGCCTCACCATGTCGAGATCGTCCACCAGCGGCGAGGCGCCCGGGAAGATCGGGTGCTCGAGGGTGAGGCCCAGCCACGTCGTCGAGAGATCCACGGCCATGTCAGTGCCCCTTCTCCCGGTTGGTCACGTGCACCGCGGCGAGCTGCTCGTAGACCGCGCGCCTCCGGGCCGAGAACTCCTCGTTCGCGGCGACCAGGTCCTCGTAGCGCTTCGGATCTCGCAGGGCGACCATGCGGAAGCGCCCTTCGTTCTTCATGTAGTCGCGCGCCTTCGTCTTCGGCGTCGGCGAGTCGAGCTGCAGCGGGGCCTCTCCCGCCGCGATGCGCCGTGGGTCGAAGCGGTACATCGGCCAGACGCCCGAATCGACCGCCAGCTTCTGCTGCTCGCAGCCGTGCTCGAGGTCGTACCCGTGGGCGATGCAGTGGCTGTACGCGATGATGAGGGACGTACCGGGGTACGCCTCGGCCTCGCGGAAGGCCTTGAGCGTCTGCGCGTCCTTCGCGCCCATGGCCACCGACGCGACGTAGACGTTGCCGTAGCTCATCGCGAGCAGGCCCAGGTCCTTCTTTCCAACAGCCTTGCCCGCCGCCGCGAACTTGGCCGCCGCGCCGATGGGCGTGGCCTTCGACGCCTGGCCGCCGGTGTTCGAGTACACCTCGGTGTCCAGCACCAGGATGTTCACGTTCGCGCCGCTGGCCAGCACGTGATCCAGGCCGCCGTACCCGATGTCGTAGGCCCAGCCGTCGCCGCCGATGATCCACACGGACTTCTTCACCAGCGCGTCCGCGAGGCCGAGCAGCCGCTTCGCTTCGGCGGAGTCCAGGCCTTTGAGCTTCTCTTTGAGCGCCTGCACACGCCCGCGCTGCTTCGCCAGGCCTGCCTCGTCGTCCTGGTTCGCCTCGAGCAACTCTCTCACCAGTGTGTCACCCAGCTTCGGCGCGAGCGACGTGACGAGCGAGCGCGCGAGCTGCTCCTGCGCCTCGACCGCGAGCCGCATGCCCAGGCCGAACTCCGCGTTGTCCTCGAAGAGCGAGTTGGCCCAGGCCGGCCCGCGCCCCTGCTGGTTCTTCGACCACGGCGTGGTGGGCAGGTTGCCTCCGTAGATCGACGTGCACCCGGTGGCGTTGGCGACCAGCATGCGATCGCCGAACAACTGGGTGACGAGCTTGATGTACGGCGTCTCGCCGCAGCCCGCGCACGCGCCCGAGAACTCGAACAACGGCTCGAGGAACTGGGAAGCCTTCAGCTCCGGGCCCACCGCGGTGCGGTCGACGTACGGCAGCTCGGCGAAGAACTTCCAGTTCTCGCGCTCGACGTCACGCAGCGGCTCCACCGCGGCCATGTCGATGGCCTTGTGCCTGGGGTTCGCCTTGTCGCGGGCCGGGCAGACGTTCACGCACAGGCCGCAGCCGGTGCAGTCGTCGGGGGCGACCTGCAGCGCGTACTTCCAGCCCGCGCCAGACGGAGCGTTGCCGAAGTCCTTCGCCTTGAAGTCCATGGTGACGAAGGACTTCGGCGCGCCGCCCAGCGACTTGGGGTCGACCAACTGCGTGCGGATCGCCGCGTGCGGGCAGATGAGCGAGCACTTGTTGCACTGGATGCAGATGCTCGGATCCCACCTGGGGATCTCCAGGGCGATGGCGCGCTTCTCCCACCTGGTCGTGCCGGTGGGCCACGTTCCATCGACGGGGAAGGCGCTGACGGGCAGGAGGTCGCCCTTGCCGGCCATCATCATCGCCGTGACGCGCTGGACGAAGTCAGGCGCCTCCTTCGGCACCACCGGCGGGCGGGGCAGGGCGCCGTTCAGCTTCGTGGGCACGGTGGCCTCGTGCAGGTTGGCGAGCGCCGCGTCGATGGCCGCGAAGTTGCGCTTGATGACCTCGCTGCCGCGCTTGCCGTACGTCTTCTCGACCGCATGGCGGATGTGCTCGAGCGCCTCGTCCATCGGCAGTACGCCGGACAGCTTGAAGAAGCACACCTGCATCACCGCGCTGATGTAGCGATCGAGGCCCACCTCGCGCGCCACCTTGAAGGCGTCGATGACGAAGAACTTGAGCTTCTTCGACAGCACCTGTTCCTGCACCTCGCGCGGGAGGTACTTGAAGGCCTGATCCGGCGGGTGGTGGGTGTTGAGGAGGAAGGTCGCTCCCGCAGCCGCGCTCTCCAGCACGTCGTGGCGCTCGAGCAGCGGCGCGTAGTGGCACGCCACGAAGCTGGCCGACTTCACCAGGTACGTGCTGCGGATGGGCTTCGGCCCGAAGCGCAGGTGCGACACGGTGATGGCGCCCGACTTCTTCGAGTCGTAGACGAAGAAGCCCTGGGCGTAGCGGTTGGCTTCCTGGCCGATGATCTTGATCGTCTGCTTGTTGCTGCCGACGGTGCCGTCGCTGCCGAGGCCGTACAGCACGGCGCGCACCACCTCGGGGGGCTCGAGATCGAAGCTGGCGTCGTAGTCCAGCGAGCGCTTCGTCACGTCGTCGTTGATGCCGACGGTGAAGTGGTTCCGCGGAGCCGGCTTCTTCAGCTCGTCGAAGACGGCCTTCACCATCCCGGGCGTGAACTCCTTCGACGACAGCCCGTAGCGGCCGCCGATGATGCGCGCGGCGCGGCCCGCTTCGGCGAAGGCCGTGGTGACGTCCTGGTACAGGGGCTCCCCGACGGCGCCGGGTTCTTTGGTGCGGTCCAGCACCGCGATCGCCTTGACGGACGCGGGCACGGCCTTCGCGAACGTCGCAACATCGAACGGGCGGAACAGCCGGACGATGACGACGCCGACCTTCTCACCCCTGGCGACGAGGTAGTCGACTGTCTCACGCACGGCGTCGCTGCCGGAGCCCATCAGCACCAGCACGCGCTCGGCGTCCGGCGCGCCGACGTAGTCGTACAGCCTGTACGCGCGGCCGGTCAGCCGCTCGAAGCGGTCCATCGCCGCCTGCACGTGACCGGGAACCGCGTCGTAGAAGCCGTTGCACGCCTCGCGGGCCTGGAAGAACGCGTCGGGGTTCTGCGCCGTGCCGCGCAGCACCGGCGCGTCCGGCGTCAGCTTGCGGGAACGGTACGCCGCGATGTCGGCCTCGTCGATCATCGCTCGCAGTTGCTCGTCCTCGAGCGCGACGATGCGGCTCACCTCGTGCGAGGTGCGGAAGCCGTCGAAGAAGTGGAGGAACGGCACCCGGGCCTTCAGCGTCGCGGCGTGGGAGATGGCGGCGAAGTCCTGCGCCTCCTGCACGGTGCTCGAGCAGAGCTCGGCGAAGCCGGTGGTGCGCGCCATCATCACGTCGGAGTGGTCGCAGAAGATGGACAAGGCGTGCGTCGCCACCGAGCGCGCCGCGACGTGCAGCACGAAGGGCGTCAGCTCACCGGCGATCTTCAGCATGTCGGGCAGCATCAGCAGCAGGCCCTGGGACGACGTGAACGTCGTCGTCAGCGCGCCGGCCTGGAGCGAGCCGTGCACCGCGCCCGCCGCGCCAGCCTCCGACTGCATCTCGATGATCCGCGGGACCTGACCCCAGAGATTCGCCTTCCCATTGGCCGACCACTCGTCGGACAGCTCGCCCATGGGGCTGGCCGGGGTGATCGGGTAGATGGCGATGACTTCACTCAGCCGGTGGGCGACCGACGCGGCCGCCTCGTTTCCGTCGACCGTCACGTAGCGCGAGGACATGGAGCCCGCGGGTGTGCAACCGCAGGACCAGACGTGCCCGAGGGCGCGCCCCTCCATCGAGCGCAGGAATTGCGCCTCGCACGAAGTCCGCGCGGCTCCTGCGCTGCAAGGGAGGACGCGCTACTGGATGATGCGGCGGACGTCGAAGGGCGCGTCGTACCGGTTGTTGATGATCAGCGGTGTCTCGCCGTCGCCGCCGAGCGCCAGGTTGCTGGGCAGGTTCTTCGAGACGAGCTGCCATGGACCCGTGCCCACCCAGCCGTAGAGGTAGCTGACGTCGTCCGCTTCGTTGGAACCCCAGCGGAAGGCCAGCCACACGCGGTCCTTCGTGTCGACGTACAGCTGCGGCGGCCCTGGACGGTAGCGGTTGAAGAGATCGTCGGGAGTGCGCTTGTCCAGCTCGGGGAGTTCCGGCCCGGCCACCTTCACCGGCTCCGTCGCGCCGGCGTCGAGGCGCCACAGCTCGACCTCGTTGAAGGTGGTGTCATTGCCGTTGACGAAGAAGAGCTCCCCGTGGCGCCCGGGGACGGCGTGGACCTCGACAGCGCAGCCGCGCATCGACGGGTGCGTGCACGGCAGCAGCACCGTCTGCTGGAAGGTGTCTGCGTCCAGCTCGACCAGGCCCTCAGCCCGCTTCCAGAGGACCTGCTTGCCGGGGGCGCGCATCACGCCGACGCCGGCCTCACCCACCAGCGCTGCGCACTTCAACTGCCAGCCGCTCTCGCCTAGCGCGCCGCGGAAGAGGCCGTTCGCCTCGCCCACGGCCCACAGCGCCCCGTCGCTCGTCTTGCCGACGAACATGGAGGCCGGCGAGGGCAGGCCGCGCTCCTGTACCAGCTCGTCACCCTGCACGACGAAGAGGAAGCCCGCGGCGGGCGCGCCCATCGCGTAGACGGAGCCATCGGCTTGCGGCAGCGAGATGGCGCGCAGCGGCGAAGGAAAAGACTCCCAGCGTGAGGCGCCCGGCTTGAGCAGCGTGCCCAGAGTGTCGAAGGCGGTGGCGAACACGGCGCCACTGGGCAGGCGCGTCGCGCTGGTGGCGCTGCTGAGCGGCGCCCCCTCGGAGGGCAACGGCTCGAGGGTCCAGGTGCCGCTGCCCGGGCCGCACGCAGACCCGAGGAGGAGGAGAGCGAGGGGAAGGGTGCGGTGCATGCCAGGCCGAGGAGTGTTCGCGCTGCTCCGCCCGAAGTCGATGCGGATCCACTCGCCCTGCACCACGTCCTTAGACGGAAGGGTGGTGCGCGCCGCGACTGCGTGTGTTTCACCTCGGGACGTTTCAGCTCGTTCCCAGTTGAAACGCCTGCCGGCGCGAGCGACGGCGGTCAAGCGTCAACCAGCGAGAACAACGGGCACACCATGCCGCGCATTCGGAATGCTGATTGCTTGTCGGTCTGGGCATGAGCCGAACTCATTTCGCGGTGGCGGTGGCAGTCGTGTTCCTCGTGGGGTGCCAGGGGCCAGAAGGGCCTGTGGGCCCGCAAGGTCCTGCGGGAGAACCAGGCGAGCAGGGCGTGGCGGGGCCGCAGGGGCCGGAGGGGGCGCAGGGGCCACAAGGGCCACAAGGGCCACAGGGCGACGCCGGGCCGCCGGGTGTCAGCACGGGCGCCTTGTCGGGCGTGGTGACCTTGGAGAGCACTGGCGCGCCGGTGACGGGCGCGTCGGTGGCGGTGCGGCCGGATCCCCTCGCGTCAGTCATGTCCTCCGACGGCGGCTACGGCTTCAGCGACCTGCCGGCGGGCGTGTACGAGGTGACCGCGACCTTCGGCAGCAATCCACCGGCGAAGGGCACCGTGTCCGTGCTGGCGGGCAGGCACGCGACGCTGGATCTGCTGATTCACGACTACAAGGTGGCGAGCGAGCCGTGCATGCAGTGCCACGCGACCTCGAATCCCCAGCTCATCGCGGACTACAAGGCGAGCGCGATGGCGCCGTACGTGTCGTGCGGCGACTGCCACCCGGCGAACCCGGGCATGACGACCCCGGGCCCCGACCACCGCCTGCGCCCCGCGCCCGAGACGTGCGGACAGTGCCACCAGGAGCAGTACCGCGGTCATCAGTCGAACCGGCACTCCATCGGCATGCAGCGCGTGTACGAGTCGGGCCGCTACGACGACCTGCCGCCGTGCACGACCGGATCGAACGCGCTGGGCTCGGGAGGGGTGGCGACGTGCGAACAGTGCCACAACGTCGAGTTCCAGTGCGACTCGTGCCACAGCCGCCACCTCTTCGACGCGAAGCAGGCCCGCAGTCCCCTGGCGTGCGCGACGTGCCACATGGGGCCCGACCACCCGCAGTGGGAGATCTACCAGACATCGAAGCACGGCGTGGTGTGGTCGACGCGCGGTGAATCGGTGGCCCCGACGTGCTCGAGCTGTCACATGCCGAACAAGCGGACGGGCGCAGACGGCGGCGAATACTCGGATCACGACCTCTCGTTCGGAATCGCGTACGGGCCGGTGGGTGGCCAGGCCTCGCACCTGAGCATTCGGCGCAACGGGCAGCTGCCCTACGTCTTGAACGGTACGACGTTGGCGGCGAACCCGGCCTTCGATCCGTACGCGCCGTACGACATGAGTGGTGGCGACGGCGGCGCGGATCCGGGCTCGCTCTACTACCCGTTGGACAAGCCGGGGAAGATTGTCCAGGTGGCGGACACGGCGGCCGTATTGAGCGCGCGCCGGTCCGAGATGGTGAATGTCTGCAAGAAGTGTCACGCGCAATCCTTCGCGACGGAGCGGCTGGACATCGCGGACGGCCTCCATCGGAATGTGACGAGCGTGGTGAACGAGGCGAAGGACGTCATCTACGCGCTCAACTACGACAACCTGGTCGAGCCGGATCCGACAGGTGGCGTGCGCCCGCCGAACCCGGACGCGGTGGCCGACATCGTGCTCGCGGGTACCCAGCTGTACCGGAACCTGTCGGCGATCGAGCGGTACTTCTTCAAGATGTACAAGTACGACAACGTGAAGGCCTGGCACGGCGCGTACCACTTCAACCCGGACTACACGCACTGGTACGGCTGGGCCGAGCTGAACATGTCCCTGGCCGACATCGCCGACGAGGCCACCAAGATGCGCCGCGACTACGCGCTCATCTACGCGGTGGAGAACAACCTCGGCACCGTGTGGGACGTGCCGTACCAGGGCGTGGTGTATGCGACGGGCAGCATGACCAAGCTGTACGACCTGTACCCGGCCGGCAACCAGGTGGTGCAGCCGTTCGGCGCGAACGGGCCGACGATCACCTACGACGGCGGCACGTTGTTCAGCTTCCACTGAGGTCGAAAGGCCTTCCGCCCGGCCGGGTGAGGGACTTTCCGTCACCTGGCCCGGGGCAGGCCGAGTGGCTACTGCGCGTCTTCGGCCGGGACGGGGACGATGCCCCAGATGTCCTTCGCGTACTCGCGGATGGTGCGATCGGACGAGAAGAAGCCCATGCGCGCCACGTTGAGGATGGCCGAGCGCCACCACCGCTTCGGGTCTCCATAGGCCCGGCCCGCCTCCTCCTGCGCGCGGACGTACGCCTCGAAGTCGGCCAGCACGAGGTAGCGATCCTCGTGCAGCAGCGAGTCCACCAGCGGTTGGAAGAGGTGCTTGTCTTCCGGTGAGAAGAACCCGGTCGAGATGAGGTCGAGCACTTCCCGCACCGCGGGGTTCGCCTCGTACACCTGCCGGCCCACGTAACCAGCGCGCTTGTGCTCCGCGACCTGCTCGGCGGTCAGCCCGAAGAGGAAGAAGTTCTCGGCGCCCACCAGCTCGCGGATCTCGATGTTCGCGCCGTCCAGCGTGCCCACGGTGAGCGCGCCGTTCATCGCGAACTTCATGTTGCCCGTGCCCGACGCCTCCATGCCCGCGGTGCTGATCTGCTCCGAGATGTCCGCGGCGGGGAAGATCCGCTCCGCCAGCGAGACGCGGTAGTTCGGCACGAAGGCCACGCTGAGGCCCGTCTTCGCCGCGTCGCTGTTCACCACCTCGGCGATGCCGTTGATGAGGCGGATGATCAGCTTGGCCTGCTTGTAGCCGGGGGCCGCCTTGGCGCCGAACAGGAACGCGCGCGGCTGGCCGATGCTGCCCGGGTTCTGCCGTGCCTTCACCCACAGGTGGATGATGTGGAGCGCGTTGAGCAGTTGCCGCTTGTACTCGTGGAGCCGCTTGATCTGCACGTCGAAGATGGCCGAGGGGTCGAGGTTCACCCACATCAGCGAGCGCAGGTGCTCGGCGAGGTCCTCCTTGTTGGCGCGCTTGGCCGCCGCGAAGGCCTGCACGAAGGAAGGGTCTTCCGCGTGCCGCTCCAGCTCCTTGAGCCGGTCGAGGTCCTTCACCCAGCCCTCGCCGATGGTGTCGGTGATCAGCCTCGCCAGGCGCGGGTTACAGGACTTGAGCCAGCGCCGCGGGGTGACGCCGTTCGTCTTGTTGTTGAACTTCGCGGGGAACATCTCGGCGAAGTCCTTGAGCGTGTCCTCCTTGAGCAGCTTCGAGTGCAGCGCCGCCACGCCATTCACGGAGTGGGAGCCGATCACCGCGAGGTACGCCATGCGCACCATGCGCTCCCTGCCCTCCTCGATCAGCGACATGCGCGCCTGGCGCTCTTGATCGAAGGGCCACTGGATCTGCACCTGCCGCAGGTGGCGCTGGTTGACCTCGTAGATGATCTGGAGGTGGCGGGGCAGGAGCCGCTCGAAGAGCCCCACGGGCCACTTCTCGAGCGCCTCGGGCAGCAGCGTGTGGTTGGTGTAGCCGAAGGTCGCCTGGGTGATGGACCAGGCCTCGTCCCAGGGGATCCGCTTCTCGTCCACCAGCACGCGCATCAGCTCGGCGATCGCGATGGCCGGGTGCGTGTCGTTCAGCTGAATGGCCACCTTCTTCGGGAAGTTCACGAAGTCGGAGTGGCTCTTCAGGTAGCGCCGCATGATGTCGGCGATGGAGCAGGCGACGAAGAAGTACTCCTGCTTGAGGCGCAGCTCCTTGCCGGCCTGGTTCTGATCGTTCGGGTACAGCACCTTGGAGATGACTTCCGAGTTGTTCTTCTCGACGACGCTGCGCTCGTAGTCGCCGTCGTTGAAGAGCGCGAAGTCGAACTCGGCGGACGCGCGGGCCTGCCACAGCCGCAGGGTGTTGACGGTGCTCGCGCCGTAGCCGGCGATGGGCGTGTCCCAGGGGATGCCCATGACCGTCTTGCCGCCCACCCACCGCGCGTGCGGGCGGCCGTCGGGCAGCACCGAGTGCTCCACGTGGCCGTAGAAGCGCACCGGCACGGCGCGATCAGGGCGGACCAACTCCCACGGGTTGCCGAACTTGAGCCACTCGTCGGCGCGCTCCACCTGGTAGCCGTTGACGATGTCCTGGCTGAAGATCCCGAACTCGTAGCGAATGCCGTAGCCGATGGCGGGGTAGTCGAGGGTGGCGAGGCTGTCGAGGAAGCACGCGGCGAGGCGCCCGAGGCCGCCGTTGCCGAGGCCGGCGTCCGGCTCCATCTCGAGCAGGCTCGTCAGGTCGACGCTCAAGCGAGCGAGCGCCTCGCGCGTGGCGTCCCACAGCCCCATGTTGATGAGGTTGTTCCCGAGCGCGCGGCCCAGGAGGTACTCGGCCGAGAGGTAGTACGCGCGCTTCGCGTCCTGCTGGTACTGCCGCTTGTTGGTGCGGACCCACGCGCTGGCGAGGCGATCGCGGACGGTGGTGGCGAGCGCGACGTAGCGATCCCACGCGCTGGCGGCGTCGAAGTTCTTCCCGCGAGTGAACTCGACGTGCTCGATGAAGGAACGACGCAGCGCCTCTGGCGTGCGCCCGGTGCGGAGATCGAGCGCCTCGACGGTGCCTTTCGGGTTGGGGCTGTTCACGGCGGGGAACTTCCCCGATCCGGCCGCCCTGCGCCACCGGGGACTACTTCGTGCCGAAGGCAGCCACCGGGCTCGCGTTCAGCTTCGCCAGGGAGTCCGCGATGTGCGCCTGGAAGTCGGGCAGCAACGCCTTCGGCAGCGGCTCCGCGCGCGGGAAGTTCTGGTTGAGGGGATTCACCCAGCTCCCGCCGCGCTTCATGCCGAAGTGGAGGTGCGGCCCCGTCGTCAGCTTCCCGGTGTTGCCGGACTCGGCGATGACGGCCTTCTGCGCCACCTTCTGGCCCACCTTCACGTTCATCTTCGAGAGGTGGAGGTAGCAGGTCTCGAAGCTCATCACGTGCTTGACGCAGACGGTGTTGCCGCCGCCCGCCTCGTAGCCGGCGCGGGTGACGGTGCCGTCGGCCACCGCCCACACCGGGGTGCCCACCGGGGCGTGGTAGTCAACGCCGTTGTGGTTCGAGTAGTAGTTGAGGACCGGGTGGTGTCGGCCGCCGAACCTGCTGGTGACGTGCGCGTACTTGAGCGGTGATTTGAGGAAGGTCTTCCGCGCGCTGTTGCCGTCTTCCATGAAGTACGCCTCGGTGCCGTCGGGGAGGCGGTAGTGGAAGCTGCGCTTGGTGCCGACGCTCGAGCCGACGTACTCCGCGGCCAGCACGTTGCCGTAGTCGAGCAGGCGGCCCTTGTGGAAGGTCTTCTCGATGACGGCGCGCATCCGGTCGCCCTTCTGCACGTCGCGGTAGAAGTCGATGTCCCAGGCGAAGACGTCGGACAGGGTCACGGCGATGTCCGGCTTCTCTCCGGCGGCGAGGGCGGCGTCCCACACGCTGGTCTCCACGTTGAGCTCGACCACCTCCACGCGCTGCTCCTTCTCGAACTCGCGCTTCTTGCCCACGTACGTCTCTCCGTCGCGGCGCACCTGCCACTCGGTGAGGAGGCTGCGGCGATAGTCGAGCACGTCCAGCTGGCCGGCGCGGAAGACGAGGCGGAGCTGATCGCCGGGGCGGGCCTTCCTGAAGTCGAACTCCGCGGCCTTCATCGCGCCGTGCACGGCGTTCACGGTGACGTCGTCGAGGCCGGCGTCGTACAGGGCCTTCGCGACGGTCTGGTTCTTCTCGAGGCGGCGGTTCTTGATGATGGTGGTGTCCGTGGCTCCCGAGAGGAGCGCGGCCAACGCGAGCGGGACGAGCATGGGCTACAGCAGTGTAGCGGGGCCAGGGTGAGCGGAACAGTTTCCCGCCGCCCACGTGGGCGTTCGCCCGCGCCGGTGTCGTGATCAGCTCAGCTCAGAGGTCGACCTTCTTCTCGCTGAACGTCGTCCCGTCGTGGCGCATCAGGAGGCTCTTCCCCTCGACCTTCGTCACGATGCCCACCGGCCGCCGCCAGAGCTGCTGCAGGTTCTTCAAGGTCTCCTTGGCGTAGCCGGGGTCGAGGTCCATGCCGTCGTGCCGGTGGGAGAGGATCAGCTCGCCCTTGTTCTCCCAGTTGGCGTCGACCACGTCGATGACGGGCTGGCCGAAGTTGGTGAGCTGTTGCAGGAGCTTCGCCTTCACCTTCTTGAACTCGCGGGTGGCGATCTCCCAGGTGTTCTTCTTCTCGTTGAAGTTGAAGGTGAAGAGCTTCTGCTCGAGCGCGAACTCGGGGGTGAGGAACGCGTCGATGAAGGTGATGTCGTTGTAGTGCTTGCGGACCTCGAAGATCTTCTCGCGGCCCCCGCCGAGGTTCTTGTCCCACGCGCGGCGTGCGCGCAGATCGTCGCAGTCGTCCCACTCCTTTCCGAAGCGGCCCTTGTTCCAGCGTTCCTCGACGTCACGGAAGAGCTCGATGCCCAGCTTGTAGGGGTTCAGCTTGCCCTGCTGCGTGGCCATCGTGCCCGAGTGGTGATCCGCGTAGTCGATGATCTCGTGATCTTTCAGAGCGCGCGTCGTCATGATCGTCGAGTGCCAGTAGCTGGCCCACCCTTCGTTCATGATCTTCGTCTGGCCCTGGGGCGCGAAGTAGTACGCCTCTTCGCGCACGATGGAGAGGATCTCGTGCTCCCAGTCCTCCAGCGGCGCGTGCTCGAGCAGGAAGGCCAGCGCGTCACGCTGCGGCCGCTCGGGGAACTTCTTCGAGGCCTTCTTCTCGTCTTCGACCTGCTTCTTCTGCTTCTCGAGGAACTCGGCCGGGTTCATGTACGGCCGCATGTATTCCTTGTCGACCTTGATCCCGGTCGGCACGACGTTGACCTGCTCCTTCTCCACCCGCGGATCGGGGTTGCGCTTGATGTGCGGCGCGTGCTGGTCGATCAGGTTCTCGAGTGAGAGGCAGGTGTCGACGAAGTCCTCCACCTTCTCCACGCCGATCTTGTCGATCCACCGGCGGATGCGAGTGGCGTGGTTCGCCATCTCGTCGACCATCTTCCGGTTCGTGTACTTGAAGGTGAAGTTGTTCTTGAAGAAGTCGTTGTGGCCGTAGACGTGGGCCATCACCAGCTTCTGATCGACCTCGGCGTTGGCTTCGAGCAGGTACGCGAAGCAGGGATCGTTGTTGATGACGAGCTCGTAGATCTTCGACAGGCCGTACTCGGACGACTTGGACAGCTGCTCGTACTCCATGCCCCAGCGCCAGTGCGGGTAGCGCGTGGGGAAGCCGCCGTACGCGGCCACCATGTTCAGCTCGTCGGTGGACAGCACCTCGAAGACCGTTTCGAAGAAGTCGAGGCCGAAGGAGCGCGCGTAGCCCTCGATCTCCTTCTTCAGATCCTGCAGGCGCGGGGTGAGTGACTTGGGCATCGCTCTAGCGACCCTTCCCCAGGAAGTCCTTGATGGAGCCGTAGATGCCGTCCTTGTCGGCGATCTCGCTGAGCGCGACCTTCTCCGAGTCGCCCAGTTGCTCGCGCAGGTCCTTGATGAACTGCCCCGAGCCGTACGGTGACTCGACCTGCCCGTAGGCGAACTGGTTCACCGCCGGCAGCATGTCGGTCTTGAGGATCTCGATGCACTGCCGCGTGTCGTCGGCCGACCAGTTGTCGCCGTCCGAGAAGTGGAACGGGTAGATGTTCCACGACGACGACGGGTAGTCCGCCTTGATGATGTCGCGGCACAGCTTGTAGGCGCTGGAGATCATCGTGCCGCCCGACTCGCGCGTGTGGAAGAACGTCTCGCGATCCACCTCGCGCGCCACCGCGTCGTGGATGATGTAACGCGTCTCGAGGCCCTTGTATTGGTGGCGCAGCCACGTATCGAGCCAGAAGCTCTCGATGCGCACGATCTCCTTCTGCTCGTCGCCCATCGAGCCCGACACGTCCATCATGTAGATGATGACCGCGTTCGTCTCCGGCAGGTTCTCGAGCTTGTACGTGCGGTACCGCACGTCCTCGCGGATCGGGATGATCACCGGCGAGTCGGGGTTGTACGTGCCCATCGCGATGGAGCGCTTCAGGGCTTCGCGGTACGTGCGCTTGAAGTGCCGCAGCGCCTGAGGGCCCACGGTGTTGATGCCCGTGTACTTGATGCGCGTGGTGACGATCTTCTCCGTGCCCTTGTGCTCGATGTTCGGCAGCTGCAGCTCTTCCGCGAGGATCGTCGCCAGCTCCTCGAGGGAGACGTCGACCTCCAGCACGTGCTGCCCTTCGCCCTCGCCAGCCTTGCCCGAGCCGTCACCCGGCTGCGGCTGCCCCTGCCCGATGGTGTCGCCTGGCTCGCCGTCGCCCTGGCCCACGCCGCCCTGCCGCGAGCCGTGCTTGAAGTGCGGCACGTCGATGAAGGGCACGGGGATGGAGATGAAGTCCTTCCCCTTCTTCCCCAGCATCTCGCCCTGCTGAACGTACTTCTTCAGGTTCTGCTTAATCTTCCCGCGGACGATCTGCTTGAAGCGGCTGTGGTCCTGGTCGATCCGCAAGGCCACGGGTCACTCCTTGGCGTCCCCGCGCGCGAAGATCGACGCGACGAAGTTGAGCACGTCCGTCGCCGACTCCTCGTCGTACCCGAAGTTCTTGATGAGCCGGCTCTTCACCACGTCGATCTTCTCCTGCGTCTCCTTGTCGACGACCGAGCTGACCAGCGTCTTGAGCTTGATGGAGTCCTTCTGGTCCTCGAAGAGCTTCAGCTCCAGCGCCTTCTGCAGCCGCTCGTTGGTGCGCCAGTTGAAGACCTTGCCTTCGATGGCCAGCGCGCCGATGTAGTTCATGATCTCCCGGCGGAAGTCGTCCTTCCGGCTCTCGGGGATGTCGATCTTCTCTTCGATCGATCGCATCAGCCGCTCGTCTGGCTCGTCGTAGAGGCCGGTGTACTTGTTCTTGATCTTCTCCTTCTGCGTGTAGGCCTTCACGTTGTCGATGTAGTTCGAGCAGAGCTTGGCGATCGCGTCCTCGTCGGCGCTGATCGCCCGCTGAACCTCGTTCTTCACGATGTCTTCGTACTCCTGCTTCACCACGTTCAAGAGCTCGCGGTACCTCTTGCGCGTCTCCTCGCTGGGAATGAGCGAGTGCGTCTTGAGGCCCGTCTCCAGCTCGTTCAAGACCATGAACGGGTTGATCGACGACTCGGACTTGTCGCTCACCAGCGCGTTGGAGATCTTGTCCTGCACGTAGCGCGGGCTGATGCCCTCCAGCCCCTCGCGCGCGGCCTCCTTGCGCAGCTCCTTGATGTTGTCCTCGGTGAAGTTGGGCAGCGTCTTGCCGTTGTACAGCTTGAGCTTCTGCAGCACCGAGAGGTTGTGCTTCTTCGGCTCCTCGAGCCGCGTCAGCACCGCCCACATCGCCGCCATCTCCAGCGTGTGCGGGGCGATGTGCTTGCCCTTGATGCGCCGCGGGTTGAACTCCTTCTCGTAGATCTTGATCTCCTCGGACAGCTTCGTGATGTACGGGATGTCGATCTTGATCGTGCGGTCCCGCAGGGCCTCCATGAACTCGTTCGACTCGAGCTTCTTGAACTCGGGCTCGTTGGTGTGGCCGATGATCAGCTCGTCGATGTCCGTCTGCGGGAACTTCTTCGGCTTGATCTTGTGCTCCTGCGTCGCGCCGAGCAGGTCGTAGAGGAAGGCGACGTCGAGCTTCAGCATCTCGACGAACTCGATGACGCCGCGGTTGGCGACGCAGAACTCGCCGTCGAAGTTGAAGGCCCGCGGATCCGAGTCCGAGCCGAACTCGGCGATCTTCCGGTAGTTGATGTCGCCGGTGAGCTCCGTCGAGTCCTGGTTCTTCTCGTCCTTGGGCTGGAAGGTCCCAATGCCGATTCGGTCCTTCTCGGAGAAGATGAGCCGCTTCACCCGCACGTGGCGGTACACCTTCTCGAGGTCGCCGTCGTACTTGGCCACCAACTGCCGGAAGATGAAGCGGCAGTGGGGGTTGAGTTCCCCGATGTCCGGAATCGAGTAGCCGTTGTCGGGCGGGCAGAGTTCGGGGAAGAGCCTCCCGCGCATCTCGCGGGGAATCAGCTTGAGCGGCTCCTCGTGCAGCGGCGACGGGATGCGGCCGTGCAGCACGGAGCCATCGGGCAGGGTCGTCTTCTCGTCGAACACCCACTGGTAGGTGTACAGCGCCCCTTCGGGGGTCTTCGTGTAGTCCTCGAGCCCGCGCTTGATGCTCCGCGCGATCGTCGACTTCGACGAGCCGACCGGCCCATGGAGCAGGATGACGCGCTTCTCCGCGCCGTAGCCGTGCGCCGCCGCCTTGAAGACGTTGACCAGCTTCATCAGCGGCACGTCGAGGCCGAAGACCGCGTCACGCCCGTTGTGCTGCTCGTCGGAGAAGAAGTGGTAGCGCACCAGCCGCTTCTTGTTGTCGATGTACTCCGTCTTCCCGTGGCTCAGGATCATGTCGTACACGCGCTGGTACGCGGTACGGGTGACGCGCGGGTTCTGCCGCACGATGTCCAGGTACTCGTCGAAGGAGCCTTCCCAGTTCAGGGACTGGTACGTCTTCTTGTCCTGGAACGAGGCGATCTTCTGCGCCCAGTGGTTGGTGCTCATGGAGTTGTCGGTCCCTTGCGTCGAGCGAAAGGTTCGGCCGGGGTTTGAATTCTCCCCCGCCGCGGGCTGGGACCGCGAGGTACGGCGCGGGGCGAAGAAGTCGTGAGAACTGCTCCGCAGTATACGGGGCGCAGCGCGTCACTTGCACGCACCTCGCCACAAGGTCAGGGGTTCACCCACACTTCGCGCAGGTCGTACCAGGCCACGGACGGAGTCAGGCCGTGCACCCGTTCCTTCGCTGCGTCGAGCGTCTGCCGGTTCGTCATCAGGAGGTAGGGCTGCGTCTCGACCAGGCGGCGGTGGACGGCGCGCTCGAGCTCCCGCCGCTTCGGCACGTCGAACTCCCCACGCACCGCCTCGAGAAGGCGGTCGAGCTCGGGATCCGCGATGCCGACGAAGTTGCTGCCGCCGTCGATCTGGCTCGAGTGGAAGTACGGGTACACGTCGTGCTCGCGGTCGAACTCGGTCCACACCCGGCTCACCACCTCGAAGTCGCGCTTCGCCACGCGCGCGCTCAGCGTGGCCGTCTCCACCTTCTCGAGGTTCAGCTCCACGCCGAGCGGCCGAAGCTGCTCCTGGTAGAGCGGCACCAGCTTGCCGAGCCGCACCGAAGACGAGGGGAGGAGGAAGGTGAAGCGCAGCGGTCGGCCGTCGCGCTCGCGCACCCCGTCGCCATCGGCGTCGACAAAGCCGGCGTCGGTGAGCAGCGCGTCGGCGGTCTGCGGGGAGAAGGGCAGGGGACCCAGCGTCGAGTCGCAGGAGTCACTGCCGTGGAGGTACGGACAGCTCGTCGGGAGCTCGAGATCGAGGTCCACCACCCTGGCCACCAGCCTGGCGTCGTACAGGTGCCCCAGCGCGCGCCGCACCCGCACGTCGGAGAACGCCGGCACCGCTTCGTTCCAGGCGATGTACGAGAAGCTGTTGTCGGCCGTGCGGAGCCGGCGGTACTTCTTCGCCCAGGCGTACTTCGGCTCATCGGCCTCCATCGCGCGCCACAGCACGGGCTGGATGTTCGTCATCAGGTCGAACTCGCCCTTCTCGAACATCGCCGCCGCGACGGTGTGGTCCTTCACGAAACGGAAGACGATCCGATCGAGGTGCGCTGCGCCCCCCGGCCGGCGCTCCAGCGTGAGCGAGGCGCCCCGCTCCCAGGCCTTCACGACGTACGGCCCGCTCCCGACGGGCGCCTTCGCCAGCTCCGCCCAGTCACCCGCCAGCTGTGCACGCGAGTAGATCGGCAGACGCACCAACGCGCGCAGCGCGGAGGGAGAAGGCTTCGTCCAGGTGCACTCGATCCGGTGCTCGTCCTGCGCCAGGCAGCCGGCGAGGCCCGCCAGCTCGCCTCGCGCCGCGCCCGTCTCGTGCTTGCCGTCCAGCACGGCCGCCACGGTCTCCACGACGTCTTTGGCCGTCACCGCAGCGCCCGTCGAGAAGGATGCACCCGGCCGCAGGGAGAAGGTCGTCACCCGGTGTCCGTCCACATCCTCCCAACTGGCGGCGAGGCCCGGCTTCAGGGAGTAGTCCCTGGGGTCGACGGTGAGGAGAGACTCGACCACCAGCGGTCGCGTCATGCGCGCAACCCACGCGTCGTGGAAGGCGTCGTCGAGGAAATTGAGACCGGCGGGCTCGCTCATCACCCGGACGATCAACGTGCCGCCGTCGGTGGGGCTTCCCATTTCTGCCAGGGGTCGGCCCTCGAGCCACTCGCGCGAGGCTGGGGACGCCGTGGCGGCGTCCGACGTCGAGGGAGTCTTGCAGCTGCCGCAGGCAATCCACGTGGTGACGCACACCATCGCAACGACGAGTCTCACGGAGCGGACTCTACCCGCCCGCGGCGCGTGCTCGTCACGAACGAAGAGCGGTCAGCCGACCACGGACTCGATCGGCCGCTGGACGGCCATCACGTACTTCGGGAAGAGCTCTTCGGGCATCGAACGCAGCACACCGTAGGGGTCGCGGAACTGGACGCGGCCACCCTTCACGCTCTCCAGCGTCACGGCGTGGTTGTAGTCGCCCTGATCGATGTGGAGGATGATCGGCCGGTTCTGCGCGCCCACCGCGTTGAAGCCGCGCAGGGACTCGAGGACCTTCGCGCCTTCCTTCTCGTCCTTCAGGTTGTCGGTGGAGTACTTCACGCCGAAGAGCTGGGCGAGCAGGTTGGCCTGCTGCGACGGCTTGATGCCCCGCTGCTCCTCCCCCGTGCGCGTGTCCGTCGACTTGCCGGCGACGGGGTCGAAGTCCATGAAGCGGCCGTTCGCGTACTCCATCGCCGCGGTCTGGAAGATGGTCTGCGAGGCCGAGCGCCAGTCGCGTGAGTCAACCGCCGCGTCGCCCGCGTCCACCCGGAGCTCGCCGCCGCCCCGCATCTTCGCCTTGCCCGCCGGGCCGGTGAGGTCGGCCATCAGCCGCGCGTATTCGGCCGGCTCGTCCGCCACCAGCTCGAACATCATCGAGGTGACGGTGCAGGTGGGGGCGGTGCCCTGGTCGATGCGGTTGGGGTTGACGATGTCGCGCAGCACCCCCCGCAACACCGTCTCGGTGGTGGTGTCTGCCGACAGCTTCGCGTTCAGCGGCTGGCTGGCAAGCTTCGCCAGGTTCGACAGCAGCGAGCCACCCTGAGCGTCCTTGTCCGTGAAGAGCTTCGGCGTCTTCTCCAGCGCGGCCCCCAGAAAACGCAGCCCGTCCTCGTCGAGCCGCTTCATCACCGTGGAGAGCTGCTCCCGGGCGGTAGCGGAGAGCGACTTCGTGGTCTTGAGCGCGAGGATTCCCCTGGTGAGCGCCGCCGTCGCGCCCGCCGACCCCTTCGGGAGGTCGTAGCCGAAGGTCGGGTTCTCCAGTCGATCGAAGATGGCGTTGCGCAGTTCGACGCGGGCGGGATCGTCGTCCGGACCCACGAGCGTGGCGCGCACAGCGTCGAAGCTCGCCAGGCTGCCGATGGAGTCGTCCTGCACGCCGCCGGTCTTCTTTCGGCCGATCGAATCGTCCTGGACTCCGCCGGTCGTCTTCCGACCGATGGAGTCGTCCTGCACGCCCCCCCTCTTCGCGCGGCCGATGGAGTCGTCCTGCACGCCGCCCGTCTTGGCGCGGCCGATGGAGTCGTCCTGCACGCCACCCGTCTTGGCGCGGCCGATGGAGTCGTCCTGCACGCCACCCGTCTTCGCGCGGCCGATGGAGTCGTCCTGCACGCCGCCCGTCTTCGCGCGGCCGATGGAGTCGTCCTGCACGCCACCAGCCTTGGCACGCCCCTCTGCCGCCTTGTCCGCAACTCGGGGAGCGGAGTCGAAGCTGCTCCCCGACCCATACCCCGTCGGCACGGGCTTGCTCGTGGGGGTTGGAGTGGCGGCCGGCGCCGTCGTCGGGCCGGCATTGACCGTCACCCGGGGCGGAACCACAGAGCTGCGGATCTTGGGGTCGAAGGCCATGGCGGTGTCCCTACATTGTCGCACGACGCCAGGGGGTTGTTGCGCCCAGAAAATGCCCGGAAAATCCGCGTATTGCGCTAACTTTTGACAGACCGTGGAGGAGTTCGGCTCATATCGGCTGGTGAAACGCCTTGGCGCCGGCGGCATGGGCGAGGTGTTTCTGGCCCAGCGCTCGGCGGAGCCTTCCACGGTGGTGGTGAAGCGGATCCTCCCGCATCTCACGGAGAATCAGCGCTTTCTCCGGCTCTTCCTCGACGAGACACGGATCGCCTCGCGGCTTCACCACCCGAACATCGCCGAGATCTTCGAGCTGGGAGAAGTGAACGGCACGTGGTTCGTGGCGATGGAGTACGTGGCGGGGAAGGACCTGCGCGAGCTGCTCAAGCGCGTGCGTGCGCAGGAGGCGGAGGTGCCCGTGGAGGTCGCCCTCCACATCGGCGTCGAGGTGGCGAAGGGCCTGGACTACGCGCACCGAGCCACGGACGCCCAGGGGCGTCACCTGCAGATCGTCCACCGCGATGTCTCGCCGCACAACGTGCTCGTCGGCCGGACGGGGGAAGTGAAGTTGATCGACTTCGGTGTGGCGAAGGCGGCCAACAAGTCGGTCCACACTGCGACGGGCATCCTCAAAGGGAAGTTCCCGTACATGGCGCCGGAGCAGGCACACGCGAAGCCGGTCGACG
Source organism: Myxococcota bacterium (assembly GCA_040752975.1). GTDB lineage: Bacteria > Myxococcota > Myxococcia > Myxococcales > Myxococcaceae > JADLDB01. The sequence goes on from JBFMHF010000013.1 coordinate 50,348, forward strand.
CGCGCACCGACGTCTTCGCTCTCGGCATCGTGCTGTGGGAGATGCTGACGAACCGCTACCTGTTCCGCGGCAAGACGGACGCGGTGACGCTGCGCATGGTGCGCGAGTGCATGGTGCCCGCGCCCTCGTCCTTGCGTGAGGACATTCCCGAGGCGCTCGACAAGGTGCTGCTCAAGGCGCTGCGGAAGGAGGCGAAGGACCGCTTCCCCACGGCCGAGGCATTCCGCGAGGCGCTGATGGGCGTGTTGTCCAACTACCCGCCTCCGGACGTGCCCGCCTGGTTCCGCGACTTCGACGACGTGCCCGGGCTGGACGACTCCGAAGAGGCGTACGTGCCGCCCGAGGCCGAGCCGGTGAAGCCGCTCAACTCCGGCGAGGTGGAGACCATTCTCGAAGGCGCCTCGCACCCCACCGTCCCGGTCCACAAGCGGCAGGACGTGACGCGCTCCGACCGCGGCGCGGAAGCCGATCGCACGCCCAGCAACGAGCAGTTGGAGCAGGCGAAGAAGCTGCTGGAACAGGTCTCGGGGCGGCCCACCAACATCGGCAAGCAGCCCACCAGCTTCGTCGGCCGCGTCGGCGAGCTGGCCGATCTGCACCAGCTCTTCCGCCAGGGGGTCCGGCTCATCACCCTCCTCGGGCCTGGCGGCACGGGAAAAACCCGCCTCTCGCTGCAGTTCGGTCAGCAGCTCGTCTCGTACTTTCAGGGCGTGGGCGAGCGCGGGCGGCGGCGCGGCGGCGTGTGGTTCTGCGATCTCACCGAGGCCACGGACGTCGACTCGATCGCTGGCGCCGTGGCGCGTGCCTTGAGCGTGCCCCTCGTGCCCGGAGATCCGGTCAAGCAGCTCGGCCACGCGATCCTCGCGCGCGGCGAGGTGCTGCTGGTGATGGACAACTTCGAGCAGATCGTGTCCCACGCCTCCGAGACCATCGAGCGGTGGATGCGCGCTGCCCCTCAGGCCCGCTTCGTCGTGTCTTCACGTGAGCTCCTGCGCGTCCCCGAGGAGACCGTCTTCGAGGTGCCGCCGCTGCGGACGCCGAAGGAACAGGAGGCCGCCCGCTCGTCCGAGGCCGTCGAGCTGTTCATCGAACGCGCCCGCGCCGTGCGGCCAGGATGGGAGCCGACCCAGGCCGACGTCACCGCGATCGCCGAAGTCGTCCGCCAGCTCGACGGGATGCCGCTGGCGATCGAGCTCGCGGCTGCCCGCATGTCGGTGCTGAGCCCTACCCAGCTCGTCCAGCGTCTTCCACGGCGCTTCGATCTCCTCGTCGATCGCCGGGGAGCGACGGAGCGGCAGGCCACCTTGCGCGGTGCGATCGACTGGTCGTGGCGCATGCTGACGCCGGCGGAGGCTTCCGCCATGGCCCAGCTGTCCGTCTTTCGCGGCGGCTTCAGCGCGGAGGCGGTGGAGGCCGTGGTGAGCCTGGAGGGTGGCGCGGCGCTCGAGCTGTTGATGACGTTGCGCGCCAAGTCGCTGGTGCGCGCCTACTTTCCCCACGGTGACGACGCCCAGACGCGCTTCGGCCTCTTCGAGAGCATCCGCGAGTACGCGAAGGAGAAGCTCGCCGGGCAGCCGGAAGAGGAGGGCGCCGCCGAACGCCACGCGCAATTCTACCTGTCGCTGGGGGAGAAGCTGTCCATCGGCGCGGAGGGAAGCAAAGCGCAGCTCGACGCCCTCGATCTCGAACGGGACAACCTCAACGCCGTCTTCATGCGCGCCCAGAAGCGCGACGACGCGCGCGCGCTCAAGGTGGTGCTCGCGCTCGACCCCCTGCTGGCGCTCCGGGGCCCGTTCCAGGTGCACCTGGCGATGCTCGACGCGGCGTTGGCCAAGCCGGCCATCGACGACGTGTCGCGGGCGGCGGGCCTCGAGGCGCGCGGAAGAGCACGGCAGGCGCGGGGCCGCATCGCTGAGTCGGAAGATGATCTGCTCGCGATGGCCGAGCTGGCCCGCAAGCTGAACGACGTGGCGATGGAGGGGCGCGCCGAGTCGCACCTCGCGATGATCGAGCGGCTCAAGGGGCAGCGGGCCGAAGCCCGCCGACGGTGTGAGCGCGCCCTGGCCCTGTCCGAGCGCGTCGGCGATCGCCGGATGATGGGGCGCACCCTTTCGATCCTGGCCGGCCTGCTGTCGGACATGGGGCGCGAGACGGAGGCGATGGACACCTACAACGAGGCGCTCGAGCTGCACCGCGCCGTCGGGGACCGCCGCTACGAGGGCGTGACGCTCGCCAACCTGGGCGTGCAGCAGCAGGCCCTGGGACTCCTCAAGCAGGCACGAGCCAACTACCAGGCCGCGCTCACCATTCACCGCGAGCTGGGCAACCGACGCTCGGAAGGCATCTCCCACATCAACCTGGGCGACCTGAACGCGGATCTCGAGCAGCCCGGCCAGGCGAGGTCGCACTACGAGAGCGCGCTGGCCATCCTCCGTGAGGCGGGCGCCCGACGGTTCGAAGGCGTGGCGCTGGTGTCGTTGGGGTCGCTGTTCCAGCAGTTTGGTGAGCTCGACGAGGCCCTCGCCCACTTCCGGGAAGGCGTGGCCATCCTCGAGGAGACGGGCGACGCACGCTACGAGGGGCTTGGGCGCGCCGGGCTCGCGGCGGCGAGGGCGCTGCAGGGCGCCGTCGAGGAGGCCGAGGAGGGAATGGCCGAGGCGACGCGGCTGCTCACCGAGGCGGGGGACGCGGCCTTCCTCGACGCGCTCGATCTCTACCGGGCGCACCTCGAGTTGGCCCACGCCCGCGAGACTCGTTCCGAACACCAGGCCAACGTGCTCGAGGAGCGGATCGCCAAGCGCATCGCACACGCAGAGCGTGCGGGTCCAGCGGACGAGAAGCACCCGGCTGGCGTCCCCAGTCCGGCGGATCGATCCGAGCACGTGCGCGCCGCGTTGCGCTCCCTGCGGATCGCCATGGCCCAGTCGGGCCAGGAAGCATGACTTCGGGCGAAGAAGGAGCGGCGGCGGCGCCTGGTGAACGGGGATTGCCGTGGTGGGCGCTGGCGCTCCTCGTCGCAGCCCCGCGCCTGTTGGTGTTCCCCTGGAACGAGAACATGGCCGGTGACGCCATCGCCCGCACGTGGCTGGCCCACCGCTGGCTCGAACACCCACACCTCATCGGCTCGTTCGATCAAGGGGGCCAGCAGTTCGGCCCGCTGCACATCTACCTCCTGGCGTTGTTCGAGTTGGCGATTCCAGCCCTGGAGCTCTCCGGGCGGGTGCTGAGCCTGCTCGTCGGCGCGCTCACCGCGATCCCCCTCCATGCGCTGACGCGACGCCTCTTCGGCCGCGTCGCCGCCTCGTGGGCCGTCTTCGGCTTCGCTGTCTGGGGGCTCCACATCCAGGCGTCTACGACGGCGGCGAGCGAAGCGCTCAACCTCCTGCTGGTGGTCTGGGCGCTGGCCCTGGTCCAGGCCTGGCGCGAGGAGGGGAAGCATGAAGTGCTCCTCGCCGCCGCGCTGTTGGTCAACCTCGCGTGCGCCACGCGGTACGACTCCTGGCTGCTCCTGCCCATCCTCACCGGGGTGGTGTGGCTGCGGCACCGTCGCTGGCAGACGGCGGCGTGGTTCGGCTTTGCCTCCAGCGCCTTCGCGCTCGCGTGGATGGCGGGCAACGCGCTCGATCGCGGGAATCCGCTCTTCCCCTTTGCCTTCATCGACGCGTTCCATCGCGAGTGGTACCCGCGGGAGGTCGCCGTCTGGGGAGAGGGGCTCTACCGGCTGATGTGCTTGCTGTTCTGGCCGGGCGCGGCGGTGCTCACCCTCACGCCGCTCGTCGCGCTCGCGGGCTTCTCTGGCCTCTGGCGCGCCTGGCGGGCCAGGAAGGACTTGCGCTGGCTGGTCTTCCTCGTGGTCTTCCCCGCGGCGCTCTACACCGGTCGCTCCGTCTTCCTGTCGAGCTTCGCCCCGCTGGTGCGCTTCACGATGAAGGAGGTGCTCCTGCTCCTACCCTTCGTCTGGTTCGGGGCGCAGCCGGTGCTGCGGCGGCTGGGGAAGCGTGGCGAACGGGTGCTGGTGGGCGTGGCGCTCTTCTGTGCCGTGGCGTGGCCCGCCTGGCTGGGGTGGTACTGCTTTCGCACGGAAGGAGCGGGTCCGGACACCCTGCGGGCGATCGCTCCCACCTCCACCAACGAGCGGCGACTGATGCGCGTGGCCGAGTGGCTCAAGGCGAATGCCGCGCCTGGCACAGACGGCCTGCTCTTCGATGAGGATCCGTCGGGGTACACCGACATCCAGATCGGCTTCTTCTCGGGCTTCCCCTACGAGCGCCAGGCACGGCGCCGCAGCAGCTTCTTCCAGGAGCGGCTGGCGACCAATCGCATCGGCTTCGTGGTGCGCTACGAGGGGGGTCGTCTGGAGCGCGAGGGCAGGCTCGTGGTGGAGGGCCGCCGGGTGACGTTCGATGGCCAGGTCTTCGAGGAGATCCCCGGCTTCGACGCGCCGGTCCACGTCTACCGGCGCGTCCCCTGACGATTGTTGAGGAGCCGCTTCGCGTCCGCGACGCAGGGGTCATTCGCCTGGCCACGCTTCATCACCTCTCGGGCCTCGCGGTCGCTGCTCGCCTTGTCGCCCAGCTTCGCGAAGGCCAGAGCGAGGTTGTAGCGGGGCGAGGTGGCGTCGGGGTTCTTCTGCACCGCCTGGGTGAGGCGCGTCCTGGCTTCGGCGAGCTCGGCGGCGGAGCCCCCCTCCAGCAGCAGGACCGAGAGGTTGTTCACCGACTCCCAGCCCGCGCCAAGCTCGATGGCGCGGCGGTAGGCGACCTTGGCCGGCTCGGTCCAGCGGAGCGCGTCGTAGATGCAGCCCAGCTGGTGGTGGCAGCGCCAGTCGTTCGGCTTGAGCGCCAGCGCCTTCTGCACGCAGCGCTCGGCCTCCTCGAGGTCGGTCTGCATCGCGGCGAGCACCGAAGCAAAGCGCCAGCCGTCGGCGTCGTCCGGGGTGAGCTCGAGCTGCTGCTTCGCGTGCTCGCGAGCCGCCTTCACGTCGCCGCGGCGCAACGCGAGGGCGGATCGGCGGGCACGGATGATGGCGACGTTGGGCAGGCGCTGCTCGGCGTTCTCCAGCACCTCGTCGGCGAGCTTCTCCTGGCCCGTGGACGCCAGCACGTCGGCCAACGTCACCACCGCGTCGACGTGAGAGGGATCGCGCAGGACGCAGCGGGTCAGCATCGCCCCGGCGCCCTGGACGTCACCGCTGCGGAAGGCCGCGACGGTCTCGAGCACCTGCACGTCGGTTTGATCGGGCGCCAGGGTGTTGGCGGTGTGGAAGGCGTTGCGGGCCTCGCTCCAGCGCGAGTCCTGGGCGAGCAGCCGACCCAGGTTGGTCCAGGCGGGGGCGTAGGACTGATCGATCGACACGGCCTTCTCCAGTCGGACGAGCGCCTCCTTCGGAGAGCCCCGCACCTCGTCGGCGAGAGCCCGGAAGGTGAGCGCCTCGATGCGGGTGGGGTGGTGGGCCAGCACGCCGTCGAGCAACTCGATGGCCTTCTGCACCTGGCCCAGGGCCAGGGCGATGCGCGCGAGCCCGATGATGGGGAGGGGCGAGTGCCCCTGGTCCAATTGGTTGGCCTGGCGGTAGCACTCGGCGGCGCGGTCGACGTCCTGCCGGGCCAGGTAGTTTTCGGCTTCGACGAGCAGGGGGGCGATGGTGATCATGGCGGTCCTCGTTCTCCGTCAGGCGGTGGCGACTTCGTCGTTGGGCACGGGGGCGTCCTGGAGCTCGCCCTCAGGGTTCGCTGGGACATCGCTCTCCTCCGCCCCTGGCAGCTTCGGCGCCTCCGCGGGCGGGGTGAAGAGCGGCTTGAAGGTGTTGAGGATGCTGAACGCGTGCGAGCCATCGCCCTTGCCGCCGCCGAAGAGGTTGGCGATGCCCTTGAAGATGTTGCCGAAGAAGTCGCCGATGCCCTTCACCACGGAGCCGACGACGCTGCCGATGGCGCTGACGACGCCGCCGACGATGGCGACGCCCGCGCCGAGGATGCCGGCGATCGCGGAGCCGACGTCCTTGAAGTCGATCTCGAAGTCGATCTTCAGGAAGGCGCCGATGCCGAGCGCGGCGCCGATGCCGGCGGAGAACTTGAACTTCCCGTCCTCCAGGCCGGCGTGGAACTCGGCCTTCGCACCGACACCGACCCACGCTTCAGCCTCGATGCCGTACTTCAGAGGTCCCACGCCGCCCTTTGCTGAGAAACCAGCGTGGGCCCCAGCGAAGGCACCAGCGGATCCTTCGATGACGGCCTTGGGGGGATCGTAGGAAATCCCCACGTGGCCGCTCGCCGTCGCGCCGCTGCCTGCCTCGGCGACGGCGCTGGCTTCACCGGAGACGAGCCCGCCCAGCAGGGTGGCGTCGGCGTTGGCCTCGGCCTTGGCCTTGGCGCCCGCTTCGGCCATGGCGGCAGCGTCGGCCCCCTTGTGGTTGGCCATGACGTAAGCCGCTCCCCGTGCGTAGGCCTCCGCCGAGACACCAACATGTGCGCGGAGGGAGCCCAGAGGAGTGTGGAACTCGCCTGCAGTCTCGGCCCGGACACCCACGGACGCTTCCGCGCTGCCTTCGACGCCGACGCCATCGGGTCCCGCCCACGCCCGGCCCGTCGCGTCCGCCTTCGCCCACGCATCCGCCTGGGCCGAGCCGCGACCGGAGACGCCGCCCGCCTGGAAGGAGCCCTGGGCCTGCGCGTGGGCATGTTCCCCAGCGTGGGCGCTACCAGAGGTCTGCGCGCTGGGGACGAAGACGCCGGCTACCCTGACCAGCACGTCGAGGAGGCTCTGAGGCTGATCCTTGATCGCAGCGCCGAAGATGCTCTCGGCCCCCGGGATGAATCCGAAGATCGCCGCGAGGGGATTGGGCTGCTCGCCGCTCCACTGTCCGACGCTGCTCGCGCCACCCGCGCTGGGCTTGGCGAACGTGGGGGCCGCGTTGCCGGCGTCATCGAAGCCGAAAGTGGGAACGTGGAAGTTGAAGCCGCCAACCTTGAAGTCGGACACGGTAAGCCTCCGTAGGTGCTGCGTGGTGGACGGGGCTTGTGCAGGCGGGGTGCCGGGGTGGTTGTCGCGACGGTTCGGGGGGTTACGGGCGATCCGCCCGTCCCGGAAGCAGCAGGGCGGTCCCGTGCGACGGATGAAGGCGGCCTACGACTGCTCAGGCCGCGGCTGGGCGTCGAGCCATGACTGCAGGATGAGCGAGGCCGCAACCTGGTCGATGACTGCGCGTCGCTTCTTCCGAGAGACGTCCGCCTCCAGGAGCGCGCGCTCGGCGGACACCGTTGTGAGTCGCTCGTCTTGATAGAGGACCGGGAGCTTCGTTTCTACCTGCAGCGCGTCGCCGAACTTCCGGGTGGCGGCGGCGCGAGGGCCTTCGGTGCCGTCCATGTTGAGCGGCAGGCCGAGGATGAAGCGGTCGGCACCCAGGTCCTGCGCCAGAGCAGCGAGCTCGGCGATGTCCTTCTTCAGGCTGCGGCGCTCGAGGGTCTTGAGGCCCTGGGCCGTGAGGCCAAGCTCGTCGCTGACGGCGATGCCAATCGTCTTGGTGCCCAGGTCGAGTCCGACAGCGCGCATGGAGGACGAAACTACCCCCAGAGCTCACTCGAAAGTGAACCCTGGGGGCGGGCATCTTCTTTCGTGTCGAAGCTACTGGTTGAGCAGCGCTTTCGCCTGCATGCCGGCGTCGGACTGCGCGAAACTGGGGTCAGCAAGCGCCTTCCGCACCAGCTCCCGTCCGCTTGGCTGCCCCTTGCGAATCTGCAGCTCCCCCAGCCAGGCCTGAGCCGCGGAGTGCGTGGGGTCCTTGCGCAGGCACTCCTGAAAGGACTCCTCTGCCTTCGCGAAGTTCCCGGCGGTCCGGTGCACGAAGCCCAGTGCTGCCCACATCGACGGGTCGTCCGGGTTGAGGGTCGTCAGTCCTTCGAAGACGGCCAGCGCCCCTTCGAAGTCTTCGGCTCCAAGAAGATCCACTCCTACCTGCGCGATCGACCCGGCCTCTTCTGCCGTCAGTCCCAGCTGTTGAGCGAAGTTCATGGCGTCTCCTAGCGAATGTTCTGAATCGCAGACATTTGGAGCTTGTGGTACATTGCCGCAAGATTCTGGATCATGTTCTGAAGCCGCTCGAGCATCTTGCTCATCGTCGACTGCAGGCGCTCAAGCTTCATCAGCCGCCCCTCGAGTTCCTTCAGCTTCTTCGGGTCCTCTTCCTTGCCCATCTGCGCAATGACCTGGTCAATCTGCTCCTCGATCGAGCCGAGCGCGTTGGTGATCCGCTCCGTGGAGCGCGTCAGCGGGTCCCCTCCGGTGACCTCCCCCATGTCCATCTTGATGGGCTGCTTGACGAGTGTGTCGGTGTCGGAAGCGGGAGCGGGCTTCTTCTCGATCTCTTTCCCACCGACAGGGTTTTTGGGGGCGTCCACGCCGGTTTGCGGCCCCGCTCCTGAGGCAGCGTTCGACTGGCTGCTGGTTGCGGACTGCTGAGATTTCGACGCACCGCGAGCCTCTGCCTCGAGGTCGGCCTTCTTCTTCTCGAGCGTCGCAATCCGCTGCTCGAGAGATGAGATCGAGATCGCGCCGTTCTGAAAGTCCCCCGTGAGCTTGACCAGTTCGGCCTTGATCCGTGGGTTCTGGAGGATTCCCGCGGCGAATTTCGCCTCCTCGGGAATACCAAAGGGGAAACGACCACCAGCGCCAGCGCTGTAGAGGATGTCCTTCTGCCAGATGACCCCGTCCCCCGCGTTGATGTTGTCCCCGTCGACCATCTTGATGAGGTCCGCGAGCTTGTACGGGGTGCCATTGAAGTAGAACTCCTGGTTCAGGAACTTCAGCTCCTCGTTGATCTTCGTGTACTCAGGGTTCGACTTGAGCTTCTCGAGCGGGTCGGGTGTGGCGTATCCCGGAGCCTTGCCCTGGGACAGGGCGAGCTGCACGAAGCTCTCGAAGGCCTTGATGTTCCGGTCCGCCACTTCCTTCGACGTTGACTCGCGCGTCTTCAGGTACAACTCGACGATCTGGCGCTCCGTCGGGGACAGCTTCTCGATCTGCGCCTGAATCCCACCGTCCTTCTTCACCTCGTTGAGGTCACGGTACGTGAGGTTCCAGGCAAGCTCCGGATTGCTGAGTTTCAGTTCGACGGTCATATGGGTTTCCTTTGCTACGGCGGGTGTGCGGACGGCTTGAGCAGGAGTTGTGCCCGCGCCACTCACTCAGTAACGGCGCGAATTTTCAGGGATTTGCCCGCGAGACAGCGTCCCGAGTGCTGGACGCACGTTTGGACGCGCGGTGCGTCACGATGAGCGGCGATCGGTCTTTTCACCTCCGGCAACCATTCAGTCCGGGAGGCGTTCTCGATGACGCGGATACTCCAGGCAGTGACGGTTGCGGCGGTGGTGGGGCTCTCAGCGCCTGCATTGGCGTGCTCGCGCCACTACCACCACGGCTCGGTGGGCATCTCGCTGGGCAACATCTTCCTCGGCTTCAGCACGGCGTCGGTCCCGTGCAGCGCGCCGGTCGTCGTGGCGCCGCAGCCGGTCTACGTCGCGCCGCCTCCCACGGTGTACGTGCCGCCGCCCGCGCCGGTGTACGTCGCTCCCCCGCCGCCGGTGTACCAGCCGCCGCCCGTCGTGATGGCGCCGCCTCCCGTCGCGTACGTCGCGCCCTCCGCTGTCTACGTGCCGACGCCTCCGCCCGTCGTCGTCGCCCCCACGGCGCCTCCCATGGTCGCCGCTCCCATGGCGGCGCCGGCTCCCCCTGCTGCCGCGGCCTCTGTCTCGGTGGAAGTCGAAAAGAAGGCGCCTCCCAGGCCTGCGTTCCTCGGGCTCAAGTACCTCGGCGGCTCGGCGGCTCTTGTCGACTGGACGAGCGGCATGGACCTGTCCGGCCTCGGCTACGCCCACTCGTTTGGCCTCGAGACGCGCTTCACCAACTGGTTCGCGCTGCGCAGCGACTTCGAGATGCGCTCTGACAGCCGCTCGTGGGATCTCCTCGGCGCCAAGCTGTGGGTCCCGACGAGGACCTTCAAGCCCTACATCTCCGCGTCCCTCGCGATGACCGAGGCCTACGCCATGCCAGGCAAGATGCACTGGGGCGTCGTCGGCGCGGCCGGCATCGACATCTGGTTGGGCAAGCACTTCTTCATCGAGGCCGAGGCCCGCTACCGCGTCAGCCCCGGCGACTGCTGCCGCGACCAACCGCACCTCACCGGCCTCATCGGCGCCGGCGTGGCGTTCTTCTAGCGAGCCAGGAGCTTCACCGCGGCCGGAAGTGGCGCGCGAAGTCGATGCGCTCGCCAATGGGTGGGTGCGACATCCCCTTGAGCACCAACCAGCGCGGCGGCTCTGGGTCCATCTTGTTCACCCGCGCCGCCTTCACCAGCATCGACGAGAAGGCGGCCGGATCGCCGGTCAGCTGCATCGCGTAGCGATCCGCGGCCCACTCCCTCCGCCGCGACACCAGGCCGCTCACCGGGCCTGCTGCGCTCATCGACAGATCGAACACCAGGAGGATGAGCGGCAACGCGCGGATGTCAGCGCGCTCGGAGATTCCAAACCAGCCGCGCTTCGCCGAGCGCCGGAAGAGCCACTCCACCAGCCCCAGGAAGGCGAAGAGCGCCAGCGCCGACATCACCCGCGCAGCCCATCGGGATTCGTGTACGTGTCCTGACTCGTGGGCCACCGCCGCGAGGATCTCCTCCTCGCTCAGGTTCTTCAGCATCGCGTCGTTGAGCACGATGGTGCGCGTCGGCCCGGTCCCCGCGAAGTAGGCCTGCAACCGCACCGTGCGCGACAGGGTCTCGTCCACCAGCACGTCCGAGACCTCCACACCCGCCTGTTTCGTCAGCGCCAGGATGCGTGCGCGCAGCGGTCCTTCCGGCAGAGGCTGCTGCTCGACGTAGAGGCGGCTGCGGTACGGGTCCAGCGCCGCCGACGCGCTCATCACCACCGTGGCCACCAGCCCCATCACCCACCACCAGTGGGTGAGCCGCCTCGCCAGCCCGAAGAGCCCGAAGGCCAGCGACAGCACGGCCAGCGCCGTGAAGAGGTGGGCCTTGAACGAGTCGAGGGCAAACACCCAGGGCGAACTCGTCGAAAGCCCGTACTGGTGCTCCCGCACGAAGCCGAACCAGATGTCGGTGGGCAAGGTCACCACGCTGAAGAGCGCGAACAGCAGCAGCGCGAAGACGATCGTCGGCCCCCACCCCGGGCCCTTCCACACCCGATCCAGCACCGCCGACTTCCAGCGCGCGGTGAGTCGCACCGCGAGCCGGTACAGGGGCGCCGTCAGGAAGCGCACCACCAGCACCAGCACCAGCGGCCAGAGGAGGGTGTCGACGGCTTCGAAGGTGTAGCGGGGCGCGTGGTACGCCTTCACCTCGGCCAGCTCCGCGGCGGTGAAGACGGGCTCCGTCACGCGACGGAAGCTAGCGCAGCAGGTGGCGTCGTCAGCTTCCGGGTGGGGGCGAGGGCGGCGGCTCTTCCTCCGCGCGCGCCTCGGCCAGCAACAACTCCTTCATCCGCTGCAGGCTGGCGCGGGTCTGCTCCACGAAGGGGCTGGACGAGCCGATCCGCTCCGCCGCTTCCAGCGTGCGCTCGTAGACGGTGATGGCCTTGGAGATCAGCACGCGGATCTTCTTGCGCAGCTCGGCCCGGTAGACCTCCTTCTCGGCGTCCGCCAGCTCGCTGGGCGCAGGCGCGTGGATCATGTGCTCGTACATGTTCTCGTACAGCCCTCCGATGCGCTGGCCCGCCGCCGTGGCCCAGTAGCCGTTGCCGATGCGAATGGCGCGCAGGTAGTGGCCCTGTGACGACAGGAGGAGCTCGGACTTGTACTCGAGATCCTCGGCCAGCTTGTCCGTGTTCTTGTTCCCGTCGAGCTCGATGGACTCGTAGTGCAGCCGGAACACCTCCCCGAGGAAGAACTGGGCCTGGGCCGGGAAGTAGTCGTCGACCAGGTCCCGGTCCGGCAACGCGTTCCACGTCGCCAGCACTCCGCGGAAGGTGGCCTCCGCGACGTCCGTCTGGCCCATCTCCAGCTCACACACGCCCTGCTGCACCCGCGCCTCGATGCGGCGATCGATCGGGAGATCCTCCCGCGCTGCGATCACCTTCAGCACCTCGATCGCTTCCGGGTAGCGGTCGGAGTGGTACAGCGTCTCGGCCACCCGGTAGGAGGCGTCGAGCGCGTCGCCGGTGCCCTTTGCCGGATCGGCCAGCGCGGTGAAGCGCACCCACGCCTCGTCCCAGGCCTTCAGCTTCTCGAGGGAGAGGCCGGCGTTGTAGAGCGCGGCGCGGTAGTGCGGGCTCTGCGGGTGGAAGTCACAGATGCGCCCGAAGTAGCGGGCCGCCTGTGCGTAGTCCTCGGCGGCGAAGAAGCTGGTGGCCGCGGCGAACAACTCCTCGTCGTTCAGCTTGTTCAGCTCGAGGTCGCCGGTGATCAGCACTTCGTCGAAGTCCACGCGCTGCATGTCGCCCGAGCCGCGCGTGTGGGCGCAGCCCAACAGAGACGAGAAGGCCAGCAGCGAGAGGGAGGCGGTCAGGAGTCGGTGCATGGAGGCGCGGTCGCTCGATCGAAGGGGTGGTTTCAGCATCGACAGCCTGCTTCCACCGCGGGTTCCAGCATCAAGACGCGCCAGTCTAACGCGCGGCCACCGCCGCTTCGAGCCGGGTGTCCCCCCACAACCACCGGGACGTCTCGAAGAGGCTGGCGAGATCGTGCACGTCCGCCTCGAAGCGGGGCACGAGGACCAGAGGCGTGGGCGCACAGGCTTCGGCCAACCGCGCAATTCCACGCGCGTCCTGGCGGGCCAGGTGATCGTTCTCCTTCAGCGTTCGCTCGAAGGCCGGTTGGAGCGATGGAGGGAGACGTGCCACCTCTGCCCACAAGGAGTCGGGCACCGGGGCGTGGACGCGGTTCACCACCACGGCGGCGACGCGCATCTTGTTCTGCTGGAGGAGGGTGTGGAAGTAGACCGCCTCGTCGAGCCGATCGGGCATGGGGCCGGTGACGAGCACGAAGGAGGTGGAGTCGGCCTCCAGCAGCGACCGCGTCTGGTGGGCGCGTTCGCGGAAGCCCTCGTTGAGGCCGCTCATGTTCAGCATGAAGTCGGCCAGCGCCTGGAGCGTCTCGGTGCCGGTGAAGCGGGCGATCGTCTTGGCGACGTAGCTGCCGCCGAGGTTGAAGAGCTTGAGGCCGAACTTTCCGGCGGCCAGCGCGGGGGTGAGCAGCCACTTCGCCGCCTCGTTGTCGAGGAAGTCGAGGATCCGGTTGGGCGCGTCGAGGAAGTCCAGCGCGTGCGCGGTGGGCGGCGTGTCGAGGACAATGAGGCTCGCCGAGGACGTCGCGCGCAGCTCGCACAGCTTCTCCATCGCCACGTATTCCTGGCTGCCAGCCAGCGCGGTGGACAACGACTGGTAGAAGCGGTTGTTCAGGATCTTCTCGCGCTTGTCCGGTGGGGCGCGCTGCTCGATCACCTCGTCCCAGGTGCGCTTCATGTCCAACATCATCGCGTCCATCGGGGCGCGGGGAGCCAGCCCGGCGCGGGCGAACACCGGATCGCCGATGCGCGTCACCTGGTTCCCCAACGCCTCGAGGCCCAGGGCGTTGGCGAGCCGCTTCGCTGGGTCGATGGTGCAGACGAGGGAGGCCTTCCCTTCCATCGCCGCGCGGAGCGCCAGGGTGGCCGCGACGGTCGTCTTCCCCACACCTCCCGAACCGACGGTGATCAACACCGAGCTCGACTCGAGCGCCTGACGCAGGGGGCTCACGACGGGGCTCCGTTGAGGCGCTTCGCGATGTCCTCGATCGCGGCCTTGCCGAACTCGGGCAGGTACAGTCGGGGCACGGTGAGCACGGGCAACCCGAGGGTCGCCAGCCGCTCCTTCGCCGTGTGTGAGAGCTGGGCCCGGACCTCGTGCGAGCGCGCGACCTCCTTCAGGGAAGGAGCCACGTCCATGGGAACCGAGCCCTCGCCGAAGCGGTGGTCGATGAAGCCGTTCAGCACCACGAGGCGCGGGTGCATCTTCACCCGCTTCGCGAGCGCCTCGTGCAGCTCGAGCGTCTCGTTGACGGGCAGCTCCTCCGGCAGCGACACCAGGACCACCGCGGAGGTGGCGCGATCCACCAGCGAGTCGCGCATCCACGTCACCTCGCTGGCCATCGCGCCGGGGGGAATGGTGTCCAGCAGCACCTGCGGCACCGAGAGGAAGGTGATGGCGTGGCCGGTCGCCGGGGCGTCGACGATGATCTGATCGAAGCGGGGCGAGCCGTCGGGGCGCTTCTCCTTCAGGTGGAAGAGGATCTTCCCGAGCAGCACCAGCTCCTGCAGCGACGGGATGAAGCGCAGGAAGTAGCGCACCAGGCGGTTCTCGAAGACCGCGTTGTAGATGCTCTCGAACTTGAGGATCATCAGCGCGTACTCGCGCATCGCCTCCTGGGGACGCGCGTTCACGCACCACAGGTTCTCGTCCACCGCCGTCACCTCGGGGCCGACGGGCGTCTTCCCCAGCAGGGCGGTGACGCGCTCCTGGGTGTTGACCTCGCAGATCAACGTGCGGCGACCGGCGCGGGCGCTCTTGAGGCCCAGGGCGGCGGACAGGGTGGTCTTCCCCACGCCTCCCTTTCCGGTCACCACGATGAGGCGCTTGTCGTCGAGTTCCGCAACCACGAGCGGCTGCACATTGACACGGCGCGGATGCGAACGCAGCATCCGCCGCCATGCTCAAGAACAACCCCGTGATGAAGAGGCTGGTCGCCACCGGCGAAGAGCGAATCGGAAAGCTGGTGCAGCAGCTCATGTCCAACGAGAAGTTCGTCGCCGGGATCCAGACGATCGTCTCGCGCGGGCTGTCGGCCAAGGGCACCCTCGACAAGTCGATCCGCACGGCGCTGTCGGCGATGAACCTGCCTTCCACGGGAGATCTCGAGTCGCTGCGCGAGAAGATGGATGAGCTGGAGAAGCTGCTCAGCCAGATCGAGAGCAAGGTGGATCGCCTGGGTGATTCCCGGAAGGCGTAAGTGACGCGGCGGATCGCCTTCATCAACGAGAAGGGAGGGGTGGGGAAGACCACCCTGGCGGTGAACGTCGCCGCATTCCTCGCCAGCAAGCAGAGCCGGCGGGTGCTGCTGGTCGATCTCGACACGCAGGGCCACGCGGGGAAGTCGCTGGGCGTCGACGTGCGCGCGGTGTCGCCCAACGTGTTCCACCTGCTCACGGACGAGGCGATCAGCCCCGACGAGGTGGTGCGGCGCACCGGGATCGCCGGGCTGGACGTCATCCCCAGCTGGAAGGAGATGGCCGACTTCCCCACGCGCGCCGCCGCGGATCCGGATCGCGCGCTGAGGCTCCGGCGCGCCCTGGCGGGGTTGGAAGGCCGCTACGACGTGATGGTGCTGGACGCGCCGCCCTCGCTGGGCCTCACCACCACCAACGTGCTGCTGGCCGCGGAGGAGGTCGTCATTCCCGTGGCCACCACCTACCTCGCGCTCGATGGCTGCGCGGAGATGAGCGACACGGTGACGCGGGTGGCCGCCGACTACGGGCACGCGACGTTGCGGGTGACGCAGGTGGTGCCGACGCTGTACCGCAAGACACAGCTGGCCGACGAGGTGGTGGCGACGCTGGAGCGCTACTTCCCGCGGCGCGTGTCTGAGCCGATGACGCTCAACGTCGCCATCGACGAGGCGCAGAGCCACGGCAAGACGATCTGGGAGTACGCGCCCTGGAGCCGCGGCGCCACCATCCTCCAGAGGGTGGCCGAGGCCATCGAGCGCGCCGGGCGCTGACGGCTACTTCTTCTTCTGCTCCAGCTCGGAGATGCGCTGCTCGAGCTCGCTGATCCGCTTGACCAGCGTGTCGAGGTCGCGCCCCAACGCGGGCAGGTTGCCCAGCACCCCTTCGATGGTCGCCTTGACCCGCTCGTCCACACGGGCCTGCCACGCCTCGAGGGCCTTCTGGGACTGCTGCAGCAACGCGGCTGGCGTCAGCTCGGGAGACTCCGGGTCCCGGCCGAGCAGCTTGTCGATGCGCTGCCCGGCCTCCTGCTTGAGCGCGTCGACGCGTGGGCTGACCTGCGTGGAGATGAAGTCGGTGATGGAGTCGCCCGGGCGGCGGATGATCTCCCGCAGCACGGACAGCGGCATCTGGTTCTTCTTCTTCTCCTCCTCGAAGACGATCTGCGCCAACGTGACCGAGGTGAGATCCTCCTTGGTCCGGTTGTCGACGATCTTGACCTCGATCCCCTGCTTCACCATCTCGGCGATCTCATCGAGGGTGACGTAGCGGCTCTCGACGGTGTCGTAGAGCTTGCGGTTGGTGTACCGCTTGATCACCTTCGGCTCGCGCGTGGCTTCGGGTTCGCTCATGAAAGGCCCTGGGTTGACGCAGTGCGTCCCGCGAATAGCACCGCCATGACGCAGCGGGCAAGCGGCAGCGTACCGCAACCTACACCCGGAAAAACGCGGGACAGGACGTATACTTGCCCCGCGCCGCGGCGGCGGTGTGGCCGACATGATCGTCAAGTGCGAGCAGTGCCAGACCCGGTTCAAGATCCCGGACGACAAGGTCACGGACAAGGGAGTCAAGGTCCGGTGCACCAAGTGCGGGAATACCTTCCGGGTGGGGAAGGACGGGGCCCCCATTGGCGCGGCGGTGGGGGCGCCCGGCAGCCCGGCCACGCAGACGTTCCCTGCGGTGCCGCCGGTGGCCTCGTCGCCCAGCAAGCCGGCGATGGCGGGGAAGTCCATTCAGATCAGCGGTGAGCCCGATCCCTTCTCGGCCTTCGGGTTGCCACCGGCGGTGCCGGATCCGGAGGCGACGAGGCCAGGCGTCTTCGTCCTCGGGTTGGAGGCATCACGGGTGCCCGACATAGGGGCGCCGCCCATCCCTCCGCAGGCGCCGACGACGACACCGTCCGCGGGCTCGGCCTTCGACTTCTCCAGCCTCGCGCCGCCCGTTCCGCCGGTGCAGCCTCCGGCGGCGACGCCCGGTCCGCGACCCGTCCCGCGGACGTCCGCGCCCACCGCCCGGGTTCCGGCCACCGCGGCGCCCCCTCCCGCGCAGCCGGCGCCCTTCGATTTTTCGGCGCTGGTGCCCAGTGGCCCCGCGCCCTCGGCGGAGCCCGCGCCCTTCGACTTCTCGGCGATCGGCACACAGAAGGGATCGCCCGCGGCGGCGTCCACTTCCGCCTTCGACTTCTCGTCCCTCGGGCCTGCGGCCGCGAATACCCCGGCGACGGTGACGCAACGCCAGCCCGTCGGCCCTCCGCCTCCAGCGGACTCGACGCCCGCCTTCGACTTCTCCGGGCTGGGCACTCCGCCGCCGCCCGCCGGACAGGCGCCAGCCTACCCGCCGTCGAGCCCAGGCCTGCGCATTCCAACCGGCTCGCAGCCCGGCGTGCGCTCTCCGATGGCGGCGCCCACCCAGCCCGGAGCGCCGGCGGCCACCACCGCGACGCGGCCTGCGATTCCTGGCGGCTCCCAGCCCCGGGCCGCGAACCCCCTGCCGGCCACGCAGCCAGCGGTGCCCGCCTTCGTGCCCGGCCAGTCGTCTGAGACCCAGCCTGCGGCGGCGATGCCTTCGTGGACGACGGGCAACAACCCCGCGGTGAAGCCACAGTCGAGCGCGCCGATGTCCTTCGACGTGGACGTCTCGGAGCCCAGCGCGGCGAAGACGGAGGCCTTGCCCGCGCTCTTCGGAGGAAGCCCCTCGGCCGCCGACGACTTCTTCGGCGGGCAGATGGCGAAGGAGGAGCCGCGCGCGGCGCTGCCCGACGACATCACTGGAGAGGCGGCGAAGAACGCGCTGTTCGACATGGCGGCGGCGCTGCCGGCGGCCCCGCCCGAAGAGCCCACGGTGACGGAGCCTTCCGCAGAGCGAACGCCGGCGGCTGCGCCCCAGCAGGTGGTGGCCCGTCCCCCGCCGCCGGCAGAGGCGCCGCGCCGCCGGCGCACGGTCCTGGGCATCTTCGTCAACGTGGTGATCGCCGCCGTGCTGGTGATGGCCCTGGTGGTGGTGGGCTCGGCGTACCTCAATGAGGGCAAGGTCACCGCGGATACGCTGTCGTGGGAACACCTCAAGTCGGCGCTGGCGCCCAGCACCGACTTCGTGACGGGGGACATCTCCAATGGGCTGTACGACACGAAGGCGGGCAAGCCGCTCTTCTTCGTCCGCGGAGAGGTGACGAACCGGGGCGCCGCCGCGGTGCGCCTGATGGTGCGCGCCGAGCTGCTGGAAGGCGACACGCTGGTGCGGGACGCGGAGTCGGCGGCGGGCGTTCCGGCGTCGCCGGAAGAGCTGTACCTGGTGGCGACGGCGGAGGACCTCGAGGCGCTCAACGCGCGCGTCGCGCAGCGCTCGCCGGTGGTGGAGCCGGGCGCGACGGTGCCCTTCCTCGTCACCTTCTTCGAGTATCCGCCCGATCTGAAGGGCTTCCGCGTGCGCGTCTCCGCCCGGCCGAACAGCAGCCCGTCGACGGCGACGCGGCAGCCGTGAGCCAGGCGCCTGAGCGCGTCCGCCCGCTGCTCAAGCGGCTGGCGGCGCTGTCGGGTGGGCCGCTGGTCCGGCGGCGCGCCGCGGCGCGGGCCCTGGGAGAGGTCAGCGAGACCGAGGCGACGCGGCTCTTGTCGGAGCTGCTGGTGCTGGCGGCGGCGCGCGACGAGGAGGCGCTCGAGCTGCTCCCGGCTTTCCTCCACGCGCTGGCGGAAGACGCGGATCTCATTCCCCACCTGGAGACGCTGCAGCGGGTGGCGGGTCTGCACCAACAGGGCGAAGTGGAGCTCTTGTTCGCCGAAGGTGAGGCGGTGCGCGAGTACCACGTCGACGCGGCGGCGCGCGCCGACGCGAGGCTCTTCACCCTGCCGCTGGGGGTGCTCAAGACGCGGGCCCGGCTGACGAAGAACCCCGACGAGCTGTCACGCCTCGCCGTGGCGTCGAACCCGGCGGTCGTTCGGGAGGTGTTGAGGAACTCGCGCCTCACCGAGGAGCTGGTGGTGCGGATCGCCGCCCGCCGGCCTGCGCGGCCCGAGCCGCTGGTGGAGATCTGGCGCTCGACGCGGTGGTCCGTGCGCCCGGCGGTGCGGCGGGCGCTGGTATTCAACCCCTACCTCCCGCCGGAGGTGGGGGTGAAGATCGTCCCCTTGCTGGCGCGAGCGGATCTGACGCTCCTGGTGGAGAGCACCGGCCTTCATGCGTCGTTGCGCGAGCTGGCCGCCACGCTGCTGGAGACGGTGGAGCCGGGCTGAGCGCTCAGCTCTTCCCGCCGGGCTTCCCGTTCGCCTGGGCGTCGATCACCTGCGCATCCTCCGAGGCGCGCTCCAGCCTCTTCGGCGTGACGTCGACCAGGTCCTCGCCCTTCGAGGCCTTCTTGAAGGAGTAGACGAACCTGCCCAGGGCGTTGCCGAGCGAGCTCATCCTCGAGGCGGAGAAGATGATCACGGCGACGACGACGAGGGTGATGATCTCTCCGGTGCCGCACGAGCCCATGCCGCACCTATGCCACGGCGCTTTGGGGCCGCGCAACTTGACGGAGGCGGGGGCGGCTCGTAGCAACGCGCTTCCCCATGCCGATGCGCATCCTGGGTCATCGCGGCGCCAGCGCTGACTTCCCCGAGAACACGCTGGAGGCCTTCCTGGGCGCAGCAGAGCAGGGGGCGGATGGCGTCGAGCTGGACGTGATGGTGTGCGGGACGGGGGAGGTGGTGGTGTGCCACGACGAGCGGCTCGAGCGCCTGGCGGGTCTCCCCTGGGAGGTGGCCACGACGCCGTGGAGGAAGCTCTCGCGCGTCGACGTGGGCACCCGGCTGGGCTTCGCGCCCGCGCGCATCCCGCTCCTGTCCGACGTCTTCGAGGCGCTGCCCGAGCGGATGGTGGTGAACGTCGAACTCAAATGCGAGGGGCTGGACGATCGCGGGCTGGCCGAGCGCGTCGGGCGCTACCTCACCGACGCGAAGCTCACGCACCGCGTCTTCGTGTCCAGCTTCAACCCGCTGTGCCTGGTGCGGCTGGCGAAGGGCTTCCCGGGGCTGCGCCGCGGCTTCCTCCTCGATCCCGACAAGGCGTGGGGACCGCAGGCGTGGTTCTGGCTGCCCGTGTGCGCGTCGACGTCGGTGCACCCGTCGGCCGAGGCGTGCACCAGCGAGCGGGTCAACGCGTGGCACGCGCGCGGTTGGGAGGTGGCGGCGTGGACGGTGGATGACGTCACGGAGGCACGGCGGCTTCGGGCGCTGGGCGTGGACTGGCTCATCACCAACCGGCCGGGGGCGCTGAAGGCCGAGTTGGCCGCGCTCTCTCCGGCGTTCCACTGAAGAGAGCTAGAAGTCGAGCCCCACCGTGAAGTTGCCGGCCAGCACGGCGGGCACGTCGATGTCCATGCCCGTCTTGGCGTCGCGGAAGCGGCCCAGCACGGAATAGCTGATCTCCGCGCCGACGATGGCGACGCCGCCGATGAAGCGGAAGCCGCCGTAGAAGCGGTTGTGGGTGTTCTGCGCCGCCAGCACCGACTCGAAGATGTAGAAGTCGCGGTACTGCTCGCCGGGCGTGTCGGACTCCTCGAGGGTGCGCGAGGGCCGGAAGTCGATGCTGGACGTGGTGGCGCCGACGAACATCAGGTTCCAGCCGACGTACGGGGTGATGGTGATCATCCCCGCGATGGCGAACTGCTTTCCGATGCCGATGTCGAGGCCGCCGCAGGTGACGTCGAAGTCGCGGGTGTTGACCAGCTTGGTGATGCTGCCGCGCACGCCGATGTCCGGCAGGTAGGTGAAGCCCTCGTTGACGGCCCACTTGAGCTCGAAGGTGCCGGCGCCCATGCGGCTCTTCTCGATCCACGCGGCGCGCGCGCCGATCTCGAAGGAGTAGGGCAGGCCCTTGCGCACGTGCAGGCTGGGGATGAGCAGCGGCCCTTTGAACTCGCCCTCGGTGGGCAGCGTGCCGCCCTGGAAGTCCACCACCGAGAGCTCGGCGTTGAAGGCGAAGCCGGAGTGGCCCAGCGTCTCGGGAGGGGCGAGGTTCACGCTGGTCATCGCGGCGCCGAACTGGCGGACGAAGGCGCGGAAGTTGGCGTCGGCGCGCGGGGTGTAGCCGGTGCCGCCCACCTGGGGGTTGCCCAGCTGGTAGATCTTGAAGTCGTAGGTGTCGGCGCGGGCGGAGGTGGCGAGCGCCAGCGCGAGGCAGGGCAGGGTAGCCAGGGCGAGGCGCGAACGGCGAGCCATGACCCCAGACCCTAGCCCCGGCTCGGGGCCCCATCAATTCTTGAAGCGCCCCGTCACGGGCCGGCGGGCCGGGTCTCGTTGCTGGATTGGGCCACGGCGGCGGCGGGCCGGCGGCGCACGACGATGGTCTTCCGGGTGGCGAAGTCCTGCGTCTGCCGGGCGATGACGGAGACCAGGTTGTTCCCTTCTTTGAGGGGGAACTCGGTGGTGAACTTCACCTTGTCGCCGTCTTCCTCGGCCTTGCCCTTGAAGAAGACCTTCTGGTCGTTCACCAGGACATAGAGGTCCTGCAGCTGGGGATCGGCCACCACGCCGGACAGGGTGAAGCGCTCGCCGTCGGCCACCGCGCCGCCCGAGGCCGGGTCGACGTTGAGGGAGATCTGCGCCGGGGCGCGGGTAGGGGCCCAGCTCACGTCCTTCGGGGGGCTGGGCTTCTGGCCCTTGGCGTCGCGCAGGTCGCTGGTCTTCACGAAGACGAAGCGATCCTTGTCCCACTCCACGCGCGAGAAGGAGGCGCCGCGGGCCTGCTCCACCACCGTCGCACCCTTCGGCAGGCGCCCCAGCACGCGCTTGCCGTCGCCCGCCGCGTAGATGTCGGCCTTGTCGGCGATGCGAACGATGGCGCCCTTCCGGGGCTCGAAGGTGAGGGGCGGGCCGTCGGGGGCGACCGGGAGCTCGAGCTTGTCGGTGGTGAACTCCTCGAGCGGCTCGTCGATGATCGCCAGCTTGAGCCCGAAGTCGCCGTTCTTGTAGCCCTTCTTCACCTCGAGCTGGAAGCGGGCCGACTTCGTCTCGCCGGGCGCGAGCTCGCCCAGCTTGAAGCGGCCCTTCTCGATGAAGATGTTGGAGTCCGACGCATTGCGGATGGACGAGAAGGTGTCGAGCGCCTTTCCGGTGCCGACGTTGGTCACGTCCACCACGACGGTGACGTCCTCCCCGCGCTGGATGAGGCCGTCGCCGTTGCAGACCTCGCAGGTGTCGTTGACGGACCAGGTGAAGGAGAACTGCGGGCGGGGGAGCTCGACGAAGGTCACTTCGCTCGCCTCGGTCGTGGAGAGGATGCCGCTGTCGTCCTGCAGCTTCACCTTCACCCCGTCGCGGCGCGACAGGAGGTCCTTCGGCGTCTTCACGGTCACCGACCACGATCGCTTCTCCCCCGGCTTCACCAGGCCGAAGAGGAACTCGCGGCGGTCGATGATCCCGTTGTCCGCCTCGATCCACGCGCGCAGGCGGCGCACCGGCTCGGCGCCCTTGTTCTCCACCGTGAGCTCGAGCGTGGCGGTGTCCCCGGCGGTGATCTTCTTCTCGCCGTTGGCCTTGAGGCTCGCGGCCAGCTGCGCGGCCTTCGGGGAAGGCCCGGGCGTCCAGTCGATGCCGAGGGCGCCGATGGCGTCGCCGATGCGCTTCTCCTCGGTGGCGCGGCGGCTGGCCACGAAGCTCTTGCCGGCCTTGAGCATCTCGTCGCGGCGCACCTTCGGGGCGGCGAGGATGAACTCACGGGCGAAGGTGACCTCGAAGTCCTCCTTCACCTCGTCCTGGGACTCGGCGTCGAGCTGATCATCGAGCTCCTCGCTCTCGGGAGAGGGCTCGCTGTCGGTGAGCGGGTTCTTCGCGCCGGGCTTCGCGGCCTTCGGGTCCTTCTTCGCGTCGCCCGCCTTCGCCACCTTCTGCGGCTCGTCCTTGAGGAACTTGAGCGACTCGCCCGGGTGCTCGCGCACCACCACGTCCTCGCGCTTCTTGGCGGCCTCGGCGTTGGCGGGGTTGGAGAAGTGGTGCTCGAGATCGGCCTCGCCCATGGACCGGCGCGGCGCGAAGAGGTCGACGCGCTCCTGGGTGACGCGGGTGGGGATGAGCTCGATGTCGGGGGTGATGCCGACCTCCTGGATGCTCACGTCGCCGGGGGTGAGGTACTTCGCGATGGTCAGCTTGAGCGCCGAGTCGTCGGGGAAGTCGTACAGCACCTGCACGCTGCCCTTGCCGAAGGTCTGGCGGCCGATGATCACCGCGCGGTTCTGGTTCTTGAGGGCGCCAGCGACGATCTCCGAGGCCGACGCGCTGCCCGCGTTGACCAGCACCGCCACCGGGAAGGCGTCGTCCTCGTCGTCGGCGTGGGCCCGCTTCTCCTCGCGCAGCCTGTCGGACAGGCCGACGGTGGCGACGATGGTGCCCGAGGACAGGAAGAGATCGGACACCTGGATCGCCTGGTCCAGGAGGCCGCCCGGGTTGCCGCGCAGATCGAGCACCAGGCCCTTGAGGCCCTTCGGGTTGCCGGCCTGGGCGGCCTGCTCCGAGAGCTCGGTGAGCGCCGCCTGGAGATCGCGCGTGGTGTTCCCCTGGAAGTTCTTGAGGCGCACGTAGCCCACGCCCTGCGCGAGCAGCTTGGACTGCACCGACTCGATGGTGATGAGGGCGCGGGTGACGGTCATCTGTTGCGGCTTGTCCCAGCCTTTTCGCATCACGTGGATGGTGACGCGGGAGTCGACCGGGCCGCGCAGCTTCCCGACGGCCTCGTTCAGGTCCATGTTGACGGTGGACTCCTCGCCGATGCGGAGGATCTGATCGTCCTTCTTGATGCCGGCGCGGAAGGCGGGCGTCTTGGGCAGCACCTTCACCACCGTCAGCACGCCCTCGCGCATCTGAATGACGAAGCCCAGGCCGCCGAACTCGCCCTTGGTGGTGAGCTTCATCTCCCGGTACATCTCGGGGCGCAGCAGCACCGAGTGGGGATCGAGCGTCTGCAGCATGCCGTTGACCGCGGCGTACTCGATCTCCCGGGTGTCCTCGACGGGGCGCATGTTGCGCGACACGAAGTCGAAGACGTCCTTCAGCGTGAAGCTCATCTTCCAGAGGGAGTCGACGTGCGACAGGTCGAACTCCTTGAGCTTGCCGTTGACGTTGACGCGCACCTTGCCCGACTCGGCGCTGCCCTCCACCATCACGTCGGGCACGCTCTTCTCCACGGCCTCGAGCGAGGCGACCATCATCTCCTTCGGCCGCACCCGCTTGGGGTCCACGTAGTTGTCCTTCACGTAGAGGATCACCTTGGTCAGCACCCGCAGCGACGAGAGATCGTGGGGGCTCTTGCCGTTGTCATCGCCGGCGCTGCCTCTGGGGGCGGCGACGGCTTCGGGCATGGTGAGGGTGAGCGGAGCGCGGTCGCTGCCGCTGAACGCCCACGCCAGCACCAGCGCGGCGATCACAGCGACACGTCGAAGAGTGGACATGAGGTGGGTGGTCCTTCGGGAAACGGGATCGGCGAAGAGAATGAGAGCCTAACGAGCGGGGAAAGCCCCTTCAAGGAAGGGCCAACACCCACGCGGGTTTCCGCGTTCCCCGCGCAGGTCAAGCCTTCGGCGGACCGGGCAGGGCGCCGGCGGCCAGCAGCCCGCGGTACAGGAGCGTGCCTGCCACCACCGCGACGGGCATGAGGAAGAAGTTCACCACCGGCACCCAGAGGATCACCCACAGGGCCGCGCCGAAGCCCAGCGCCAGCGGCAGCCGGCGTCCCAGCGCCCCCACCACCTGCCTGAATGGGTGGAGGTGCCGCGCCATGGGGTTCGAGAGGTGCTCGACGGCGAGCCAGAACATCGACCACGCCGACGAGAGGATCACCCACGCGACGCCGCCTGCGACGGGCACCAGGTTGAGCGGCCAGAGCACCGCGAAGCCCAGCAGCATGAAGGAGAGGCGAAGGAGGGTGTGGGCGAGGGACTCCAGGGTGCCGCGCACCGCCGCGCGGGCGGAGAAGGGCGGGGCGGTGAAGTCGCCGCAGCGCACCTCGGTGGCTTCGGACAGCGGATCCTGCAGGGGCGCGAGCAGCAGGTTGGGCACCGTCAGGGCGCCGACGACGAAGAGGAGGGCGAAGAAGAGGAAGCCCAGGCCCGCCGAGGTGACGCGCTGCCAGGTGGCGTCATGGCCCACCAGCCGATCAGCGAGGCTCTGCCCGAAGGGCCACAGCAGGACGGCGAGCGCGACGAGCGCCAGCGCCGTCACCAGCGCGGCGAGCAGGGAGAGCGCGAAGAGGCGCGGCGTGCGGAAGATGAGGCCGAGCGCTCTGAGTGGGAGCACCAGCCCGGTGAAGAGCTCCCTGGCCCGGCTGGACGCGGAGAGGGTGGGGATCACGGAGCCAGACATTCGCTTCGACAGGTGGAACGCCGCGTGGGACACGTTATAGACGCGCCTCCATTTCATGTCGCTCGATGCTCGTCAGACGGAGGAACGCCCGGCTCCCACGAGCGCGAGAGAGCTGGCGCGCACCTTCGAGGCGGCGGAACGCAAGCAGGGGGCGCTGCTCCTCGGGCTCGAACACGAGAAGCTGCTCTTCAGCGCGGGCGGCGGGCCGGTTCCCTACGAGGGCCCCTCGGGCGTGGGGGCGGTGCTGGAGGGGTTTCGCCGCTTCGGCTTCACCGACTACCGCGAGGCGCCCGGGCTGCCGCCCATCGCCATGACGCGGGGGACGGAGACGATCTCCATCGAGCCGGGAGGGCAGCTCGAGCTGTCGGGCTCTCCCTTCGCCACGGCCCGCGAGGCGCACGCGCAGAGCGTCCGGCACCTCGAGGAGCTCAAGCAGATCCTCGGGCCGCTGGGGCTGTCCACCTCGGCGCTGGGCTACCGGCCCTTCACGGCGCTGGAGGAGATGCCGTGGATGCCCAAGTCGAGGTACCGCACGATGCGGCAGACCCTGGGCGCGCGCGGCCGGCTGGCGCACCACATGATGTTGATGACGGCCACCGGGCAGGTCAGCCTCGATTGGCGTGACGAGGCTGACTGTGTGCGCAAGGTGACGGCGGCGGTGCGGGTGGCGCCGCTGCTGGTGGCGCTCTACGCGAACAGCCCGGTCGCGCAGGGTCAGCCCACCGGCTACCTGTCGTGGCGCAGCCGCGTGTGGAGCGAGGTGGATCCCGCACGGTGCGGCTACCCGCCCTGCATGCTGGACGGCACGTTCTCCTACGAGGCGTACGTGGAGTGGGTGCTGGACGCGCCGATGCTCTTCCTGCGGCGCGAGGGTCGCTACCTCGACCCGAAGTGCACCTTCCGCCAGCTGCTCGCGACGGGCTGGGAAGGCCGGCCCGCCCTCGAGTCCGACTGGATCGATCACCTGTCCACCATGTTCCCCGAGGTGCGGCTCAAGAGGGTGATCGAGATCCGCAGCGCTGACGCGGTCAACGTCGCGCAGACGGGGGCCCTGGCGGCCCTCATGCGGGGAGTCCTCTACGACGATGGCGCGCGGGACGAGGCGACCCGTCTGTTGCCCCCGCTCCAGCCGCGCGAGCACCTCGAGCTGCACGCGGCGGCCCAGGCGCAGGGCCTCTCCGCGCGCCTGGGGAAGGGGACCTTGGCGGACTACGCCGCGGATCTGGTGGCGATCGCCGCCCGGGGCCTGCAGCGGCTCGATCCGCTCGACGCGCCGCTCCTCGCTCCGCTCGCCGAGGTGGCCGCGGCTCGCCGCTCTCCCGCGCAGGCCGTGCTGGACGCGTTGGCTGACGACGCGCGGCCCGAAGTCCTGCTCGCGCGGTTTCCGCCGTGACTCTCCGGCTGGCTCGCGCAACGCCCTGGCGGCGGCCGCGGGCAGCGCCCCAGGGCTGGGAAACGCACCACGGGGGTCCGCGTCGATGACCAGGGACGGGCCGAGTGTCAGCTGGCCGCCAGGGCCTTCTTGATGCGCTCGAAGCTGTACGAGTCCGGGCCGTAGCGGCCGAGGATCGTCTTGGTGGAGTCGATGAGGAAGGGGCCGTGGTTCCCCGCCTTGAGGGCGTAGCCGGCCTCGGGCTTCTCCACCACAAGCTCGGTGACCGGGTCGCCCTTGATCACCTGCTTCACCTTGAGCTTCACCGTCTGCGCGGCCGTCTTCTGGCCGGTGCTGGTGGCTCCGGGCGCGGCCTGCACCTTCGGCGGCGGGGCGCCCGTCTTGAGCACCTCCGTCACCTCGGCGTCGACGATCCACGTCGCGCGCGGCAGCACGTCTTCGATTGGTTCAGGAGGCTTGGCCATGGAGGGCGCTCTTTCAGCTGACGAAGTACATCGTCTGGTACAGCTTGGTGAAGTCCTGCAGCTTCAGCTTGAACACGCCGTCGTTGGGGCCGTTCCCGGCGGGCTCTGACTCGCCCCAGGGGTTGCGGATGATGACGTAGCGATCCCCGTTGGCGGCCTTCTCGTAGCCCAGGATGGAGTAGGCGTGATCGGCGTAGACGCCGGTGTTGGTGTACTTCGCTTCCTGGTCGTCGCCGTAGGTGCCGGCGCCGATGGCCTTCTTCTCATCGACGTTCTTGGTGATGCGGTTCCACACGCTGTCGAGGCTGGAGTAGCTCAGGCCCATCGAGCTGGTGGAGACGCCCAGGCAGTCCTCGAAGACGTCGCTGACGTGCCCGCCGTTGCCGATGGTGTCGTAGCTGCCCTTCCACTGGGCGTAGGCCTTCTCGATCAGCGGGAACCAGAGCTCCATCTTCTTGGGATCGGAGCTGTTCGCCGAGTGGCCGTACAGCGGGCCGCCCCACGAGCGGGTGTAGAGGTCGCCGTCCACCTTGATCTGGACGTCCTTGTACCGGCCGCCGGTGGCCCAGTCCTGCTGCTTGAAGGTGACGGTGTACGTGCCGTCGCCGTTGTCCTTGATCATGTTGGTGATCGCGTCGGGGTTGTGGTGGGCCAGGGCCGCGATCGCCGCCGGGAAGTAGCAGTTGCCGATCTGCCCCTGCTTCACGTCGCCCGCCTTGGCGCCGTCGACGAACAAGGGGCCGGTGTACGTCTTCTTGCCGAACTTCGGGGTTCCGTCGGCGTTGAGCTCGTCCTTGTGCAGCGCCGGGTCGGGGATGAGATCCGTGGTGCCCGGGTTCCCGCCGGGGACGGTGACGTTGCCCACGCTGGTGGTGAAGGCCGTGTTGTTGACGCCGTCGGAGGCGGCCACGGAGAAGGAGTCGCCGGGCTTGCCGTTCAGCTTGAAGCCGTCGGGGAAGCCGCCGGTCTCGGTGATGGTGACCTGGGTCTTCTCGTTGGTGCGGAGGTTGGTGAACTGCAGCTTCGCGCCCGGCTCGGAGACCTGGCGGCTGGCGTTGATGTTCTCGACGCTCACCTTCCCGTTGCCGGCGTCGGTCAGCCCGATGCGGAAGAGCGCGACCACCGCGTTGCGTGAGTCCTTCGCCTCGATGCCCCTGGCCTTCACGGTGATCCAGTCGGAGGTGGAGCCGTCGGCATAGCGGGCCCGCATGCGGATCAGGTCGCCTTCGCGCATCGCCTGGTCGCCGGTCAGCTTCGCCATGCTGAACTTGCCGTTGGCGTCGGCCTTGCCGATCACCATGGTGTCGTCCATGTGGAGCCGGCCGCCGGGCGCGGTGGTGATGTTGATCGCCTCGATGGTGGCGCCCGCCCTCGTCACGCCGGCGAGGCCGTCCTTCTGATCGCCGGTGACGCTGAGCCCGTT
>JBFMHF010000014.1:0-70864 GCA_040752975.1 Myxococcota bacterium
GGAAAGAACCCCCGCATCGAGGTGCCGAAGGACTTCCTGCCCGACGAAGACAAGCCCGAGGGCATCGCCGCCGCCCTGAAGCGCTTCGGCATCGAACGGGCCTCGGGTTCCGACGGCGGTGTCGCGGGCCAGGGCGCTGACCTCCCTGACGACGACGAATAGGCCTCCTAACTGTCCGAAACGCGGCCTGTTCCAGCCGCTACAGGCTGGTTGAACGACATTCGGCGGGTGCGCCGGCCAAAAATTTGCCGGGTCGAGGTCGATCGCTACACTGGCCAACAGTTGCGGCTCAGCCGCATCGTACATGGCCGGTTGTTCAGGTAACGGAACGAGGGCACACATCATGGAGCGGAAGGGTGGCAGCACGGCGGTGGTGACGGCGGAGACGGTGGCGGCGGCGCTGGCGAAGACGGCGACCACGGCGCGCGAGGAGCAGGTCCTGCGCATGCGCTACGGCGCGGCGGTGGAGCACGACGCGCCGTTGCCCCAGGCGCACGGGGGCAACGAGGAGCTCGAGGACGAGCTGCTCCTCATCGAGATGGCGCTGTTGCGGGCGCTGAAGCGGCGCGCGGCGGAGTCGAAGGCGAAGGCGAAGGCCGCGGCGCCGAAGAGCGCGGCGAAGAGCAAGATCGTCAACGCGCTCAAGGCGAAGAAGAAGCACTGACCGAAACTGGGGCGCTTCAGGCGCCCATCACTGCGACGCGGCGTCGGCCGGCGCGCAGCACGTCGAGGGCCTCGTCCCCGAGCGCTGCCGCCACCTGCGCCGCGTCGTCGCGTTGTCCCTTCCCCCACAGGTCGACCAGCCAGCGGCCCGCGGCCGGGTTGCGGAAGAAGTCCTCGTTGAAGCGCTCGCGCAGCGACTCGGTGAGGCGCGCCTCGAGGGCCCAGGTGTCCAGAGAGAGGACAGCGTCCCCCAGCAGATCCCCTTCCACCAGGGCGCGGCCCCGCGGCACGTCGGCCAGCAGCGCGTCGGACAGGCGCGGCGCCGTGTCGTCCGCCGAGAGCGCGCCTCGCGCCAGCTGCTCCTTGTGCGCGAGGGTGAGCGCCGCGTCCTTGCGCAGGTGAAAGAGCTGGAAGAAGGCGAACAGCCGGGCCGCTTCGCGCGCCTGCGGGCTGGTGAGGCGGAGGTAACGCTTGAGCCACGCTTCCTCGAGGAGGAAGGACTCGAAGAGCCGCCCGTGCGCGAGCACCACGGCGCGATCGCCGAGGCGGCGCTCCACGAAGGGAAGCCCCCGGGCCACGTGCGCGCGCGAGAGCGCCATACCCCAGCCCGACAGCCAGGAGGCGTACACCGGGTAGCCGAGGTCGGGCTGGAGGAGGAGCCGCAGCTCATCGGGCACACGCAGCTCGAAGAGG
Organism: Myxococcota bacterium; assembly: GCA_040752975.1. Classification (GTDB taxonomy): domain Bacteria; phylum Myxococcota; class Myxococcia; order Myxococcales; family Myxococcaceae; genus JADLDB01. The sequence continues at coordinate 1,357 of JBFMHF010000014.1, forward strand.
TGGGCGCCGGGCGCGCGGCCCTCCTTCGCTTCCTGGTCCACCGTGATGCGGCCGTCGGCGCTGGGGTGGAGGCCGAGATCGCCCAGGCACCGCGTCACCGCGTGGGAGAGGTCTTCCCGGCGGAACAGCTCCTTGAGCCACGGCGCCGTCGACGCGCGCTGGACGTCGTGGAGCCGGGCCTGGCGGGGCGGGAGCTGGGTGTCGAGGCGCTTGAGGGCGTAGCCGTGCAGATCCCGGTACGCGTCTTCGGTGTCGCGCAGGAGCGCAGCCGCCTGCACGTGACGGGGCGCCAGCGGCCTGCCGTGGAGCAACTCCACCAGCGCGGGAGGGTCGAGGCGGAGCTCGGCGGTGGCGGCGGCCAGCGCGTCGTCGCGGCGCGCGAAGCGATCGCGGCGCTCCCAGAGGTGGGCAGAGAGATCGCGCTCCAGCACCTCGCGCAGCTCACGCGAAGAGAGGCGCGGCAGCTCCCGCAGGGCGTCGGCGGCCGTCCACGGCCTGCTCGCCGAGCTGAACGTGTCCCTCTGGAGCGCCTGCTCGACCGCCTCGCCAGGCCCCTGGGCGCGGAAGCGGACGAAGCGGCGGGCTATCTCCCGGCGCAGCAGGACCAGGCGTGCGCGCTTCCCCTCGTCGGTGCGCGGGCTGTCGATCAACTCCGACACGTATTGAAAGGCGTCGGGGCGGGTGAGCTCGTCCAACTCGGCCACCCGCGGCGCGTCAGCCGTCATCCCGGAGAACACACGCCAGTCTCGCGTCGCCTGTTCGTACAGGTGATCGTCCAGCCGTTCGACGAGGGCGTTCAGCGACAGCTCCACGCCGCTATCGGGCACCAGCTTGGGCGATCCGTCAACTGCCCGAAGGTGGTGCGATGTAGTGCGGTGGCGGATCTCCCGGTAGAACGAAGGCAGCCTCGTCAGGAGTTGACCGCGATGAGCCGCTTCCGCCGCATCATCCGCTGGCTGCCCCTGGGGACGTTGCTCTCGATGCAGGTGCTGGTGTGGGGGACCCTCTTCAGCGGAGGCATGCGCGGCGTCGTCGCGTGGCTGTTCCTCTTGTCCGTGGTGCCGCTGCTGGGGGTGCTGTCCTTCCTGGGGGTGAGCGTCTACGCGGCCGTGCGACGGCGCCTCAGCCGAGCGGTGGTCTCGACGTTGGCGGCGAGTCTGGCGGCCGTGGCGCCGGGCCTGTGGAACTTCGGGCTCCTCACCATGCGCTACCCCGCCACCATCGAAGAGCTGGGGCCGGGGGCCACGGTGCGCCTGCCGTCCAACGAGACGCTGCGCGTGGTGTGGGGCGGCGATCGCCTGGAGACGAACTACCACGCGTCCACGCCGGATCAGCGCTGGGCGTACGATCTGCTGATCGAGCCCTACTTCGTCGAGAGCAAGAGGCTGGAGGACTTCGGTTGCTACGGCACCCAGGTGGTGGCCCCGCTGGCCGCGAAGGTGCACGCGGTGCACGACGGCGAGGCGGACGGGGAGCCTGGGGTGCTGGCGGGAGATCCATCGAAGGCGCTGGGCAACCACGTGGTGCTGGAAGTCCCCCAGACGGGCTTCCTCGTCCTCGCGCATCTCCAGCAGGGCAGCGTGCAGGTGAAAGAAGGCGAGCACGTGGAGGAGGGGCAGGTGCTGGGGCGCTGCGGAAACAGCGGGAACACCAGAGAGCCCCACATCCACATCCACCTGCAGAAGCAGGATCCCACGCGCTTCCCGGTGAACCTGGCGCAGGGGCTGCCGCTCTTCTTCCGCGGGCACGACGGGCCGCCCATGCCGGAAGGGGGCGTGCGGGAAGAGCAGGGCAAGCCTGTGGCGACTGGCGCGGTGGTGCGGCATGTCGCCACTCCGCGCGAGTGACTGGGCGCCGGGATGAGGTTGGTTGCGGCTATCCTCTCTGACTGGAGCCGGACTCCCGGATGAAGCGACGCACCTTCCAGCCCGACGCGGCCGGCCGCCTGGACGACGCGATCGCGCGTGCGTTGTCCGTCACGGTGCAGGAAGCGGCGTCCCTGGTGGAGCGGGGAGCGGTCTACGTGGGCGGCCGACGGGCTCGGGACGCGAAGTCCCGGGTGGAGGCGGGCGCCCCGGTGGCGGTGGTGCTGGAGGAAGGCGGCCGGCCGGTGACGGAGCACGCCGCTCCGCCTCCGTCCCTCGTGGTGTTGTACGAAGACGACGACGTCATCGCGGTGGACAAGCCCGCGGGCGTCACCGCCCAGCCTACACCCGGCCGGGCTGGAGACAGCCTCGTCGACCTGGTGAGCGCGCGGCTGGGGCACGAAGCGGGGCTGGTGCACCGGCTGGACAAGGAGACGTCGGGCGTCACGGTGTTCGGCAAGCGCGCGCCCGCCACCACCCGCCTCGCCGCCGCGTTTCGCGAAGGCCGCGCGAAGAAGCAGTACCTCGCGCTCACCTCGGCGGGGCTCCCCGCGGAAGGACTCATCACCCTGCCGCTCTCGAAGGATCCTTCCCGGCCCGGGAGATGGCGGGCGAGCGCGAAGGCCAACGGCGTGCCCGCACAGACGCGCTTCGTGCGCCTCGCAGAGGGCCCGCTGTCGCTCGTGCACCTCTTTCCCCAGACGGGGCGGACGCACCAGCTGCGCGCCCACCTCGCGGGCATCGGGCACCCCATCGTCGGCGATCGGCTGTACGGAGGAGCGCCCGCCGCGCGGTGTCTTCTCCACGCGTGGAAGCTGGAGGTGGACGGGCTCGCGCTGGTGGCGCCGCTGCCCGCGGATCTGGCCGAGGCGATCTCGCTCGCCTTCCCGGGGCGCGCCGTGATCCCGAATTGACGCTACAATCTGAGGACCATGCTCCGTGCCCTCCTCGCCGTCGTCGTGTTCGCGCTCGTCTCCGGCTGCAGCCACGCGAAGCCCATGCTCGATCTCGCCTCACCCGACGCCGTCTCGGTGCTGAACTTCGGCGTCGCCCTCGGCGCCGAGTTCCAGCGCAACGAGCAGCTGCCGCCGTCGCTCCGTGTGCCCGAGGCGACCGACCAGCTCTCACAGGGCGCGCTCAACTACTACGCCGATCAGGCCGGCTATCAGCGGCCGTACCCCGGGCCCGATCTCGTCGAGTTCCTCAAGATGCAGCCGCTGCGCTTCGAGCACGTGGCGATGGTCGTCTCCGCGGTGGAGACGGCGATCCAGGTGGCGAAGTTCGTCGGCCCCATACTGAAGATCTACACAGATCTGCTGCTGGTCATCCCTCGGCTCTTCATCGGCAGGTAGGCCCTCACTTCACCGGGAGGAAGTCGCCGGTGAACTGGAAGCCGAGGCCCATCAGCGGCAGCGCCCGGCTGGTGTCCACGCCGGTGCGGTACGGGTGCTTCAGGAACCACTGGATGAGCAGGAACACGGTCGGGTTGTTGAACTTCGCCCCGTCCTCCACCTTGAAGGTGTAGCCGATGAAGGGGCCGACCCGGTGCGTGGAGTTGTCCGGCACGCGCTCGCCCGGCGCCACGTGCTTGTTGGGATCGTAGAAGGGCGCGCTCGCCGTGTACCGCAGACCGGCGATCAGCTTGTTCGCCAGGCCCTGCCACACCACGTCGAGATCGTTGGTGAAGAACCAGCCGCGGTTGGGCACGCCGAGATCGTAGAACTGGTCGTAGAAGATCCGATCGCTGGTGCCCATGTCGGGCCGGAGCAGCCGCGCCTGGCTGCGCACGACGATCGGCCCCACCTTGAACTGCAGGTTCGCGCCGATGGTCACCTCCCAGCCGTTGGCGGTGGTGCCGGGCGTCTGCTTGAGGGCGGTGTCGGAGAAGTTCGAGTTCGCCGAAGGGAAGCCCTGGTACAGGTTGAAGGTGCCGAAGTACTGCACGAACTGGACGGTGGCGAAGAGGCCGAGCACCGTCAGCGGGTTCACCTCGATCATCGGTCCCACGCGAATGAAGGCCGGGCTGGCGATGATGTTCACGCCTCCGCCCACGAAGTTGTCGCGCAGCGGCACGCTGGGCGTCTCGTACAGCCGGTACCGGTAGGTGAAGTTACCGCTGTAGAGCAACCCGAGCGGGTTGTAGCGGAGCGCGAAGGTGTTCTTGTGGACGATGCGGTGCTGGGGCGGGCCCTGGTCAGCCAACATCTGGGCGGCGGCGGGTGAAGACACCACGAGGGTGGCGAGCAGGGCGGGGGTTCGCATGGGACGGGCGAGGATCGGGGCAGCGGGGTGAGGCTGCAACGACTTTCACGCGGCGATCCACGACGAAAAAGTCGTGTCGCACCCGTGGCGCTGCGCCCTTACGCCCGGCCCCGCTTGTCGCGCGTCACGCAGGACTCTGCACAACCGCGCGGCACTGCGCAGCCTCCGACACACCTGCCCCTGCCTTCGCGCGACTTCAGGCGTGGCACCGTCGGTGCACCAGCCGCGCGCGTCGTGGGGAGTCATCGACGTTGATCTTCATCAACCCGGAGCGCGCCATGCCGTCTCGCCTCGCCTTCGCGTCCTTCGTCGTGTCGTTGTGCCTGTCCTGCACTCGTCCAGCGGTGGTGCCGAAGAGCTCGGGCTCGATCGCCGTCAGCCGTGACGACGCGCTGCTCTTCGTCGCCGACGCGGATCACGATCGCCTCACCGTCATCGACACCGCGACGCGCGCCGTGGTCCGACAGACACCGGTGGCCCGCGCGCCCGAGCGGGTGCTGGTCGCGCCCGATGGCGCGGTGTACGTCTCGAGCCGGGGCGCGCGCACGGTGTCGCGCCTCACGTCGGACGGCGCAGGCGTCGAGGCGACGGCCACGGTGGGCGCCGAGCCGGTGGGCCTGGCGCTCTCGAGCGATCTCACGCAGCTCTTCGTCGCCAACTCCATGTCGGGGACCATCTCGGTGTTGGACGCCGCCACGCTGGAGCTGCGCCGGGAGCTCGCCGTGGGAGGTCAGCCGTGGGCGCTCACCGCCGCGGCCGACGGGCGGCGCCTCTACGTGACGGACTTCCTCGCCGGCGGCGTGCGGGTGCTCGATCTCGATCGTGGCTCCCTGGCGACGCTGACGCTCACCCAGCCCACCGTCGCCGAGTGCGCATTCGGCGACGTCCCCGAGCGCACGCCCGCGCAGCCCGCTGACGTCATCCTCTCTCCCGCTGGAGATCGCGTGTACGTGGCGCACGTGCAGAGCCGCACGGGCGTGACGCGAGGCTTCAACGTGTCGCTCCGCCTCGCCGTCGCCCCGGCCATGAGCACCATCGACACCGACACCGACACCGTCTTTCAGGACGTCGCGCGCACCACCAACGCCCTGACCGGCGAGCTGGTCAACGAGCCGCCGCCGTACCCCCCTGCGCTCTTGGGCACCAACCTCGACGAGAGCTGTCGCGAGGCGGGCGCGGGAACCGGCATGGACGCGCCGTCCTCGCTGGTGGTGGATGGCCTCGGCCAGTGGATCTTCGTGGCCGATCACAACTCCAACGCGGTGGCCATCGTCTCGGCCGAGGGGCGCAGCGCCCCAGGCTACCGCGTGCCCGAGCGCGGCATCGCCGACGTGGTGCGGGTGGGCGCGCGCCCCACGGGCATCGCGGTGGCGGGCGATCTCAAGCGCGCCTGGGTGCACAACGCGCTCGACTACACCGTGTCCGTCATCGAGAACCGCGGCGGCGCGTTGATCGAGTCCGAGGTGATCCCCTTCGATCGCTCGCCGCTGCCGCCCGACGTCGATCGCGGGCGGAGGCTCTTCTACTCGGCGGTCGATCCGCGCCTCACCGAGCCCGAGTTCGGCGGCGTCTCCTGCTCGAGCTGCCACCCCGACGGCCGCACCGATGGGCTGTCGTGGGTCCTCCCGCAGCGCACGCCGGAGGCTCCCTGGCAGGCGCCCGGCACCTGGCCTGCCCGCAACACCCCCGCGCTGTGGGGCGTCACCCGCACGGCGCCCTACCACTGGGACGGCGCGCTCGCCGATCTCCCGGCCTTCTCTGCCCGCATGGTGTCGCAGATGGGCGGCTTCGGGCTCGACGAGAGAGAGGTGAGCGATCTCACCGCGTACCTCTCCACCGTGCAGCTCCCCGACAACCCGGCCGCCGGGCTCCTCGCACCGGGCCTCGTCGCGCGAGGAGAGGCGCTCTTCGCCGAGCGCTGCACGTCGTGCCACGCGGGGGACGCGCTCACCGACGGGCGGACCCACCGCGACGCGATCTCCGGCGTCGCGCTCGATACGCCATCGCTGCAGGGCGTCTTCGCGTCGGCGCCGTACCTGTCGGACGGCTCGCGCGCGACGCTCCGCAACGTCCTCCTGGATCCCCGGCCCACCATCGCCTCCCACAACCTGGCGGGCCTGAGCTCAGCAGACCTCGACGCGGTGGAAGCCTTCCTCCGCACGAAGTGACGCGGGCCGTCAGTAGCCCAGCTCGATGCCGAAGACCGGCGCTCCGCGCTGCATGTCGAGGTGCGTTCATCGCGCGTTTTCGGGCCCCGTGCCACGCCTGTCTTGAGCCCACCCTCACGCCACGCAGGTGAAGTCGCGGAGCTCGACGTAGCCATGCGCTCCCAGCCACCCTCGGATGTCTTCCCGCGCTCCCTTCGCCGCCACGCACGAGAGCACGTGCCCTTCGCCCGGGCCCGCCAGCGCCTCGGGCGGCACCACCTTCGCTCCGTGAATCGTCTGCCCCAGCTTGCGCGGCGCGAGCTCGACGAAGCGCTCCACCCGCACGCCCCGGCGCAAGAGCCGCCTGGCGAGGCCCCGCCCCACCTCCGTCGCGCCCCACAGCGTGAGAGGGACTGCGTGGAAGCGCCGCGCCAGCACCTCGGCCTTCAGGTCCAGATGCCGCTCCAGCGCGTACCGACTGTCCTTCCTGGTGAGGCGGCGATCGTGATCTCTCCAGCGGTGCAGCACCTCGGGCAGCACGGTCAGCCGATGGCCGCCCTCCAGCAGGCGGAGCCACAGGTCCCAGTCCTCGGGGAAGTCTCCGTCTCGCCAGCCGCCCACCGCCTCCAGCGCGCTCCGTCGCAGCGTCACCGACGGGTGGCAGAGCGGCGACTCGATCAGCCGATCGCGGAAGACCAGCTCGGGCGAGGTGAGGGACGACAGCCACCGGCCGTACGCCTGCAGGTTGGGGCTGGGCGGGCGATCGTCGCGGAAGATCTCCACGCCGGTGCCCACTCCGGACAGGGACCGATCGCCGTCGAGCGCCGCGACGCTGGCCGCGAGGCGCCCGGGCAGGCTCTCATCGTCGGCGTCCATGCGGGCGATCAGCTCCGCGCGGCACTCGCGCAGCCCGCGCGTCAGCGCGCCGACCAGGCCCACGCCGTCCGTCTTGACGATCCGGATCCGGGGGTCGCCCGCGCGCAGTCGCTCGAGCTCCGCCCCGGTGCCGTCGACGCTGCCGTCGTCCACCGCGACGAGTTCGAAGTCGGTGAAGCTCTGCGCCAGGACGCTCTCGACGGCCGCTCGCACGGTCGCCTCCGCGTCGCGGGCGGGGAGCAGCACGCTGACCCGGGGCGTCGTCACGACGGCACTCTTCCCCTCGCCACAAGCCGTTGACAAGTCCACGGAGGCGTCTCCGTGCGCGTGGCAGCCCTTCTCCTCCTGCGGCCGCGGGCGGATCGTCTAGGCTTTCGACGCGATGTCCACGGACCCGAGCGCCCGCACGCTCAGCGATCTCTCCGGCGAGAAGGCGATGGAGACCGTCCAGTCCGAGCCCGTCGCGCCGGCGGTCAAGGGCGTGGTGGACATGCACCGCAAGATCGCCGCGCGGCTGCTGGCCGAGGGGGCGCCGGTGCGGGCCTTCAACGAGCTGGTGCGCGCCAGCCGCGCCGTCACCATGAATCGCCGCCTCGCGTCTTCGCTGACACGGATGGCTCTGGTGGCGCAGACCTACGGCCCAGCCATGCTGGTGCTCAACCAGGGCCTCGATGAGTGCGAGGGCTCCGAGCGCCACGCCGTGCTGCGCCAGCTGGCCCGCCTCACCCGCCGCGCCGGCAACCTCGAGGAGAGCCGGGAGGCGCTGGTCCAGTTGCTCGCCGAGCGCCCGGGCGACCGCCGCGCGCGCGCCGTCCTCAACGCGCTGCTCGAACGGGAGGGCCGCTGGGACGAGCTCGACGCGTCACTGGAGAAGGAGATCAAAGAAGCGCTCAAGCGTGGGGCGCTCTTCGCCGCCTCCCGTGCCTCCCTTCGGCGGGCGCGCTTGTGGGACGAGCAGAAGCAGGACGCCGGGCGCGCCGCGCTCCGGTACGGCCAGGCAGCCCAGTACGCCGAGCAGGCCTCACGCTTCGTCCACGCCTTCCCCCTGCGGCTCCTCTGGCTGCGCGCCCTGAAGAAGAGCAACCCGCCGAAGCGGGCCCTGGACGAAGGCGTGAAGCTGGTGCTGGCCGCCGGAGAGCGCGCGGGCCAGGCGGCGCGCGCGAAGGCCTTCCTGGCGGAGCTGAGCCTGTCAGCCGAGCCCGACGCCGTCGCGGAGCGTCCGACGGCCAGCCTGGAGACCTCGCCCGTGGTGGACGTGGTGCCGGAACCCGGCGCCCCCCCGCCCCCCGCGCCGCCGCGGCGCGTTTCGACGCAGATCGAGCTCATGGCCATCGCGGACGACGTGGCGCGCATCGGCAAGGCCGCCGCCGAGGTGGCCGCGGTGTTGTCGGCGGCAGCGCGCGAAGGGCCGGATCCCCAGGCCGCGAAGAAGCTCGAGGCCCACTACATCCAGCGGGGCGCCTGGCGCGACCTGGCGCGCTTCTACAAGGACGCCATCGCCCGCGCCGCCACGAAGCCCGAGAAGGCGGAGTGGGCCGAGAAGCTGGCCGAGTTGCTCGAGTCCGAGCTGCAGGACCCCGCAGGCGCCGCGCAGGCCTGGGGCGATGTGGTGTCGGCCACCGGAGACACGCGCGCCGTGTCCGAGCAGGTGCGCCTCCTCGCCCTGGCGAAGGACACCACCGGGGTGCGCCACGCGCTGGACGAGGGCGTGAAGCGCGCGCAGTCGAACCCGGAGAAGGCGCGGGCGCTGGTGCTGCGCGCCGAAGAGGCGCTCACCCGGCGCGAGGTGGCGGCCGCGCGGAGGGACTTCGAGGCCGCGCTGGGGCTGGTGCCCAACTACGCGGAGGCCGCGGCCGGCCTCGCCGAGCTCGCGGCCGTGCAGGGCGACGTGGGGCCTGTCCGCGCGCTGGAGAAGGCGCTGGCCGCCATGCCTCGTCGCGCCAACGGGCGGGGCGAGCTGTACCGGCGGCTCGCCCGCCTTGCGGGAAGCCCACTGAATGACGCGCGCCTCGCACGAGCCGCGTGGACCGAGGTGCTGGCCGAGCTGCCCGGCGACGAGGAGGCCACCGCCCAGTTGTTGCAGCTGACGCGCGGGGCCGGCGACGACGCGGCGCTCGAGCAGCAGCTGCGCGACTTCCTCGAGCGGGAGCCACGGGGCCCGAAGAGCCGCACCGCCTGGCTCGAGCTGGTGGCGCTGTGCGATCGCGCCGGCCGGGGCGCTGACGCGCTCGCGGCCCTCAAGAACGCGGTGCGCTTCGAGCCGGGGCACCGCGCGGCCTGGCTGGCGTACGCCGACCGTCTCCTGGCCCTCGGTGGGCGCGACGCCGAAGCCGCCTGGGCGCTGGAGCACGCCGCCACCGCCACCGAGGATCGTACCCAGCGCCTCGAGCTCTGGCGCCGCCTCGCGCGCCTCACCCGCGAGTCGCTCAGGGACGACGCGAAGGCCGCCACCTTCAGCCAGCGCGCCGATCGCCTGCAGCAGGAGCTCGCCGCCGAGGCGCCGCCGAAGACCAACACGCTACCGGGTGGGCCGCTGGTGGTGCCCCGGCGCCCCGGCTTCAAGCCGCTCACGGGTGGGCCGCGGCCCGCGGACTTCGAGGCGGTGGCGAAGCTGCTCCAGGCGCGGGTCGAGGCCGATCCTCCCTCGCGCGCGCACGCCCGCGTGCCCGATCGCATCGCCCGGCAGCTGGCCGAGCTGGGCCTGTCCGACGAGACGCCCCAGGCGCACTCCCCGGCCGAGCCGGACTCCGTCGAAGAGGCTGGCCCCACGCGGGAGCTGGAGGTGGACGAGCTCGACGACTCCGCCGAGGCCGCGCCGCCCGACGACACGCCGCTGCCCGACGAGGCGCGCGAGGACCTCGAGGAGGTGCGGTCCGATGACGTCGAGCCCTCCGTGGAGGAGTGGCGCGACGAGGAGGCGGACGAGGTGGAAGTGTCGCGCGACCTGGGTTCGCTCCCCGGCGCCCCGCAGGCCGGGCGCGAGGACGACCAGGGCGAGCCGGGTGACGTGGACGCCGCCCCGCCCCGCGCCCCTGCCCCGCGGAGGACCCAGGAGCTGCCAGTGGCCCTGGGCGATCCCGACGAGGCGGTCCCCCCGTCCTTCGGCCCTTCGCCGTCGAAGGCCCTGTCCGCCGAGCGCAAGGCGCTGTTCGAGCGCGTGCGGAGCGAGCCGCTGGAGGCCGACGGCTACCGCATGCTGGCCGAGCACTTCGACACCGCGAACGATCCCTCGCGCTCGTCGCTGATGCTGGAGATCGCCCGCGCCCTGGAGGGCGATCCCAACGCCGCGCCCCGCACGCCGCGGCTGATCCTCAACGCGACGGATCGCGCGGGCCTCAAGCACCCGAGCCTCCGCGGCGAGCCCGGTGAGCTGATGGGCCTGGTCGGGGTGGCGCTGTGCCGGCTGTACCCGGCCACGGGAAAGGCCGCGGGCACAGACGAGGAGTTCCACCTCGAGGCGGGGAAGGGCGCGCGCGCGGCCGCCGATGCGCTGCTGGCGGCAGTGCGGATCCTCGGCCTGCGCGCGCCCGAGGTGTACGTGGCCGAAGATGCCGGCCCGCCCTTCTCGCTGGTGTACGCAGGCGAGCCGCGCCTGCTCGTGGGCAAGCTGGCGGTGAAGAAGGAGACGGATCCCGCCGAGCTGCGCTTCTTCGCGGGGCGGGCCCTCTTCACGCAGCTCCCGGAGTTGCTGGCGCTGCGGAACCTGCGGCGCGATCAACTCCTCAAGGGCCTCCAGGTGGTGGCCGACGTGGCCGCAGGCCGCGCGAAGTCCGCCGAGGCGCGCGTGGTGAAGGAAGCAGTGACGCCCCGCGCGTGGGAACGGGTGCGGGAGCTGATCCAGCGCGTGGGCCGCAAGCTGAACTACGCGGAGCTGGCGGAAGGCGCGCGCTACTCCTCCAACCGCGCCGGCCTCGTGGTGTGCGGAGGCATCGCGCCGGCGGTGGCGGCCCTTCGGGTCAAGCGCGCCCTGCCTGCCGAGATGATGGCGCTGGTCCGCTTCGCCGCGTCTGAGCGCTACCTGCAGCTCCGGGGACGGATCGTCCCGCGGAAGTGACGCTGGCCCGGGGGCTGTTCCCGCCACGTCTCGAAGGGCGAGCCGTCGGCAGCCGGTGAGGTCGGTTCAGCCGGGCGCATCCTTGTCCTCTGGCTCGCTGGACTGCACCAGCCCGTACTTGTGCAACAGCGAGTAGAGGTGCTTGCGATCGAGCCCGGCGTCGCGCGCGGCCTTGGCGATGTTGCCCTTCGTCTTGGCGAGCAGCCGCGTGAGGTACTCGCGCTCGAAGCCGCGGATCAGGGCCTCCTTCGCTTCCTTGAAGGCGCCGGCGTAGTCCACCGGCAGGCTCTCGCCTTCCTGTACCGCCGGCCCGTTGTACTCGCGCAGGAAGTTCTCGCTGGCCAGTTCGGGGATGTCCGCGACGTGCTTGAGGCGCTCCACCGCGTTGCGCAGCTCGCGCACGTTGCCCGGCCAGGTGTGCGCCTGGAACTGCTCGCGCTGCTTCTCCGACAGGCGGTTCCACAGCGGGTTGCCCGCCATCGCGTCGACCAGCAGCGGGATGTCTTCCTTGCGATCACGCAACGTGGGCAGGGTGAGCGTGAAGACGGAGAGGCGGAAGTAGAGATCTTCGCGGAAGCGGCCGGCCTGGGTCTCGGCCCAGAGGTCCTTCTTCGAGGCGGCGATCACGCGGGTGTCGAACTTGTGCGCGCCTCCGGACTGGCCGAGGCGGCGGAACTCGCGGTCCTCCAGGGCGCGCAGGAGCTTGGGCTGGAGATCGAGCGGCAGATCGTCGATCTCGTCGAGGAAGAGCGTGCCGCCGTTGGCGCGTTCGAGGCAGCCCACGCGCTGGGACACCGCGCCGGTGAAGGCGCCCTTCTCGTGTCCGAAGAGCTCCGATTCGATCAGGTTCTCCGACACCGACGCGCAATCGAAGATGACGAAGGGCCCCGTGGCGCGGCTGGACAGCTTGTGAATGGTGCGCGCGGCGGCGCCCTTGCCGCACCCCGTCTCGCCGATCAGCAGGAGTGTCGAGTCGGTGGGCGCGATGCGCTGGATGAGGGCGAAGATCTGCCGCATCGGCACCGACGCGCCGACGAGGTCGCCCAGCCGGTTGTCGTCGGTGGGAGACACCTCGAGCGACTTGAGCTGCGGCTGGAAGCGCAGCTGCACGTCGCCCACCTCCAGCAGCGCGCCGGGGCGAAGGAAGCCCTCGCGCACCTGGGCGCCGTCGATGAAGGTGCCGTTGGTGCTGCCGAGATCCTGCACGAGGAACTGGTCGCCCTGCCGGCGGACGACGAGGTGGTTGCGGCTCACCGTGGGGTGCTCGATGCAGACGTCGTTGTCGGGGGCCTTGCCGATCCGCAGCGTCTCGCCCAGGGGGTAGCTCCTCCCCGCGTCCGGGGTGTTGACCAGCACCAGGTGGTACTCCTGCGAGGCGAAGCGGTCGATGCGCGCGGCGCGCAGGCCCAGCTGGGTGCGCTGCGGAATGGCAGACTCGGACGACATGCAGGCCTCGCACTCTAAGCGGTAGTGTGCGGTGCGTCATGCCCTTGTCGGTGATCGGCGGCGACGTGGCGCTGGACTTCTACCTGCGGCGCGCGCCGCGCGGTGCGCCGGTGCTGATCCTCGGGGCCGGGGAAGGGGAGCTGGCGTGCGCGCTGGGGCGGCGGGGCCACGAGGTGGTGGCGGTCGAGCCGTCGTCGCGGCTCCTGGTGGCGGCGATCGCGCGTCGCGAGGCGGAGGCCCCGGAGGCGTCGATTCGCTTCGTCAACGCGGATCCCCGCACGGAGCGGCTCGGGCGCCTCTTCCTCGCGGTGTTGCTTCCCCGAAACGCGCTGGCGCTGGCCCGCACGGACGTCGAGCTGAGAGCGCTCCTTGCGACCATCGAGGCGCACCTGGCGGCGGAAGGGGTTTTTGCGCTGGACGCGCTGGTGGAATCGCCCGCGAGCGAGGCGCGGCTGAAGGCGGCGCCCCACCTGCTGGGCCGGCAGGACGGCCAGCGCGCGGTGCATCGGCTCGAGCGGGTGGCGGTCGCGGCGGCACGCCTCGACGAGCTGTTGCGGGACGTCGGCCTCGAGGCGCGCGAGCGCTACCAGGACTTCATCGGTACGCCCGCGACGGACGAGGCGGAGCTCCAGGTGGTGGTGGGAGGGCGACGATGAGATGGCTCTGCTGCGCGGCGGTGCTGCTCGCACTTCTACCCGGCGCGCGCGCCGCTGCTCCCGAGCCTGACGGTGGCTCGGCTCCGGCGCGCTCGGCGGACATGGACGGTGGGGTGGGGGGCGCCATCGACAAGGAGTCGGTTCGGCGCGTCGTCCGGTCGGGCTTCGGCGGGGTGCGGCGCTGCTACGAAGAGTACCTGACGCGCACCGGGCTGGACTTCCCTGACGGCAAGCTGGTGATCGACTTCGTGATCGGCGTCGATGGCCGGGTGACGAGCGCCGAACTTCACGAGAGCTCGTCGTTGAGAGACGAGCGCCTGGCCTCGTGCGTGCTGGCGGTCTTCCGGGGGCTCCGGTTCGTGAAGCCCGTCGGCGGCCCCGTTCACGTCACGTACCCCTTCGTCTTCAAGTCCGCGGAGTGAGGCGGCTCAGCTCGCGCGCGAGTCGAGGCTGATCGTCACCGGTCCGTCGTTCACCAGCGCCACGTCCATGTGCGCGGCGAACACGCCTTCCTGCACGTCGAGCCCCAGCGCGCGGCACTTGTCGCAGAAGAGCGCGTAGAGCCGCTTCGCCTCCTCGGGCGGCATGGCGTCGATGAAGCTGGGCCTCCGCCCCTTCTTCGTGTCGGCGAAGAGCGTGAACTGGCTCACCGCGAGCAGCGCCTTCGAGGTGTCGAGCAGCGAGCGGTTCATCTTCCCGGCCTCGTCCTCGAAGATCCGCAGGCCGGAGATCTTGTCCGCCAGGAAATCCACGTCGGCCTCGGCGTCGCCCTTCCCCACGCCGAGCAGCACCAGGAGGCCGGGGCCGATCTTCCCCGTCACCCGGCCGTCCACCGTCACTGACGCTTCCTTGACCCGCTGGAGAATCGCTCGCACGGGCGCGCACCTTGGCACGAGTCGCCTGGCCAGCGCGAAGGGAGTAGCTTCGCGCGCCATGCACTTCACCAGGCTCCTGGGAGTCGTGGTCGTGGTGATGTCGTGCGGCGCCCTCGCGGCCGATGGAGGCCTGCCGCGGCTCAAGTGGGTGCTGACGCCCTACCGCACGCCTCTCGAGCTCCAGGCCCGCTACCGGCCGCTGGCGGAGCGCCTCGGGGCCCGCGTCGGCGTCGAGGTGGAGCTGGAGGTCGCGCCCTCATTCGGGGCCGCGGCCCAGATGCTGCTCGACGGCCGCGCTGACTTCGGAGAGCTGACGCCGTTCGCCTTCGCCACCGGAATGGAGAAGGGGAAGCTGGTGCCGCTCGCCGCCGACGCGATGGTGGGGCGCCCGGGCAACGGCCTGGTGCTGGTGCGCGCCGACTCCGCGATCCGCTCCGTCGAGCAGCTCGCGGGCGTGCGCTTTGGCTTCGTCGACGCGGCGTCCTCCACCGGCTACCTGGGGCCCTGGGCCACGCTGAGGAACAAGGGCCTGTCTCCGAAGAAGCTGAACTGGCGCTTCGTGGGCACGCACGACGGCGTCCTCGACGAGCTGTCGGCTGGCAGGCTGGACGCCGGGGCGGTCAGCAGCTTCGCGCTGGAGAACTGGCTCAAGGAGAAGAAGGTCGACGCCTCACGCTTCCGGATCCTGATCGAGACGGCGCGCATGCCCGGCGACGTGCTGTGCGCTCGGCCCGACCTGTCTCCGGAGACGATCGAGGCGCTGCGCCGCGAGCTGGTGGCCCTCTCATGGGAGAAGCCGGACGATCGCAAGGCGCTCGAGCCCACCGGCCGCAAGCGCTTCGTGCCTGTGGACGTGAAGGAGTACGGCCAGCTCCTGCGGATCAGCGCGTGGATCGAGGCGAACTGACCGGCGCGTACTTTCGCATGAAGTCCTTCACGCGGATCTTCCTCGCCGTGTTCTCGCTCGACATGTAGCGGATCTTCCCGAAGATGGGCCGCTCCGGGCCCCACGCGCGGTCGTAGCGGCCCAGCACCCAGAGGTAGCCCGACCAGCTCACCGGATCGCGCCCGTCCAGGGAGTACTTCCCCATCAGGTACTCCATGGTGGCGAGCGCGGCGCGCGGCGTCTTCGACCACTCGAGGATCTTCTTCCCCCACAGCATGCGCAGGTAGTTGTGGAACCAGCCGTCGCGCACGAGCTGCGTCTGCGTGGCGTTCCACAGCGGATCGTGCGTCTGTGCGCGCTCCAGCTCCCCGCGTGAGTAGACGGTGGGGCGGGGATCCTTCTCGTGCGCGGCCAGCGTCTGCTTCGCGAACGCGGGCAGGGAGTCGAAGGACGTGAAGTCGAGGGGCCGGTGGCTCGCCATGTTGAAGGCCAGCTCGCGCCAGGTCACCAGCTGGTCGAGGAAGGCCTCCGCCGGTCGCGACACCTTCCACCAGCCCTCTCTTGCGCCGCCGATGGACTTCCCGAGCACCTCGGGGCCCCAGCGCTCCTGCTTCGTGAGCGCGCGGAAGATCTCGTGCGTGGAGAGGTGGCCGAAGTGCAGCCAGGGTGACAGCGAGCTGGTGCCGTCCACCTCGGGCTCGTTGCGCGCCTCGTGGTAGCTGCCCAGCTTTCGTTCGATGAAGAGCGCCAGGCGGGCGAGGGCGGCGGTGCTTCCTCCTTCGCGCGCCACGGGCGGCACCGTGTGATCGATGGGCAAGCGCGCGAGCGCCTCGCTGCGGGTGTGGAGCAGCTCGTCCGGGGCCCGTGGCCAGCGGCGAAGCACGCCCTTCGGGAGCTCGTACGAGGGCAGCCTCAGGTCTTCGAGGGGGCGTTCCGCTGGAAGCGCGACGAGGTGCTTCTTCAGCTCCTTCTGCAGGTGCACGCGGAAGCTGTGCGCGGTGGTGAAGACGCGCGTGGTGGCGTGCATCGGGTAGAGGCCGTTGGAGTCGACCACCTCGAAGCGCACGTCGACGCGCGACGCCGCCGCGGCCTGCATGCGGGGCACGAAGAAGCACGGCCAGTCGTCGCCGACGATCACGCACGCCCTCGCCGCCAGCGCCTCCAGCAGGCCCTTTCCCCCATCGGCGCGCTCCTCGACGTACGGGAAGTACGTCACCGGCGACTCCTCGAAGCGCCGCGCGTTGTCCGCCATGCCCTGCAGGAGGAAGGCGTGCAGCCGATCGCTGGCGAAGGGGTAGCCGACGCGCAGCGCCTCCAGCACCACCAGCGGCTTCTTCAGCTCCTGCGCGTGCTCGATGGCGCGATCCAGCGCGAAGTTGGCCTGCGCGCGGCGAAACGAGGTCATCCAGTAGAGGACGAGGTCACGCTCCGATCGACGGGGGCGGGCGTTGAGCGCGCGAACTCGAACGGTAGGCACCGGCATGAGGTCGCCTTCTAACGGGAAGCCCGCGCCGCCGCCGGTCCATGCTATCGACGGCCCGTGCTCTGGCTGGTCCGGTCGGCCATCGTGGCGTTGTACCCGTCGGGTGGGCCTGTGCCCGGCGCCGCGGAGTGTGGGCTCGACGCCTTCCTCGCGCGCTTCCGAAGGGAGAGCCCGTTCCTCATCTGGCTGGGCGTCATCACGGGGGCGCTCGTCTTTCACCTGACGCCGCTCTTCACCGTCTTCGTGCCGCTGCCGGCCTTTCTCCTGCCCGCTTCGCTTCTCGACCGGCACGCGTCGCGGATCTCCTCCACGCAGGTGTACCTGCTGCGCCAGGCCATCTTCCTCGTGAAGCTGGCCGCGGGCCTGTGCTGGGGCGCCGACCCTGAGGTCCGGCGACGCCTCGCGCTCGCGCCCCTGCCCGACGATCCCGGCACGTGGAGGGCATCATGAGCCACACCTCCTTCCGGGGCATCGAGGTGGGTCCGCTCGAAGGAGACTTCGACTTCGTGGTGGTGGGCTCGGGGGCCGGGGGCGCCGCCGCGGCCGTCACGCTGGCGCGCGGAGGGGCTTCCGTCGCCCTCATCGAGGCCGGGCCGTGGCGCGATCCCGACGACTACCCGCACTCCGCCTACGGGACGATGCGCGACCTGATGGACGACTGGGGCTCGCAGGTGACGATGGGCCGCGCGCTGTGGCCGGTGGTGCAGGCGCGCGTCGTCGGCGGCACCACGGTGATCAACTCCGCCATCTGCGTGCGCACGCCGGGCGACATCTTCCGGCAGTGGGAACGGGAGCACGGCCTCACCGGGCTCGAGCAGCCGGTGCTGTCGGCGCAGGAGCAGCTCGAGCGCGAGCTCTCCGCCGAGGAAGTGCCCGAAGCCGCGCGCGGTCGCTCCAACGTGCTCGCGAAGGCCGGAGGTGACGCGCTGCGCTGGGCCGACTCCCACTACATGCGCCGCTATGTGAAGGCTTGCGAGGGCTCCGGGCGCTGTCTGCAGGGCTGCCGCGGCAAGAGGAAGCAGAGCCTCAACCTCACCTTCGTGCCCGAGGTGCTCTCCCGCGGAGGCGCCGTCGTGTCCTGCGCGCCGGTGGAGCGCATCGTCTTCGAGGGCACGCGCGCGACGGGTGTGCGCGGCTGCTTCGTGCATCCCCAGACTCGCGCGAAGGGCGCGCCCTTCTTCCTGCGGGCGAAGAAGGCGGTGGTGGTGGCCGCGTCGGCGACGCACTCCCCGGTGTTGCTCGCGCGCTCGGGTGTGCGGCTGCCGGCGCTGGGCGAGTTCTTCCGCGCCCACCCGGGCACCGGCGTCTTCGGCGACTACGAGACGCCGGTGGACATGAACGTGGGCGCGACGCAGGGCTGGGCGTCGATCGCCTTCCGCGAGTCCCCCGGCCTCAAGCTGGAGACGCTGGCCATTCCCCCCGAGCTGGTCGCCAGTCGGCTGGCCGGCGGCGGCCGGGAGTTGATGGCGCGCCTGGCTCGCTACCGCCACCTCGCGATGTGGTGCCACGCCGTGCGCGCGGAGTCGACCGGCACCGTGAAGCCCTCGCGCCTCGGCGGCCGCCCTGTCGTGCGCTACACGCTCGATCGACGAGACATGGAGCGCTTCCGCCAGGGCATGGTGCTCCTGGCGCGACAGCACTTCGCGGCCGGCGCGCGGCGCGTCATCCCCGGCATCTCGGGCATGCCGTACGAGCTGACCGCCGATCAGGTGTCGCTGCTGGAAGAGGCGCCGCTCGACCCACGCAGGTACGTCGCCATCTTGAGCCACCTCTTCGGGGGCTGCGTGATGGGGCGCGACGAGCGGCGGAGCGTGACCGACGCGCGCGGCCGCGTGCACGGCGTGCAGGGGCTGGTGGTGGCCGACGCGTCCGTCATTCCCACCAACCTGGGCGTCAACCCGCAGCACACCATCATGGCGCTTGCCCAGGTGTTCGCGGCGTTGCTGCTCGAGTCGGAAGCTCCGCACGTCAGGGCCGGAGCCGCGGCATGAGCGGGCTCTGGTGGCGCGCCCTCAAGCTGGCGCTGCGCCCCGGCGCGCTCGCCGATGACGCGACGACCTCGGCCCAGGTGCTCGCGCAGGAACAGGCCGCTCGCCGCGCCGTGCTGTGGCGCGCAGGCGTGCTGGGGATCGCCGGAGGCGCAGCGGTGATGGCCGTGGGCGTGGCCGCGGCGCGATCGCTCGAGCGGTGGCTGCGGACCGTCACCGACGGCGGCTGGGACTTCGCGATGAACGTGGCGCATGACCTCCCCTGGGTCGGCGCCGCGCTGGGCGGCATCTTCGTGCTCACCGGGCTGCTCAGGCTCCTTGGCGCAGGCTTCCCGAAGTTGCTGGGGTCGACGCGCACCGCGTCGGCGATGAGGATCCTCCTCGTGGCTGTCCTCGGCGCCGGCCTCTTCGTCGTCGCGGCGGTGGCGCTGCAGGGCTTCTGGGCGGCGCTGTAGCCGGCGCCGCACGCGCTCGGGCCCGGAATGCAGGCGCCGGGAGGACGTGCACCTCCGGGTGGTGCACCTCCCAGCTTCGGCGCTGCGAGGAGGGCCGCCCTGGCGGCTTCGTCAGCCGCAGGTCAGCGCGCTCGCCTCCTGGCGAGGGTCTTCCTGGCGGCCGGTTTTTTGCGGCCGCGTGCCTTCTTCGCGGCGGGCTTCTTGCGGCTGGGCGCCTTTTTCGCGGCGGGCATCGCGTGGGCCGGCGACTTCTTCGCAGCCTTCTTCACCGGCAGCTTCCGCACCGTGGCGACCGAGCCTGCCGGCAGCCCGAGCTGCACGCGCCACACCTTCACGTTCGCGTCCACCGGAGACGGCACATAGTGGACGGAGTAGTGCTCGTGCTCCGAGCGACCGACGGTGTCGCCTTCCGGGAGCGCCTCTCCGCGTCGCGTCACGTAGCCGAGGAGATCGTAGAAGAACTCGAGCGCGCCGCCGCTCATCTCGGGGGCGGTGAGGAGCAGGTCCGGCAGCCCGAGCTGCTTCATGCCGATGCTCAAGAGCTCCACGCCCTTGCGGTTGCCCGCCAGCGACACGCCCACCCACAGCGGCAGCGGGAGGTCGGACGAGGCGAGCTCGACGAAGAGGTCCGGGTGGTGCGTCACGTGGCCTTCGCCCCAATACACGCCCACTGCCCTGGCGGCCTTCGCCAGCGCAGCCACCACGCGGGTGAAGCGGACCATCTCGGCGATCCCGCTGTCCCCCTGGCGGAGGATGCAGACGAGGTGCGTCGAGTGCGCCGGCAACGTCCACTGGCGCGACACACCTGAGATGCTGTGCTCCGTCGCCGCGTCGGCCTCGCCATTCGGCACGGGCGAAGGCATCAGCGCCGCCATCACCTCGATGCCTCCCGCCTCGAGCGCCATCGAGTCTGGCTTCGCGTCGCCGAGCCAGGTTGGGGCTCCCAGGTCGGGCCAGCCCTTCAAGGCCTGTTCGACGGCGGACTGGGAAGGCAGTCGCTTCGAGTTGGTGAGGACGAAGGCCATCCGCATGGGCCCAACGCTCGCACGAGGGCGCGTGGGACGCATCGAAGAAGTGGACCGCCAGGGTCAGAAGCCGCCGGCCACGCCCAGCAGCGCCCCGCCGGGCAGCGACGTGAGGCTCGCGGCCACCACCAGGGACTTTGCCGCGGGAGACGTCACCTCGTAGCCCACCACGCTTCCACCCAGCGGCAGCGCGAAGAGGAGCGGCGCCCCGGCAGTCCCTCCGAAGAGGACTGCGCCGGCCGCGATGCCCGCGCCGAGGAGGTCGCCGAAGAAAGTCGCCCAGACCGAGCCGTCCCCGTCGAAGAGCCACCCCGACAAGAGCACCCCCAGCGGCGCTGTCAGCCCGAAGCCGATCGCCGCCCCCGTCCAGGCCGCGCCCAGCGGCTGCAGCGACGCGTCTGGGAGCGTCGCGCCTCCCAGCAGTCCGCCCAGCACGCCTCCTGCCGCGCCCACGCCGGCGCCGAAGAGCAGGCCCATGCCGATGCGCAGCCCACGCCCGGGAGGCTCTTCCCTGACCTTCGCCGCGACCTCCTCCAGCGGCGGGTTGGCGATCGCCTGGGGCTGCAGCACTTCCTGCGGCACGGGCTGCGCGACGGGCGCATCCGTCTCGGGCGCGGCGTCCTCCACGGCGACCAGCGGGGGAGGGCCGAACTCGTCCACTTCAGGCGCCTGCGCGAGGGCCAGGCTGGCCACCCCCGTCGTCAGCAGCAGCAGTTTCCCGAGGCGCCTCATGACGTTGGCCCACCACGCATGGCCTTCAAACTTCTTCATCTCCAGGCACGCGGACCCTTCACAGTCGCTCCCTACTGTCCCTCCACGCAAGGCGAAACGCTTGAAGCCTTCGTGGGCGCCATTCCGGCGCCTGGAGAAAGAAAGGGACGGACACCCATGTTTGGATTCGTCATCGGCACCTTGAGCCTGATCGGCCTCATCAAGGTGTGGCGGTGGGGGCGGTACGGCCGGCACGGTTACGGAGGCCCGCGCCGGTGGATGCTGCGGCGCCTCTTCCAGCACCTCGACACCACGCCCGGCCAGGAGAAGGTGATCGCCAGCGCGCTGGAGGACGCGGAGCGGAAGCTGTGGGCGGCGCGCGAGGAGCTCTTCAAGAGCCGGGGCGCTTTCGCAAAGGCGGTCAGCGGGGAACACTTCGACGGCGCAGCGGTGGACGCGGCCTTCGACACGCAGCAGGCGGCGGTGGACGAGCTGAAGAAGTCGGTGCGTGAGGGGCTCGGCGCCATTCACGAGGCCCTCAACCCCCAGCAGCGTGCGCGGCTGGGCGAGCTGCTCGAGTACGGGCCCGGCCGGATGCACGGCGGCTGCGGGTACGGGCGCTTCCATCACGGCTACCGCCACGGCGGCGGACCCGCCTCCACCGTCAACCTCTGACTTCACCGAAAGGAACACGTCATGCGCAGACTCCTCCTGGTTGTCCTCGGCCTCGGCGTCATCTTCGGCTTCGGCTCCGGCATCGCCAGCCTGCGGTACCGGATGCACGGTGGGTGTCACAACGACTGGCGACAAGGCCGCTGGGCCGACGCGCGAAATGACTGGCGCAGGGGCCGCGACTTCGAGCCCGAGGTGAAGGCCCCCGCGCCGACGCCTCAGACGGTGGTGGTGCAGCAGCCCGCCGCTCCCTCTCCCGCCGCCGCGCCTGCGCCGCAGGTCTTCGTCATCATGCCGCAGGGCGCCACGCCGGCCCCGCAGGTCATCACCGTGCCGGTCGCGACGCCGGCCCCGCAGCCGGTCGCGGCCCCGGGCGGGAACGTGGCGCCCACCGCCAACGCTCCGTAGAGTCGTCATGGCGATGAGCTCCCGGGTCCTGTTGATCGACGACGACGAGCGGCTGCCCGAGCTGCTCTCGTCGTACCTGGCGCAGAATGGCGTGACGTTGGCGCACGCGCCGGACGGGGCCCGGGGGCTGGTGATGCTGGAGCAGGGCGCCTACGACGCGGTGCTGCTCGACGTGATGATGCCCGGCCTGGACGGGCTGGAGGTCTGCCGGCGGATCCGCGCGAAGAGCCAGGTGCCGGTCATCATGCTGACCGCGCGCGGAGACGAGACGGATCGGGTGGTGGGCCTCGAGCTGGGCGCCGACGACTACGTGGGCAAGCCCTTCAGCCCGCGGGAGCTGCTCGCCCGCTTGCGCGCGGTGCTGCGCCGCAGCCGCCCCGAGGTGATGAGCGAGGCCTTGCAGGTGGGCGACGTGGCCATCGACGTGCCGGCCCGCACGGTGACGCGCGCGGGCGCTCCCATCGAGCTCACCGGCATCGAGTTCGACATCCTGGTGGCGCTGGTGCGGCGGGCGGGCAGGGTGGTGCCGCGCGACGCGCTGTTGTCCGAAGCGGGCCGCAGCGACGTGGTGGTGGGCGAGCGGACGGTGGACGTGCACATCAGCCACCTGCGGCAGAAGCTGAAGGATGACCCTCCGAGGCTGATCAAGACGGTGCGCGGCGTCGGCTACGTGCTGGCGAAGGACTGAGGCGCCGTGTTCCCTCACCACCACCACCGGCATGGCCCTCCCTGGCGACGGCGGATGGGGCCGCTCGGCCGCTATGTGGGCGCCAAGCTGCGACGACGGATCTTCGCCTGGTTCACCTGGGGCATCGTCTCCACGGCGATCCTCGTGGTGCTGGTGATGACGGTGCTGGCGCGCGTGCAGGAGCCGGTCTGGGAGCAGACGCTCGAGAAGAGCCGCGCCTGGGTGGGAAAGCAGTTCGCGCGCGACTGGGATGATCCCGCGGCGAGGCAGCGCTTCGCGCAGGAGGCGGCCAGCGATCTCTCAGCCGACGTGGAGCTCTTCGACGCGCGGGGCGTGGCGCTGTACGCCACCGGCGGCGAATGCGGGCGTCGCGGCTTCGACATCCCCATCACGAGGAACGGCGCGGTGCTGGGCAGCGCGAAGGTGTGCTGGCAGCACCCGCCCGGGTACGGCTGGCGCTGGGCGGTGATGCTGGGCGTCGGGCTCCTGGCGGTGTGGATGGCGTCGGGGCGGGTGGCGCGGCGCCTCGCGCGCCCGTTGGACGAGCTGGCCGATGTGGTGCGGCGGATCGGCGAAGGCGACCTCTCCGCGCGGGCCGAGCTGTCCTGTCACGAGCCCGATGAGATCGGCGTGGTGGCGGACACGGTGAACGAGATGGCCACGCGGATCCAGAAACAGATGGCGGATCAACGCGAGCTGCTCGCCACCGTGTCGCACGAGCTGCGCACGCCGCTGGCGAGGGTGCGGATCATCAGCGAGCTGGGCCGCGACGGCGGCGCGACGCCGAAGACGTTCGACGATCTCGATCGCGAGGTGGAGGAGATGGACGCGCTGGTGGGCGAGCTCCTGGCGTCGTCGCGCGTGGAGTTCGGGCAGGTGGCCCGCCGCGATCTCGACGTGAAGGACCTCTGCGTGCGCGCGCTCGAGCGCTCTGGCCTCCCGCCGCAGGCCCTCGCGGTGAAGGGCGACGGGAAGACGGTGCACGCGGATCCGACGCTCTTGCAGCGCGCGCTCGCCAACCTCTTCGACAACGCGAAGCGCCACGGGGGTGGGGCGGATCACCTCGAGGTGGAGGTGGGGCCCGAGTTGACGCGCTTCGAGGTGATGGATCGCGGCCGGGGCGTCCCGTCTGACGCGGAGCCGCTCTTCCACAAGTTCACGCGTGGGCCGAACGGGGAGAGCAGCGAAGGGTTGGGCCTGGGGCTCGCGCTGGTGCGGCGGATCGCCGAGGCGCACGGAGGCACGGCGTGGGCGAAGAACCGGGAGGGCGGCGGGGCGGCCGTCGGCTTCTCGGTGAAGACGAAGGCGTGAGAAGCTCACGCGCGATGCGTGGCTTCCTGCTCGCCGTGTCCACAGTGCTCCTGCTGTCGTGCGGAAACACCTCGTCCACCTGCGGGCCGAACCCCTGCGGCGCCTGCCAGGCGGGGTGCACCGCGGCCGACGTGTGCTCGGGGGGCCAATGGCAATGCCATTGTGCCTGCCCCGACGCGGGGAGCTGTGGGCCGAACGCATGTGGCGCGTGTCCGACAGGTTGCACGCCGATGGATCGATGCGTGAACGGCGCCTGGGACTGTCAGTGCGCTTGTCCGTGACGGCGCGGCTTCGCTCGAGCCCGCGGGTGGACGCGCGCCGCAAGTACCCGGGGGGCTGCGTGCGGGGCGCGGGGGTTGTGGCGTGCTGCCCCGGCCGTTCGAGGTGCCCTCCGGTGTGGCAGCCGCGCGAAGGTCCAGGGCGGGCGCAACAGGTGTGGAGGTTTGCGCAGGCGCGTCACCCGGGGTGTGATGGTCCACGGTGCGGCGGCTATTCCTCCTCGCGGCGGTGTGGGCCCTTCCCGCGTTCGCGGGCGTGAAGGTTCCCGCCGACGTGGGCTTCGGGCCCGCCGGCTTCTGGTGGTACGGCCCGCTGCTGGACAACCGCGGCGCCGTCCCGCACTTCGCGTTGATGCTCAACGTGCACGCGGTCATCGACAAGTACTGGATCGAAGAGAACCGCAGCGCGATCCCGCCGAAGTACCAGAAGATGGCCGACAGCATCACCGAGGTGCGGGTGGGCCCGTCGATCTTCATCCCGCAGACGATCTTCATCTCGCCGGCCATCGACGTGCTGGGCGGGGTGGGCATGTACGGCGCGACGTGGGCGCCACTCGGCCTCACGCTGATCAGCACCGGCCAGAAGTCGCCGCGCGAGTGGAACAAGAGCCGTGGGCGCTTCTACCTCGACGCGTCGCTGCTGCTGACGCTCCTGGCGATCCACTCCATTCGCGACGAGTTCCCCTTCACCTTCTTCGCCCGCCCGGGCGCGCAGCTCAAAGCCACCATCCAGATCGCCGCCACGGAGCGCTTCCTCATCTCCTTCGGCGGCGGCGCGCAGGTCTACATTCCGCAGGCGCTCGGCAGCTTCGGGTGGAACCCCATCGAGCAGTCGCTCTGGCTCAATTGGTTTGCCTTCTTGAAGTTCCACGTCCGATTCCCCTACGAAGTCAGCTTCTGACCTCGTCCCTCAGCGCCAAGGAGCGCCCATGACTGGCCGCATCGGCAACTCGCCTTCCCCAGCCGTCACCACCCCGAAGCCGGTGCGCGACAGCGCGCCCACCTCGCCGACGCCGCCGACGCCCGCCGCCGACACCGCCCCGAAGGGCTGGAGCCCGAAGGCCGCCACCTCCCGTGTCGCCGCCACCGTGTCGAACGCGCTCCAGCACGCCGGGCCATCCAGCGTGGAGCTGGTGCCCGGTCGCTACCCGGACGCCGTCTCCTTTCCCACGGTGCTCAAGGCGATCGGCAGCTCCCCGCAGGGTCAGGCCGCGCTCAACCAGGTGCTCGACGGCATCAAGGCGAAGACGGGCGTGGAGGTGCCGGCCGAGCTGCGCGCCGCGGTGATGCAGAACCCCGAGGCGCTCACGAAGGCGCTCGAGCTCACGCCCGGCCAGCTCTCCGGCGGCATCCTCGGGATGAACGCGGCCTACCAGGCCGGCAAGCTGAAGGCCCCCGCGGAGCCGAAGCACCTCCTGCCCCAGAAGTTCGACCTGAAGGACATGGGCAGCCTCGACGTCGCGCGCCCGAAGTCCGAGATGAAGGAGCTGGCGCCCGGGCTGTTCCAGGGAGATCTCCCCAGCGCCACGTCCGACGCGCAGGTGAAGCAGAACCGCGTGTTGGCCGAGGTCTTCCAGCGCCTCGCCGGCAACGCCAGCGCCGCCGACGGCCAGAAGTTCGAGGTGACGTACAACGGCAAGTCGTTCTCCAACCTGGCCGACTTCACCAGCGCGCTGAAGAAGGACGGCTACGAGGTGAACGTGCGCTTCGACGAGCGCATCGCGAACTTCTCCAACCTGAAGACGGTGGTGCCCAACACCAACCCGCCGAAGTTCGTCGACGTGCCCGCGCCCTTGATGATCAAGACGGGCATCAAAGACGCCGCCGGCAAGGAAGCGCTCGTGCCTGCCGTGCACAGCGAGATGATCATCAGCTTGAGGCCCGGGCCGAACACGAAGGGGCCGAAGGTCGAGGCCGACCTGAAGTTCTACCAGGGCGTCAGCGCCACGGGCTTCTTCCCCGCCAACGTCCACGCGGATCCCTCGTGGTGCGGCCGAAAGACGGTGGGCGAAGCGTCGGGCGACAAGGCGCTCAAGGCGATCAAGCTGGCAGGCGCCTTCACCGATCTCGTCAACACCACCGCGAAGGACAAGAACCTCTACGCGGCGGGCTACGGCGTCACCGGCGTCTGCAACGACTCGGTGGCGGTGGTGCAGCAGGCCCTCACCGGCAAGGCGTCGCAGTACCCGCTCCTCATGAAGGACTCGGTGCTGATGGGAGAGATCGACAAGCGCCTGTCCGACTCGAACAAGGCCGACGACGCCACCTTCAAGTCGCTGCGCAACGCCATCAGAGACCTCCCCTCCGACACGCGCATGACGCCATCGACGAAGGCCCGCGCGCTCGCCTCGCTGCCCTGGGCGGAAGGCAAGGAGCCATTCCAGAGCTCGGTCGACGCGCGGCGGATCTTGAGCGAGTAGCGCTACCGCCAGCGAATGGGGTCGAGGGACTGCTCGTGGATCGCCTCCACGATCGCGCGCGCGCTCGCGCGGTCGATGCCTCCGTCGAGCAGCATGGCCACCGTCACGGGGACGCCGGCCTCGAGCGCGGCAGGGAGGGACCACCGCTTCCCAGCGTCGTCCTCGAAGCGGACCTCCGCCGGCTGGACGATGTAGGGCGGGAGCGCTTCGAGCAGCTTGTCGATGAACTCGGGCGAGAGGGCGGGGCGGACGCGGCTGACGGCGGCCGGTGCGAGGGCTCCTTCCAGTTGGCGGAGATCGCGCGGGGGCGGCACGAGGCCGTCAGGGCGGACACCTTCCTTCACCTTCGCGGGCTCATGGCGGGAGGGGCGGGTGGGCGGTGCGGCTGCGACACGTCGTCGGACGTTGGAGACGGGCATGAGGGTCGGCTGGAGCAGCCGCCGTGCCACGCCGCTCATGCCCGTGCGGCGGCCGGGTTGGAGCCCCGCAGGGTGTCAGCAGACTTCGCAGGCGCACTCCACGTGTTGCTCCGCGAGCGACAGCCTCTGGGGAATCCCGCGCGATGAAGGGTGGTTACGGCGCCAGACAACCGGACGCCTACATCCGGCGACAATCCTGGCGTGAACGTCCTCCGGTCCTTCGCGCGCGATCTCGTCCAGTTCCTCCAGGCTGATCGCGCCTCGCGTGCGGCGACGCCGGTGGAGGTGGGGAGCCAGAGCCTGCAGGCGGTGCGCGAGCAGAAGGTGGCCGCCGTCATCGGGCTCTCGCGCTTCCGCGACGCCTTCGAGCAGTTCCCGCAGGGCCTGGCGGGCACCGTGCGCACCCTGCAGGCCGAGCGCGCCTTCCAGCGGCCCCTCGCGGCGCAGCTTCAGAACCTGTCTCGCGACGGCTTCGAGTCGGCCCGCCGTTCGCCGGTCGATCTCTCCGGGGGCGTGAAGGCGCCGGCCGCGGCGTTGGTGCCTGAAGCCCCGGCGCCGGCCAGCGCGCAGGGCAGCTTCACCGCGTCGCTGGATGATCTCGCCGGACTGTGACGGTGGGACGCTGGCGCCCTTCCGAGGCCAGCCTCGCGTTCAGCTCAGGACCTTGAGCTTCTGGCCTTCCTTCACCTTGAGGCCCGCCGCCTCCGGCCCCTCCGTCTCCAACCCCAGCGCCATCTCCAGCAAGTCGATGAGGGCCGCCCGCGAGTCTGTGTCGTCGGGCGCCAGCACCGTCACCTCGATGGGCAAACGGTCCTCTGCAGGCACGGGCTCGGCCTCGACTGGCTTGCCGTCGGGCCCGAGGTCCTCGACGAGGAGATCTCCATCGCGGTGAACGGTGTAGCGGCGGTGCATGGCCGCCACTCTGCCACACGAAGTCGTTTCGCGCGTCCGGCGATCGTCTAGAGTCCCGCATTGTGTCCTTCGGGCTCTCCGCTCTCGCGCGCCGCTTGATGGTCGACCCCGCCGGGGTGAAGGCCACCCTCAAGGTGCCGGCCCTGGTGTGGGAAGCCCCTCCTGAGTCCGGCTCCGACTCCGGCCACTGGATGATGACCGACGCCGGGCAGTCCCTCCGACGTCCCCGCGCGGGCGAGCCGCTCATCATGCCCGTCGAGAAGGTGCCCGGCCGGAAGAACCCCTTCGCCATGGGCGTCACCATCGGCCGCGTCGAGTCCAACGACATCATCGTCGACGATGGCTCCGTCAGCCGGTTTCACGCCTGGCTGCAGTACGACGATCGCGTGCAGGCCTGGCACCTCACCGACGCCGAGAGCAAGAACGGCACCTGGGTCAACGGCAAGAAGCTCGCGGGCAAACAGCGCATCACCCTGACGGATGGCGCGGAGATCAAGCTGGGAGACGTGCTCGTCCGCTTCATGCTCCCCGAGGCACTCCTCGCCTTCGTGGACAAGGCCTCGCGCCGCTGAAGCCCGGCCTGTCAGGGGTCGAACCGGTAGCCCAGCCCCCGCACCGTCTTGAAGTGCCTCGGCTCGTCGGGGTTCGCCTCGAACTTCTGGCGGAGCTGGCTCACGAAGTTGTCCACCGTCCGCGCCGTCCCCTCGTAGCCGTAGCCCCACGCGCCCGAGAGCAGCTCGTCGCGGCTGAAGGTCCGCCCGGGGTGGGTGACGAAGTGGGCCAGGAGCTTGAACTCCTGCGCGGTGAGGTCCACGGCCTGGCCAGCGCGCGTCACCGTCTTGGCCCGCAGGTCGACCCGCGTGTCCGAGAAGGTCACCGCCTCGTCGTCGCGGAAGCGCCGCCGCAGCACCGCGCGGATCCGCGCCAGCAGCTCCTGCAGGCCGAAGGGCTTCACCACGTAGTCGTCGGCGCCGAGGTTCAAGCCGGTGATCTTGTCCGGCTCGAGGCCGCGCGCCGACAGCACCACCACCGGCACCTGGTTGCCCCGCTGCCGCAGCTCCTGCAACACCTCGAAGCCGTTCATCTGCGGCAGCATCACGTCCAACACCAGGAGATCCGGCGCCTCGTCGATCGCCTTCTGCAGCCCCGTGCGGCCGTCCTGCGCCTGCAGCACCTCGTAGCCCTCGTAGCGCAGGCTCATCGACAACCCGGTGAGGATGGAGAGATCGTCCTCGACGATCAGGATCTTGAGGCGCTGTTCACTCATGCGGCACCGGCAGATGGATGCGGAAGGTACTGCCACGATTCGGGGCGCTGTCCACGGAGATTCGTCCGCCGTGGGCCTGGACGATGCGCTGCGCGATGGACAGCCCCAGCCCCGAGCCCTCCGTCTCGCGCGAGAGCAGGTTGTCCACCCGGTAGAAGCGCTCGAAGATCCTCCGCTGCTCGCCGCGGGCGATGCCGATGCCGTTGTCTTCCACCTCGAGCACGACGTGCCCGTCGTCCTTCTTCACCCGCAGGGCGATCTTCTTGTCCTTCGGCCTCGTGTACTTGAAGGCGTTCTGCAGGAGGTTGAGCAGCGCCCCGCCGATGGCCGCGCGATCGACGTGCAGCTTCGGCAGCCCTTCGGCCACCTCCACCCGGAAGTCCATCGCCGCGTCCATGTGCTGCGCCCGGAAGGCCGCCACCGCCGCGTCCACCAGCCCCTGGGGCTCCGACAGCTCCTTCTTGTATTCCTTGCGGCCGCTCTCGATCCGCGCCCAGTCCAACACCGACTCGATCATCTCCGACAGCCGCGCCGTCTCCCGCGAGAGGAGATCGAGCACCGTCTGCATCTCCTCGCCCTTCACCCGCCCCAACGCCAGCATCTCGATGAACATGCGGATGGACGTCAGCGGCGTCCGCAATTCGTGGCTCACCAGGGACACGAAGTCCGTCTTGAGCCGCGACAGCCGCGCCTCCCGGTACAGCGTGCGGCCGGTGAAGATCACCCCCAGCGCCAGGGTGACGTAGAAGATCCCCAGCAGCACGGCGTACAGCGCCCGGTTGCGCGTCGATGCAGCCGCCACCGGATCCTCCCCGTCCGCGAAGGCCACCAGCCGGAAGTGGTTCCTCGGCGCCGCCAGCGTGAGGCTCGCCAGCTCCCGCGCGCCCGACACCGCTTCCCTCACCTCCGACACCCCGGACACCAGCCGCGCCATGACACCCTCGGGCGTCTCGCGCTGCAGCGGGACGAGCGAGAGCCGCGCTCCTTCCCCAGCGGGCACCAGCCGGGCGGCGGACTGTCCCAGCAACGCCTCGAGCGCCCCCACCGACACCCGCGCACCCACCACCCGGCCCCCGGTGCGCATGGCCGCGAGGAACATCGTCTGGGGCCCGGCCACCGTGAAGATCACCGGCCGCTCCGGCAGCTGCGCCAGCTCCGGACCCAGGCCGCGGACGATCGCCGCCACCTTCGCGTCCTCGCTCGTCACCTCCCCGTTGACCGCGAACCCCACGTCCGTCAGCCGCGCCCCGTTCAACGTCAACGTCAGGCCCCCTTCCTCCACCACCGGCGTGGCTGCCGCCAGCGACGCCTCCAGCTCTGCTTCCGCTGTCGCCAGCCGCGCCCCCCACACCGTCTCCAGCCGCTTCTCCACCGCCGCCCGCTCATTGACGATGGCCACCACCCCGAAGCCCGACAGCCCCGCCGAGGGCAACACCACCAGCAGGATGAGCAGCGTGAAGGTCCGTCGAAACGACAGGAACTCCACGGTTTCGGGATTGGCCATGTGCCCGGGCGGTTGGAGCGCAGAATTCTGCGCAGCGCAATGATCGGCAGGGTCCCTACTGGCACCAAACAGTCGTACCGGGAGGGGTTTCGCGCGGGCACATGGCCTGCAAGACGGGGGGCCGGGCAATCAACAGCCCTGATTTTTCAGGAAAGAAAGTTCGTTTCCGGGCGTCACCCAGCAGACGCCCTGACACCGGTGGCAGGGTTTGGGGGCCGGGCATAGAGTGACGCAGGTCAAATCGCTGAAGTTCGAGCGGGGGAGCACATGAACCAGACGAAGCGGATGATCCTCCTGGGCGCGCTGGCGGGAGCAGCGCTGCTCGCGGCGTGCACCCCGGCGGCGAATGGCAACGCCAACCGGGCTTCGGGGTCGCTGGCGCTGTCGAGCGACGACGCGCTCCTCTACGCGGTGGACACCGACAACGGCATCCTCGCCGTCATCGACACCTCCACCAACGCGAAGGTGGCGGAGGTGAAGGTGGGCAAGGGCCCGACGCGCGTGCTGGTGGGCGCCGACGACACCATCTACGTCTCCAACCGCGGCGAGCGCACCGTGTCCGTCATCAGCCGTGGCGACTGGCGGGTGGCGAAGACGCTGGACGTCGCGGTGGAGCCCAGCGGGATGGCGCTGACGCCCGACGGCAAGACGCTGCTGGTCGTCTCCGCGACGTCGAGGACTCTGGTGGAGGTGGGCACGCTGACGGCCTTCGACACCAGCACCCTGGCGATGAAGTGGGAATTGAACGTCGGCAATGAGCCGCGCGGCGTGGCGGTGGTGGGCAACGGCGACCGCGCTGTCGTCTCCCTCCTCAAGTCCAGCAGGTTCGGCCAGGGCAGCGACGTGGTGGAAGTGGACCTCACCAACGCCGTCGTCAAGCAGGAGACGCTCGGCCTCTACAACCTCGCCAACGCGTCGCGCGACACCTCGAGCTTCGGCTCGGCCTTCTCCACCTTCCGCGCGCGGGCGATGAACGACCTCATCGTCACCCCCGACGGCAGCCGCGTCTTCGCCCCGGTGGTGTGGGCGCGGGAGGACGC
This sequence comes from Myxococcota bacterium, assembly GCA_040752975.1. Lineage (GTDB taxonomy): Bacteria > Myxococcota > Myxococcia > Myxococcales > Myxococcaceae > JADLDB01. Next base: position 33,005 of record JBFMHF010000014.1, read on the forward strand.
GATCGGCCGCCGGCCCACCAGCGCTGGCGGGTACTACTCGGCGGGCGGCCCCTGCAACATCGGCGCGGTCGCCACCGCGGGCATCGTCACGGTCGAGACGTCGTCGACGCCCACTCCCCAGGTGGACGACCTGACCGCCTGCTTCACCGTCGGCACCAACAGCGAGAACAAGGACTACCCCGTGTCGACGCTGGCCCCCCGCACCCCGGGCTCGGGGGACGCGATCCAGGGCCCCACGGTCGGGGTGGTGGACCCGACGGGCACCTGGCTCTTCGTCGTCAACCGCGAGTCCCAGAACGTGGCGATCATGCCCACCTACCGCCGCACGGGGAACGATCTCGACTTCAACAGGACGGGCACCTCCGTCCGCTCGCTGGTCCGCGTGGGCGCGGGCGCCGATGGCATCGCGCTCACCCGTGACGGCACGAAGGCCTTCGTCTACAGCCAGTTCGACCACCGGGTGGACGTCCTGACGGCGAAGGGGCGCGGCGACTCCGCCGAGGTGGTGAACCTGGGCACGCCCATCGAGATCGCGAAGGACCCCGACTTCAACCTCGACGGCGTCATCGACTCGAAGGACGCCAACCTCGCCGCCGGCCGCCGCCTCTTCTTCGACGCGATGGACACCCGGATGAGCTCGGCGCAGACCAACGTGGCCTGCTCCACCTGCCACCTCGAGGGCCGCGAGGACGGCCACGTGTGGCAGTTCCCCGACGGCCCCCGCCAGACGCCCGCCCTCGCCGGTCGGCACCTGCTGAGGACTGCCCCGTACCACTGGAGCGGCGAGTTCACCTCGCTCGAGGCCTTCAACGTCCACACCATCACCGAGCGCATGGGCGGCTCTGGCTTGCCGCCGGCCGCTGCGCAGAACCTCGACACCTACATCGATCAGCTGCCGTTTGGAGAGAACCCGCTCAAGACGTCGATGCCCAGCGAGGCCGTGGCGCGCGGCCAGGCGGCCTTCGAGAAGGCGGGCTGCGCCTCCTGCCACTCGGGCGAGCTCTTCACCAACAACCAGAACGCGGACGTCGGCACGCTCAACCGCAACAGCGTCAACGCCGACAATGGGCCCGTCGAGTCGCGTGGCTTCAACGTGCCCTCGCTGCTGGGCGTGGGCCGCACCGCGCCATACCTGCACGACGGTACGCAGGGCACGCTGGAAGACCGGATCTTCAACAACCCCGGCGATCGCCACGGTGTGACGTCGGCGCTGTCGGAGCAGGAGAAGTCCGACCTGGTCCTCTTCCTCAAGTCGCTCTGACGCCTGGCCTCGGCTCGTGAGAGACTCACGGCCGTGAGGACTGACGCGCGCAGGCTGGGCCTTCTGGTGGTGGCGCTCGCCGCTGGCGCCGCCTTTGCCCAACCGCCCGAAGACGAGTGGGGCGCCTTCCCCGCTCCGCCCCAGCCGCCGCCCGCCCCGGTGGTGCCTCCCGTCCCGGAGCCGCCACCGCCTCCCGCGCCCCGCGTCGCCCGGCCCGCGGCCGCTCCGCCGCCAGCCGCGGTGCCGCCCTCAGCCTTCGCCCAGCCGCAGCAGCCGGTGGAGGAGCCCAACACCGTCAGCATGATGGGCGCGCCGACGCTCGGTCAGTGGGGACGCGGGCAACTCTTCCTGCTGGGCTTCCCGCTGCTGTCCCTGCGCGCGTCCTTCGGGCTGGCCTCGTGGTTCGACCTCGGCGTGGGCTTCAACACCTTCTACGGCACGATGAATGAGCCGGTGGGCGTGATGCGCTTCGGGCTGTTTCGCAACGACTCCTGGGCCCTCGCGCTCACCCTCGAGGGCGGCTACGCGTGGTTCACCCAGCCGGCGTCGCGGGAGAACCGGGGCGCGCGGTGGATCACCGGACGGAGGAACATCAACCTCTCGCCGGCCTTCGTGATCAGCTACCGGGGAGGGAACCGGCGCGCCGCGCGGCTCTTCTTCGAGGCCCGCTACCTCATGGCGCTGGACACCGAGCCGGTGGCGCAGGACCCGCTGGGAGGGGTGCCTCCGGACGTCGTGGTGGGCCACAACGGCGGCCTGCGCGGCGGCGCGGAGCTGCCGCTCTCCAGCAAGACGTCCTTCGTGTTTCAGCTCGGCCTCGACTTCCACGGCCGAAGCGAAGACTCGGTGGCCATGCCGGTGTGCAGCGTGGGCCTCGTCACCGGCATCTGACGCGCGCCCACAACACCCCGCTGCGTGCTAGGACGCCCGGCCATGAAGAAGGCGACCGTCTTCGGCGCGGGCAGCTTCGGGACTGCGGTGGCGCAGGTGCTGACGCCCAACTTCGACGAAGTCGTCCTCTGGAGCCGCGCCCCGGCCCAGGCCGAGGCCATCAACGCCACGCACGAGAACGCCGACTACCTGCCCGGCTTGAAGCTCTCCGAGAAGGTGAAGGCGTCGAGCGACCTCGAGGCCGCCGCCGCCAGGGCCGAGCTCTGCGTCATCGCCATTCCTTCGCAGGCCACCCGCGGCTTCTTGAAGGGGGCGGCGCGGGTGTTCCCCGCGCACGTGCCCATCGTCACCGTCGCCAAGGGCATCGAGAACGAGACGCTCAACACCATGACGGAGGTGCTCGAGCAGTGCCTCCCCGAGGACTACGCGCCCAATGTGGCCGTGCTGTCCGGTCCTTCCTTCGCGAAGGAGATGATGCAGAAGCTCCCCACGGTGGTGACGATCGCCAGCCGGTGGGAAAAGACGGCGCGCGCGGTACAGGCCGCCTTCGCCTCCGAGTTCTTCCGCAGCTACACCTCCACCGACGTGGTGGGCGTGCAGGTGGGCGGGGCCCTGAAGAACGTCATCGCCATCGCCGCCGGCATCTCCGACGGCATGGGCCTGGGCCACAACTCGCGCGCGGCGATCATCACCCGCGGGCTGGCGGAGATCAGCCGCATGGCGGTGCGCATGGGCGGCAACCCGCTGACGCTGTCGGGCCTCGCCGGCATGGGCGACCTGGTGCTCACGTGCACCGGCGAGCTCTCGCGAAACCGCACCGTCGGCCTCGCGCTGGGCAAGGGCCGCACGATGGACGACATCTTGAAAGAGATGACCCAGGTGGCCGAGGGCGTGAAGACGGCGAAGAGCGCGCGCGATCTCCAGACGAAGTTCGGCGTCGAGCTGCCGATCTGCGAGCAGGTGTACCTGATCTGCTACGAGAAGAAGTCCCCGAAGGCAGCGGTGGTGGACCTCATGGTCCGCGCCCCGAAGTCCGAGCTGGTGTGAGAGCCGGTCGCCCCCAGAAGAGCGCTACGCGGAGAAGACGACATGACGAAGCAGGCGGCAGCAGTGGTGGTGGCGCTCGTGGCGGTTTCGCTCGCCGGGTGCGTGTGCGGCGAGAAGACCAACACCAAGTTCCCGAAGATCGAGGTGCTCGACGACATGGGCAACTCCCGCTCGAGCGTCGACTTCGGCCAGGTGCAGGTGAACGTCACCGGCACGCAGGCGGTGCGGATCCGCAACGGCGGGGCGGCGGCGCTGACCATCACCGGCGTCACCTTCTCCAACCCGCTCTTCGCGCTGGGAACCATGCCGCCCCTCTCCATCGCCGTGGGAGAGGAGACGATGTTGCCGCTCACCTTCACCCCCACCACGCCGGACCTGCGCGAGACGGGCACGGCCGTCATCGCCAGCGATGATCCGGAGAACGCCGCCGTCACGCTGAACCTCGCGGGCACCGGGGTGACGGCGGTGGCGACGGTGGTGCCGGCGACGCTGTCCTTCGGAGAGGTGTACACCACCGAGTCGAAGCCCCTCACCGTCACCCTGACCAACTCGGGCTCCAACGACCTGGTGGTGTCCGACGCGCGCTTCTCGGCCGGCACGCCCGGCTCGGTGACGGCCGATCTCTCGGCGTTGGTGAAGACGCTCAAGGCAGGCGAGGCCGCGAGCACGGTCGTCACCTTCTCGCCCACCACCCTGGACGCGCTGAGCGGCGCGCTGGAGATCGTCCTCCCCGCCCAGCTCGGCACGAAGACGGTGCCCCTCTCGGGCCAGGGCATCCAGGCGCTGCCCCGCATGTGCGTGAAGTGGGACGACACGGGCCTCGAGAGCTGCACCGATCAAGCGATCACCTTCCTGCCGGTCCCCGCGGGTTCGCTGTGCGACGGCCGGCTCTACCCGCCCGACGGCGGCCCCAGCCCGTGCAGAGGCCTCGACGGCGGCGCGGCCCCCTGGGAGCGCACCGGCCGGCTGTACTTCCGCAACGAAGGCAACACCCCCGTCACCTACAGCTTGCAGTTCCAGAGCCAGGTGGGCGGGACGTGCGATGGCGGTTGGACGGTAGACTGGGTGTTCGCCAACGCGCCCATGTTGGCGGACGGCGGCACGCAGCTCTCGTGGATGGTGGGCAACGCGAAGGTGCCGGCCTCCACGATGGATCCCCGGCCCTGGGAGACGGCGCCGGTGAACTTCACGTACCGGGCGCGGAGCGCCTGCCGGGAAGACGCCGCGGATCAGGCCCGCGTGCTGTGGACCCGCCAGGGCGAGCCGCCGGGCACCATGCGTCCTCCCCAGACGGTGATCGTCAACTTCACCGGCCAGTCGCTCCTGCCGCGCGGCGTGCCTCAGGACATCACCATGAGCGGCACCGTGCCCCTGAGCGCGGAGTTCTACGGCGTGGGCAACGCGGGCGACGCGCCGCTCCAGGTGCGGCAGGTGGCGCTGTGGCAGTCCGAGTTCCTCGTCGATGGCGGGCGCGGCACCGTGCCCTTCGAGCTGTGCGAGCCCACCTCCACCGGCGACTGTCGCTTCTTCAACTGGAGCGCGGACGGCGGCGATCCCAACCTGCGGCTCCCGTTGACGCTGGCCGGGACGCCGAACACCTCGGTCCCGACGCGGCTGGCGCTCGGCCGCATCGAGTTCGGCCCCGCGCCCGACGGGGGCGTCTCGCCACAGCTCAACCGGCCGTACTCGGTGTTCGCGGTGATCGACACCGACGATCCCTACCTGCCCCAGGTGATCGCGCGCATCTCCGGCGTGGCCCGCTGACCCTCAGAGGCTGTTCGACAGGCCCTTCATCTTCCACGTGGTGACGCGCTGGGTGTCGGTGCGCGCCTCGAGGATGTTGTCGGCCTGCATCTCCTCGAGGAGCTTGAGCAGCTTGAAGCGGGGGACGCCCACGTTCTTCGACAGCGCGTCGGCCGTCATGCCCCAGATCTCCCGGCGCAGCTCGCGGATGATCTCACGCTTGAGCTCGGCCTTCTGCAGGCCGCTCATGTCCTCGCTGCGCCAGGCGCTGATCACCCCGAAGGCGATCAGCGCCACCACCACCACCGCGAGCAGCGGGTAGATGATGTGCGAGTTGTCCTCGATGAACTCGATGTACTTCACCTTGGTCGCGCCGACGGGCTTGGCGTAGGGCGGCGGCTCGCCGGGCATGTCCAGGAGCAGCGCGGCGGAGAGGAACAGGGCGATCACGATTGAAAAGTGTACCGCGATCAGCCAACAGGGGAAGCTCCCAAGCCCGATGGATCTGGTGATCTCCAATGCCACGGTGGTGACGATGAACGCCGCGCGCGAAGTGCTGCGCGACGCGGAGATCGTCATCCAGGGCAAGCGGATCGCGAAGGTCGGGCCCGCGTCGCGAGGGCTGAAGCAGGGTGTGCGGCGGACCATCGACGCGAAGGGGCGGGTGGTGATCCCCGGCCTCATCCACAGCCACCTGCACGCCTGCCAGACGCTGTGCCGCAACCACGCCGACGGGCTCGAGCTGCTCGATTGGCTCCGCGAGCGGATCTGGCCCTTCGAGGCCAGGCACGACGCCGAGTCCATGCGCGCCTCGGCCGATCTCACCTTCCTCGAGTGCATCAAGTCCGGGGCCACGGCCGCGCTCGACATGGGCAGCGTGCGTCACTACGACGCCGTCTTCGAGTCGGCGCGCGACGCGGGCATCCGCCTGGTGGGCGGCAAGTGCATGATGGACGCCGGGCAGGGGGTGCCCGCGGGGCTGCGCGAGAGCACCGAGGCGTCGCTGTCCGACAGCCTCGCGCTGATCCAGAAGTGGCACGGCGCGGAGAATGGCCGGCTGCGCTATGCGCTGGCGCCCCGCTTCGTGCTGTCGTGCACCGAGGCGCTCCTCAGGAAAGTGGCGCAGCTGGCCGGCGATCACGAGGTGCGCATTCACACCCACGCCAGCGAGAACCCCACCGAGTGCGACGTGGTGCGGGACAAGACGGGCCTGGACAACGTCTCGTACTTCGCGCACCTCGGGCTGCTCGGGCCGCACACCACGCTGGCGCACTGCGTGTGGCTCACCGCCGAGGAACAGAAGCACCTGCGCGAGACGCACACCCGCGTCGCCCACTGCCCCAGCGCCAACCTCAAGCTGGCCTCGGGCTACGCCAAGGTGCCAGAGCTGCTCGCCCAGGGCGTGGTGGTGGGCCTGGGGGCCGACGGCGCGCCCTGCAACAACAACCTCGATCTCTTCGTGGAGATGCGGCTCGCCGCCCTGCTGCACAAGCCGCGCACCGGCCCGACGTCGATGAGCGCCCTCGAGGTGCTGGAGCTGGCGACCCTCAACGGCGCGAAGGCCCTGGGCCTGGACGGGGAGGTGGGCAGCATCGAAGAGGGGCGGCTGGCCGACCTGGTCACCGTCGATCTCGCCCAGCCCCACGCGATCCCCAACAGCGCCGACGTCGTGTCCACCCTGGTGTACTCCGGCCAGAGCCGCGACGTCCGCGACGTGATCGTCGACGGCCGCGTCCTGATGCGCGAGCGCCAGGTCCTCACCCTCGACGAGCGCCGGGTGCTGGCCGACGCCTCCCGCCACGCCGCGCGCCTGGTGGCAGCGCTGGACTGACACCCCTGACAGCTTCCTGTCGGCCCGCCGGATCCACTGGGATCCACTGGCCAAAAACCCGAGTGACGTCGGGGGCTTGCCAAATGGCGTTGCCTTTGCTTCATACCGCCTACATCAGAGGTTTTTTCGCGGGAGCGAGCGCGGGTGTCGCCAGGCCGAGCGTGGACAGGTGGGGTGGCGAGTGCCCTCTTGCTGGGGGTGTTGGGCTCTGCCTGCCAGTGTGGGCCGGGGCCTGAAGGTTCGGACGGCGGCGAAGAGGTCGACGGCGGGCGCACCCGACGGGACGGCGGGACGATCATCGTCCGCTACCCAGACGGATCCGTGGAGTACCCGGAGGTGTACGCGGGGGAGGATTGCCCTCCCGAGTCCTTCGGCCTGGCAGGGGACGAGGACGGCGGAACCGTCAACCCCGGCGTCACCTCTGGGGATGGGGGCGTGCGCTTTGGCCTGTGCGTGGCGCTGCGGACGCTGACGGGCGAGGCGCTGCTCAACGGCGCGCCGGTGAGCTCGATCAACCTGCAGTTCCTCGGAGGCGGCTTCCGCTCGGAGATCAACCGGTCGCCCGACTCGCTGGGCCGGTACGACGTGCGGGTGATGCGCTCGCGCTACGACATCCTCAAGTACTGGCCGCGGGGCGTCTTCCCCACGCACGAAGGGCACAAGGACTTCGGCTTCCTCGACATGACGAAGGACCAGGTGCGCAGCCTGAGGGCCAACTCCCACCAGCTGCGCGGCAGCGCGATGTTCGGTGGGCTGCCCTTCATCCCCAGCGCCTTCCCGCAGGACGTGTGGTTCCAGGCGTACGGCCTCCCGCAGGGCCAGAAGGTGGCCGTCACCAGCCAGGCGGGGGCGTACGAGCTGTCCTTGCTCGAAGGCACCTTCACCCTCTTCCTCAACACCCCGGCGGTGTCGTTGTACGGCACCGAGCTCAGGAGCTACCAGGTCGTCAACCGCAACCTCGACTTCACGTACGACCAGGAGCTGGACATCAACATCCCCACCTCGCTGCTGGAGGGCGAGGTCACGTTGGACGGGCTGCCCATTCCCGATCGCCGCGTGGGCACCGACTACCAGTTGGCCTTCGTGCGGCCCGGAGACACCGAGGCCGGCGTCGTCACCCACCACGAAGGTGGGCTCCCGGGCTTCTCCGCGCTGGTGCCGAAGGGGGAGTACGGGGTGCAGCTGCGCTTCACCGCGTCGCCCGATCGCCACCTGCCGTCCGAGGTCTGGAACAAGCCCGTCACCCAGTACATCAACCTGAACCAGGACGGGCGCGTCTCGGCCAACCTCACCACCCACCAGATCGAAGGCGGCCTGTTGATCGACGGGCAGCCGGTGCAGCCCAACCCCAACTACAACTGGCGGCTGCTCATGTTCGGCGCCGCCAACGCGGCCGAGGTGTCCAGCTACCTCCTGTACGAGGTGCCGATGGACTCGAGCTCCTTCTACCTGCGCACCTTCCCGGGCGACTACTTCACCATCCTGTGGATCGACAGCGGGCTGGCGCCGGATCTCGCCGAAGGCTTCTACGTCGTCGATCGCTTCCTCCAGGTGCACTCCAACCGCAGCCTGTCCCTCTCCCTCGACACGGCGATGTTCTCCGGGCGTCTGACCATCGATGGCACGGTGCCTCCGCCGGGGCGGCGCGCGGGGTGGCTGTCCTTCCGCAACCGGGCCATGGCGGGCCAGTACAGCTGGTTCCGCCACTCGGTGACGGTGGGCGAAGACGGCTTCTTCCGCGTGCGGCTGCCCAAGGGGGAGTACGAGGTCTTCTTCAACATCGACAACGACACCTTCCCCGAGTACGCGACGGGCAGGGAGTTGATGGTGTCGCGGCTGCTCATCGACGAGCCCGTGGTCCAGGATCTCAAGTACGAGACGGTGAAGGTGTCGGGCCCGCTGCGCGTCGGCGGCCAGCCGGTGGAAGACACCATCGGCGGCTTCGAGGTGGGCCTCAAGATGACGCGGGAGAGCGATCTTCGCGAGTGGGAGTGGGGCTTCGAGGGCGGGAAGACGGACTACGTGATGCGGATCCCCGAAGGCGAATACGCGCTGGACTTCGTGATCAACGAGAACGCCATCGACGGGGTGGCCTTCGGCAACGCGCCCATGGGCCGGCGGATCAACGTCATCAAGCCCCCCAACACCCTCGACACGCAGTAGACCTACCGCCTCGTGACGGCCGTCATCGAGGTGCAGGAGATCGTCCGCGACTTCGGTGCCGTGCGCGCGGTGGACGGCGTGTCCTTCGACGTGCAGGGCGGCGAGGTGGTGGGGTTGTTGGGCCCCAACGGCGCGGGGAAGACGACCACCCTGCGGGTGCTGGCGGGCCTGCTCACCCCGACTTCGGGGAAGGCGGCGCTGGGCGGCGTCGACGTGCACGCCCACCCGCAGGAGGCGCGCCGGCACCTGGGCTTCCTCACTGCGTCCACGGGCCTCTACGAGCGCCTCACCGGGCGCGAGGTGTTGACCACCTTCGGGCGACTGCAGGGCCTGGACGAGGCGAGCCTCGCGAGGAGAGTCGACGAGGTGACGCAGGAGCTGGAGCTCGCCCCCTTCCTCGATCAACGCTGCGGGGCCCTGTCCAGCGGGCAGCGGCAGCGCATCTCCATCGGGCGCGCGGTGGTGCACGATCCTCCCGCGTACGTGCTGGACGAGCCCACCGCCACGCTCGATCCGCTCGCCTCCCGAGACATCATCGAGCTGGTGCAGCGCGCCCGGGCTCGCGGCAAGGCGGTGCTCTTCTCCACCCACCGCATGGAGGAAGCCGAGCACCTCTGCACCCGGCTCCTCTTCGTGCGTGGCGGGAAGATTGTCGCCCGCGGCACGTCCGACGAGCTTCGGCGTGCGAGCGGGCAGGGGACCCTCACCGGCGCCTTCCTCCACTTCGCGCAGGGACCGGCCGCATGAGCCCCCTGCCGGTGCTCCTCAAGAAGGAGCTGCTCGACATCGTGCGCGATCGCCGGACGGTGCTGCTCACGCTGGTGCTGCCGGTGCTGCTGTACCCGGGGATCCTCACCCTGATGGGGGCGATCATCACCGCCGGGAAGGACCGCCTGAAGAACGAGGCGCTGGTGGTCGCGGTGACGACGGCCGACGCGCAGGCCCTGCTCGAGCGCCAGCCGCTCCCTCCGCGCACCACGTTGCAGCGCACCACGAGGGCGGAAGCCGAGGGGCTTCTGCGCGAGCAGAAGGTGGCGGCCATCGTCGAAGTGCCCGAGGGCTCCGCGCGCGCCCTGGCCGAGGACCGGCAGGCCACCGTCACCGTGCTGTACACCAAACGCTTCGATCGCTCGATGGAGGCGCTCGAGCGCCTGCGACCCGTGCTGGAGGCCGTCAACGCGAAGGCGCTGACGCAGAGGCTCGAGGCCCGGCAGCTGGATCCTTCCTTCGCCACGCCGGTGAAGCTGGAGGCGCTGGACCTCGATTTCCAGAAGGACCTGGGCCCGTTGATCGCCTCGCGCCTCTTGCCCATCGTGTTGATCATGATGCTCTTCGTGGGCGCGCTGTACCCGGCGGTGGACCTGACGGCGGGCGAGAAGGAGCGCGGCACCCTGGAGACCCTGCTGGTGTGCCCCGTGCGCCCGGTGCAGGTGATGGCCGCCAAGTACCTCACCGTGGCGATCGTCTCGGTTTCGTCCACGCTGGTGAACCTGGCGGCCATGGCCGGCACCTTCGGGGCAGGTCTGTCGCTGGCCTCGGAGGCCAGCACGTCGGTGCGCTTCACCCTGGGCCAGGTGGGGGTGATGCTGGCGTGTCTGGTGCCCGCGGCGCTGCTGGTCAGCGGCGTGTCCCTGGCCGTCGCGTCCATGGCCCGCACCTTCAAGGAAGGGCAGTCGCTGATGACGCCGGTGCTGCTGGTGGGCTTGGCGCCGGCCCTGGTGTCGCAGATGCCCGGCATCGAGCTCAACGTGGTGACGGCGCTGGTGCCGTTGCTCAACGTCGCGCTCCTGGTGAAGGCCGCGGTGCTGGGGACCGCGGCGCCCCGCGAGGTGATCATGACCGTCGTGTCCGTGCTGCTCTTCGCCGCCCTCGCCCTGAAATGGGCCGCAAGTGCCTTTGACAGCGAGGTTTTTCGCTTCGGCGGAACGCCCGGGTGGACGAGGGTGTTCGCGGGAAAGAAGCGCGGGTGAGGGGCAATGAACACCTTCCAACGACGTCATGCGTTTTAGCGTGTAGAGTCCACTCGTACCCACCCAACGGGAGAACGTCCCACCATGTGGCAACGGTTCAAGCGCGCGATGCGCAGCTTCGTCGGCTTCTTCGTCAGCACCATCGAGGATCCGGAGCTGATCCTCGAGCAGAACATCCGGGACCTGAACGACCAGGTGCCGAAGATGAATGAGTCGATCGCCATGGTGCGGGCGAACGTCACCCTGCTGGAGAAGGAGAACGCCAAGTACCGGCAGGAGGTGGGTGATCTCACCGCCAAGGTGAAGGCGGCGATCCAGGCCGGGCGTGACGATCTCGCGGCGCAGTACGCCACGCGGCTCCAGATGGAGAAGGGAGCGCTGGCCCGCAACGAGGCGCAGCTCACCACCGCCAAGGCCGCCTACGAAAAGGCGCTCAACGTGAAGAAGGCCTTCATGCGGGAAAAGGACCGCAAGACGGCCGAGGCGCTCGCCGCGATCCGCGACGCGAGGCGCTCCAAGTGGCAGGCCAAGGTGGCCGACGCCATGGAGTCCTTCGAGGTGGCCGGCATCGACGCCACCCACGACGAGATGCTGCGCAAGGTGGAAGAGCAGACGGCCATCAACGAGGCGCGCATGCAGATGGCGCTCGAGGGCGTCGATCACCAGGCGCTGAAGATCGAAGAAGAGGCCGAGGCCATCCAGGCGCAGGAGCTCGTGAAGCAGTTCAAGATGGAGATGGGCCTGCAGAGCCCCGCGCCGGTGTCCGAGGTGTCCGCCGGCGGCGAGAAGACCATCGGCAAGAAGGTCGAGGTCAAGTAGCGCGCCACCCGAGCGAGCCTTGGCGGACGAACCCAACGCGGGCGGCGGACGGAGACGACTTCGGGTCGGCCGGCTGCTGCTCGCGTCTTTCTTCGTGCTGCTGGCGGGCGGCAGCGTGGTGGCCTCGCGCCTGGGCTGGGTCGAGCGCCTGAGAGATCGCCTCCAGGGTCGCAGCCCGCGCCTGGCCGTCGGCGACTTCCCCGCAGGGGTGATGGCGCCGGTCGACGACGTGGTGAAGGTGCCGACGCGGCCGGTGGTGCTGGGGCTGGTGCCGCGGGGCAGCGTGGCGCCCGTGCTGCTCGCTGCGGGAGATGCCGACCGGGTGGGCCTCTTCCGCGCCAGCTACGCCATCGACGTGAAGGTGGTGCTCTTCGAGCGTGAGGAGGAGCTGCGCAAGGCGCTGGTGAAGGGCGGGGAGAATGGCGGGGTCGATCTCGCAGCGCTGCCCGTGTCGTCCCTGGCCATGTCCGCCTCGCTGCTGCGCGACGCCGCGCCGCGGGTGGTGATGCTGCTGGGCCGGAGCCGGGGGCACGAGGTGATCGGCGCGCGCGCGGGCATCACGGCCTTCTCCGAGCTCGCCGGGAAGAAGGTGGGCGTCGAGGAGCGCTCGCTGCCCTGGTACGTCCTCTTGTGGGGCCTTTCGCGCGCCCACCTCTCGCTGCGCGACGTGCAGCTGGTGCCGCTGGGGTCCAGCTTCGAGGCAGGCGCCGCCCTGAAGGACAAGAAGGTGGACGCGGTGGCAGGCTTCGTGGGCGACGTCGTGCCGGCGGTGAAGGAGGTGGGGGGCAACGTGCTCGGCACCACGGCCGACGCGCCGCACCTGGTGGCGACGGTGCTGGTGGCGCGCGGAGACTTCGCGGCTCGCTACCCCGACGGCATTCGGCGGCTCTTGCGCGGGGTGCTGGACGCCAACGCCTCGACGACGAAGGACCTCACCGAGGCGGCCCGCGTGCTGGGGGCGGTGGCGCCCCAGCTGGGCGATCCGACGGAGGCCATTCGCGCCGCGCCGCCGGCGTCCCTCAAGGACAACCTGGCCTTCTTCGGGCTGGCCGACGAGTCACCGGTGACGTTCTCGGAGCTGTTCGACAGCGCCGCCGCGCTCAACCAGAAGCTCTTCAACGCGCCGCCCGCCCCCTCCGCGGAAGACACTGCGGACCTCGGCGCGCTGAAGTACGTTGCCTCGGCGCGAGGTCCTTGAGACGCCCGTGAAGAAGCGCTCGCCCAACTACTTCAAGGCGGCCCTGCTGATGCCCGCCAACCTCTTCGCCCTCGCGGCGGGTGGCATCGCGTCGCTGGTGATGGGCGACTGGGTGCCGCTGGCTGCCGCGGGCGGCGCGTCCGGGCTGTACCTGATGCTCCTGTCCACCATGCCGTCCTTCCGGCGCGCGGTGCGTTCCCGGGCGGCGCAGCTCGACGACGTGGCCTCTCCCGACGAGCTGGAGGCGCTGCTCAATGAACTCGCCCCCTCGCAGCGGCAGCACTACCAGGAGCTCGAGGCGCTCAAGGAGCGGATCCTCGACAGCTACCGGAAGATGCCGGGCGGCCGGGTGTTGGTGGCCTCCAGCGAGCGTCGCATCGAAGGGCTGTTGACCAGCTTCTTGAGGCTGGTCGCCACGCTCAACAGCTACCGGCGGTTCTTGTCCGTGACCGATCGCCAGGCCATCGAGCAGGAGCTCGCCGGCCTCGAGAAGGAGGTCGCCGAGGAGAAGAACGAGCGGCTGCGCGAGGTGAAGCAACGCCGGGTGGAGATCTTGAAGAAGCGGGTGCAGCGCTTCGTCCAGGCCGAGGAGAGCCGGGAGATCGTGAGCCACCAGCTGGCGGGGATTGAAGACGTGTTGCGCCTGACGCACGAACAGTCCATCGCCATTCGCGACCCCGAGGTGGTGAGCCGCCAGCTCGACGCGCTCACCGCCGAGGTCGCCGCCACGGAGGAGACGGTGCGCGAGATGGAGCAGTTCATGCAGATCACCGAGGAGCTGTCGTCCACCCCGTCGCTGCCGCGAGGCCAGGAGCGGGTGCGATGAGTCGTGCCGGGAGAAGGGCGAAGACTTCCGTGGGGCTCCCTGCCTCGTCGTCAGGGCGGAGGGGACCTGCAGGATCTTCAGTTCGCGCGGCCGGCCTTGCGCTGGCGGTGCTCGCGCTGCTCTCCGGCTGCGCGAAGTGCGGGAAATCCGGCGCGCAGGCGGACGGCGTCGAGCGGGTGCTGCCGAAGGGCGCGGTGGGCGTGGTGGTGGTGCCGAAGGTGGAGGCGGTGGGCCAGAAGCTGTCCATCATCGAGAAGCTGAAGGTGGCAGGCTTCCTCGCCCAGCTGCGGGGCTTTGCCGACGCGAAGGGCTTCTCCGACGCGCTGGTGGCCGAGCTGGGCATCGACTTGAGGAGCGCGGAGGCGCTGGAGAAGGCCGGGGTGGACTCGCAGCGCGGGCTGGGCGCGGCGGTGCTGATGACGGGCCACGCCTACCTGGCGCTGCCGGTGAAGGACGCGGCGAAGCTGCACACCGCCCTCGAGACGCTGTCCTTCCGGCGGCTGGGCGCGGGCGCAGGGGGCGAGCAGAAGGCGGGCGAGGTGGTGGTGAAGACGTTCAGCCCTCAGGCCGGCAAGCCCCCACGGCTGGGCTACGTGCTGGCCCACGGCTTCGCGCTCGTGGCCACCGACGACGCCATCGGCAAGCTGGCCATGCTGGCGACGCTGCCGGAAGCCGACGCCCTGTCCAGCGACGCGAGGCTGAAGGAAGCCCAGGCGCGCCTGGCTGGACCGCGAGACGTCTTCGCCTGGCTTCCGCCGGGCTCTCCGGTGCTGGGCCGCGCCCCGGTGTCCAGCGCGCTGGTGAGCGCCTCGCTCACGCCCTCGGGCCTCACCGTGGCGGTGGACGCGCCGTGGAAGGGCGACGCGCAGCAGCTCGCCGTGCTGGAAGCGAAGCAGGGGGCCGAGCTCCTCGGCCTGCTCCCGCGAGACGCCTTCCTGGTGATCCGCTTCCTGGGCGATCCCCAGCGGCTGGCGCCCTTCACCGCGGACCTGCTGGGCCCCTTCCTCTCGCGCGCCTTCGCCGAGGCGCAGTTCGACGTGAAGAGCGAGGTGCTGGAGAAGCTGAAGCCGGGCGCCGTGGTGGGGCTGTCCCTCGCCGAGCGCCCGCCGCTCGATCGCGGGCTGCCGTCCTTCGACATCCGCCAGACCAACCCCTTCACCTACGCGCACCTGTCCGGAGCGGCCCCGCTGGCCTCGAAGGAGCAGGCCTGGCCCACGCTGGAGAAGGTGGCGCAGGTGGCGCCGCGCTTCGGGGCCCAGATGCAGAAGGCGGATCGCGAGGGGACCCCGGTGCTCCTCACCACCTGGGCCCAGGGCGAAGGCGTGCACTTCGCGGTGAAGGGCGACGCGGTGCTGTTCGCCTCTCCGGTGCAGCGGCTCGACGCGCTCTTGAAGCGGGACGCGGCGGGGGGATCGCCCGTGGCGGGCCTGGGGACGGACGCGGTGGCGGTGGCGGTCGATCTCTCGAGGCTCAACCAGTCGGTGCGCGCGCTGCCCGAGAGCGCGTGGGGCATCGGCGGCTTCGCCATCAAGGCGACGACGGTGCGCTGGCTGGACGCGATGGATGACTTGAAGGCCATCACCCTCTCGGTGGGCGCGAAGGACAAGGCGGTGCAGGCGAAGGTGGTGTTGGCCCTCGGCGGCGCGGAGGCGGCAAGGACGCCGTGATCTCCGCGCGCGCGGTGTCCCGCAGCTACGACGACGGGGAGCGCGGGCAGGTCCGCGTGCTGGACAGCGTGTCGCTCGAGGTGGAGGCCGGTGAGTTCGTCGCGGTGGTGGGACGCAGCGGCAGCGGGAAGTCGACCCTCCTCAACGTGCTGGGCGGGCTGGACACCGGCTACACCGGCGCCGTCACCGTGGCCGGCACCGCGCTCAGCGGGCTGTCGGATCTCGCCCTCTCCCGCTTCCGCAACGAGCAGGTGGGCTTCGTCTTCCAGTCCTTCCACCTGGTGCAGGGGCTCACCGCGAAGGACAACGTGGCGTTGCCCGCCTTCTTCGCCCCCGCTCCGTCCCGCGACACCGAGGCGCGCGCGCTGGAGGCGCTGACCCGCGTCGGCCTCGAGGGAAAGGCGGGGCGGCTCCCCAGCCAGTTGTCGGGCGGAGAGCGGCAGCGGGTGGCCATCGCGCGGGCGCTGTTCGCCCGGCCGAAGGTGCTGCTCTGCGACGAGCCCACGGGCAACCTGGACTCCGCGACCAGCGAGCAGGTGGTGGCGCTCTTCACCGAGCTGAACCGGGGCGGCCTCACGGTGGTGGCGGTGACGCACGAAGAACGACTGCGCGCCGCGGCGTCGAGGGTCCTCACCCTGGCCGAAGGGAAGCTGGTGTGAAGGGCGCGGCGCTCGGCAAGTTGGTGCGGCTCAACCTCACCCGCGAGCGCCGGGCGTCGGTGTCGTCCGTCTTCGGCGTGGGCGTGGGCGTCGCGTCGCTCGTCTTCTTCGTGGCGCTGGGGCTCGGGGTGGGCCGGGTCGTCCGCGAGAAGGTCTTCCCGGTCGACACCAGCCTCGTGGAGGTGGTGCCCTCGCAGCTCTCGCTGGGGCTGTTGGGCGGCAAGCTCGATCAAGCGGCCGTCGATCGCCTCGCCGCGCTGCCTGGCGTGAAGCGCGCCTACCGGAAGATGCAGGTGCGGGTGCCGGCCGTCAGCATCTACGACGGCGACTTCTTCGGGCGCCGGCTGCGCATGGGCATCGAGGTGCTGGCGGTGGGCGTCGATCCCGACTTCGTGCGCCGCGACGTCCAACTGGGGGACTTCAGCGATCCCGGCGAGGGCAAGCCCATTCCCTCGGTGGCCGCGTCGCGGCTGCTGGAGATCTACAACAAGACGTTCGCGCCGGCCCGGGGCCTCCCGCAGCTCTCGCACGGCATGGTGACCGGCTTCGCCTTCCCGGTCGATTGGAACCGCAGCTTCGTGGCCGAGACGAAGCCCGGGCCGGTGACGCACAGCCAGGCGCAGATCGTGGGCGTGTCCGATCGAGGGCTGCTCGCCGGCATCGTCATCCCGCTCGAGGCCGCGGTGCGGCTCAACGCGGCGGCCGGCGCCGACTCCACCACCTTCACCGGGGTGGCGCTCGAGGCGGTCGATCCCTCCGCGGTGCCGGGCATCGTCGAGGCGGTGAAGGTGATGGGGCTGCGCGTGGATGATCAAGAGCGGCGTCTGGCCGAGAACGCGGGCGCGGCGGTGGCGATCACCACCTCGTCCATGGCGCTCCTCTCGTTGCTCATCTGCGTGCTGGCGGCCTTCAACATCGCGCACGCGCTGTCCGCGTCCGTCCGGGCGCGGGAGCGTGAGCTGGGGGTGATGCGTGCGGTGGGCGCCTCCCGGCGGGACGTCTTCCGGCTGGTGATGGCCGAAGCGGCGGTGCTGGGGGTGCTGGGCGGGCTGGGCGGGACGCTGCTGGCGCTGGCTGCGACCTTCTCCGTCGATATGCTGGCGGCGCGCGTGCTGCCCGAGTTCCCCTTCAAGCCTGACAGCTTCTTCTCGCTACCCGCCTGGCTCGTCGTGGGCGGTGTGGCGCTGGGCGTCGTGTCCGCGGTGGCGGGGGCTTTCCTCCCCGCGCGCCGGGCCAGCGCCATCGATCCCGCGCGGGTGCTGGCGGGGCAGGTGGGCTGATGGCCGCCGAGGCGGGCAAGGCTCCCGCGAGGTTGACCCCCGCCGCGCTGGCGATGCACGGCGCGCTGCTGCTTCTGCTGGCGTGGTGGTACGGCGGAGATCTCCTCCGCTACGTGCGCGCCACCACGGCCGAGGTGGCGATGATCGCCCAGCCCCCCAGCCTCGCGCTCTCGGTGGTGGGGCTGCTGGTGCTGGCGGGCGGCGCGGCGCTGCTGGGCCTGGGGCTCGCGCGGAAGAGAGACGCGTCGTGGCGCGGCTACCGCCTGGGGCCCATCGCCGGCGTGGCGCTGCTCTTCTTCGACTTCGCCGTCCTCTCTTCGGTGCGCTCGCCCATGACGGCGCAGGATCGCGTGGTGCTGGCGGTGGTGGCCCTGGCCGACGGGGCCTCGCAGCACGCCTCCCACGAGGCCGTCCCCGTCGAACCCCGGCTGCTCGAGTCGTTGGTGGCCGACGTGGGCCCGGTGCCGCTCTTCAGCCGCGGCGTGCGGCTCACGCGGTGGACCGTCGACGTGCGGCGCGGCTGCGCGGGTCCGGCGGGTGACGCAGCGGGGAAGGGGCCGGGGACGTTGATCTACTGCGTGGCGGCGGACTTCAAGCGGGCCTGGGTGACGGCCGTCGGTGTGGCAGAGGGCGCGGAGTTCGGCCCACCAGCCGTCGTGTCCGTCGAGCCGCCGTGGATGCAGGAGGTCTCGGTCGCAGAGGCGACTGCTGTGCCGTCCGAGGACCCTCCCGTGCCCGAGCTGGGCGCCCCAGGTGACGTGTGGCAGGCGCCTACACCGGAAGAAGGCCCTGATTCTGGTCGTTGAGGTTGCGCGAGGCCGTCACTACGCTCACAGACCTGTCTCGCAGCTGACGGCCCGCGACTCGTGACGACCGCACCCAAACGGCAACCGATTCCCTTCGGGAAGTACCTGCTGCTCGACCGCGTCAACATCGGCGGCATGGCCGAGGTGTGGCGCGCCAAGACGTTCGGCGCGGGGGGCTTCGAGCGCCTCGTCGCCATCAAGCGCATCCTCCCGAACATCGCCGAAGATGAAGAGTTCATCTCGATGTTCATCGACGAGGCGAAGATCACCGTGCAGCTCACGCACGCGAACATCGCCCAGATCTTCGAGCTGTCACACCTGTCGAACTCCTACTTCATCGCGATGGAGTACGTGTCCGGTAAGGACATGCGGGCCGTCTTCGATCGCTGCCGGAAGAAGGGCGAGCCCGCGCCGATCCCCCTCACCTGCTACCTGATCGCCAAGTGCTGCGAGGGCCTCGACTACGCCCACCGCGCCAAGACGCGGCAGGGGCAGGACATGAACATCGTCCACCGCGACGTGTCGCCGCAGAACGCGCTGATCAGCTACGACGGCGAGGTCAAGGTCATCGACTTCGGGATCGCCAAGGCCGCGGGCAAGGCCACCAAGACGCAGGCCGGCATTCTGAAGGGCAAGTTCGGCTACATGAGCCCCGAGCAGATCCGCGGGCTGCCGCTCGATCGCCGCAGCGACGTCTTCGCCATCGGCGTATGCCTCTACGAGATGCTCACCGGCGAGCGCCTCTTCGTCGGTGACTCCGACTTCTCGGTGCTGGAGAAGGTGCGCAAGGTGGAGGTGCTGCCGCCGTCGCACTTCAACCGGAAGATCCCCGAGCCGCTCGAGAAGATCGTCATGAAGGCGCTCGCCAAGGACGTCGACGATCGCTACCAGTACGCCAGCGACCTGGCGATGGACCTCCAGGGCTTCCTCTACAGCACGGGCGCGCGCTTCGGTGAGCGCGACCTCTCGCAGTTCATGAAGTCCACCTTCGCGGAGGACTACGAGAAGGAGAAGGCCCGCCTCGCGGAGTACGCGGAGATCAAGGCTCCCGAAGGCATGGCGCTCGCCGCGGAGATGGGCTTCGGCATGGGCGCCGTCCCTGCCGCGCCGCCGGTCGCCGCCAACGCCAGCGCCGTCACCGCGCTGCCCACCATGGTGCCCCCCGGCGCGCCACCGATGATCGCTCCTGCCGGGACGTCTCAAGGTCTACCGCCCATCGTCCGGCCGGCCGGGCCTCCACCGGGGAGGGGCGCCACCGGGGTTGCACCGCGCACCAGCAGCGTGCCCAGCATGCCGCGCCTCACCGCCGTGGCGCCGATGCTCACCAATGAGAAGGAAGAGCACCAGGCCACCATGCTGGTGGACGGCGGCGCACCCTTCGACGAGACCGCGACGAGCCCCGGCGACAAGCCGCTGATGAAGAACCTCAACGTGCGCAACCCGCCGGTGGAGGCGCCCACGGATCCCGGCCGGCCCGCGGTGCCTCGCCCGGGCAGTACGGGCATGAACGCCGCCCGCCCTGGTCCGCCGGTGCTCTCGGCCGATCCGCCGCGGAAGAACACCCGCAACATGCCGCCGGTCATGATGGAGAGCTCGGGCACGTCGCCGACGCTCTCGGCCGTGTCAAGCGAGGACGACAGCTCCGACACCATTCAGCCCGCCCCTCAGAGCTACGGCAGGCGCATGGCCCCGGTGGCGGTCGCCGACGAAGGCCGCCCCGGCCTCACTGGAAATCGCAACCTGCTCATCATCATCGCGGCTGCCGCGGTGCTGTTGATCGTCGGCGTGGTGGCGGTGATCGCCCTCACGCCCCCGCCGAAGGGCCTGGTGATGATCGTCGTGCCCGAGGACGTGGTGGGCAAAGCGCGCCTCAACATCAACGGCGAGGAGCTCACCGAGCCCGACGGCACCCCGCTCAAGACGTGGCCCCAGATGCGGCAGGTCCCGGTGGGGAAGGCGACGGTGATGATCACCGCCCCGGGCTATGAGCCCTTCATCGAGACGCTGGAAGTGACGGGAGACGACCCCGTGCAGCTGTCCAAGTCCTTCAGGAAGAAATGACGCACGAGGGGGCGCGTGGCGCTGCGCCTCGTCGACACGTGGAGACCCATGGCCAGGAAGAAGACCAACGATCCGCTCGCGGGGCTGCCGGCGTGGGCCCAGAAGCTCGCCCAGCGCTACTACACCCGCACCGTCAGCACCTTCATCGTCTACGGCGCCGTGCGCGACCTGCAGCCCCTCACGAAGGAGGACGCGGGGCGTGACTTCGGAAACCTCAAGCAGTTCTTCTCGGACGAGCTCTTCGGCGGGCGCGATCACGTCGTCTTCTACGATCGAAGCTCGGGCATCCGCGCGGCCGTCCCCGAGACGCAGCAGGATCTGTCGCGCACCCTGGCGGCCTACGACTCGATGTACGGCACCGACTACGCCAAGGTGATGCCGCGCGATCCCGGGCGCGCCCTGCAGATCCTCGAGAACTACCTGCGCATGCGGCTGTCCGATGGGAAGTCGCTGGCCCTGGTGGTGGACTTCGCGGAGACGATCGCACCGGCGGGCGACGTGGGGCACCTCGCCGCGGAGGATCGCTTCGTGCTGGCCACGCTGGTGAAGTGGGCCAGCGATCCCCAGTTCCTCTCGGGCGATCTCTCCATCGTCCTCATCGCCGAGAACCTGGCCGACATCTCCCCGCGCCTGTCCAGGAACCCCTACGTCGCGAACATCGAGCTCGCGCTCCCCACCGAGGAGGAGCGGCTGGAGTTCGTGAAGTGGAAGCTGGAGGGAAAGAAGCTGCAGTCGGTGTCGGACGTGCCGCTGGCCGCGCTGGCCAAGATGACCGCGGGGCTGTCGCGCATCAACCTCGATCGCGTGCTGACCGAGGCGATCGAGTCCAACCTCCGCATCACGCCCGAGACGCTCAAGGAGAAGAAGAAGGAGATCATCCAGGCCGAGTGTCACGGGCTGCTGGAGTTCATCGAGCCCGAGTACACGCTGGACGTAGTGGCCGGGCACGGCAAGGCCAAGAAGATGCTGCGCGACGCCTCGGCGGCCCTGAAGAAGGGGCGCATCGAGGTGATGCCCATGGGCTACCTCGTGTCGGGGCCGGTGGGCACGGGCAAGACCTTCCTCGTCACCTGCTTCGCCGGGGAGATCGGCATCCCCTGCGTGAAGTTCCTCAACTTCCGCAGCCAGTGGCAGGGCGTCACCGAGGCCAACCTGGAGAAGATCTTCAACCTCTTGAAGGCGCTGTGGCCGGTGGCGGTGATGATCGACGAGGCCGACGCCTTCCTCGGCGATCGCGACGCGGGCGGGGACTCGGGCACCTCGAGCCGCATCTTCGCCGCCATCGCCAGCTTCATGGGCAACACCCAGTACCGCGGGAAGATCGTCTGGTTCCTCCTCACCTGCCGGCCCGATCTCCTCCCCATCGACCTGAAGCGGCAGGGGCGCGCCGAAGAGCACCTCGCGCTCTTCTACCCGCAGACCGAGGCGGAGAAGGACGAGCTGTTCAAGGCGATGCAGAAGAAGACGAAGGTGAAGGTGGAGGTGGCCAGCTTCTCGAAGCTGGCGGGCAACGGGCACAACTACTCCGGCGCGGACATCGAGGCGATCCTCGTGCGCTCGAAGTTCCGCGCGGTGACGGAAGGCCGGGAAGAGGTGACGACGGCCGACGTCGAGGCGGTGGTGAAGGACTTCGTACCGCCCAGCTACCCGCTGGAGCTCGAGCTGCAGAACCTGGTGGCGGTGCAGGAGTGCACCAGCCGCGATCTCTTGCCCGAGACTTTCCAGAAGCTCGAGCGCGACTACGTCACGCGGCGGGTGAAGGAGCTCAAGGTGCTCCTCGAGGAGCGGTAGGCCTCAGCGCACCACCCACGTCTTCGGCGCGAAGGCTTTGGCCTGCTGCGGCCTGCCTTCGGGCATCACCGACGACGGCGCGGCGTGCAGCGTCCCGGCGAGGGTCGGCACCACCTTCACCTTCGTGTGGAAGGTGGCGCCAGCGGGCATGGGCGGCACGTACAGCGTGAGCCGGCCGTCCTGCCGCTCGTAGCGCGACAGTTGGGCGGAGGAGACGAGGTTCTCCAGCGCGGGCGAGTCCACCTGCACGCCTGCGGGCAGGGACAAGTCGATGACGGTGGAGAGCTCGGCTGGCACCGAGGCGATGATCTCCAGGTCCGCCGCGCGGCCCACCTCCAGGTTGTCGGGCACCGTCGTGGTGAGCTGCACGCCGCCAAAGGGCTCGTCCTTCCACGGCGTGAAGGCCACCAGCGTCAATGCGTAGCCGAGGCCGGGCACGGGCGGATCTGCCTTCACCGTCCACTCGTGCTTTCCGCCGCTGCCGGTGGCGTCCGCGTCCAGCGTCAGCACCTCGGTCAGCGCGGCGGCGGACAGCTCGCCCGAGGCCAGCGGCTTCCCGTCCCGCTCCAGCGTCACCTTCACGCCCGCGGGCACTGGATCCTTGAAGAGCTGCACCGCCGCACGCAGGCACACCAGGTTGGCGCGCCCGTCGCCCCAGCCCCACAGCGCCGAGTAGCCGGACAGGAGGTACGTGCCGAGGTCGGCCAGGGGCGCCTGGGGATCATCGGCCAGGGCGAGGATCGCCAGCGCGGTCGCCTCGTACGTCGAGGGGGCGGCCCCGTCGGCGCGCACCACCCCGGGCTGCACCTCGAGGTACTTCGCGCCGTCGTCGGACGTTCGGAGCGCGTCCTTCACCAGCTTCTTCAGGCCGTCGGCGACGCTGCCCGACACCGCCCCCGACGCGAGGATGGCCGCCGCCGTGTAGCCGTCATTCACCCGGCCGAGGTTGCGCTCGAAGGCGCCCGAGGCCTTCAGCGCCATCGCGGTGGCGCGCTGCTTCGCGGACGGAGAGGCGGCCGAGGCCCTCACCGCGCGCACGCAGTCCGACGTCGTCACCAGGAGCCGCTGCAGCGTCCACCCGGTGACGCCTTCGCAGGTGCCGTCGCCGCGCTGGGAGGAGGCGATCTGCTGCGCGAGCCGCTCCCCGAGCCGCGCCAGCACGGGGTTCTCCGGGTGCGCGAGGGCCGCTTCGGCCAGCAGCGTCGCCGCGTCCACCGACGGCGTGCGCGCGTGCCGCATCACCCGCTGCGTCGCCAGCACGCTGAGTTCGCGGATCGTCTCCTTCGCCGGCTCCGCGCCCAGCTTCTTGAGGAGCGCCGGCGCTTCACCCAGCAACTGGAGGAGGTAGCCGTCTTCGGCGAGGCCCCCGCGTCCCGGCGCCGCGGACAGCTCGGCCCTCACCAGGCCCAGCGCGCCCGGGAAGATCCGCACTCGCACGGCCTCGGTGCCGGGCAGCGCGTCGGCCGGCCCCTCGAGGTGGAAGGTGCGCGGCGCGGCGAGCGTGCCGCCCTTCGAGACCGCCCGCCGCTGCCCCGCCGGCTGCACGTCGATCTGCTTCTCGACCGCGTCGGTGCCGCCGAGGCCTGCGCGCAGGGTCACGCGGCCGGGCTTCTGCGTGGTGAGGGTGACGTACTGCACCGTGCTGCCGTAGCCGGGCACCTTCACCTGGCCACCGGCGGAGGACAGGGTGGCGTTGGTGGCCTCCAGCGTCAGCGCGCTGGTGAGGGCCGCGTCGGTGGTGTTCACCACCTGCACCGGCAGCTTCACCACGTCGCCGGTGTACAGCGTCGGCGGCGTCACCGGCTCGACGTAGGTGGGCAGCGTGCCGAGGAAGCTGGCCACCGCGCCCGCCTGACTGCCAGAGCGCGCGTGCGCCAGCGCCAGCACCCTCCAGGTGGTGAGGCGATCGGGCACCTTCACCGGCACGCTGGCTTTGCCTTCCGCGTCCGTGACGATGAGCGGCTCGAAGAGGAACGTCTCGGGGAACCAGGCGCGGGTGGGGGCGGTGGCGGCCGCCGACTCTCCGCCTTCGGCGCCGTCCGCAGGCGCGCTCGCCTCGTCCGCAGCCTTCTTCGCGTCGAGAAGCCCGGAGCCGTAGCCCGAGCCGTAGCCGCCGCCCCCCGCCATCCCGAGACCGGCGATGCCGCCCTTCTCGAGGGCCTTCATCTTGGGCTTGTCCTTCTTGCCCATGCGCCCCTCCTCGGCCAGCTGCGGCTCTGGCTCCAGGAGCGGCGGTGGAGCGCCCGGCAGCGCCATGGACACCGCGGGCGCCTCTCTGCTCATGCGGGGGTCGCCGGCCAGCGCATCGGCGCTCATGCCGAAGAGGCCGCGCGCGCTGTCGAGGAACACCGTGAAGAAGAAGCAGCCGAAGACGGCCAGGGCCGTCAGCGTCAACACCAGGGCCTTCTTCATGGCTTCTCCTTCGCGACCCACTGGGGCCAGTTCTGCACGTCTTCGGGCAGCCGCGTCCCATTCACCACCACGCTGCGGGGATCGGTCAGCGCCAGGAGATCCGCGGGGAGGCGGTGCAGCCGCAGTCTTCTCCCGAAGGCGTCGCGGGCCGATTCCTTCTTCGCCTCCACCGCGCCGAGCGCCTGGCTCCACAGCCGCGCCATCACCTGGGGCGTCAGCTTCTCGGTGGCGGGGGCGCCGGCTTCCCACGCGCGCTCCTGGGCGTAGAGCTCGCCCAGCACCGCGTAGAAGCGATCGACCAGCGCCTCGTTGGGATCGAACTGCGTGGCGCCGTGCACGCGCACCGAGGCCTCCACCGTGGGAGGGGGAGGTAGGGCTGACACCCGCACCAGCGTCGCAGCGGCCGCGTTGGCGCCGCGGATCCGCCCGAGTGAGAGGGCCTGCGCGTCGAGCGAGCCGAAGGCAGCGGTCCCCGTCGCCTGCGGCCGAAGTGAGGCCAGCTCGTCCGCGCCGGGCAGCGGCACGAGCTGCGAGAGGCTGTCGTCCACGCCGAAGAGGCCCACGGCCGCGGGTCCACCCCGGCCTCCTTCCGCGGTGCGCACGTCGAGCTGCGCCACCTGGCCGGGCGCGTAGCGCTCTTTCTCGGGCTTCACCGCCACGGTGAGGGGGGCCTGCGGCTGCACGAAGAAGAGCACCTGACCGCCGCCCCACTCGACGCCCGCCCAGCCGTGCCAGTCCGCGGGCACCTGGAACTGGGCGCTGCGTGTCTGTGGGTCGAGCTTCGCCTCGACGCTCTGGTAGGCGTGGCGCAGGTACAGCTTCTCGGGCAGCTCGCCGGTGAAGTCGGGCCCGCGCAGCACCTCCACCGTGACGCTCTCCGAGGGGCGGACGAGCTGGCTCTTCGCGCGGAGGCGGATCGACGGCACCGTGCCGGGGTTGAGGCGGAGCGTGGTGCGGCCCAGCACCTCGCCCTTCTGCTTCGCCGTCACCTGCAGCTCGTAGCCGACCATCACCGTGTCCTGCGGGCGAATCGACTCGTACTTCTCTGGGGCGATCACCTGCACGAAGGCGGTGCCGATCGCCTCCCCGAGGGCCTCTTCTTCCTCCTGCGCCTCGTCGCCGCCCGGCTTCGGCAGGGTGAGGCTCTTCACCCGGCTGGTGACGCAGGCCAGCGCGCCCTCGGCGAAGGCGTCGCCCTTGATCGGCACCCAGGTGAGCTCGGCGCGCCGGCGATCGGGCCCCACCTTCCACTGGAGGAGCCGCGGCAACTGGCCGGTGCGGACGTTCGCCGGGAGGCAGTCGCGGGCGTCGAGCAACGCGTCGGCCAGCCGCTCCTGCAGCCCCGGAGGCACGATGGGCACGCCCTGCACTTCCGCCTCGAAGCGGGGGAGATCGTCGTCGTCGAAGCCGTAGCGGACCTGGAAGAAGCGCTCCCTGCCCGCCTCGAAGCGGATCCCCTTCAGCGCGCCCTCGAGGCAGGCGCCGAGGCGGCCACCCGGCGTGGAGATCTGCGCCACCGCGCCCGAGGAGCGCACCAGCAGCCCCGCGATGGCGCTGCTGCCCGCGTCGCTGACGTAGCGGGCGCACTCACCGACGCGCGCCTGCACGCGGTCGAAGGACAGCCGATCTGCGAGCGACACCTCGCCCGCCTCGGAGAGATCGAGCAGCTCCTCGAGGCTCTGCCGCTGCACCGGCGGAGTCGGGGGCGGCGGGCGGAAGGGCATCGCGGGGATGACGACGTTCACCGGCGGGCCGGGGTCGAGCTGCAGGCTGGCCACGCCGTCCTCGTCCACCTCGGCGTCGGTGCCTTTGTCCGTCGGCTCCCACAGGCGCTTCACGTTCAGCACGACGCCGCTGAGCACCTGGCCGTCGGGGGTGGTGGCCCGCACGAAGACCTTGTTGTTGAAGCCCTCCACCAGGCCGTCGGCCAGCTCGGTGACGGCGCTGACGGCGATGTCGTCTTGCGAGAGCAGCACCGATGCCGAGCCCTCGACGCGATCTCCCGCCGCGTCGACGGCGTCGAGGCGCGCCACCAGCGTGGCCTGGCCCTGGAGATCCTGCGGCACCTGCGGCAGCTCGAGGGTGAAGGCGCCGTCCTTCGTGGTGGTGGCCTGCTTCGGCAGCGCGCTGCCGTTCGTCCAGCTCGTCGGGGGCGGCCACTCGCCCTGGGTGCTCCAGCGGGCCTGCAGCTTCGCGCCCGCCACCGGCGCGCCCGAGGCGTAGCGCACCGTCCCCTTCACCACCGGCCGCTCGCCCCGCCGGTACCAGGGCTTTCCCGCCGCGGCCTCCACGCGGAAGCGGGGCAGGGTGAAGGGCCGCACGTCGAAGGTGCGCGTCTGGCTGTCGTTGCCGCTCGCCCAGGTGACGCTCCACACGCCCGACTCGGCGCCGAGGTCGAGCGGGAAGCTGCCGGCCACCACGCCCCACTTGCCGCTCGGCGCCTTCTCTTCGAGCAGCACCGTCCCGGACGGGTCGACGACGCGCCAGGTGCCGGGCCGCTCCTCCAGGGGGCTCAGGTCATCACCCTTGAGCGCCAGCGCGCGGAAGCGGACGGTGTTGCCCGGCTCGTACAGGGGGCGATCGGTCAGCACGTGGATGCGGGCGGGCGCGAAGAGGGGCAGGGGCACGTCCAGCTGCGCCTCGCCGAGGGCCGAGGTGACGCGGGTGCGCAGCGTGTACTCGCCGTCGTTGACTTTGGGCAGCTGGACCTCAGCCGTCATCACGTCGCCCGAGGACTTCCAGCCCTCCTTCGGCGAAAGCAGGGTCTCGCCCTGCGCCGTCACCAGCGCCACGGTGGGGGTGAAGCGCGAGAGGGCGGCGGTGCTGACGCGCTCGCTGTCGTCCACGGTGTAGTGCGCGGTGACGCCCACGCTGAGGTGCTGCCAGGCGCCACGCGTGAGGCCGGTCGAGTCGACGTGGATTGTCTGTCGCACGTCTCCGTCGGGGCACTCGTCGATCCACAGCCCGTAGCTGAAGCCGGTGCGCAGGCACGTCTGGGTGGAGGCGATCAGCAACCCGAGGGCGCCGAGACCGAGGATCATCCACAGCCAGCGGGAGCGGATGGCGCCGCGGAGGTGTCGCTTCATGTCGTTTCCCCCTCGTTCAGACTTCGGCCGAGGCGAGCAGCGTACCTCGGACACGGCAGGACGCAGCGGAGTTCCTCACCCGGCCGAAAGTGGCGTGGACCAGGCCTTGAGGACGCGCAGGCCCATGCGAACGTGCTCGAAGCGCTCGGCCCGTGAGCCGCCGGGCTCAGGCGCCACGGCGGTGTCGATGCGCGAGGTCGCCGCGGCCCGGGCCCTGTCCGCCAGCGCCACCTGTCCCTGCGCATCCAGAGCGCGCGCCCTCGAGAGATCGAGCTGGGCCGCGTACACGTCGACGGACGCGCGGAAGGCCACGTCGCCGCCGGCGCCCAGCGTGGTGACGGCCGAGTCGAAGTCCTCCGCCGCGCCGGGCTTGTCGGTGAAGGCCCTGAGCGCGCCGCGCGCCCCGTAGGCGAGGCCGGCGTGGCGCTTGTCTCCTACCGCGAGGAAGAGGGACAGCGCCTCGTCGAGCAGCTCGCCGCCGGCCTCGACTTCGCGTTGCTCGAGGAGCAGCAGCGCGTGGTTCAACAGGCAGATGGCCTCGAAGCGGCGGTTGCCGACCTCCTGGTTGATGAGGACCGCGCGCCGGTACACGGCGATGGCCCGCGCGCCCGCGCCGCGATCGCGCTCGAGATCGCCCAGGTTGGTGAGGGCGATGCCTTCGCTGCGGCGGTTGCCGAGATCGCGATGCACGGCGATGGCCCGGTTCAAGCTGTCTTCCGCTTCCTTCCACGCGCCGCGGATCTGCTGGAGCGTGGCCAGGTTGGACAGCGTCACGCCCTCGAAGCGGCGATCGCCCGTCTTCTTGTGCATCTCCAGCGCCGCGACGTAGAGATCCTGCGCGTCGTCGAGGCGCCCCTTCTCCTGGGCGATGGCGCCCATGTTGGCCAGCACGCGGCCCTGCATGCGCTCGTCGCGCACCTTGCGGAGATCTCTCAGCGCGCGCTCGTACAGCACCTCCGCCTCCACGAGGCTGCCTTCCTGCTTTCGGACGCTGCCGAGGTAGGCCAGCGCCCGGGCCTGCCCGGCGGGATCGCTGACGGAAGAGAGGACGGCCTCGAGATCCGCCGCGGCTTCCCGGGGTTTCCCGCGCGCCAGCAGCACCCGGGCCCTCGCCTCGAGACCCGGCGCGCGGTCCTCCGGGGAGTCCAGCTGAGCCAGCGTGGTGTCCAGCATGGTGCGCTGGCCGCCGTAGGGCCCACGCACCACGAAGAAGGCGTCGAGGGCCAGCAGCACCCGCAGGGCGTTGCGGGCGCCGTCCTTGCCCTGGGCCAGCCACCACCGCCACGCCGCGACGAGGTTCTCACGCTCGGTGGCCAGCACGTCCAGCACGCCGCCGCCCTTCTCGGCTTCCTCACCCAGCGTCTCTCCGAAGCGCAAGAACCACTCCGCGTGGCGGCGGCGGGCCCGCTCTTCCTCCTCGGGGAGGCGGCCCACCACGCGCGTGCGCAGCGACTCGTACATGACGTAGCGGGGCGAGTCGCTGGTGGCCGAGTAGGAGACGCGCAGGAGCGACTTCTGGCGCAGCTTGTGGAGCGCCTGCAGCACGGCCTCGGCGTCGACGCTGGGCTTGCCGGGCACGCGCAGCACACGCACCGCGGCTTCGGCGGTGAAGCCGGCGGCGAAGACGGTGCACTGGGCGAGGGCGGCGCGCTCGGCGTCCGTCAGCATGTCCCAGCTGGCCTCGAAGGCCTCGTCGACGCCCCGCAGGCTGCCGCGTGAGCCTTCCGAGGTGTCGTCCAGCTGATCTCGCAGCGCCTCCAGCGGGGAGTCGGCCATCTGCGCGGCGGCGAGCTCGATCGCCAGGGGCATGCCGTCGAGGCGGCGCACCAGCTCGCGCACCGCTTCGCGCGCCCACTTCCCGGTGGGGAAGCGGGGGTTGGACTGGGTGGCCCGCTCGAGGAAGAGGGTGGCCGCGTCGGACTCCGCTTCGTCTCCGCCCTCGAGGCGCAGGGGGCTGACCTCGTACGTCTTCTCTGCCTCCACCTCGAGCGCCACGCGCGAGCCCACGAGGAAGCGCACGCCGCGCGCCGCTTCCAGCCAGGCGGTGAGCGCTTCGCCGGCTTCGTTCTGCAGGTGCTCGACGTTGTCCAGCACCACCAGGCAGCGGCGACGCG
Source organism: Myxococcota bacterium (assembly GCA_040752975.1). Taxonomy (GTDB): domain Bacteria; phylum Myxococcota; class Myxococcia; order Myxococcales; family Myxococcaceae; genus JADLDB01. Next base: position 62,630 of record JBFMHF010000014.1, read on the forward strand.
AGGCCAGGAGGGCGCTGACCCCTTCGACCGGGTTGCCCCCGGGAGGCAGCGCCGCGCCCATCGCCTCGGCCACGGCGAGGCACAGGCCTTCCAGGTCGCGGGCGGCGGTGGCGTCGGCGAAGAAGACGCGGCCCGAGTAGTTCGCGGCCTGCTGCCGCGCCGCCTCGCGCGCCAGCCGGGACTTGCCGACGCCTCCGGGGCCGAGCAGCGTCACCAGGCGATCGCCTGCACCCAGCATCTGGTGGAGATCGGCCAGCTCGCCCGCGCGGCCGATGAGGCTCCCTTCCTCCACCACCGGCACGCGGAACTCCGTCATCGCGTCCGCGTCGGGCTCGGCTTCGTCGGGCGGCGCGCGCGTCTCCCGGGTGTCGGGCTGGGGAGGAGGGGCCGGGCGGCGCCGCTCGGCGCGCGTGACGTCCGAGCGCGAGGCGTTGGCGTCGATCTGCGCGGTGGGCTCTTCGTCGGGGGCGAGGCCCTCGGCGTGCCCCGCCTCGGGGATGAGCCGGCGGATCAACGCCGCCAGCGCCCGGGCGCCCTGCGTCAGCTCGTATTGATCGCACACCGTGTCGATGGCCTCGACAAACTCGGCCGCGCGCTGGAAGCGGCCTTCGGGCTCGCGGGCCAGCGCCTTGAGCACCAGCGCGTCCACCTCGGGCGGCACGTCGGCGCGGTACATGGACGGCGGCGCCACCTGGCAGGCGATGAGGCGCTGCAGCGTCTCGGGCACGGTGTCGCCACGGAAGAGCCGCCGGCCGGTGAGGGACTCCCACAGACAGATGCCCAGCGCGAAGAGATCCGTCCGCCCGTCCACCTTCTTCCCGTCGGCCTGTTCGGGCGACATGTACGCCAGCTTCCCCTTCACCAGGCCGGGGGTGGTGAACTGGAAGCGCTGCTCGGCGCGCGCCACTCCGAAGTCGATCAACTTCACCGCGCCCGCGCGCCCGAGGAGCACGTTGTGGGGCGTGACGTCGCGGTGCACCACGTGGAGCGGCCGGCCTTCGGGATCGCGCGCGTTGTGCGCGTGCTCGAGCGCGCTCGCGATGCAGCCCGCCACGTAGAGGCACACCCCGAGGCTGACGTACTCGCCCGCCTTCGCCGCCGACTTCATCACCTGGCTCAGGCTGGCGCCCTCGACGTACTCCATGCGGATGTACCACTCGCCCTCCACCTCCCCGAGCTCGTCGATGCGGATGATGTGCGGGTGCCGCAGACGCGCGGCGATCCGCGTCTCGTCGAGAAAGCCCCGCAAAACCTCCCCGTCTGGCACCATCGTTGACAGAATCCGCTTGATGACGACGGGCCGCTGCACCCCCGGCGCACGCGCGAGGAAGACTTCCCCCATGCCGCCCCGGCCAAGTAGCGAGACCAACGTGTATTTTCCGAAGCGCGTCACGAAGCCGGGGTGGGTGGTTGCCTACATTGTCGCCTGAGAACGCCAGGTTGGCGCCCGCCGATAATATGGCGTTCTCGTTGCTCCGAGGGTCCCCATGGCCATCAACCGCAAGCTCGATCCGCCGCCGCGCCCCACCGTCACCGCGCCGCGCGCGGCACCGAAGCCGGCGGCGCCTCCGCCGGAGCCGAAGAAGCCTGAGGTGAAAGCCGCCGTCGAGGCAGCGGTGAACAAGGCGACGGGCCGGACCAGCAGCTTCGAGGCCTTCAGGCCGCCGCCCGTCGCCATCGATCGGCCGACGATCCCCGTCCCCTCCGAGGGACGGACTGGCCAGGGCGGCACGGCCGACGACTCGATGGGCTGTGGGGACGCAGCCCAGGGGCGCAACCGGGGAACGGCGGACGACTCCATCGGCGTGGGAGACGTGGCCGAAGGGCGCAACCGTGGCACGGCGGACGACTCGATCGGCGTGGGAGACGTGACCGAGGGTCGCAACCGGGGCACGCCCGACGACTCCATCGGCACGGGCGACGTGGCGGAAGGGCGCAACCGTGGGACGCCGGACGACTCCATCGGGGGCGACGGCGCGGTCTCGGGTCGCCCTCCCGACGACATCGGCATCGGAGAGGCGGCGGACCCGCGCCTGCTGCCCGGCGGTGATCGCCTTGGCCTGCCGGAAGAGACCCAGACGAAGATGGACGCGCTCCTGACGCCGCCCTCTTCGCGTCGGGCCGTCGAAGCCAGCTACGTGTTCGAGCAGCCCGCCTTCCGCAACATGAGCGTGGAGGATCGCGAGAAGGTCGTCGACGTGATGGCCGCGGGTGGCGATCGGGCCTGCCGCGCGATGGCGGAGATCTTCGTGCAGAGCGACGGCGCGATGCTGAACCGCGTCGCGAAGGACGGCACCAGGCTGCTCGACAGCCTCGACAAGCTGGCCAGCACGCCTTCCGGCCAGCAGGTGCTGGGCGACTGCATGTACGACATCGTGAACCCGGGCCGGATCTGGCAGGGCCAGGCGCCCACCTGCACGGTCAGCTCGATGCAGTTCGAGCTCGCGAGCCAGCAGCCGGCCGAGTACGCGCGGCTGATGGCGGGCCTGGCCGTGGACGGGCGGGTGACGATGCGGGGCGGCGGGACGCTGGAGATCAACCCGGATCGCGCCATCGAGGCGTCGCGCGGCAACCGCGATCGCCGGTCCAACACCGAGGCCATCTTCCAGTCGGCGGCGATGGAGTTCGCCAACGGCGCGGACAACTACAACCTGAACGCGCAGGAGAGCCGCGGCGAGATGGGACGCCACTACCGCGGCCTGTACCCGGACCAGATCCGCACCATGGTGGGCGAGCTGTTCGGGGTGGAGTACGAGACGCGGGAGATCGGCACCGACGCCGAGGCCACCGCGGAGCTCAACCTGATCATGAGCCGCGAGCGACCCAACCGCCCGGTGCTCTTCGACATCGACATGGGCGACTTCAACCACAACGTGTCGCTCGACCGGATCACCGCAGACCGCGTCTTCTTCCGCGATCCCTACACCGGCCGAGAGCACTCGATGTCGAAGGACGAGTTCCGTCAGCGGCTGGTGGCGGTCCACTACGCGCCCCCGCCCGAGCTGCCAGACCGCGAGTTCCCTTCGTCGAGGTACGGCCCGCGCTTCATGTTCGAGTAGCGCGGCTGCTCGTCTCCGCCCAGGCCCGGGCACAGCGCTCCAGCGCCGCGGCCGGCTCTCCGTGGGGAGGCCCGAGCGACACCACCTCGTCGAAGCGCTCTTTCCAACGGCTGGCCGGCAGCTCGCACGCGCCCACGAAGGCCACCACCCGGCAGCGGTGACGGCGCGCAAGCTGGGCGAGGCCCCACGGGCCCTTGTCGGCGGGCGTCTGCGCGTCGAGGCGGCCTTCCCCGGTGACGACGAGCTGCGCGCCGGCCAGTTGCCGATCGAGCCCGACGAGCGCGGCGAGCGAGAGGAAGCCGGGACGCAAGGTGGCGTTGCAGAGGGAGGACAGGCCCCAGGCGAGGCCTCCGGCGGCGCCGCTTCCCGGAGCCCGCGCCAGGGCAGCTCCGCCCGAAACGAGGCCGGTGAGGCGCCGCAGCAGGCCCTCGAGGAACACCACGTCCCACCCGGTGGCGCCCTTCTGCCGGGCGAAGAGGTGGCTGGCCCCGGAAGGCCCCAGCAGCGGGCTCTTCACGTCCGTCCAGACCTCAAGCTCTGCGCGGGCGAGGCGGTGGTCGAGGCCTGACGTGTCGAGGGAGGCACAGCCTGCGAGGCGCCGCGGCGTGGGCTCCAGCACCCGCGCCTCGCCGTCCAGGAAGCGCACGCCGAGCGCGTTGAGGGCGCCGGCGCCGCCGTCGGTGGTGGCGCTGCCTCCGGCTCCGACGATGATCCGCCGGCACCCCGCGTCGAGGGCCGCGCGGATCAGCTGACCCGTGCCGGTGGTGGAGGCGTCGAGAGGCCGGCGCTCCTGCGGGGTGAGGCGGGTGAGCCCCGAGGCCTGCGCCATCTCCAGCACGGCGACGTCACCGGGCGGCAGGACGGCCCAGGCCGCGTCGACGGGGCGGCCGAGCGGATCCGCCACGCGGCTCATGCGTCGCTGCGCGCCGGGGACGCGAGCGAGGACGAGCTCGACGGTGCCCGGTCCTCCGTCAGCGAGCGGGAAGAGTGAGAGCTGCCAGTCGGGGCGGGCGGCGTGCAGGCCGCGGCGTATCGCTTCGGCGGCAGCGGCGGCGCTGAGGGTGCCTTTGAACTCCTGGGGCGCCACCACCACGCGCAGCGGGCCTTTCGCGCTCACCGGGGCGCCTCGAGCCCCGGGCCCCGCACCGGCGCGCGCGGGACGTCGTCGCTTCGACCGCCCGGCTGCGGCGGAGGGAGGGGGACGCCGGCATCGCTGGCTGCTTCCCCCGCGGAGGAGGCGGCCCCGACGCCGCGCAGCTCGAGGAGCGCGTTGGGCACGCAGCGCTCGTTGAGCGCGGTGCCCTCGCAGTGCTCGTCGGGGCGGCACTTCCCTCCGCAGGGGAGGGGATCGCACGTGCCCGTCTTCTCGTTGCACTTCGTGCCGGGGTTGCAGGGCGTGTAGCACTCGCCGTCGGCGCGTCGGGCGGCGGCCACCCCAACGGCGATGGCCGTGTTGACCACCGCGCCAGCCGCACCGCTGCTGGCGCAGGCGGAGGTGAGGCAGAGGCTGGCAAGCCAGGGGACACGCACGCAATGACTCCGGGGCCGCACCGTATAAGAAGTCGGCATGCGCCTCTTGCTCAACCTGTTGTGGGCGATCCTCGGCGGCGGCTTCATCCTCGCGCTGGAGTACCTGCTGGCCGGGCTGGTGTGCTGCATCACCATCGTCGGCATCCCCTTCGGCCTGCAGTGCTTCAAGATCGCCGGCCTGGCGCTGTTCCCCTTCGGCAAGGACTTCAGCGACGCGAAGACGGGGGCGGGCAGCTTCATCCTCAACATCATCTGGGTGGTGTTCGCGGGGATCTGGATCTTCCTGTCCCACCTGGTGCTGGCCGTGTCGCTGGGCGTCACCATCATCGGCATTCCCTTCGCGGTGCAGCACGTGAAGCTGGGGATGCTGGCGCTCGCGCCTTTCGGCGTGAAGGTGTGGGAGAAGCCGTAGCGGCTACTTCCCGCCCTTGGGCGGCGCCCCGGCTGACGCGCCGGGCAATTCGGCGGCAGGCCCCGGCCAGATGGTGAGGCTGGAGCCGACTTGCAGGCCGCGTGCTCCACCGAGGCCCGGGTTCCACTCGCGCAGCTGGGAGACGTGCACGTCGAAGCGCCGCGCGATGCTCCACAGCGAGTCGCCGCGCCCCACGCCGTAGGTGACGCGCTTCTTCCCGTCGACGCTGGCCACGGCGATCGACCCGGCCACCGCTGTCTTTGCGGTGTTGGCGCCCGCGGGGACTTCCTCGTCGGGACGCGCCGCGCGCAGGCCGGATCGTCTCGCCCGCGCCACCTGCTTCTCGAGGGCCACGTCGGCCTTCCCCGCCTTGAGCGCCTTCTCGCTGGGCACGGGCACCACCAGCTCGCTGCCCACCTTGAGCGCACGCGCCGAGGCGAGGCGGTTCGCCTGGAGGATGGCTTCCTGCGCCGAGTGGTACGTCACGGCGATCTTCGACAGGGTGTCGCCGCGCACCACCTTGTGGATCCTGAAGTGGAGCCGCTCGGTGGGGGCGACTTTGGGGAACTCGACGGCGAAGCGTTCCCGCGCGCCCTTCGGCAGCCGCAGGGTGTAGGGCGCTTCGGGCGTGGCGGGCGGCGTGCACCAGCGCTTGAGCTCGGGGTTGAGCTGTTCGAGCTCCTCCACGGTGGTGCCGGCGGCCTGCGCGAGCACCTCGAGGTCCACGGAGTTGTCGAGCTGCACCTCCTCGAACTCGAAGGGCGGCTGGAAGTCGAACTCGTCCAGGGTGAAGCCGAAGGCCTCGGGATGCTTGGCGACGAGGGCAGCGGCGATCAGCTTGGGGACGTAGTGCTTGGTCTCTTTGGCGAAGCCCTTCTTGTGCTCGGACAGCTCCCAGAAGTCGCGGGTGCCGTAGGTGTCGATGAGGCGCCGCACGCGCCCGCCACCGGTGTTGTAGCCAGCCCACGCGAGGTACCAGTGGCCGGTGTTGGCGTAGAGCAGCGACAGGTAGTTCGCCGCGGCGTGGGTGGCCTTGATGGGATCCCTGCGCTCGTCGACCCAGAAGTCGTCCTTGAGGTTGAACAGCCTGGCAGTGCCGGCGATGAACTGCCACGGGCCGACGGCGCGCGCCCAGGACTTCGCCTGGGTGTTGAAGCCGGACTCGATCATCGACAGGTAGACGGTGTCGCGGGGCAGGCCGTGGGACTCGAGGATCGGCTGCATCAGGGGGATGTACCGGGTGCTGCGCGACATCCACTTGCGGAACCACTTGCGGCCCCTGCCCTGGAAGAACTGGATGTACTGGACCACCAGCGGGCGCATCTCGACGGGGATGTCGTAGCGGTCCTTCACCTGGCTGATGTCGAAGGCAGCGAGATCCGTGACGGGGGCGAGCTGGAAGGCGAGCTCGTCTCCGGTGAGCTGCGCGGACTCCAGGGCTGCCTCGAGGCGATCTCGGGTGAGGGAGCCGTAGCCCAGGCGCTCGACCTCGGTGCGCAGCGCGGCGTCGGATCGAGTCTGGGGATCGAGGGCGGCCTCTTCGACGGCGCGCATCTCGTCCAGCTCTTCCTCGTCTGGGCCGGGCGGTGGCGCGTCCTCGGAGTCAGCGGCGCCAGCCAGGGTGAGGCCGGCGTCGGTGGCCGAAGCCTGGGCCACGAGGGTCATCCCGGGCGGCGGCGGGGGCATCGGGAGGTCGAGGGCCCCGAGCGCGAGGAGGAGTGAGGGGACGAGCATGAGACGAGCGCAGCGGAAGCCTAAGAGTCGCCTTCCCGCAGGGTCAAACATCCGGCGCGAGAAAACCCATCCCCGGAGGGGTGGTTCTGCGTGAAGCCCGCCTCCGGCTCAGTCACAATGGCTGCGGTGACACAGCAGGCAGATGCCGGGCGAAGGGTCGGCCGGTTCGAGATCATCAAGCGCCTCGGAGGTGGAGGCCTGACCGACGCGTTCCTCGCGCGGCCCATTCCCGCGGCGGCGGACCTCCGCTTCGTCGCGCTCAAGCAGTTGTCAGCCACGGCGCGTGGCAACGAAGCCACGGCGCGAGCGTACCTGGAGGACGCGCGCGTGACGGCGGGGTTGATGCACGCCCACGTCGCGCGAGTCTTCAATGCCGCGGTCGATCCCGCGCGCGGTGAGCCGTACCTGGCGGTGGAGTTCGTGCCGGGAGCGGACGTGAAGACGTTGGTGGAGGTCGCGGCTCAGCGTGGCTTCCAGTTGCCGCTGCACATCGCCTGTCGCGTCGTCCACGACGTGTGCCTGGGGCTGCATGCGGGGCACCTGCTCGCGGGCCCGACGGGGCGCAGGCTGGGCGTCGTGCATGGCTCGGTGACGCCGGGCAACGTGATGGTGGCGTGGACGGGGCAGGTGAAGCTGCTCGACTTCGGCCTCTCCCGCGCGCGCGCGTTGCTGCGTCAGGCCTTCCCCGGGCAGTTGTTCGGAACGCTCGCGTACTCGAGCCCCGAGCAGATCCTCGATCACCCGATGGAACCGCGGAGCGACGTGTTCTCCGCGGGGACGTTGCTGTTCGAACTGCTGACGGGTCGCCGGATGCACGAGAGCGAAGCGGCGGCACCCCGCGCGGTGGTGATGGACCGCCCGCCGCCGCCCAGCAGCCTGGCAGCAGACGTGCCTGCAAAGCTGGACGCCGCCGTGCTCGCCGCGCTGGAGAAGAACGTCGACGATCGACCGGCCTCCGCGGCCGATTTCGCGGGCGCCATCGCCGCGGCGGCGACGCTGGCGGAGGACTCGGAGGTGGCTGCGCTGATGGAGGCGCTGTTCGAGGAGCGGCGACGTGCGCTGGACGCGTTGCTGGCGCGTTGGTCGCGTGACGAGGACGACGAGGAAGAGACGACGGTGTCGATGACGGTGCCCGTTCCACCCGACACGGCCGCGGAGACGGACTGGCCGGCGCCGCCGGTGGGTGCGTCGCCATGGGAGGCCACGCAACAACTCCAGGTTGCCCCCGTGCCCAGCCAGGCCCGGCGTGCGGCGCCGGAGGAACTCTGGGCAGCCCCTCCGCCACCGACGGTGAATGCGCGTGCGCCGCGGCCCCTGCCTGCGGAGGAGTTGTTTGCACCTCCCCCGCCGCCGGCGACGGCGAAAGCGCGGCCAGCGCCTGCGGAGGAGTTGTTTGCGCCTCCCCCGCCGCCGGCGACGGCGAAGGCGCGGCCCCCACCTCCGGACGAGTTGTTTGCACCTCCACCCCCGCCGGCGACGGCGAAGGCGCGGCCAGCGCCT
>JBFMHF010000015.1:0-70437 GCA_040752975.1 Myxococcota bacterium
ACGACGGAGGCATGGATGGCGGAATGGGTGGAGGCATGGGCGGCGGCGCCGGCGGAGGCAGGGGCGGCGGCTCCGGTGGCGGCATGGGCGGTGGCGCCGGAGGAGGCACGGGTGGTGGCGGCGGCGACGACGGCGGTATGGACGGCGGTGACGACGGCGGAACCGACGCAGGCACAGGCGGCGGCGCAGGCGGAGGCACGGGCGGCGGGGGCGACGACGGGGGACTGGATGCCGGCGACGCAGATGGCGGAGCTGACGCCGGAGATGACGGAGGAAGCGCGATGGACGCGGGCCTCTGGCCAGGCATCCCGGAAGAGTTCGCCCTTCAGTCCGTCGACGGCGCCTCGCTGGTGTGCAGCGTGCGCTGACAATCAACGCCTCTCCGGAAGAACGCCCACGTGATGTTCAGCTCGCTCCTGGTCCTCGTCCTTTCGGCGGAACTCACCTACGAAAAAGCCCAGGCCCGATGCCAGGCGGCCGATCTCGAGGCCTGCCTCGCGCTGGGGCGCTTCTACGCCGACCCCAATGGCACCTTCCGCGACGACGCGAAGGCCGCCACGCTGCTCCAGTCGCTCTGTGCGAAGAATGACGCGGAAGGGTGCTTCGAACTCGCCGTGCTGTACACGGACGGCCGCGGCGTCACGAAGGACCCGGCGAAGGCGAACCAGCTCTGGGACAAGGGCTGCACGCGCGGCAGTCGCAAGGCCTGCACCGCGCTCGGCACGGCGTACCTCGAAGGGAAGGGCGGCCCGAAGAAGCTGGAGGACGCGGAGAAGTTGCTGTCCGCCACCTGCGCGCGCGAGTGGGTGCCGGCGTGCCTGCGCCTGTCGCGCTACCTCATCTCCGAGGCCGAGCCGAAGGCTCGCGACACCGCGCGAGGCGTGTGGCTCCTCTCCCAGGCGTGCGTGGCTGGCGACGTGCCCTCGTGCGTGAAGGCGTGTGACGCGCGCATCACCGGCAACGGCGTACCGCGCACCGAAGATGACGCGCTCAAGGACTGCCAGCGGGCCTGTGACGCCAAGGCGCTCCGCGGCTGCTGGGGCCTGGGCCTCCTCAACCTCCACGGCGCGCTGCCGGATCTCTCCGCGAAGAAGGGGGTGTCGTTGCTCAGCTCGGCGTGCAAGGCCGCCGAGCCGCGCTCCTGCATCGCCATGGGCGAGCTGGCCGAGGTGGGGGGCGCAGGCGTGGCGAAGTCCGCGGCGGTGGCGAAGGACCGGTTCCAGTTCGCGCACCTGCGCCTCGAGAGCCAGTGCGGGAAGGACGCTCTCGACGAGTGTGTCCTCGACGCCGAGCTGGCAGCGCTGGGCCGCGCGAAGGACGACGACGCCCCAGCCACGCGCAAGCTCCTGGCCGACCATTGCTCGCCCGCGCGAGTGAGCGGCTGCTTCGGCCTCGGCATGGCGAAGCTCCGCGGCCATGGAGGAGACGTGGACGTCGAGGGCGCGCTCAAGGACTTCCAGACGGGCTGCGCGGGCGGCTCGGCGCGGTCGTGTCGAGCGGCCGGGCAAGCGCTGCTCTCCGGGAAGGGGGCAGAGCCCAACCCGGAGGAAGCGAAGAAGCTCCTCACGCTCGCCTGTGACGGGTGGGACGCCGAGGGCTGCGCGCTGCTGGGCGAGGCCAACGGAGGGAAGAAGACGCCCGAAGGCAAGGCGCTCCGCCAGAAGGCGTGCCGGCAGGGCTACGGGCCGGCGTGCCGCTGACGGCTCATGACCGGGCGTGCATCCTGAAGTCGAAACTGAGCGACGCTCCTGTCACTCGAGGGCTGAGCGCGCCGCGGGTGGGGCCCGTGAGACGGCCGCCTGGCCGGCGTCCGTCGGCGATCGCACAGCTCCGTTTCAAACCAAAGTGCGCCGCGCCGACCAGCGACGGCGGGATGCAGCCCGGGCCGAGGCGTGATGTTCTGCCGCGCCACGTCCTGAGGTGACCCGAGGCGGCTCGACGCGCGAGGGGCCGGCCGGACGGCGGAGGCGATGGGCGCAGTCCCGCCCTCGACGGTGTGAAGCGGCTTCAGAGTGAGAAGTCCACCGCCCCGCGCCCGGCCCTCGTGAGGAGCTCGTTCAGCCGTGTGAAGAAGCGCTCCCTCCCGGCCGCTTCCTCGAAGGCCTTTCCATTCAGCGGCGACGGGTGTGGTGCACCCAGGATGACGTGCCGCCGCGTGTCGATGAGGCGCGCGGCCATCGCCTGCGCCGGCTTGCCGAGGCAGAGGAACACGACCGGCGCGGGCCCTGCGTTGACGGCGCCCAGCACCGCCTCGGTGAACGGCTCCCAGCCCTTCTTCCGGTGGGAGTTGGGCTGCCCTTCGCGCACCGTCAGCACCGTGTTGAGCAGCAACACGCCGCGCTCGGCCCAGGCGGTGAGGTCGCCGTGTGCCGGCGGTGCCAGTCCGAGGTCCGCCTGCAGTCCGAGGAAGAGGTTCTTGAGCGACGCCGGGGGCTTCACCCCCCGGTGGACCGAGAAGGCCAGCCCGTTGGCGTTGCCGCGCGTGGGGTACGGGTCCTGCCCGAGCAGCACCACCTTCACCGACGAGGGCGAGGTGTGCGCCAGCGCCGAGAAGCGCTCCGGGGCCGGAGGAAACACCGCCGCCGCTTTCTCCTCCTCCGCGAGGAAGGCCGCCAGCTGCGCGAAGGAGTCGGTCGCCATCGCCTCCGCCAGCGCCGCACGCCACGCCTCCGGCACCGCCGCCCGCAACCCAGCCGTGAGAGCTGGGTCCACCGCGGGAAGTGGGACAGAGGCAGCGGCGCGTGCGGGCATCGGCGGGCGCACCCTACCAGCCCGGTGCTGTCGGTCGCTGCCCCGAGGTGGACGTCACCGGGCCTCACCTCTGCCCCGCGCGCACCGGGTGCGTGAGCGGAAGAGCCCACGCGCTCGCGACAACGTGGTGCGTTCCTCTTCAGGGCCGTCTGGACGCCGCGCCCTACGTGCGCTCGGAGTGTGTTGACCCCTCGGCCGCAGGCGCGACGGGCGGCGCGCTCGTCCCCAACACCGTCATCAACTGCGCCAGCGTCACCGGCTTCACCAGCACCTCGCTCATTCCCGCTGCCAGGCACGCCGCCACCTCGTCGGATTGCCCCGCCGCGGTCAACGCCACGATGCGCGGGGCGGCGGCGCCCAGCTGCTCGACGATTCTCCGTGTCGCCTCCAGCCCGTCCATGTCCGGCATGTCGCAGTCCATCAACACCACGCTGAAGGACTCGCGCGCCACCGCTTCCACCGCCGCGGGCCCGCTGGTGGCCTGGCGCACAACGCAGCCCGCGCGCTCCACCAGGCCCGACGCCACCTTGAGGTTGATGGGGTTGTCATCCACCACCAGCACCGGGAGCCGGGAAGCGGGGCCTGTCGACGGGGCGGGAAGTGGCTCTGGCTCCGGCGCAGGGGCCAGCGCCACGGCGGTACGTCCGGGCTCTGGCGCAGCGAGGCTCATACGAGCGTGCCCCCGCCGGCAGAGAGTAGTCGCCGCCACGCAGCTTCTTCAACGCGCCCGGTGCGCCGTTTCCGCCCCGTTTGGAGTAGAACCAGCCCAGGTGTCGGCGCAAACCCACAGGCCTGTCGTCGTGCTGCCGGCCGACGGTCCCCTGCGGCCGCGCCTCACCGCGCTGCTGGGTGCGGCCCACGTCCCGGTGCTGGACAAGCCCACGCACGATCTCGACGTGGCCATCGTCGATCTCGCCGCGCCGGGCGCTCCGTCCAGCCGTGACGCGCTGCTGGCTGCCGCGCCGCGTGCCGCCATCTTCGGCGTGGCCGCGCCCAACCACCCGATGGACCCGGTGGTGCTGGAGGTGGTGGCGCCCGCCGAGCTGGACCAGGAATTGGTGCCGCGCCTGTCCCACCTGCGCGCGCGCCTCGCCACGCTGAAGGAGGCGCAGCAGCGGCAGCGCGATCTCCAGGTGCTGCTCGAGCTGACCGCCGCGTACGCCGAGGCCGCCGACGTCGACGAGCTCTTCCACGGCGTCACCCGCCGCCTCGCCGAGGAGCTGCAGATCGACCGCGTGGCCCTGGTGGTGGTGGACGCGGAGCGCCAGGAAGGCACCATCGTCGCCGCCAGCGATGACGCCGCGCTGAAGGACCTGCGCATCGACCTCGCCCGCTACCCCGAGGTGCGGGAAGTCCTCCGCACCGGCAAGCCCGTCATCCTCGAGGACGCGCCCAGCCACCCGATGCTGGAGGACGTGAAGGACACCGTCGCCGCCCAGGGCATTCGCAACATCGCCGCCCTGCCGCTGGCGGTGCGCGGCCAGGTGGAAGGCGTGCTGCTCCTGCGCCGCTCGACGGTGGGGCCCTTCAACCCGCGCGAGGTGGAGTTCCTCACCACCGCGGCTCACGCCACCGCCGTCGCCTTCCGCAACCTGACGCGCCTCGAGCGGGTGCGCGGCCAGCGCGAGAAGGAGAAGTCGGCCCGCATCGCCGCCGAGGAGCGCGCGGCCACCTTCAAGCGCTACCAGGCGTACTTCGACCACCTGTCCGACGGCGTGGCCATCCTCGACAGCCGCGCCTGCGTGGTGTCGCTCAACCCGGCCGGCCTCAAGCTGCTCGACGTCGACGCGAAGCAGGCCGTCGGCCGGCACATCAACGCGCTCACCAACCCCACCGACGACGCCCTGCTCATCGACGTCCTCTATTCCGTCTCGCGCGGGGAGGTGCGCGGCGACGTCGACCTGCACGCCCGCACGCTGGCCGGCAGAAAGCTGACCCTCTCCGTCTCGGCCGCGCCCATGGCCGGCGACACCGGCGAAGGCGTGGCGGTGCTGACGTTGCGCGACGTCACCCGTCAGCGGGAGATGGCCGAGGAGCTCAAGCAGACCACCGACTTCCTCGAGCGCCTCATCGACTCCTCGGTGGACGCGGTCATCGCCGCCGACATGAAGGGCAACATCATGCTCTTCAACAAGGCGGCCGAGGTCATCTGTGGCTACAGCGCCGCCGAGGTCATCGGCAAGCTGCACGTCACCCAGCTCTACCCCGAGGGCGTGGCCAGGGAGCTGATGGCCAAGCTGCGCAGCGGCGAGTACGGCGGCAAGGGCCGGTTGTCCACCAGCCGGGTGGAGATCCTCAACCGCACCGGCGAGCGGATCCCCGTCAACATGACGGCCAGCATCATCTACGAGGGCACGCGCGAGACGGCGACGGTGGGCATCTTCACCGACCTGCGCGATCGCCTGAACCTCGAGCGCCGCCTCACCGACGCCGAGGCTCGCCTCCTCGAGAGCGAGAAGAACGCGGTCATCGTGGCGCTCGCCGGCACCGCCGCGCACGAGCTCAACCAGCCCCTCACCAGCGTCATGGGCTACGCGGAGCTGCTCAAGCGGAAGATCAAGGACACCGACCCCAGCTACCGGGCGGTGGACATCATTCACCGTGAAGCCGAGCGCATGGCGGAGATCGTGAAGAAGATCGGGAAGATCACCCGCTTTGAAACCAAGGCGTACGTGGGCAGCTCTCAAATCGTGGACCTCGACAAGGCGGCGGGCCATGAAGACTGACGCCACCGTGCTGGCCTTCGGCGCGAAGAGCCCGGCGGCCGACGCCTTCCGCGCCTTCTTCGACATGGTCGACGCGCCGGCGGCGCTGTGCGACGTGCAGCTCCAGGTGGTGCTGGCCAACCCGCCTTTCGAGGTGCTGTGCGGGGCGCACGACGTGGCGGGCCACCCGGTGACGGACTTCATCACCACCCCCGCGCTGGTGCTGCCTGAAGACGGGCACACCCTCGACCTCGACGTCACCCTGAAGACGGGCCAGGAAGTGACGCTGACGGTGAGCCGCCGCGGAGACACGGTGGCGCTGGTGGCGCGGCGGCTGTCGCCCATGCTGGACAGCCTCGCCGCGGCGGGCCGGGCGCTCATCGAGCAGGCGCGCGTCGAGTCGGAGCTGCTCGACATCGGGCGGCACGTGGCGGGCGCCACCAGCGAAGAGGAGTTGGTGGCCACCGTGGCGCGCGGGGTGAAGAGCCTGTTCCCCCACCGCGCCTTCTGCGTGCGCATCGTGGACCCGCGCACCTGCGCCCTCACTTCGCTCTACGCCGAAGGACGCCTGCGCGACGGGGCGCGCGACGTGTTTCACCTGCGCACCTCGATGGTGGAGAAGACGCACCTGGATCCACGCGGGCTGCCACCGGAACGGGTGAAGGTGACGAGCGGAGAGCTGCCGCTGCTCTTCCAGGGGAGCGTGCGGGGCATCTCGGCGCCGCTGGTGGCCTCGGGGCAGTTCTTCGGCGCGGTCAACCTCGAGTACCCGCCGGGGCTGTCGGCCGACGTCTTGTCCGACGAGCGCATCGTCATTCAGCTGGCCAACCAGGTGGCGGTCGCGGTGCGGAACGCGAAGCTCATCGACGAGCTGACCTTCGTGCGGAAGTACCTCGAGGAGCTGCTGGAGAACGCCAACGCGCTCATCCTGGTGGCCAACCGCGACGGCCGGGTGGTGGTCTTCAACGGCGCGCTGGTGCGGCTGACCGGCTTCGGGAAGGGCGAGGTGCTGGGCAGCGACGTGGCGAAGCTGGTGCCCGAGTCCGAGCGGCTCAAGGTGCTGCGCGTGCTGGACTCGTCGCTCAAAGGGCAGCCGGTGTCCGGCGTGGAGACGGCGCTGCTCGGCCGCGACGGCAGGGAGATGCGCGTGGCCTTCGCCACCAGCGCGGTGATGAGCCAGTCGGGTGAGGTGGAAGGCGTCATCGCCATCGGCCAGGACCTGACGCGGATGCGCGAGCTCGAGAAGCGCATCATCCAGGCGGAGAAGCTGGCCTCGCTCGGGCAGCTGGCCGCCAGCGTGGTGCACGAGATCAACAACCCGATGACGGCGGTGGCCACCTACGCCGACGCGCTCCTCAAGCGCAGCCTCATGTCGCCCAACGCGGATCCGGCCGACGTCGACAAGTACAAGCGCATCGTCGACAACTCCGAGCGCGTGCTGCGCTTCACCCGCGACCTGGTCAGCTACGCGCGGCCGGCGCAGGACAAGCCCGAAGAGGTCGAGCTCAACGCGCTGCTCGATCGCGCGGTCGGCTTCTGCGAGCACATCCTGGTGAAGTGCGGCGTCACGCTGGAGCGCGCCTACAACCCGGTGGCGCCCTTCCTGGCGGTGAAGCAGAACCTGGTGCAGGTCTTCGTCAACCTCATCACCAACGCGTGCCACGCGACGGCGGCGGGCGGGCGCATCGTCCTGGGGACGTCGTGCGACGACGAAGAGGTGGTGGTGACGGTGACGGACTCGGGCTCGGGCATGGTGCCCGAGGTGCAGGCGCGCATCTTCGAGCCCTTCTTCACCACCAAGCCCGACGGGAAAGGCACCGGCCTGGGCCTGTCCATCGTGCAGGGCATCATCGAGAACCACGGCGGCAGCGTGAAGGTGGTGAGCGCGCCCGGCCAGGGCACCACCTTCACCGTGCGACTGCCCATGCTGCGCCGCCCGGGGTGAGCCCGGCTACTCCTCGCCGTCGACTTCCTTGAGGAACTCCTCGCGGGTGATGAGGCCCTTGCGCGCCATGATGCGCATCAGCGCCCAGAACTTCCGCTCGAGCTTCTCCACGCCCTCTTCCTCGCCGCCTCCGCCGCCAAAGAGGAAGTCGAGGTCCTTCGCCACGCCGGCCCCCGCCTTCCTCTTCGCCTGCGCCTGCGACTGCCGGTCCTTGATGAGCTTCTCGAGCGCGGGATCCGGCGTGCCCGGTGGCAGCGGGTTCGACGCCGAGACGATCTCCTCACCCACCACCATCGGCGGCTCGTCGGCGGCAGGCTCGAGTCGCACCGAACCTCCGCCCACGTCGACCGGCCCCCGGGCCTTCGCGTCCGCGTCCGACACCTTGTGGTAGTAGCGGAGGATCGCCGCGCGGATCTGCGAGTGCGTCGACACGTACGGCGCCACCTTGAGGCCGGTGGTGAACTCGATCTCCTCGAGCGCGTTCTGGTTGAGCGGGTCGCTCAGCGCCACCATCAGCCGCTTGTTGGGCGTGCCCTTGCCCTCGATGGCGAAGGGGAACAGCTCGTGCGTCTCGCAGAAGCGCGCCCGCAGCATGTGCACCGCCGACCAGTCCACCTGCACCTGCGTCAGGTCCACGGTCGCGTGCCCCAGCGACTGCCCCAGCACCTGCGCCAGCATCACCTCGGTGATGACACCCTGCTGGATGAGCGTGAGGCCCAACCGCTGCCGCGTGCGCTTCTGCGCCTCGAGGCCCGCTTCGAGCTGCGCCTGGGTGATCGCCCGCCGCTCGACCAACAGCTCGCCGATCCGCTTCCGCGTCATCAGGGCTCCGACTACCACGCACGCAGCGGTGTAGGAAAATTCAAGAAGCGACGGCCGCTTGTCGTTGTCTGTGCCCCGAAGTCGGTTGCCTTGACACCCTTTTCACCGGGGGCCTATGGTGCGCCGGCTTTTCCGGGTTCGGTGATCCGGAAACGAACAGCAAGGGACCCTTTGGAGGTACATCTGCAATGACGCTTGGACTTCTGACCATTCTGGCGAGTGAGGCTGCCGAAGGCGGCGAGAGCCAGGGCACGTTCGCCCGCATCGCTGAGTCGTGGAACGAGGGTGGCTGGGGTATGTACCCCATCGCCTTCTTCTTCGTGATCGGCATCGCCATCACCGTCGAACGGCTCATCGTGCTGTTCTTCTCTGCCGCCATCAACAAGGACGGCTTCCTCCGCGGCCTGAAGAAGCACATCTACGCGGGCGACCTGGACAAGGCGATCAACTACGTCGCCGGCCAGAAGCCCACGCCGCTCACCAACGTCATCAAGTCCGGCCTGATGAACGTGCCGAAGGGCGAGGAAGAGGTGCAGGCGGCCCTCGACGAGGCCAGCTTGCGCGAGAACCCCAAGCTCGAGGCCCGCACCGGCTACCTCGCGATGCTCGGTAACGCGGCCATGCTCGCCGGTCTGCTCGGTACGGTCGACGGCCTCATCGGCTCCTTCAAGGCCGTGGCCCACGCCTCTCCCGCCGACCGCGCCACCATCCTCGCCGGCTCCATCGGTGAGGCCATGAACTGCACCCGCTTCGGCCTCATCGCCGCCATCCCGCTCCTCATCTTCTTCTCCGTCCTCAACGGCCGGACCCAGTCCCTCATCAACGACATCAACGAGACGTCGGTGTCGGTGCTGAACCTGGTCGTGCAGAACAAGGACAAGTTCAAGAACATGTCCGTCCCGGCGCAGGCCGAGGACTGACGCTCTCCTCCAAGGGTCCCGGTTGGTCGGGCGGGGCGCTGAAACCCCTCCCGGCCACCCACTGTCAGGTGACGTAACGGCCCCCGGCGACGGGCGGCCAAGGGAGCACGACGATGGCCGGCGGTATGGATCTCGGCGGTGGTGGCGGCAAGGGCAAGAAGCCCCTGGACACCACCATCAACCTGGTGCCCTTCATCGACCTCATGGCGGTCACGATCGTCTTCTTGATCATGACGGCCGTGTGGACGCAGCTGGGCCGCCTGCAGGTGTCTCAGTCGGGGCAGAACGCCTCGGAAGAGCAGCAGCAGGACCCCAACCAGCTCCAGCCGGTGACGCTCCTCATCACCGAGAAGGAGCTCAAGCTGTCCGTGGGCGGCGCGCAGCTCGAGCCCATTCCCATCGTGCACGACGACAAGGGCAAGATGGACGTTCAGAAGCTCACCGACAAGCTCAAGGAGCTGAAGACCCAGCAGCCTGAGCAGAACGCCATCACCGTCTCCACCGAAGACAACGTGAAGTACGAGGACCTCGTGCGGGTCATCGACACGTGCATCGGCGGCCAGTTCCCCTCGGTGTCGGTGTCACCGGCCTCGACTTAAACCCGGGAGTCCTCAACACCATGGCCATCATCACGCCAGGCAAGCGGTTCGGTAAGCGGCTGATGCACTCGAAGATCTTCGGGCACCACGCCATGTTGGGGAAGAAGTCCGTCTTCTCCGACTTGAACGTGACCCCGCTGGTCGACATGTTCGTCATCCTCGTGCTCTTCCTCATCGCCAACTTCTCGGCGACGGGGGAGATCCTCTCGATGTCGAAGGACATCCAGCTCCCGGAGGCGGCCAACACCGACGAGCTGCAGCTCGCGCCCGTGGTGCAGGTGTCCCAGGAGTCCGTCATCGTGTCCGGCACGATGATTGGCCGCGTCGACGACCTGACCCGCGAGGACTACCTCAACATCCCCGCGCTGGAGGAGAAGCTGCGGGAGATGAAGAAGCAGTTCGAGGATCTCCACAACGCGGCCAACGACTCGGGCGCCTTCAAGGGCGACGTGAACATCCAGGCCGATCGCCAGGTGCAGTTCCGCATCATCAAGCGCGTCATGTTCAGCTGCGCCTCGGCCGGCTACGGCAACATCGCCTTCGCCACCATGGCGGCGGGCAGCGGTGAGGGCGGCGAAAAGAAGAAGGACGAGACGGCGTCGCGCGACTGAAGCGCCGGCGGCTTGACCGCTCGCAGGTCCCTTCCAGGAAGAAGCCTCGGGGCGCAGACGTCCCGGGGCTTTTTCGTTATGAGGCCGGCATGGTGCGCGAGGCGTCTCATGGGTGAAGCGCTCGACCGGGTGAAGGCCACCGCCCGGAAGTTGAAGGTCTTCCCCCTGCCGCAGGTGGTGCTGTTGCCCGGCACCGTGCAGCCGCTGCACATCTTCGAGCAGCGCTACCGGGACCTGGTGCGCGACGCGCTGGCCTCCGACGGCGTCTTCGCCCTGGCCCAGGTGCTGCCCGGACAGGAAGGGCGACTCGCCGGCGCGCCTGAGCTCGAGTCGATGCTGTGCGCCGGCGTCATCGGCGTGCACGAGCTGCTGGAAGACGGCCGGTACAACCTGGTGCTGGTGGGTGTCGCGCGGGCGAGGGTGGTGCGCGAGCTGCCGCGGACGGCGGCGTACCGCGAGGTGGAGGCCGAGGTGCTGGAGGACGTGCAGGTGGACTCCGAAGAGGAGCTGCCCCTGCGCCAGGCCGTGCTGGAGCTCATCGCCCGCGTGCCCGACGAGGTGGGGGACAAGGTGGCCCAGGTGACGGGCCGTCTCCATGGGGGCCAGCTGGCCGATGTGGTGGCCGGCACCATCTTCCAGGACGTCGCCGCCCGCTTCGAAGTCTTGACGCAGACGGACGTGCGCGCCCGGATGCGGGAAGTGACGGACGAGGTGATGCAGCTGGTCGCCCGCTTGAAACCCCGGAAACCAGAAGGCCTGCTGAACTGAAGGGACGCCACCTTGAATGACACCCCGTTTTCAGGCGTTGATCAGCCCGTGACTCGTTCGATTTCGCGCCTTTCCACGCGGTGGGTGCCCGCCTTCCTGGCGCTGGCGGCGGGGTCGGCCCTTGCCGCCGAGGGCGAGTGGGAGACCATTCTGGAAGGGCCCATCACCATCAAGAACCGCTCGGTGCCCGGCACCTCGGTGAAGGAGATCTGGGCCGAGGGCGACATGAACGCCCCGGTGGCGGACCTCCAGGACACGCTGATGCACCCGGAGCGCTTCAAGAGCTTCATGCCGTACCTGAAGGACTCGCGGGAGATCAGCAAGAAGCAGGACGACGGCAGCGTCTACGTCTACACCCTCATCGACCTCCCGGTGGTGGGCAAGCGCGACTACATCGTCCGGGTGTGGATGCACGAGGGCGTGAAGCCCGACGGCAGCGGCGCCTTCCGCAACGAGTGGAAGGCCGAGCCCGACTACCTGCCCCAGCGCTCCAACATCACCCGTGTCCGCCTCAACACGGGCGGCTGGACCATCACCCCGAAGGGCGACGGCTCCACCAGTCACGTCGTCTACAAGTTCGCCATCGACCCCGGGGGCTGGGTGCCGTCCTTCGCCGTCAACATGGGCAACGAGAAGGGCGTCGGCGAGACCTTCAAGGCGGTGGAGAAGGAAGCCTTGAAGCGCAAGGAAGAGCGCCTCGCGAAGGCCGCGAAGGATGCGCAGAAGGTGGTGGAAGCGCCCCAGGGCTCCTCGGCCGCGCCTCCCACCGCGTCGTCGCCCTGACGACTTGCGCTCGAGCAGTTGGGGTCATGCTCCGCTTCGCGAAGGCAGGGCCCGTCCTTGAACCCCGGGGAGGTGCGCGGTATGGGGCTCGGGCCAGCCATACCTTCACCTCTCACGCAGGACGAGCACGGCCATGATCAAGGACTACCTCTTCACCTCCGAATCGGTCACCGAGGGCCACCCGGACAAGATCTGCGACCAGATCTCCGACGGGGTGGTGGACGCGCTCATCGCCAAGGACCCCAGGGCGCGCATCGCGGTCGAGACGCTGGTGAAGACGGGCCTCGCCATCGTCGCCGGAGAGGTCACCACCAGCGCGTGGATCGACATTCCCCGCATCGTCCGCAGCACCATCACCGGCATCGGGTACACCGACTCGTCGATGGGCTTCGACGGCAACACCTGCGGCGTGATGGTGGCCATCGAGGGCCAGTCGCAGGACATCGCCCGCGGCGTCGACGAGAAGGGCGCCAAGGAGCAGGGCGCCGGCGACCAGGGGATGATGTTCGGCTACGCGTGCAACGAGACGGCCGAGCTGATGCCCGCGCCCATCCAGTACGCGCACCAGCTGACCAAGAAGCTGGCGGACATTCGCCGCAAGAAGCACGACTGGCTCCGTCCCGACGGCAAGTCGCAGGTCACCGTCGAGTACAAGAACGGCAAGCCGGTGCGCATCGACGCCGTGGTGGTGTCCACCCAGCACGCCGAAGAGGTCAACAACAAGAAGATCCGCGACGTGGTGATGGAAGAGGTCATCAAGGCCTCGCTCCCCGCGAAGCTGATGGACAAGAAGACCAAGTACTTCATCAACCCCACCGGGCGCTTCGTGGTGGGCGGGCCGATGGGCGACTCCGGCGTCACGGGCCGGAAGATCATCGTCGACACCTACGGCGGCATGGGTCGGCACGGCGGCGGCGCCTTCTCGGGCAAGGACCCGTCGAAGGTCGATCGCTCGGCGGCGTACATGGGCCGCTACATCGCGAAGAACGTGGTGGCCGCGGGCCTCGCCTCGCGCTGCGAGGTGCAGGTGTCCTACGCCATCGGCGTGGCCGAGCCCGTCAGCGTGATGGTGGAGACCTTCGGCACGGCCACCGCGTCCGAGGAGCGGATCGCCCGCGCGGTGCGCGAGGTGTTCGGCCTGAAGCCCCGGCAGATCATCGAGCACCTGGACCTCTTGAAGCCCATCTACCAGCGCACCGCCGCGTACGGGCACTTCGGCCGGCCGGAATTCACGTGGGAGAGGACGGACAAGAAGGACGCGCTGCGCGACGCGGTGGGCGGCAAGGTGAAGGCGGCCTGAAGGGCAGCGCGGGAGTCGCCATGACGAAATCCCGGCGGGGGGACAAGCGGGGCGGCTCGCTGACGGCCTTGGCTGCCTCGCTGGACACCCGCAAGCGCGCGCTGCCCGCGGGCGCCGAGTCTGCCAGCGAGCACCTGCGGGCTGCGCTGAGAGAGAAGCCCGCCCCCTCGCACGAGTCGGGCGCGGCTTCGCCGGGTGGACGCGGAGCGACGGCGCGGGAGTCGGGAGCGGGCTCGGGAGGACGCGGCACGTCGGGTGTGGGCACGTCCGGTGGACGCGGCACGTCGCGTGCGGGTGCGTCCGGTGGCCGTGGCGCTTCGCGTGAGAGGCAGGACTCGTCCGGTGGGCGCGGCACGTCGCGTGCGGGTGCGTCCGGTGGCCGTGGCGCTTCGCGTGAATCAGAGGACTCGTCCAGTGGGCGCGGCACGTCGGGGGCGGGCGCGTTCGGTGACCGCGGCGCTTCGCGTGAGTCGGAGGACTCGTCCAGTGGGCGCGCCACCTCACGTGGCACGACGGGTGCGGCTGCGTTCGGCGGCCGTGGCGCTTCGCGCGAGTCGGAGGACTCGTCCAGTGGACGCGGCACGTCGCGTGCGGGTGCGTCCGGTGGCCGTGGCGCTTCGCGTGAGAGGCAGGACTCGTCCGGTGCACGCTCAACCTCGCGCCGCACGATGGGTGCGGGCTCCTCCGGTGGCCGCACCACTTCGCGTGAGTCGGAGGACTCGTCCGGAGGGCGCGGCGGGAACCTCCTGAGGGGCGCTTCCTCTCGCAGCGACGGCCCCCGCGTCCCGACCTTGTCGCCGCCGGTCCCGGTGCCGCGGGGTGCACCTGCCTCCACCATGACGCGCGCGAGCGCCCTCGCCTCCTTGAGCCGGGCGCCCAGCCCGGTGCCCGCGCGGACTCCGACGGCCCGGCCCGGCACTCCGCCGCTGGCCGATTCGCGACGCCGCTACCCGCGCGCGGAGATCTCCTTGCGGGCCCGCCTCTCGCTGGCGGACGACCCGGCGCACGTCTTCGAGGCCACGCTCCCCACCGTCAACCTGTCGGTGGGGGGCCTCTTCCTTCAGTCCAGCTTCTTCCTCAAGCTGGGCACGAAGCTGCTGGTACAGCTCGAGCTGCCCCCGAAGGGCCGTGAGGTGATGGTGAAGGGCGAGGTGGTGCGCGTCGAGAGCAGCGGCGACGGCAAGTCCGGCTTCGCCCTGCGCTTCACCGAGTACCTCGACGGCAGCGAGGTGGCGCTGGCCACGCACTTCCTCTCGCCCGTGCTGCGCGAGTTCATCGCCGCCTACGCGAAGCAGCACCGCTTCGACGCCAGCGCCGAGTACCTCGCCCACACCGCCGACGTGCTGGCCGCGTGGGAGCTGAAGAAGGCCGAGCTCGGCGGCGACGTCTGGCAGATGACCTGGCGCGGGTGATGACGCTCTGGCAGGCCATCGTCCTCGGTGTGGTGCAGGGCTTCACCGAGTTCCTTCCCATCTCCTCCACCGCGCACCTGAAGATCGTCCCCGCGCTGCTGGGCTGGGGAGATCCCGGCGCCGCGTACTCCGCCGTCATCCAGCTGGGCACGGTGGGCGCCGTCCTCGTCTACTTCGCGAGAGATCTCGGCCGCCTCACCCGCGGCTTCTTGAAGGGCCTCGTGGACAGGAAGCCCTGGGACACCGAGGAGTCCCGCCTGGCCTGGTTCGTCGGCCTGGGCACCATCCCCATCGGCGTGGCGGGGCTGCTCTTCAAGAAGGCCATCGAGACGACGCTGCGCTCGCTGTACGTCATCTCCGCGTCCCTCATCGTCCTGGCGCTGGTCCTCTTCGTCGTCGAGCGCGTGGCGAAGCACGTCCGCACCCTCAAGGACATGACGATGCGCGACGGCCTCGTCATCGGCGTGTGGCAGGCGCTGGCCCTCATCCCCGGCAGCTCGCGCTCGGGCACCACCATCACCGGCGGGCTGTCCCTGGGCTTCACCCGCGAGGACGCAGCCCGGTACTCCTTTCTCCTCTCCATCCCGGCCACCACCCTGGCCGGCCTCTTCGAGCTCAAGCACCTGCTGGAGGCGACCGAGCGCCCCTCGACGCTGGTGCTGGTGGTGGGGACCGCCGTGTCCTTCGCCGCCGGCCTGGCGGCCATTCACGGGCTCCTGCGCTTCCTCCGCACGCGCTCCACCCTCATCTTCATCGTCTACCGGGTGGCGCTGGGCCTGCTCCTGCTGGCGCTGCTGTCCGCCGGGGTGCTGCAGCCGTAGTCCGGCGCCGCTCCCGCGAGGCGGAGTCCTGGCGCCGGCACCTCTTCAAGCGCTGCCGGGCAGGTCCTCACCAGCGACCGGCTCCCGAGGACGGCGACGTCCACCCGCCCCACACGTCCTGCGCCAGCGCCGCTCCGAGGCGGCGCAGGAGCGATGGGCTCAGCCGAGGCGAAGGGCGGCGCGACCCTCCCAAGGTGTCGCCCCCGGCTTGCGCTCGCGCGCGGACGGAGCTCCGCTGTGGACAGCCTGAGAGGCGGAACGTGCACACCGCCCATCAGCCCCAGGGCTCGCGCTCGGCCCCGCACGACAGCCTCCCGATCGACCTCCACCGGGACGGTGACAGTGAAGCCCCGCCTGGCGCGTGCCCTCTGAGGCTCCGGGACTTCGTCACCCGGCAGAGACGGGGCGAACGCGGCCCGGCGCCCGGCGCGCTGCGCGTTAAACTGGCTCGCCGTGGAGGCCCTCTCAGCCACCAGCCGGGACGAAGGGCGCGACTTCTTCGAGCGCCTCCGCACCCGTCTGCGCACCGTGCCGTCGAAGACGCTCGAGGCCCCCGGTCTGTCGCTGAGGGAAGCCGCGGTGCTGGCGCCGCTCTTCTGGCGCGGTGGAGAGCCGTGGACGTACCTCACGCAGCGGCCGATGACGCTGCGCAAGCACCCGGGGCAGATCTCCTTCCCCGGCGGGGGGCGGGACCAGGCCGATCTCACGCCGCTGCACACCGCGCTGCGCGAGACGCACGAGGAGCTGGGGATTCCCGGGGACCGCGTGGACGTGCTGGGCATGCTGGGCGCGATGCCCACCATCACCGCCTACTGGGTGACGCCCTTCGTCGGGGTCGTACCCGCCGACGTGCCCCTCGCGCCCAACCCGGTGGAGATTGAAGCGGTGCTGGAGGCCCCGCTGTGGCGACTGCGCCGGGAGAAGCGTCGGTTGTACGAGGCCGAGCGCGATGCCTTCGTGTGGGACGAAGGACGCCACGTGGTGTGGGGTGCCACCTGGCGCATGCTGAATCAGCTGCTCGAGCACGTGGAGGCCATCGGCCGCTGACGAGGCTGTCCGACGCGTGGGTCGGCAGGTCCTCTTTGTGCTCAACTGGTTCCGCTTCGCGGGGGGGCGTACCGTGCGACACGCAGGCCTCATCGAACAACTCCAGCGGGCCGTCAGCGAGCAGTGTGTCCGCGTGACGGTGCTGCACTCGCCGCGCGGCCTCGGGCGCACCTGGACACTGGGCGCCTTCGCCGAGGAGCTGGGCGGCCGCGGCGAGCGCGTCGACGTGGTGGACGCGCAGCGCTTCGGCGTGGTGGAGGGCGGCTGCCTCGACGCGCTGCTGCGCCTGCGCCTCGGCCTGGCCCCGGACGCCCCTTCCGAAGCGGTGCGCGTGGCGCTGGATGCGAGGGCCGCGGAGCTCGACCCTCTCTCGCGCGAGTTCCTCGCCTTCGTCCTCGGCGCCGAGGAGGCCACCTTCGAGACGTCCCGCCTCGACCCTGCCGCGCGTTGGGAAGGCGCGGTGGCCGAGCTGGCCCGCTTCCTCACCTCGGGCGCTGGGCCCTGGGTGTGGTGCCTCGACGACGCCTCCTTCGTCGACACCCGCACCATCCAGGTCCTGGAGCTGCTGGGGCAAACCTTCGGCGCGCCGGGGCTGGTGGTGCTGGCCGCCGCCGAGGAGGAGCTGGCGGGCCTCGAGGTGAAGCTGAAGGCCCTCATCGCGGCCGATCGCTGCAACCGGGTGACGCTGCCGCTCCCGTCGCTGGAAGGCCTGGCCCAGGACTTCTCGCAGCCCATCGTCGCCGCGGCGCGCGGTGTGCCGCTGACGGCGGCCCTCCTGAAGGCCGCCGCGGCGCCGCCCGTGGCCTCCACGCTGGAGTCGGCGGTGCGGGCGGTGGTGGCGGGCCTGACCGACCTCGAGCGCGCGGCGCTGGACGTGGTGTGCGTGGCGGGTGGGAGGCTCCCGGAGAGCGCCCTCGACGCCACGCTGGGCGGCTTCTTTGCCCAGGCCGCTGAAGCGCTCGAGCACAAGCGGCTGTGCGGGCGGGGGGCCACCCGGCGCTTCCCGGGCACACGCGAGCTCTTCGTCCGCCACGGCTGGCTGGTGGAAGAGCGTCGTGCCGCCAGCGCGAGGGCCTCTCGCGGGTGGTTGGGTACGCTCGGCGTGTGGGCGGAGAACGAGCTCAAGCGCGAGGGCGTGCGGCACGAGCACCTGTCGCTGGTGCTCCCCCTCCTCATTCGGTCGGCCGAGGCGATGGGCGACTCCGAGCGCGCCAGCCTGGCGCTCGAACTCTGGCACCGGGCCGATCGCGTGCCCGAAGCGCTGACGCGTGCGGCGGCGGGGGCTCGAGGAGTCCGGCGGCTGGTGCTGGCGCGGCGCGCGGTGGAAGACCGGGCCTTCCGCGGTGAAGTCGCGCAAGCGGTGGCCGACGCCGCCGCCGCGGTGCGGGCCGTGCCTCAGGGCGCCACCACGCCTCCGCCGGGGTGGGCCGAGCTCCTCTTCCAGGGCGTGGAAGACGAGCTCGAGCGGTGGGATCGCCTCACGCTGGACGAGGCGTCGGTGAGCGTGGAGCTGGCCCGCGCGGAGGCCCTCTCTCAGCTCGGTCGCGCCAACGAGACGTTGCAGGCCTTTCAGGGCGTGGAAGCGCGCCTCTCGCGCCTCCCCAACGCCACCGGCACCGACGCGCTGTGGTTGCGCTGGGCGCGCACCTGGTCGTGGTTCCAGGCCGAGATGCTCGCCGATGGTCCGGCGGCGCGCGCGGTGTGTGAGCGCGTGCGCAAGGCGGTGTCGCCCGACTCGATGGCGAGGTCCTTTCACGCCCCCGGCTTCCTGCGCGCAGAGCAGATCGCCCACTCGCGCGGTGGAGATCCCGCCCGGGCCGAGGCGCTGGCCGACGAGCTCATCCTGGTCTCGCGCCAGCGCGGCTCCCAGCGCGAGGAGTGCGTCGCGTGGAACGCGCGGGCGCTGCTGCACCTGCGCGAGGGCGAGCTGGCGAAGGCCCGTTCCGGCTTCGAGCGCTCGCTGGACCTCGCGCGGAAGGTGGGCTTCCGACGGCGCGAGGCCATCGCGCTCCACAACCTGGGGCTGACGCTGTGCCGGCTGGGAGAGTACGGGGCGTCGCTGGCCTGTCAGGAGCGCTACCTCGCCCTCTCGGAGCGGATCGGCAACTTCGTGGCGCGGGCCTACGCGCCGGCGGCGATGGCGCAGGTCATGGTGCAGCAACACGAGGTGGCGCGCGCCGAGGAGCACCTCTCGCTGGCACGGAAGGCCGCGGAGGAGAACGGCTGGCCTGGCCTCGTGGCGTGGACGCGGCACCTCTCGGGGCTCCTCAAGCTGGGCCGGCACTGCGAGAAGCGGGACACGCTGCAGCTGTCCCTCGCGCGCGCCGACTTCATGGCCTGCCTCGACCTGCTGGAGGATCGCAAGGCCGGTTGGTCCGAGGAGCTCGCGCCGGCCGAGGTGGCGAGCTGCCTGGTGCTGTCGTGGCTGCTCGCGAACAACGAAGCCAGCGCGCGCGCGGCGCTGCCCCGGGCCGAGCGCCTCGCGGACGAGAGCCCCGTGTCCGCGCGCTTCGTGTCCGCGGTGCGGGACGTGCTGGACGCGAAGGAGCCCACCGAGGCCCTGGACTGGTTCGAACAACATGGCCACGCCCGGGAGCGGGAGCTGTGGCGGCGCTTCCTCCCGGCGCTGCAACTGGAGCGACGGCGGGCCCTCAAGGCGCAGCAGGAGCAACGCCCGGCGTGAACCCTGGTGACGGCAAACCGCGCTCCTTCGGCGCCCGTGTCCGCTACCATGCGCCCCGCCATGACTGACTTCGACCTGGTGGTGATCGGCGGGGGGGCCGCCGGCGAGAAGGGCGCGGTGCAGGCGGCCTGGTTCGGCAAGAAGGTGGCCCTGGTGGAGCGTGAGAGCGCACTGGGCGGCGCGATGGTGAACACGGGCACGCTGCCGTCGAAGACGCTGCGCGAGTCGGCGCTGTACCTCTCCGGCTTCCGGCAGCGCGGGCTACACGGCGTGGAGATGAGGCTCTCCCGCGAGGCGACGGTGGACGACCTCCTGCACCGCCTCGAGCGGGTTGCGACTCGCGAGCAGCAGCGCATCGCCGCCAACCTCGAGCGTCACGGCGTGCAGCGCTTCCACGGGACGGCGCGCTTCCTCGACGCGCACACCCTCGCCGTCTCGGGGCCGCAAGGAGAGGTCCGCGTCGGCGGCCGGCACATTCTCATCGCGACGGGCAGCACGCCCCACCGGCCGGCGGCGTTCCCCTTCGAGCACCCGCACGTCTACGACTCGGACGAAATCGTCCGCGTGCACACCATTCCCCGCACGATGCTGGTCATCGGCGGCGGCGTCATCGGCTGCGAGTACGCGTGCCTCTTCGCGGCGCTGGGCACCAGGGTGACGGTGGTGGAGTCGAGGCCCGGCATCCTCGGCTTCCTCGACGCAGAGGTGGTGGGGTGGCTCACGGAAAGAATGCGTGCGCTGGGCGTCGAGTTCAGGATGCCCGCCCAGGTGGCCCGCTGCGAGGCGCCGGCCGGGGGCGTGGCGGTGACGCTGGATGACGGCCAGCGGCTCGAAGCCGACCTGGTGCTGGTGTGCGCGGGGCGGGAAGCCAACACCGCGAAGCTGAACCTCGAGGCGGCCGGCCTCAGCCCCGGCAAGCGCGGGCAGCTGGAGGTCGACGCACAGTTCCGCACGAAGGTGCCGCACATCGCCGCGGTGGGCGACGTCATCGGCTTCCCGGCGTTGGCGTCCACGTCGATGGAGCAGGCGCGGGTGGCCGTCGTCCACTTCTTCGACCTCAAGTACAAGACGGCCCTGGCGCCCATCTTCCCGTACGGGCTCTTCACCATCCCGGAGGTGTCGATGGTGGGCGAGACGGAAGAGTCCCTCACCAGGGCGCAGGTGCCCTACGTGAAGGGCGTGGCCGACCTCGAGCAGAACGCGCGTGGCGTGATGACCGGCGAGACGGGCAAGCTGAAGCTGCTCTTCCGCCGCGAGGACCTGAAGCTGGTGGGTGTGCACTGCATCGCCGAGGGCGCGACCGAATTGGTCCACGTGGGGATGATGGCGATGCTCGGCGGCGCGAAGGCCGACGCCTTCATCGACGCCTGCTTCAACTACCCGACGCTGTCCGAGGCCTACAAGTACGCCACCTACGACGCGCTCGGCCGCCGGGCGAAGGGGCTGTGAGATGTGGAACGCCGACCTCTTTGCCCGCGCGCTGGACTTCGCGGCGCGTGCCCATGGTGAGCAGAAGGTGCCCGGCACGGGCTTCCCCTACGTCACGCACGTCACCAAGGTGGCGCTCGAGGCCCTGCGCGCCTGTGCGGATGATCGCTCCCTCGACGCGGATCTCGCGATGGCCTGCGGGCTGCTGCACGACTCGATGGAAGACGCCGGCGTGACGCGCGCGGTGCTCGAAGCCGAGTTCGGCGCCGCCGTGGCGGCCGGCGTGCAGGCGCTGACCAAGGACGCCACGCTGCCCAGGGAGAAGCAGATGGGGGACAGCCTCGCGCGCATCCAGGCGCAGCCGCGCGAGGTGTGGGTGGTGAAGCTGGCCGATCGCATCACCAACCTCGAAGAGCCCCCGCACTACTGGAGCGTCGAGAAGCGCCGGAAGTACCGCGCCGAGGCGCTGGAGATCCACGCCGCGCTGGCGACGGCGCACGAAGGCCTGGGCGCCCGGCTCCTCGCGCGGGCCGAGGCCTACCTGCGCTTCTGCGGAGCGCCGGGGAATGGCTGAGGGCGCCCACGCGCTGCAGGTGCGCGCGCCGGGGAGGACGACGGCGCGCACGGCGGCCGCGTGGCGCCGGCTGCTGGCCGGAGTCCTCCTCGCGCTGGTGGCGCTCGACGCAGCCGCCGCGGTGCTGGTGCACGCGCAGTTGGATCGCACCATCCGCGCGCGCGGGAAGAGCGCGATGGAGACGCTGATGGCCGCCGAGGCGGCGTCATCAGAGGCCTGGTTCCGGGGTCGGCGCGCCACGCTGGACGGCCTGCGGCTGGACGGGGAGGCGATGGCCGCGGCGCGCGAGGTGCTGGTGGCGCCCGGCGACGCCGAGGCGGTGACGCGGCTGCGGGCGGCCGCCGCGCGCCGGGACATCGAGGCCGAGGCGCTGGCGGTGGTGGGCCGTGACGGGCGCGTGGCGCTGGGTGCGCACGTCCTCGTCGCGGGTGAGCAGGCCCCGGCGGACGTGGCGAAGCGGCTCGCCGAGGCGCCGGTCGATCGCGCTTCGGTGGTGCTGCCCTTCGCGCTCCCGGGCGCCGGCAAGCATGGCCTCGACGTGGTGCCCGTGAAGGACGGTGACGCGCTGGTGGGCTGGTTGGTGCGCCCCGTCGACGTGGCGGAGTTCCTCGCCGGGCCCTTTCGCGGCGCCACGCTGCTCAAGTCGGGCGAGCTGTACGCCTTCAACCGCGAGGGGGTGATGCTCAGCGAGAGCCGCTTCCCCGGCGAACTGCGTCAGGCGGGTCTCCTGGGGCCGGACGGGGCGACGACGGTGCTGGAGGTGGAGCTGCGCGATCCCGGCGTGCAGCTCTCGACGGGGCAGCGCCCGCAAGAACTCCGGCGCAACCTGCCTTTCACCCGCCCGGTGCAGGCGGCGCTCTCCGGCCAGGACGGAGAGGACTTCGTCGGCTTCCGCGACTACCGCGGCGTGCGCTGCTTCGCCGTGTGGCGTTGGATGCGCGACGACGGCTACGGGCTGGTGCTGGAAGTGGACGAGGCGGAGGCGCTGGAGCCGGTGCGCCTCCTGCGCCCGCTGCTGCTGGGGCTGGTCATCGTGGTGGGCGTGGTGTTGATGGGGGCGGCGTGGCTCTTCCTGGCGTGGTGGAGAGCCGAGCGTCGCGCGCGCACGCTGGGTGACGAGGCGGCGCAGCTGGGCCAGTACCAGCTGGTGAGGAAGCTGGGCGAGGGCGGCATGGGCGTGGTGTACGAGGCGCGGCACGCGCTGCTGCATCGCCCGGCGGCCCTCAAGCTGATGCAGCCGGGCACCTTCACCGTCGAGCAGGCGGCGCGCTTCGAGCGCGAGGTGCAGGTGACGGCAGCGCTGGCGCACCCCAACACCGTCTCCATCTTCGACTACGGAAAATCCGACGACGGCACCTTCTATTACGTGATGGAGCTGCTCGAAGGCTGCGACCTCGAGCGGCTGGTGCATGCCACCGGGCCGATGCCAGCCGGGCGGGTGGCGCACGTCTTGAGGCAGGTGTGTGGCTCGCTGGCCGAGGCGCACCTCCACGGCCTGGTGCACCGCGACGTGAAGCCCGCCAACGTGTACCTGACGGCGCGCGCGGGCGTCTTCGACGTGGTGAAGCTGCTCGACTTCGGGCTGGTGAAGACGGACAATGCAAAGGCCGCGGGGCTGACGAAGACGCAGCTCATCATGGGCACGCCTTTGTACATGGCGCCCGAGTTGTTCGAGGGCGCGGAGCACGCCTCTGTGGCGAGCGACGTCTACGCGGTGGGCGCGGTGGCCTTCTGGCTGCTGACGGGTCGGCCCGTCTTCGACGACACGAAGCCGCTGCCGGACCTGATGATGGAACACCGCGCCTCGATTCCGCCCGTGCCCTCGAAGTCCCTCGGGCAGCCGGTGGACGCCGCGCTCGAGCGCTTCATCGCCTCGTGCCTGGCGAAGCGGCCGGGCGATCGTCCCGCATCCATGGAAGCACTGCTGGCGATGCTGGACGAGGTGACTGAGACGTGGCGCGCCGCCGACGCGAGGGCCTGGTGGCTCGCGCACGGGGCGGCGCTGGGCGTGCGCGTCGGGGCTGCAGAGTCCACTCCGACGGTGCGTCCGCCGGGCGCGCCGGGGTGAGGGGCAGGCGCCCTGCCGGCCGGGGTGCTTCTGTCTGAGGGCGTGGAGTCAGTACTTCAGCCCGCGCACCAGCCCGCCATCTTCGAAGCGGTTGCCGATGGTGCCGATGCGCACGCCGTACTTGCTGCCCATCGCCTCGATGGTGTGCACGCCGTCGCCCAGGCTGATGGCCACGTGGTGTCCATTGAAGAGGAGCGCGCCCGGCGTCCGCGCGGCTTCGGCCACGCTGATGCGCTGGGTGGCGCGGCGCTGATTCTGCGAGCCGTCCGGGATGCTGCCGCCGGCCTGGTGCACCGCCCACTGCACCAGCTCCGAGCAGTCGAAGGTGTGGGGGTCCTTGTCGTCGAGCCGCACCTCGGCTCCGAAGACGTAGCGGTCGCCGTTCTGCTTGAGCGCGAGGCGCAGCATCTCGGCCGCGGTGCCGGGGCCCGTGGCGCCCGACGTCTGCACCGGGATGTCCGGGACGCCGGTGAGGTTGACGCCCGCCTGGCGCTCGTCGAAGCCCTCGCTGGTGATCTTCTGGTAGTTGCCCTTGAGGCGGTTGAACTCGGTGGCCTCGATGCTGCCGTCGGCCTTGCCGGTGAAGTGGCGCTGGTAGGCCTTGAGCGCCGCCTCCGTCCGCGGGCCGAACAGCCCGTCCAGCGGGCCGGGGTCGAAGCCCGACGCCTTCAACATCTTCTGCAGTTCCTTCACCTTCGCGCCCTTGTGGCCGATGTGAAGCCCGTTGGTCTCGGAGAGGCGGCCCGTGAAGGCCCGGTAGGTGATGCGGGAAGAGGAGATGGAAGTCATGCCCGTATTCTCGCGGGGCGAGAGAAAAAGTGTCGTGTGATGTGGGGGCGGGCGTCTCGACCCTCCCACCGCGTGGTGGTACTTTGTCCGACATGCCCGTGACGCTCTCTCCGACGCTTCGCCGTGCGCTGTCAGACGCTCGCCTGACGAAGGAAGAGGTGAGCGAGCTCAAGGACGCGGTGGCGCGGGGCGAGGTGAAGGGGGAGGAGCTGCGGCTCCTCACGCAGCGGTACGGGGACCTGTTCCAGACGGGCGCGGGGCAGGAGCTCAAGGCGATTTCGCCTCCCCAGGCCCACGTCACGTTGTCGGCGCCCGTGCGCTCCATCGGCGACAGCCGCGCGGCCGCCGAGGTGCTGTGCGGCACGCGCACGCTGGCCCAGGGGGCGTCGGCGCCGAAGGAAGCCGTCGTCGTCTTTCAGCGAGCGCTCAACGCGCTGGCCAACCGCATGGAGAAGCCGGCGTGGGGGCTGCTGGGCGCGGGCGCGGACGGCGGCTTTGGCAGCGAGACGACGGCGGCGGTGAAGGCCTTCCAGGCGGACAACGGGCTGCCCGTGACGGGCGCCATCGACCAGATGACGGCGCTGAAGCTGGAAGCGCTCTTGATGAAGCATGCCCCGCCGGACGTGGGCGGAGTGCTCGGCGCGGCGCTGCCGGTGCCCGACGGAGAGCGCATCGCGCAGGCTGCCAGACAGCTCATCGCCGAGCGGGCCGAGAGCTACGGGGTGCAGGGCACCTGGCGGAGCCCCAACCCGGCGGTGCCCGGCAACCGCGTGCCCAACGAGACGAACATCGGCGCGACGGGCCGGTGGAAGTGCAACCTCTTCGGGATGGACGCGCTGTACGCGGGCGGGGCCAGGACGCCCCACTACGGTGGGGGGAACTACCCCATCGCCAACGAGATCCCCAACTTCTCGCGCGGGCCGAACGCGCCCCTCATCAAGCTGGGCGAAGTGTGGACGGGCCGCGGCACGCCCGAGGAGGCGAGGGCGAAGATTGAAGCGCTGATGGCCATCGCGCGGCCGGGCGACGTCATCATCGTCAACCACCCGGGCACCGAGACGGCGGACGGCGGCCACACCCGCATCGTGGTGGCCAACAACATGGCTACCGACGGCACCGTCGACTGCGCACAGGCGGGCAGCGACAAGGCGCACATCCGCGCCGAGTCGCTCAGCAGCTTCACCGGCGAAGAGGCCTTCTACCTCCTGCGCCCAGCGCTCTCCCGCTGACCCCAGGCGTCACGGCCCGAGTCTCTCAAGGACACGAGGGCGACGACGGCTCGAGGAGGAAGACACCGCCCAGCCGTGTGGTGACGAAGGCGCGAGCGGGCTCGGTCTCGAGGCCGCGGGCTCCTGGGAAGACCCAGTCGGGCCTCGACTGCCAGCCGCCGTCCTCGAAGACGAAGAGCTGCTCGTCCGAGAGGGCCAGGGGCGCGCCGCACAGGCTGCCGGCTGCTTCGACGAGGCCCGGCGTGGGGGGCGTCAGCGCGAC
Organism: Myxococcota bacterium; assembly: GCA_040752975.1. Lineage (GTDB taxonomy): Bacteria > Myxococcota > Myxococcia > Myxococcales > Myxococcaceae > JADLDB01. The sequence goes on from JBFMHF010000015.1 coordinate 25,518, forward strand.
GAGGCTCGGCAGGGCCACCACCTCACCGCTGGCCAGCGCCGCGACGAAGCCGTCCGACTGCTGCCACACCGAACGCACCTCGCGCGCGCCCAGCGCCACCTCGGTGGTGGTGATGCGCGAGCCGCTCAGCACCTGCACCTCGAACAGGCGCTGGTTGGCCACCGCGTAACCGGTGAGGCCCCCGTCGCTCGAAGGGGACAACGCCGCCGAATCGATGTCGAACCCTGCCAGCGGGCGCGCGCGCGCCAACAACACCCCGTCGTCGTCAGGCGTCCACCACCCGTCGTCCAGCGCCACCACCAGGCCCACGCCGGGCGCGGACAGGGCCGCGGCGCTGCGCCGGCGCTTCAGGTCGCCTTCGGGAGCCAGGTACTCCGTCGAGCTGGGCCCCTCGACGGCCACCACACCGTTCTGCAGCACCGTCGCCTCCGGCGCACCCTGCACGCTGCGGCCGAAGCCGAACCCGGAAGAGAGGGCCACGCGCGCGACCAGCATGCCCAGGCCGGGACGGTGGACGTAGGTGCCGTCGGCGTCGTCGGCGGCCAGCACCAGGCCGCCTCTCGTCTCCACGCGTCGGGGCTGGTCCGAGGGCAGCATCATCGACGCCTCGGCGCTGCTGCGGCCCAGGGCGAAGGTCCAGGGCCACCACCAGGTGTGCACCCCGGGCGCCGAAGCGTCGACGCGCGGGGCGGGCGCCAGGGTGTCGCTGACGGCCAGGCCGGCTCCAGTGCGGCGGACGACGGCGCCCCCCGGCGTTCGACACAGGCGCTCGATGCGGCCATCCGGCAAGCGGGCGAAGTCGAGCAACTCGTCGCCGGTTTCACACGCGGACACCAGCGGCCAGAGGTTCCCCTCGCTGGTGCCTCCGTCCAGCCCGGACACGGGCGGGAAGCACGGGCGGACGGCGACGTCGGCGATGTAGGTGAGGGGAGTTCCTTCGGTGCGGACGGCTTCGACCAGGACGTGCAAGGCGTGTTCGACGTCCTCGGGGACCAGCACCGTGCGCAGCCGACGCATCGAGAGCGTGAAGAGTCTTCCTTGCAGGGCCGGCTGTTGCACCGCATCGTCGAGCGTCACCAGCCGGCCCCCGTTGCCGCCGAAATACAGGTCGGTTCCGCGAGAGGCGACCATCAGCACCTGCTGGTTGGCGCAATCGACTTGCGGGATGCCTGCGAGGTCGACCACCGGATCCGCCGCCGCGCCGAGGTCCCAGGACTCGCTTCTCGTTCCCATCCGCACCGTCGTGCCGTCGAGCCACAGGGGGAGCGCGACAGGCTGCAGAATTCCGAGTGGGCCAGGAACGTATTGGACTGTCGAGCGCAGCAGCTGGCCGTGCCCGGGGCAGGTGACGTTGCCCCCGTCTTGCGCAAAGCAGATGCCTCCGTCCACCGCCCAGTAGAGGGTGTCCGCCACCGCGATTTCCGCCTCGGGAGGAGGCACGGACGTGGGCTCCACTTCGTACTCGTACACCACTTCCTCGGAGTCGAAGGTGAGGGTGGCCGCGAGGACTCGTGCTCCCGCGTCGTCCTGGAGAAAGAGGCGTGTCTCCACGTGCGCCGTGTCGGAGGCAGCGGGCTGTCTGTTGATGAGCGGACTGACCACGACGCGCTCGACGGAGAACTCGTTCGACAGGCGAATCGGCGAGAAGGAGACGGTCCCCAACGTGGTGGACGGACGGAGCTTGCAGCGGCCCAGCACGTTGCAGGCCCACCCGGTGGCGCACTGGCTGTCGCGCTCACACGGCGTCTCGGTGCCCTGGGACGCAGGCCGACACACGCGGTCGCCGGCGCAGTACCAGCCGTCGGCGCACTGGGAGTCGTCGACCAGGTCCGGGTTGCAGGCGTAGTAGCGCCCGACGCCCTTCGAGACGTCGACACAGCCGGCCAGGGCCGCCAGCGAGAGGACCGCCAGGACGTTCCGCGTCACGCCGGCAGCATAGCCGAGCCGTCCCGAGCTTCGTTGGAGGCGCAGGCCCTTCCTCGACGCGCGTGAGGCGGGGCGCGACGGCGTCCTTTCCGGAAAGCAGGCCCGGGCCGGCGGCCGCTGGTAGAACGCGGCGCCGTGAGCTGCAGCCCCACGCCGGGCGCTTCGCCAGGGCGAGCGTCGAGTCAGGCCCCAGAAGTCCGCGCCACCTCCCGGCGCGGCGTGGCGTGAAGACATGCGCCGCGTCCTCACGTGGCCAGTCGTCGTCTTCGCAGTCTTCGCCGCGCATCACATCGGCGCGGCGTGCTGGGCCGCCGCACGGCAGGCCGTGTCGATGGGCGAGGTGCTCGCGCGCTGGGACGCGCTGCACTACGCGCGCATCGCCACCGACGGGTATGACGGCTCGCTGTGGGCCTTCCTGCCGCTGTACCCGGCGCTGCTCCGCGTGGTGGGCCTGCCCGCGCAGGCGCTCACCGGAGCGCGGCTGGAGCTGGTCGGCGCGTGGCTCTCGTTGGGACTCTTCGCGGCCTTCGTCGGCGTGGCGTCCGCGGCGGCGCAGGCGGCGCGAACGGACGCTGAGCGCGCGCTCACTCCGCAGCGAGGCCTCGAGTGGATTCTCCTCGTCTACAGCCCGGCCTCGTACGTCTTCTTCACGGCCCACACCGAAGCGCTCTTCTTGCTGCTGTCCTTCGCGGCGCTGTGGAGTGCATCGCGCCAGCGGGCGTGGGCGGCTGGCCTGGCCGCGGGGCTGGCGGCGCTGACGAGGAACCAGGGCGTCCTGGTGGCGCTGGTGGCCGCCTTCTGGTGCTGGTCCGGTGAAGGGGCGTGGCCGGTGCGCGTTCGTCGCGCGGCCACCGTGGCGCTCGTGAGCGGGGCGTGCTTCACGGCCTACCTGGTCTTTCAATACGCGCAGACGTCGAACGCGCTGAGCTTCCTCGCGGCGCAGCAGCACTGGCCGCACGCCACCTCGCTGGAAGACGCGCTGCGTGCGCTGACGTTCCTCAACCCACGCCAGCCGGCCACCGCCATCAACGTCGTCGACTTCGTCCTCTTCTGGCTCCTGGCGGCGCTGACGGTTCGCCTCTTCTTCGTGCAGCGGAACCTGGCGGCGTACGCTGCGCTGTCATTGCTCCTCGTGCCGCTGCAATCCGAGACCACCAACGTGGCCCGGTTCGGCACGGTGCTGTTTCCGCTGTGGCTCGAGGCGGGGAGGCTGGGGGCGCGACTGCCCCGGTGGGCGCAGGCTCTGCTGGTGGTGGGCGCGGTCGTCCTCAACAACTGGTTCACCCAGCGCTACCTGAAGGGCGCCTGGGCGTACTGAGGGCGCGAAGCGGGCGGGGACTGGCCGCGCGACACGGACTTGAGGCGCGAAGCGGGCGGCTGTGCTCTACAGCGCGCGCATGGCACCCCGAGCCTCGTCCTCCGTCTTCCCCGTCATCATGGCCGGCGGCAGCGGCACCCGCTTCTGGCCCCTCTCTCGCGCGGCGAAGCCCAAGCAGTTCCTCGCGCTGGCGACGAAGCGGCCGCTCATCACCGAGACGCTGGCGCGCGTGGCGGGCGTGGCGGGCGTCAAGGACACCTTCGTGGTGTGCGGCGCGGCGCATGCGAAGGCGGTGCAGCAGGCGCTGCCGAAGCTGCCGAAGGCCAACGTGCTGGTCGAGCCGGTGGCGCGGAACACGGCGCCGGCCATCGCGCTGGCGACGGCGCATGTGGCGCGGTACTCCCCCGAGGGCGTGGTGGTGGTGCTGCCATCGGATCAACACGTGGCCAACGTCGGCGCTTTCGAGGCGTCGCTCGCGCACGCGGTGGACGTGGCTCGGGGCGGGCACATCGTGACGCTGGGCATCCGCCCGACGCGGCCGGAGACGGGGTACGGCTACATCCGCCTGGGCGAAGCGCTGTCCTCCACCGCGCGGAAGGTGGCGGCCTTCGTCGAGAAGCCGGACCGCCCCACCGCGGAGAGCTACCTGGTGTCGGGCGAGTACCTGTGGAATGCGGGCCTCTTCGTCTTCCGCGCGGACGTGATGCTCAAGGCCTTCGCGCAGCACCTCCCCGAACTCTCGGCGCGGCTCGACGTCATCCGCGCGGCGCTGGGGACGAAGAAGGAGAAGGCGGTGGTGACCCGGGAGTTTCCGAAGCTGCCGTCCATCTCCATCGACTACGGCGTGGCTGAGAAGGCCGAGAACATCGCGGTGGTGCCGTCGGACTGCGGGTGGAGCGACGTGGGCAGCTTCAACGCGCTCCCCGAGGTGCGGCCCACCGACGCCGCCGGCAACGTGACGGAAGGGAAGCTGCCACTGGTCATCGACTCCGAGGGCTGCGTGGTGTGGGGCGGCGAGCGGCCGGTGGCGGTGGTGGGCATGAAGGACGTCGTGGTGGTGGACGCCGGCGACGCGGTGCTGGTGCTGCCCAAGGAGAAGTCCCAGGACGTGCGCAAGGTGGTGGAGGCGCTCAAGGCGAGAAAGCTCGCCCGCTACCTGTGAGGGCCGCGTCGGAAGGGGCCGCGCTCACACCAGCTCGAGCTGCGGCAAGTGCCGGAAGTGCGGGTCGCGGGTGAGCAGGGAGAGGCCGTGCTCCACCACCAGCGCGGCGATCCACAAGTCGTTGGTGGGGATGGGCGTGCCCTGGCTGCGGAGCTGCCGGTACAACTCGGCGTAGGCGCGGGTCGTCGACTCGCCGGGAACGAGCAGTTCGACGCCAGGCTTGTCGAGGAAGCGAGTCAACGTGCGCTCGTTCTCTCGCCCCCGCCTCCCCAGGGCGAAGCCAGCCCGCAGTTCCGCCAGCACGAAGAGTGGCACGAAGACCTCGCGGGCCCGGGCGACCGTGTCGACCACTTCGGGGACTGCGTCGCAGAGATCCCGATAGCGGTTGGTGTCGATCGCCAGCCTCACTTCCACAGCTCCGTATCGATGATCCGCTGCTCGTCGAGGGCGCGTTCTACGGCAGGGTCCTTCACCCAGGTCCCGGCGATGTCACTCAGGTCACGCCACACTCGCGATTCGCTCATCACCCCGAGCGCCTCGGTCAGCGCCTCCACCGTGACCTCGTTCAGGCTCTTCCCCTCACGTCGGGCGCGCTCACGCAAGGCCCGGTCGACGCTCCTGGGAATGCCGCGCACCGTATATTGCATGCAGAAAGCGTAGGCACTGCCTGCACATGGGTCAAGGCATCCTGCTCAGCTCTTTCGCTGCGAAAGCGCGGTCCAGTCGACCAGGTCGACCGTCTCGTCGGCGAGGCGCACGTCCAGCACTTCCCGGGGCTCCACCACGTCGCCGCCTACCTGAAAGGGCATCGGCCGCGAGAGGTGCAGCCGCACGCCGGTGACGAACCAGTCGTGCATGCCGGGGAGCTCGTCGCCGCGCCACAGCTTGAACATGTTGTTCACCCCGACGAGGACGTGCTGGTCGTACACGCGGAAGTTGAGGCGACCCGGCACCGCGTGCGCCTTCGGGAAGGCCTTGAAGGCTGCGCCCCAGTACGGCTCGGTGCCGCACGCGGCCACCGACATCGGCCCGTCGTACAGCGTGGACTGCGTCACCTGGTGAGGCTTCCCATGGGAGTCCAGCACCTGCGCCGGCTCCCCCACGTTCTCGAGGCGCAGGCGGGTGCGCCCCGCGCGGTGGCGGGCCAACTCTTCAGGCACGGTGATGCGGAACAGCGAGTACAGGTACCCCCACACGCCCTTGCTGACGTGCGCGGCGAAGCGGCTGCCCAGCAGCTGTTGCTCGCGCTTCTCGAGGTTGCGCTTGTAGTCGTGCAGCAGCGTCGCGTCCCAGCCGACGCCGGTGAAGTGACACAGCCGGCCCTCCACCTCGATGAGGTGGTAGCGGCGCACCGGGGGCCTGTGCGCCAGGTACGGCAACAGCGGCACCGTCTTCTCGTAGCGGCGCGCCCCGACAGCGATGGGCCAGCCGTTGCCGGTGCCGAGGCGCAGGAGCCCGACGGTGGGGAATTCCTTCGCGCCCGCCTCCCGCAGGAGGTTGAGCAACGTGACGATGGTGCCATCGCCTCCGCCGCACAGGAGCAGCCGGGGCGGGTGGCGCACCAACTGCGCGGCATGCGCTCTCGCCTCGTCGAAGCTGGAAGACGTGAAGACGCGCGCCTCGGGAAGCTCGCGCCGGAGCCGTTGCACGCGCTCGGGCGTCACCCGTTTGGCGCGCCCATTGAACCACGCGGCGACGTGGGCACCCCGGCCGATGCTCTCGACGGCGGACATCGAAGCCCTGGATTGTGGCCTTAAACGGCCTCCGAATGCACGGGCGCAGCGCGCGGGCCGTTGCTAGTCCACTGGGCTCATGAAGGTCCTCGCATTCTCAGGAAGCCTGCGCACCGGCTCGTGGAACACGAAGCTCTTGTCCGTCGCGGTGGAGGCGCTGCGCGCTCGCGGCGTCACCGTCGACGTGTGGGACTTCCGCGCGGCGCAGGTGCCGATCTACGACCCGGACACCTCCGACGCGACGCCGTGGCCCGCGGTGCTGGACTTGAAGGCGCGGATCCGGGCCGTGCAGGGCCTCGTCATCGCGTCACCCGAGTACAACTACAGCGTGCCCGGCGCCCTGAAGAACCTCATCGACTACCTTTCGCGGCCGCCGAAGGACAATCCGTTCCGCGGGAAGCTGGTGGCGCAGTTGGGCGCGACGCCGGGGCCGGGTGGCACGCTGCAGGGCCAGGCGATGCTGAGGCACGTCATCTCCGGCCTGGGCGCGCTCAGCTTCCCGGGCGCCTTCACCATCTCCCGGGCCAACGAGGCCTTCGACGACGGGGGCGCACTCAAAGACGCCGCGCAGCGCGCCAACCTCGACGCCTTCATCGACCGCTTCGTCGCCGAGCTGAAGCTGCGACCCTGAGAAGGAGACGTCTGCTGCCTCCGGAGTTCACCCGGTACATTGCCCGAGGTCGAGAAGCGAGGAGGGAGCGGGCTGGTGGGCACGAGCGACGACGAGAGCCGGGCAAGGGACCTGCTCAGGCGAACACCAGGGTGTGGTCAGGGCTTCGGGTGCGCCAGCATCCAGTCGTAGATGGTGGACGCCCATGAGGAGTTGAAGGTGGGCAGGTGGCTCGCTCCGCCCAGGCGCCACAGCTCGGCCGCTCCACCCGCGGCGCAACCGCCGTGCGCGGTGCGCGTCGTCTCGTCGCCGAGGAGGTCCGCCACGAGGTCGAGGTCGGGCGTGACAGCCGAAGCGCTGGCGGCGCAGCCATTCTTCGCCGCCCAGGTGGAGACGGTCTCGACCGCGCCCGGGTACTCGAAGGTGGCGTTGAAGCCGCCGCCGTAGAGGATGATGGCGTCCAGCGAGCCGTGCACCTGCAGCACCGAGACGGGCTGGCTGGGCGTGCACTTCGCCTCGTCCTTCCACACCGCGCCGGCGAGCGACACGATGGCGGCGATGCGGTCGGCGCGCTCACAGGCCATGCGGTGGCTCATGAAGCCGCCGTTGGAGTGCCCGGCGAAGTACACCCGCTTCGGGTCGATGCGGAAGCGTCGCTGCATGTCGTCCATCACCGCCGTGAGGTAGGCCACGTCATCCACCGGCGCGCTGAAGGCGCAGCAGGCGTCCGTGGCGTTCCAGAAGCGCAGGAGCGACGCATTTCGCGTGCCGTTGGGGAGCGCCACGAAGAAGCCGCGCTGGCGGGCGAGGGCGGACAGGCCGAAGTAGAGGTCCTGTTGGAAGGCGTCGGCGCTGTAGCCGTGCAGCAGCACCACCATCGGCAGCGGAGTGCCGCCGTCGTACTGCGGCGGAATGGTGACGTCGTACGGCCGCTCGGCGATGAGCGCGTCGCCTCCGTCGGGGAGGCCCGCGTCCGTCGGCCCCGCGTCCGACGTGGCGCCCGCGTCCGGCAGGCCTGCGTCAACCGTGGCGCCCGCGTCGTCTGGGCCGGCGTCCTGCGAAGTCCCGCCGCCGTCGTTGTCGCCGCCGCCGCTTCCGCCACCTGCGCCGCCGTCCTGGTGGCTCCCGCCGTCCGTGGTGGAGGGCGGGGTGGAGTCACAGGCGGCGATCACCACGAGGAGGACGAGCGCGGTACGACGCATGACGCCGCCCTGTACACGGGTTCTCCCTGGCGGAGAAGGGTGGGGGATCCGCTGCGCCCACAGCGGACTCTGTGCTTATGCTGGCGCCTCGCCATGCACCGCGCGTTCATCATCGGGCTCGTCCTCGGAGCGGCTGCCGCCGGCTGCGGGGGCACGACGCCCAGGTGCCTCCCCAGCAATTGCAGTGGCTGCTGTGCCTCCGATGGCAGCTGTGTCCTGCCCGCCAACGTCAACGTCAACGCCTGCGGCCGAAGCGGCTCCGAGTGCGTCGCCTGCGGCCCGACGGAAGAGTGCCTTGCGGGCTCCTGCGTCGACACCGGCTTTGGCGGTGGGACGGGTGGAGGCGTCGGAGGCGGGGACGGCGGCGGCACCGGCGGCGGCACCGGCGGTGGAACCGGTGGTGGAACAGGCGGCGGAGTCGGTGGTGGAACGGGCGGTGGAACCGGTGGTGGAACGGGCGGCGGACTCGGCGGCGGACTCGGTGGTGGAACAGGCGGCAGCGTCGGCGGCGGAACGGGAGGCGGCGTTGGCGGCGGCGTCGGCGGCGGAACGGGAGGCGGCGTTGGCGGCGGCGTCGGCGGCGGAACGGGAGGCGGCGTCGGCGGCGGAACGGGAGGCGGCGTCGGCGGCGGAACGGGCGGCGGCGTCGGCGGTGGAACGGGTGGAGGTGCTGGAGGAGGAGGCGGCGGACTCGTTGGCCCCGGGCGGATCATCATCAACGAGGTGGACTACGACACCCTCGGCACCGACTTCGCCGAGTTCCTCGAGCTGTACAACCCGGGCACGACGGCCTTCAGCCTCGGCAATGTCTCGGTGGTGCTGGTCAATGGGGCGAACTCGAACTCCTACGCGACCATCAGCCTCTCTTCGCTCACGTCGATGGCGCCGGGCGAGTACGTGGTGCTGTGTTCCCCCGACGGAGGCGTCGTGCCGATGCTTCCGCCGATGACGCGCACCGTCCCCTTCTCTCAGGCCGCCGACAACATCCAGAACGGCTCACCCGATGCCATCGCCGTCGTCTCCGGCGCGACGACGGTGCTCGACTCGATCTCCTACGAGGGCGTCACCAACTGGGACGCGGGCACGATGGTGATTCCGCTGACGGAAGGGGCGGCCTCCACCACCATGCTCGCCGACAACAACACCGACGCCGGCAGCCTCGCGCGCCTGCCCAACGGCAGCGACACCAACGTCAATGCGACCGACTTCGTGTTCGTCACCACGCCCACGCCAGGCGCCCGCAACCAGTGACGAGCAAGGTGGTGCCTCCATGAGCGTGTTCCACACCGCTGCCCGAGGAGCTCCCGCGTGACGAAGCTCGCACTCGGCGTCGACATCGGCGGCACCAACGCGCGAGCGGCAGTCGTCGAGCGCACCACGGGCCACCTCCTCGGCTCCGCCAAGAAGACGTGGACGCACCGCGCTCCTCAGGCCGTCGTCGAGGAGGTGGCGCACCTCCTCACGAGTGTGATGGCGGGGCAGGGCGTGACCGACGCCCCCGTCGGCGTCGGCATCGCCGGGATGCTCAACGGCAGCGTGGTGGTGAACGCCCCCAACCTCGGCTGGCGGGACTTCGACTTCGGCTCCGCGCTGTCCGACAAAGTGGGGCGGCCCGTGTTCCTCTTCAACGACCTCTCGGCCGCGGCGTGGGGTGAGCGGAGCACCGGGGCGGCGAAGGGAGCGCAGCACGTCTTCACCGTCTTCGTGGGCACGGGCGTGGGCAGCGCCATCATCACCGACGGCCGACTGCTGGACGGCGCCACGGGCGTCGCCGCGGAGTTCGGCCACATCAAGGTGGAGCTCGAGGGCGGGCGGCTGTGCGGCTGCGGCGATCGCGGCTGCCTCGAGGCGTACGTCGGCGGCGCGCGCCTGTCCGAGTGGATGAAGGAAGAAGGCCTGTCCGGCACGCCCTCCGATCTCGAGACGCTCGCGATGAATGGTGAGGCCACCGCTCGGCGGCTGTACGACTTCGCGGTGGGGCACCTCGCGCTCGGCATCGCCAACCTGGTGACCGTGTTGAACCCAGAGGTGCTGGTGCTGGGCGGGGGAGTGTTGAGCCGCTGCCCCGGCATGGTGGCGCGCATTCGCGACGTGGTGGGGCACCGCGCGGGAGTGGCCGCACGCCGCGTGCTGCGCATCGAGCTGGCCCGGCTCGGTGACGACAGCGGGCTGGTCGGCGCTGCCCTTCTGGCGGCCGAGCGTCTGCCGGCTGCTCCCCAACGACGCTGAGGCGGTGAGGGCCAGGAGCGTGTCGGCTGAGTCGACCCCGGCCTCGGTCTGGAGTTGGCCGGTCTGCGGAGGCCCGCGCTCGCGGTCGCAGGAGCGTCGCTGAGCGGCTCGACGAGCTGGCGCGACCACCGGGTGTGGTGAGCTGGACCTGCTGCGAGTGCCCGCGCCTCGTGTCGACCGCCAGCGAACCCCGCGGCGCCGACGTTCTCCACCAGCACGGCGAGGTTCCGCCCGCGGGTTGACACGCCCAGGCGACGTCTCCTCGCTGGATCGCTTCGTCTCCTCGTGGCAACCATGGGCATCCATGCGCCTGCTCGTCCTCCTCCTCGCCCTCGTCGTCTTCGTCGGCTGTCCTTCCCCAGGTAGCGGCGACGGCGGCTCCGGTGGCGGAAGCACGGGCGGCGGCGGCGGGTCCACGGGAGGAGGCATGGGCGGCGGGACAGGCGGAGGCGCTTCTGACGCGGGCACTTCGGACGGGGGCAGCGACGGTGGCGTGTCGGGCCTCTCGTTGATGACGCGGCTCGCGGGGCTGTGGGTGGGGCCCGCGAGGATGACGCCGCTGGGGGACTTCCCCGTCATGTACATGGACTTCCGGAACGTCGGCCCCGGCTTCCTCTTCGCGCAGGCGGACATGGATGCGACCAACAACCTGCGCTTCGGCCTCTCCATCGAGACGTATGACGGCGCCGACATGCTGGCCTACCGCAACGGAGGCTACTTCCAGGGCGTCCTCCGCGACTCCCGCACGCGGCTGGTGGAGGCAGACGAGGCGGCCGGCCGGTACCGCTTCTGCTCGGTGACGCAGGGCTGCGGCTACATCGACGCCACCTTCCGCTTCACGGGCCCGGACGACCTCGTCTTCGACACGCTGGTGCGGGGCGCCCAGCACGTGCTGTGGACGGCGCGTCGCCGGGAGTCCCGCACGCTCCCCGACCCGTTCCCGGCCACGTTGGCGTCCATGGGTGACGGAGGCGCGCCGTGGCCCGCGATGGCTTCGGTGCAGGCGACCGTGCGGTGGACGACGGCGCTGACGCAGCCAGGCACGGTGTGGATTCTCCTCACCACCACGCCCTGCGCGCCCACCTTCTCGTGCGTGGCCAGCCGCTCGATGCGCGTGGACGTTGCGGCGGGCGCCACGAGCGCGACCCTCTCGATTCCTTCGGTGCACGCGGGCGACTATCGGCTGACGGCGGTGGTGGACCGCGACGGGACGTTCGGCACGACGCTGGCGCCGTCTTCGGGCGACTCGCTGGCGGTGGACCAGGTCGTCAGCGTGCCCTCGTCCGGCCAGGCCACGCCCGACGTGCTCGCCGGCTACACGGTGCCCTGACGGTCACGGCACGACGAAGGTGGCCGTCACCCGCTGCGAGTTGTTGAAGGTCGCCAGTCGGAGGGCGCCGCTGATGAGCGTGCGCGGGAGGGCGAGGGCCGGCTGGCCACTCAGCGAAGAGCTCCACCTGCCACGGCCAGCGACAAGAAGCCCGAGAGCGTCGCCGTTGCGTAGAGGGCCCCATCAACCGGATGGCGCGGCGCTTCCTCTGGGAAGGAGGACACCGCCGCGGTGATGGTCAACGCAACAGAGGCCATCGCAAAGAGGGCCTGCGTGGAACACCCGGGTCTCGTCACGGGCGGGTGACGTCGCGGAACGAGTCAGCTCCGCTGCTTCCCGTGGGGCGCCGATGTGCCCATGGCTGTAAACGGTGCGAGCAAGCCGCCGCGAATGGGGGCGACCTCGTGGGCTGTGGGCAGCGCACGCCGCTCTGGCACGAGCGCTGCTGTTCAGAGGAACCATCGTGAAACCCACGCGTGACGCCCGTCTGATCATCGCCGCCGCTGCGCTGGCTCTCTTCGCCTGTGGGCCTGCGCCGCTGGAGGCTGACGAGGCCGAGCCGGAGTGGAACTACACGTCCGCCGAGCAGGGGTTGGTGAGCTGCTCCACGCGCACCGACACCGGCTACCGCAACGGCGCGGCCTTCACCATCACCGTCGTCACCGCCGACGGAAAACCGGTGGAGCTCGACACGGCCAACGCGTACGCGGTCATGCAGGCGGAGGCTGCACGCGCGGGAGTCAACCTCGTCGTCGTCTCCGGCTTTCGCACCATGGCGGAGCAGCAGTACCTCTACGGCTGCTACGTCAACTGCAACTGCAACAGCTGCAACCTGGCGGCGCGACCTGGTTACTCCAACCACCAGTCGGGGCACGCCCTCGACCTCAACACCAGCGCGCCGGGCGTCTACAACTGGCTGGCGGCCAACGCGGGGCGCTTCGGCTTCTCGCGCACGGTGCCATCCGAGCCCTGGCACTGGGAGTGGTGGGGCGGTGGTCCGGGCGGCGGCCCTTGCGGCAACACGCCCGACAACTGCACGCGCGCCGAGGCCGACGGCTGCGGGAACTTCGGCTGCGGCTGTGTCGACCACCAGTGCAACGGCGTCTTCTGTCCGGGCACGGGGTGCTCGGCGCAACACGCCGCGGCGTGCGGGGCCTTCGGCTGCGGCTGCGCGGATGGACAGTGCAACGGCGGAACGTGCCCCGGCAGCGGCTGCACCGCGAAGGAGACGCTGGACTGCGCGAAGTTCGGCTGTGGCTGCGTCGACCATCAGTGCAACGGTGGCTTTTGCCCGGGCACCGGCTGCACGTGGCGCGAGGCGCACGACTGCGCGGCCTTCGGCGTCAACTGCGTCGACCACCAGTGCGCGGGCGGCTTCGGGCCGGGCACCGGCTGCACCGCCAGGGAGACCAACGAGTGTCGCGCGAAGGGCTGCAACTGCGTCGATCACCAGTGCAGCGGCGGCGACAGCTGCGACGGCAGCGGCAGCACCGCGCGCAACGTCCTCGACTGCGGCGCCTTCGGCTGCCACAGCGTCGACGGCAAGTGCAGCGGCGGCTTCTGCCCGGGCACGGGCTGCACCGGGAAGCAGACGGCGGACTGCGCCCGGGTGGGCTGCGGCTGCGTGGACGAGAAGTGCAGCGGCGGCTTCTGCCCCGGCACCGGCTGCACCGCGCGCCAGACGCTGGACTGTCAGGGCGTGGACGCCGGCTGCTCGATGGGACGGTGCGTGAGCGCCGCAGGTGAACCAGTGGCCACGCCCGACGCCGGCGAGCCGCAGCCTGCGCCCGACGACGGCGGCTTCTCGATGACTTTCGTCGACGCGGGGCCGGCGCCCGAGCCCGAGCCGCAGGAGACCGACCCCAACCTCGCGCCGCCGGAGGTGACGTCCATCGCGCCCGAAGGGGGCGGCACCGTCATGGGCGGTTGCGCCGCCGTTCCAGACTTCCAGCTGGTGGCCCTGTTGGCGCTGGTTGCCCTCCCCTTGGGCAGTCGGCGACGCTCGTCCTGGAGCGGCTGATACGCACGAATCGTCTGACACCTCGCATGGAAGCCTGCTGAAACCCAGGAATCGACGTACGAATCGTCTGACACCTCGCATGGAAGCCTACGAATCGACGTACGAATCGTCTGACACCTCGCAGGCACAAGCCCTCGACCGGAACGCACGAATCGTGTGACACCTCGACCCCCTCGACCCCGCACGAATCGTGTGACACCTCGACCCCCGACACCTCGACCCCCGACCCGACCTCGACCCGGCGCTGAAGTGACCGAACGGTCTTGATATTTCGCTCGCGGCTTTGGAGGCTCCAGACCGCCATGCGAACCCCCGCCCTCGCGCTCCTCGCCGTGCTGGCTGCCTGCTCTTCGCCCACCCCTGCGCCGACCCAGACGACTTGGCACAAAGACGTCGCGCCCATCGTGCAGCGCAAGTGTGGCACCTGCCATGAAGCAGGGGGCATCGGCCCCTTTCCGCTGACGACGCTGGCGGAGTGGAAGGCCAACGAGCTCCCATCGCTCGACGCGATCCGCTCTGGCCGCATGCCGCCCTTCCCCGCGCGCGCCGACTGCGCCGAGTACTCGCCCACGCAGGCCATCTCCGAGGAGCAGAAGGCCGTCATCGAGCAGTGGCTGGCGGAAGGTTCCCTCGAGGGCACGCCGACGGACTTCGCGCCGCTGCCGGGTGCGGCCGATCGCCTCACGCGCGTCGACCTCTCGCTGCCGATGAAGGAGGCCTTCACGCCGACGCAGTCGCCCGACGAGTACCGCTGCTTCCTCATCGACTGGCCCTTCGACACGCCGAAGTACATCACCGGCTACGAGCTGCGGCCCGGCCAGAAGACCCTGGTGCACCACGCCGACATCTTCTTCCTGAACCCGGTGGTGGTGGCCGACTGGGAGGCGCGCGACGCGGCGGACCCACGCCCGGGCTGGGAGTGCTACGACATTCCGCTGGGACAGGAGGGGAGCTGGATCGGCACCTTCGTCCCCGGGAACCGCGGCGTCGACTTCCCCGAGGGCACCGGCCTGCGCGTGCCCGTCGGCGCGAAGATCTACATCCAGGTGCACTACAACCTGCCGCCCGGGGGCGGCGCTCCGGACGTCTCCACGCTCGATCTCCGACTCGAGGATCGCGTGCGGAAGCTGGCCGGCGTGATGGCGGTGAGCGATCCCAACTGGCTCATCAACTCCACCATGCGCATTCCCGCGGGCCGGAAAGACGTCACCCACCGCTTCGACATCGAGGTGACGGACTTCGCATCGCTCATCAACCAGAGCTTCATCGACGGCCGGCCGCTCAAGCTGTACGCCACCACCATGCACCTGCACCAGCTCGGGCAGGCGGCCAGCCTGCAGGTCCTCCGGGCCGACGGCGGCACCACCTGCGCGGTGGACATCCCCCGGTGGGATTTCCACTGGCAGCTCGCGTACACCCTGAAGGAGCCCATCGTCATCAACCCCGGCGATCAGCTCTCGGTGTCGTGCACGTGGGACAACACCGCGGCGAACCAGCCCATCGTCAACGGCGTGCAGGCGACTCCCCGCGAGCGCAACTGGGGGGCGCGCACCGAAGACGAGATGTGCGTGGCAGGAATCTACGTGACGCAGTAGGTCCGTGCGCCCATGGCCCCCCGCATCGGCACCCAGTGGGACTGCGTCGGCAACACCCCGCTGCTTCGCATCCAGTCGCTCTCGCAGCGCACGGGCAACACCATCCTCGGCAAGGCCGAGTTCATGAACCCCGGCGGCAGCATCAAGGACCGCGCGGCGAAGGGGATGATCCTCGACGCCGAGAAGAAGGGCCTGCTCAAGCCCGGGTCCACCATCGTCGAGGGAACCGCGGGGAACACCGGCATCGGACTCGCGTTGCTGGGCCGAGAGCGTGGCTACCGCGTCGTCGTCTCGATGCCGGACAACCAGGCGAAGGAGAAGTACGACCTCCTCGAGGCGATGGGCGCGGAGGTGCGCAAGGTGCCGCCGGTGCCGTTCGCCAACGAGAACCACTTCTTCCACCAGGCGCGGAAGCTGGCCGAGGCCCACGGCTGGTGGTGGGCCAACCAGTTCGAGAACGTCGCCAACGGCGACTACCACTACGAGACGACGGGCGCCGAGGTGTGGGAGCAGTGCGAGGGCAAGGTGGACGTGTTGGTGAGCGCGGTGGGTACCGGCGGCACCATCTCCGGCGTATCGCGCTACCTGAAGGAGCGGAACCCGAAGCTGCGCGTGGTGCTGGTCGACCCGTTCGGCTCGGGGCTCTACTGCTGGGTGCGCGAGGGCAAGGTGGAGACGACGGGCGGCTCCATCACCGAGGGCATCGGCATCATGCGCCTCACCGAGAACTTCAAGCGCGCGAAGGTGGACGAGGCGATGCGCGTGTCGGATCAGCAGATGATCGAGACGCTGTACCACCTGGCCCGCGAAGACGCGCTGGTGGTGGGCACCTCGGCGGCCCTCAACGTGCGCGCGGCGTATGAAGTGGCGAAGCAGCAGCCGAACGCCGGCCTCCGCATCGTCACCTTCCTCTGCGACCACGGCAGCCGGTATTTCTCGAAGGTGTTCAACCCGGACTTCCTCGCGTCGAAGGGCCTCACCGTCGCGCCGCTGGCTTGAGCGTGCAGCGTCGGCACGACCGCGCGGAGAGGCGTCGATGCGGTGGACGCACTGCGACTCGCCCCGCACGTCTTCTGGGCGGCGGCGGTGCACACCAGGGAACGTCAGCCGGGAGTTGCGTGGCGACTCTGTAAGCGCTGTTTCCTCCTCTCTCGCGAAATGAGTCGGCGCGTGTGGGCGAACATCCCGCATGGCCCTGCTCAGCTCTGTCTCTTCGCGTCCTCGTCGCGTGACGGCGCCAGTCCGTCCGCCGGAGACTCGGCGTCCCTCGCCCGTCACGCCGCGCGGCGCCGAGCGGTCCACGTTCGAGGGGGCCACCACGGCGTCCCATCGCGCGGCGGCTACGACGGCGAGGCCTCACGCGGCGCGCACCACGCAGCTCTTTCGCGACCTCTACCACCGCGCTCCCACCACGCGGGAGCTGGACAACTTCGAGACGCTCATCGCCCGGGCGAAGGCGAACGGCGGCACCGTGGCGCAGGCCTACGCCTTCGGCGCGGCGCTGATGCGCAACACCGACGAGTACCGGCGCGCGCACCCCACGGGGCCGTGGATCGACAAGCTCTTCGGCGACGCGCTGGGCCGCGCGCCCACCACGAAGGAGCTCACCGACTGCGAGAACCTCATCAAGAAGACGCTGGCGGAAGGGAAGCACATCTTCGAAGCGGGCGCGGCCTTGAGCTTCCTCATGCGCATCGGGGACGAGTTCAAGGCGAAGCACCCGCTCGCGCCGATGTACGACCGCATCTTCCAGGACAACCTCGGGCGCAGCGCCTCGCTGGACGAGATTGTCCGCACCGACGCGCTGGCGAAGCAGTGGGCCGCGCAAGGGAAGAACATCTTCGAGATCGCCCAGGGCGTGACGTTCCTCATCCGGCTGGGCGACGAGTACAAGGCGAAGCACCCGGGCCAGGTGGTGACGGGCTACGTCAACGGCGTGCCGCGGCAGATTTCCGTCAGCGACATCGGCAACGGGCAGAAGCTCCGCACCGACGCCGCCGAGGCGTACCTTCGCATGCAGGCGGACGCGGCGCGCGCGGGCATCCACTTCTACCCGGAGAGCGGCTTCCGGACGATGGAGCAGCAGCAGTACCTCTACAACCTGTACCTCCAGGGGCGCGGCAACCTCGCGGCGCGGCCGGGCTACTCCAACCACCAGGGAGGCATCTCCCTCGACATTGGCAACACCGGTGGCTACGGCGGCGCGGCGTACCGGTGGTTGGCGGCGAATGCGGGGCGCTACGGCTTCCGCAACGACGTGGGCGGCGAGCCCTGGCATTGGACCTACGGCGGGTGAGGCTCTGTGCGCTTCGCCGCGGCGGAACTGAAGCCGAGGGGCGAGGACGTGGGGCGCCGAGGCCCGCCGTCACTTCTGGGGCCGACGTCGTCAGGGCGTGGGCGGGGACTTCGCGCCCTTCTCGGGGAAGGGCGGCACCGGCTTGGACTGCCCGGGCTTCAGGCCTCCGAGGTGCTTCAGGATCTCCGCGTACTGTGGGTGGCTCTTCGGGTAGGTGATGAGCGCGTCGCCTTCCGCGCCGCCGGGTCCTTCTGCGCGCAGCATGAGCTGAATGGCGCCGTCCGCCGTCATGGTCGCCGAGCCGATGCTGGCCGACGGCTTCCCGTTGGAGCCAGGCTGCTGCGCCACCGTGACGCCGGCGTCGGCCACGAGCATGGCCTGCAGCTTCTCTCCGAAGGCCAACACGCCCTGCACGTAGGCGTCCTCGTGGTTGTAGTCCCACACGGCCTTCTTCTTGTCCTTCGCGAAGCCGTGCTCGGCGAGGTAGCGGCCCACCGAGGCGATGGCGTCGTCGAAGTTGAAGAGGTCGATGACGCCGTCCCCGTTGCCGTCGTCGGCCCAGCGCAGCGAGGCCGGCATGAACTGCGGGTAGCCCATCGCGCCCGCCCAGCTGCCCTTCATGGTGAAGACGTCGATGCCGCGCGCCTTGCACTGGCGCACCAGGGCCAGCAGGTTCTTCTTCGCCCGGGCGCGAATCGTCTCCACCCGCTTCGCCTGCGCGGCCTTGTCCAGCTTCACCTGCTCCTCCTTGCGCGACAGGGCGACGGCGTTGGCCTCGTCTATGAAGAAGGCCTGGCTGATGAAGGCGTTGAAGGCGAGGTAGTCGCCGGTGATGGTGCCCAGCTTCGTCTCCCACATCAGGATGCCGACGATGACGCCGCGGTCCACCTTCGTCGCCGCCTCCACGCGGGACAGAATGGCCTCGCGCTCCCGCGCAAAGGCGGCGCCGGCCTCGAGGCGCTCGGGCTTGAGAAACAGCTTCATCAGGTCGAGGTGGTCCTGCCGCTGCTTCTGCAGCATGGAGGGCGCGACGATGGAGACGGTCTTCTCGCCGTAGACCAGCTGCGCGCGCGGATCGTCGAGCAGCGCCTCGGCCTCGGCCCTCGTCAGCGGCGCCTCGCCCACGCCGTTGGCGGCGCCGGCGTCGGCGGTGAAGTCGGTGATGAGCTCCTCGCGCAGCTTCGAGCCCAGGCCCAGCTTCGCGGCCAGCGTCCAGGTGGCGGGGTTGGCGGGGTCGAAGCCAGCGTCGCCGCTCCCCGCATCAAGGGCACCCGCGTCGGCCTTCGGTGGAGAGTGACCGGCGTCGGGAGCGGCCTGAAGCAACAACACGAGCGCGAGGGAGAACATGTCCGGCGCAGCCTAGCCCGGAATTTTCATCGTCTCGCTCTGCGGCCGATCATCTGCCGGCTGCGTGCGCGCTGCGTGGCACGTCGAGGAGCGCAACGGCGGAAGCTCCGGGCGTCCGACGCTTGCCCTCGCTGGGCGCCCTTGCGGCCTCGCTCCGCGACCCGGGTGGATCATCCGGCCTCGCCCACGCGCGCAGACGCGTTCGTCGGGACTGCGTGTGGCTTCACACCCACGCGGCAGGAGTGGTGGACCCGCAGGCGCTCCATCTGCGAGAAGGCGCGCATGGGTTCTCCGGCCTGCCCAGTGTGCAGCATGGAAGACGTGTTGAGCCACGACGAGCGCTGGGAGTGCGCCACCTGCGGCCACGAGTGGAAGAAGGACGCGCCGCCGCCCCAGGCCCGGGTGGTGAAGGACGCGCACGGCACGGTGCTGGCCGACGGGGACACCGTCACCCTCATCAAGGACCTCAAGCTGCGCGGCTCCTCGCAGGTGCTGAAGCAGGGGACGCGGGTGAAGAACATCCGCCTCGTCGACGGTGACCATGAAATCGACTGCCGCATCGACGGCAGCGCGATGGGGCTCAAGGCCGAGTTCGTGAAGAAGAGCTGAGGGCGCCTCGATGCGCCAGCGTTCGCAGCGCCGCGCACCCGTTCGCGAGCCAGGCCGATGGCGTGGCGGGAACCGCAGCAAGGACATGATGTGTTGCGCCGCGCACCCCGCCCGCGAGCGAGGCCGATGGCGTTGTGGATGCTCGCTGCCTGTCGCACGGCGGGTGAAGGCCGCGCGTGACGTCTCCTGCGCGGCGAACGCGAGCCGAGCACGCACGGCAGGTACTGTCGTCGGCCGGGTGTACGGGCGCGGTAGGCCTCGTTGAAGATCCTCCGGCCTGCCATGCGTGCGCGACCTCCCGAACTCTCAGCGGGTGCGCGACCCTATGGCCTCCGTCATCCCGGTGTCGCTGATGGGTCAGGGCGCTCACCCGGTGTAGGCGAACGCGCCCAGGTCGCCCGGCTGCCCGCGAGGCCGGCCCAGCACGTCGCGCGCGGCTGCGTCGTACACCCCGGGAGCCGCGGCGCCCACGGCCGGCGACTCGCGCCGGAGGAAGTACGGCTCGGTACCCTCGCCCACGAAGTGCGGCTCGGCGAAGAGGTTGTCTCCGCCCAACGCGGTGCACCACTCGGGCAACAGGTTGCGCGTCAGCGAGAGCGTCCCCGGGTACGTGTCGACGTTGGCGATGATGGAGGCCCCGCGCGTGCGCTCGGCCACGATGCAGTGCGACAGCGTCACCCTGGGCGCCCGCGTCATCGTGCCGCCGAGCGCGACGGCGCCGCCGCGGGGTGCGTCACCCAGCACCTTGTTGTCTGCCAGCGTACAGCCGAGCAGTTCCACCACCGCGCCCTCCTTCGCGCACAGGCCCCCGCCCTCGAAGGCGGCGTTCTGCGCCAGGAGGCAGTGCTTCATGGAGAGCCGCCCGCCTTCGTCCACCAGCACGCCCGCGCCCTGCCTGCCGAGGTTGCCTTCGAAGCGGCACTGCGTCACCCGCGCCGTCCCGCTGCCGCGCACGCACAGCCCCCCGCCGCCCCAGGCTGGCGCCTCGTTGAAGCGCAGGGTGCACGACAGCATCTCCAGCTCTCCCGCCTCCACCGCCACGCCCCCGCCCGCCAGGCCCGTCCGTCCGCCCACCACCATCAGGCCGGCCAGCTTCACCACCCCATCGGTCCGCACGCGCAGCACCGAGCCGTGCTTCTGACCGTCGAGCACCACCTTCCCCATGGCGATGAGGCTCACCGGCTTGTCGATGAGGAGGTTCGCCGCGTACGCCCCCGCGGGGACGTTGACCACCGCGCCCGGCGTCGCGTCGCTCAAGGCCTGCGCGAGGTCGAAGGACATGCGACCGCGCGCCTAGCCGCCGAACTCGATGTTCTCGTACATCTTCACGAAGTCGGTGAGCGGCAGCTTGAAGACGCCGTCGTCGGCCCCGTTGCCGGTGGGCTCGTCCATGCCCCAGGGGTTGCGCAGGGTGACGTACTTCACGCCCTGCTCCTCGGTGGCGCCCAGCACCGTGTAGAAGTGGTCTCCGTGCACGCCCGTGCCCGAGTAGCTCGCGCGCGGATCGTTGTCGGCGAAGGTGCCCGCCGCCACCGGCCGGTCCTTCGAGGTGGTCGCCTGGATCTTCTTCCACAGCGCGTCGGGCTTGTAGTCCTTCACCTCGCCCCAGTCGGCAGCGCGCCCGGAGAGGGACTGGAAGAGATCGGAGGCGTAGCCGCCGTTGCCGATGCGCTCGTAGCCGCCCTTCCACTTCGCGTACGCCTTCTCGAGGATGCCGGGCCACTGCTCCTTCCCGTCGCGCGCCGAGAGGTAGAGCGCGTCGCCGGTGGGCTTGCGGGCCACGTCGTCATCCACGGTGATGAGGACCTGCTTCGGCCGGCCGCCTTCGCCCACGCCCTCGAAGAAGCGCACCGTGTACGTGCCGTCTCCGTTGTCCTTGATGGCCTTCCGGATGATGTCGGGGTCCGCCGCCGCCAGCGAGGCCACGCCCGCCGCGAGGTAGCAGTCGCCGATGTAGCCCTGCATCACGTCGTCCGCGGTGATGCCATCGACGTACAGCGACGCGTCCGGCCCCACGGGAGTCCAGGTGACGTCGGTGCGGTGCTCCTTGAGCGCCAGCGGATCGCGCAGGTCGACCTTCGGCCGCGAGGAGGAGATGAAGTCCTCCAGCACCGCCTTCGTCTGTGCGTCCATCTTCGAGCCGTGCTTCATCACGAAGGTGGACAGCTCGCCCTGCAGCGCGGGCGTCCACTTCCGCTCGGCCTTCGCCGCCTGGACGATCTCCTCGGCCTCGGTGCGGGAGACGGTGCGATCCTTGACGGCGGCGGAGAGGCGCTGACCGATGCGGGTAGGCATATGCAGTCCAGGAAGGGCGGCGAGGGACGAGCGCACACCGTAGCACGACCGCCCGGCGTCGCAGGAGCCGGCGGTCCATTGCGACTCAGGCGACCGTTCAAGTCGAACGAGCCGCAACGGATGAGGCGTCGCCCCTCACTCGCGCAGGCGCCCCGCGGCATACGGTCCAGCCAGCATGGCCTGGGGATCGCCGCGGCCCGGGTCGCCCCACGCGCCGAAGACGTCGTAGATGTTCCCTTCCAGCACGATGGCGTCGCTGCCGTAGCGGTACGGGTCGGTCATCGGCCGGCTGGGGTGGTTCACCACGCGGTGTGAGTCGTAGCCGTGGGCGCGCAGCGCGCCGATGACCCAGGTCATCATCTCGAAGGCGACGGCGCGGTCGTCTCCCTTGTCGAAGAACTCGGGCTTGTTGGCGCGCACCCAGCGGGCCACCGACAGCGCGGCGGCCGAGGCGCTGCTCTTGTCCACGGGGATGTCCAGGTACTCCGGGCGCGGCGGCACGGTGGACAGGGCGGGCCCGGGCTCCGGGTAGGTGCGCGGCGGCGGCGCTGGCGTCGGCGCGGGCTCGACCGGCACGGGCGTGGGTTGGTGCTGCCGGGCCTTGTACTCGTCGCTGTTCAAGAAGAAGTCGCGCAGCTGCTCGCGCGTGGTGCCGCCCTCGAGGCCCTTCAGGTGCGCCAGCAGCCCCTGCGGGTCCGGCTCGCGGCCCAGGAGCTCGCGGTACAGCCCGGTGACGTACTCCGCGTTGGCCGCCTTCTGTTCCGGGGAGAGCCCCGGCTTCGGGCGCGCCGGCTCGAAGCGGTCCAGCCACCGCGCCAGCCCCCGCTCGAGGCCCTTCTGCACCTCGACCTGAAGCCGCTTCTCGGTCGCCTGGAGGGCCTGCCGCACCTCCGGGCTCTTCCGAATCGCCGTCGCCGCTTCCCTGAAGAACTGCGCCAGTCGCATCTGCATCGCCGTGACTCCTGGTGGAGAGTGGGAGCTACCTATTTGCCGACACAATGCAGAATGGTGGCCAACCGTCCCGGCGCGCGAAGTCCGCGAAAGACTGGGAGGCTGCCCCGGGGCGTCCTGGTTTCGGTGAGGCGATGGAACGCGCCTGCCCGCACCAGTCGGGCCGCTGGCGAAGAAAGAAGCGCGACATGGCCAGGGGAACTTCTCAGGGGGTGAGAGCGCCGGCCGCGAGCCACCAGGCGGGGCCGGCCGGACGCTCGCGACGGACGCGCAGCAGAGGCCAGGCCGGACCGTGCGCGACGACGACGGCTACGGGCAGGTCACCTTCAGCGTCGAGGGCTTCTGCTCCTTGCCCCGCGACCTGGCGAACAGCTGAAACTCCAGCTGCTTGCCGGGCTCGCACTTCTGGGCCTTCACTTTCTCGCGGAGCACACCGCTGCACTTGATGGGCGTGCCCTCCGAGGTCACTTCGGCCACGGTGGCGCCGCCGGAGTCGACGGCTCTGCAGGTGGTGCTGGTCGGCCCCGCGACCTTGCTGCCCTCCGCCTCGCCCTGGAACTCCTCGTACTTCTCGTCCCTCTCGTCCCGCTTGTCGGTCTTGGTGTCGGCCTCCGCGTCGGCCGTGAAGTTCTTCTTCGCGGAGTCGCCCTTCGCCTTCACGGCCTCGCGCACCTTCTTCTGGCACGTGCCGTTGAGGGCGAGGAAGTCGACGCCCTTGCGGGTCTCCTTCTTCGCGCAGTCGACGGCGGCCATCTTCGCCTTCTCGTCCGCGCAGACGTCGCCGGCCCTGGTGATGGCGGCCTTCGCCAGCGTGCAGCTCCGGGCCATCGCCTGGTCGACCTTCCTCTGGGCCTCTTCCTTCGACAGCTCTTCCGCCATCGCGGACGACGCCGCCATGAGAGCGACGGCGAGCAGGCGAATTCCGGCACGGGGGACCTTACGCAGACCCGCCGGCGAAATTCGCGGGTGCTATGACGCCGCCATGAGAACGGGCGCGTGCGCGTGTGGGGCTGTGAGGTACGAGGTGACGGGCGAGCCGACGAAGGTGACCTTCTGTCATTGCTCGAAGTGCCGGCGCTGGCATGGCCACGTGGGCGCGTACACCGCGGTGAAGCGCGACGGTTTCCGGCTGGTGGAGGCGCGCGCCCTGCGCTGGTACCAGGCCAGCCCGACGGTGCGGCGCGGCTTCTGCGGCCACTGCGGCTCGAGCCTCTTCTGGGACGAGGACGGCGAGGCGCACATCAGCCTCTGCGCCGGGACCCTGGACTCGCCGACGGAGCTGCAGCCGAAGGCCCACATCTTCGTGCGCAGCCGCGGCGATTACTACCCGCTACCCGACGACGGGTTGCTCCGCTTCGACGAAGGCCCTTGAGCGGCTTCAGAGCACTTCGTACTTCACCGTCTGCTTGCCCGACTTGCTCGGGTCGATGCGGCCGTCGATCTGCACGGAGCCCTTCTCGGCCCTGTTGAGCGCAGAGAAGAGCTTCGACTCCACCTTCTCGAGCGACTCGCCGGCCTTCACCGGCACCGAGATGCTGCGATCCGCGTAGGTGAAGGAGATCGTCCCGTCGCGCGAAGCCGTCTTCCCGGTGAAGGACACCTCGAGCTGCCGCGCCCAGTGCGTGCCGAACTCCTCCAGGTCGTCCCAGGAGAACTCCTTCGGCGTGCTCAGCTTCACCGTCACCTCGGGGATGGTGGAGCGCACGTGCAGCTTCGCCGTCGCCAGCGTCACCTCCGCCTCCAGCCACTTCTTCGGGTTCGCCTTCACGTACACGCCGTCGTCCGCCATCAGCGGGTTGGGGATGTACTCGGTGGGGCGCTCGAAGCGGCTCGAGGAGAGGGCGGTGAGGCGCTTGAGCTGCTTCACCTCGGCCTCGGTGAACTTCTTGTCCTTCTCCACGGCGGCCAGCACCTCGCGCGCGTCGTCCGGGGAGATCTTCCGCTGCGCCAGCTTCGCGTCGACCAGCTTCTTCAGGGACACCGTCATGGGCTCGCTCCGTGGAAGGAAAATGAGGTGCGGAAGTGTCGG
This sequence comes from Myxococcota bacterium, assembly GCA_040752975.1. Lineage (GTDB taxonomy): Bacteria > Myxococcota > Myxococcia > Myxococcales > Myxococcaceae > JADLDB01. The sequence continues at coordinate 50,170 of JBFMHF010000015.1, forward strand.
CGGGCGCGGCCTCTGGTTGCTGGCCGATCCTGTCAACGACGGCCTGCTGGCTCTCGCAACGTGAGAGCCGTCGCCCGGGCGTGTCGCTGGAAAGGCGCTTGGTGTCCCGGTGCGATCTCCCGCGACAGTCGGTCGCCCGAGGCTCCAGTTTTCCCGTCGCAATGCTTTACAAACTGCCAGTCATTTCAGCGGGATGCGGGTGGGCACCCGGGTTGCTTTGACGCACCGCATGGCCAGCTCCCCGTCGCAAGAGAATCGGGTCCCGACGCAGACCTTCCTGTTGCCGGGGCAGCAGTTCTGCGTGGGGCTGCCGTGGGAGCGGGCGGAGCTTCCGAAGCATGGGCTGCCGGCGGCGAAGCCGAAGCCGGCGCCGGTGAAGGGCACGACGCTGGACGACGAGGACGCGCTGGAGGGCGACCCCTGCGCGGGCTGGGAGATCGGCCGGTGTGAGATCATCCGTCGGCTCTCTCCGGGCTCGGCGCGGCGGCTGCTGGCGGTGCGGCACGACGACGACGGGAGCGCGGCGGTGGTGGACGTGCGCAAGCTGGAGCTGGTGGACGCGCTGGCGCCGGAGATTGAGGTGCTGGCGGCGGCCGCGGCGAAGTACGCGCACCCGCACCTCGCGCGCGTGTACCCGGCGGAGGCGACGGAAGAGGGCCTCTTCTGGGTGAGCGAGCGCGTGTCGGGCGCGTCGTTGTCGGAGCTGGCGTCGGAGTGCCGGGCGCGAGGCAAGGGACTTCCGCTGGGGCTCGCGCTGTCGTCGGTGGTGGAGAGCGCGCAGGCGTTGGGGGCGCTGCACGAGCGCGGACACGGCCACGGGCTGCTGTCGGACCAGGCGGTGGCGGTGGGCTTCGACGGACTGACCAAGGTGCTGGACGTGGGGCTCTTCCGCTGCCTCGCGCGGCGGGCGTCGTGGGCCGAGGTGCTGGAGCTGACCGGGCCGTACCTTTCGCCGGAGCAGGTGCTGCGCGGGCACATGCCGGACCCCAAGTGTGACGTCTTCTCGCTGGGCATCCTGCTCTACGAGGGCCTCACCGGTGAGAAGGTGCGGCGCACCGAGCGCTTCGAGGACCGGGTGAAGATGCACGAGCGCGCGCAGCTGGCGCCGCCCTCCAGCTTGAACGTGATGGTGAGCCGCGACGTGGACGCGGTGGTGTTGCGGGCCCTGGAGCCGGATCGAGCCAGGCGCTTCGCGAGCGGGCCGGAACTGGCGCAGGCGCTGCGCGAGGCGGCGGGGCAGTTCATGTGGCGGGCGGACAAGCGCGCCGACTTCGTGGGCGAGTTGTTCGACACGCGTCGTCGCCGGGAGAGGGCCCTCACCGCGCACCTGGCGAAGCCGCGGCCGAGGCCCCCGAGTCTCCCGGCGCTGCGGCGCGTGGCGGTGGAGACGCCCCAGGTGCAGGTGAAGCCCGCGGTGCGTCCGCTGGCGGCGCCGGTGAAGCCCCTCGCCGCTGCGAAGAAGCCCGAGAAGAAGTCGAAGAAGAAGGCAGCGTCACCCAGCCGGCGCGCGGAGGTGGTGGCGCTCTCGGTCGGCCTGGTGGTGGCGGCGGTGGTGGCGGCGACGCCGTGGAGCGCGGCGGTCGAGGCGGCGACGCATCGGCTGGAGCCCCGCACGACGGCGCTGCCCGTGAAGCCAGCGGTGCAGGAGGTGCTGGTCGACGTCGCGCCGGTGATGAGCGTGGATCCTCCGGCCGGGCCCGCGGCGAGCCTCCCGGTGTCCTGGGCCCTTGCCGCGTCGCTCGAGGACGCGCCGACGGTGGCGGAGCCGGTCAAGGCGCCCGTGGCCGTGAAGAAGAAGGCGGCGCGCCCTGCGAAGAGGGCGAAGAAGAAGGACGACGCACCGCCGCCGCCGTGGCTGTCGGGCCGGTGAGCACTCCGGGACGTAGCAGCGGAGTTCAGCGCGTCCGGTGCGCAACGGGCTCAAGGTGCAGTGGGACGAGGGCCACGGTCAGGGACCGCGCGATTGGTGCAGCGAGCAGCAGGGTTGTCCCGTCGGAAAAACCTGCGTACGGCCATTCGCAGGACTACGGTGTCGCGGTCCATGCTCGAGCGGCTCTCACTCTCCGGGTTCAAGGCGTACGACGACGGCAGTGCGATCGCGCTCAGGCCGTTCACCGTCCTGATTGGCGCCAACGGCGCAGGCAAGACCACGCTCATGGAGGCGGTCGATGTCCTGGGTCGACTGGTTACGGGGACCATCAAGGACCTGTTGGAGGCCAAGTCGTGGGAGTACGGGGACCTGCCCCACCTTCGCGCTGCCACCAAGGCGTTCTCGCTCGAAGCAACGCTCAACTTCGACGACGAACGCCTGACCTGGCGGCTCGGTTTGGGCGCTCGCCGTCGCCCGGGCATTGCCCACGAGTCGGTGGTTCGCGCGCGCGGTGATTCCTTCTGGAGAGCCGAGGACGTCCTCTTGAATCGTCGCGGGCGGAAGATGTCCCGTCGGAGAGCCGATGGAACCCAGGAGGCCATCGAACAAACGCTCACCAGTTCATGGCTGGCCACGATTACGAAGGAGGATCGACGCCGGTTTCCTGAACTCGACCGTGTTGCGACGTGGGCGCGGGGCATTCGCGGGTACTTCTTCCTCGATCCCCTCAAGCTGCGAGCGCCGTCACGAGGTGACGGTACGGAACTGGGCGTGAATGGCGAGTTTCTTGCCCCGTTTCTCGCGCGTCTCCACGATCGCGATCGCCCGGCGTTCGACCGTGTCGTGCAGCGTGTCGCCAAGCACTACCCACGGCTCGTGCAGCTTCACCCGGTCCGCCGAGGCTACGGCTGGACGCACCTCGAGATGACCGAGCGCTGGAATGGCGAGACGGCCCGCTTCAATGCCCGACAGGTCAGTGACGGCCTGCTGCGTCTCGTTGCCGTCGCCGCGATGCATGAACTCCCGACCGTTCCGAGCGTGTTGCTGCTCGATGAGGTCGAGAACGGCTTGCACCCACATCTGCTGGGCGGATTTGTGCGGATGCTCCAGGAACTCGTCAAGGCGCGTCAGGGTCGGACACAGGTCATTCTTGCGACCCATTCGCCCATCACCGTGAACTTCTGTGAGTCGGCTGATGACGTGGTGCTGGTGTCCCGTGTGTCCGGTGGACATCCGCTGTGTCGGCCCCTTTCGAGCCTGAAGGGCTACGCGCGCCTCCGCAGCCACTTCGACCTCGGCGAACTCTGGTACAACCTCGGTGAGGAAGCGCTCAGGCGATGAGCTGCCGAGTGTTCGTGGTGGGCGAGGGTCCAAACGACATCGGCGACCTGGCTCGCGCTCCCACCTACAGAGAAGGAAGAGAAGGCTTCCTTCAGCCCGTGGTCCGCAACCTCGTGGGAGGCCGGGCCGAGCTCGATTTTTTTGACGGGCGAAAATTGACGGCCCTTCCCCGCGACAGATTGAGCACCGCGGCCCTCCAGGGGCGGAAGGCGGCGCAAGCGCTGGCGCTCGCTACGGAGTTTGGCGCAGACGCTCTCCTCTTCTCCTGCGACCTCGACAAGTCGTCAGGGCGGGTGCGGCCTGCCGAACGCCGAAGGCGACTCGCTGAACTGCGCGCGAACATCCAGCGGGGCTTCGACGAGGTGAAAGAACAGATCCCTGAAGCCTCGCGGGTGATGACTGCCGTTGCCGTTCCGGCCCGGATGGTCGAGGCATGGGCTCTCGCCGATCGCTCTGCCCTGGCGATCTTGACCCGGAAGCCCCACGAGCGCCTCGACTACGGACGGCCTGAAGAACTGTGGGGCGACGAGAGGGTTCCCGGGTCGAACCACCCGAAGAACGTCTGGGAGCGCGTGGGCGGGGGAACCGATTTCGCTGACATCGGTGCGGCCGCGGCGCCAGCGGTTCTTGCGCGCGAATGTCCGGGGAGCTTTCCGCCCTTCGAGAAGGACGTGCAGGTGGCATTGGAGGAATGTCCCGCCCGTGAAGCCGTCGAGCGCGTGGGCCGGCGAGACGTTCCACGGGGTGCGCCGGCGAAGAGACGGTGAACGGGCACGGGCAGCCGGTGGTGCGAGCCAGGGGCTGACTGCCCTTCAGCGCGTCGCGAGTCCGGTGAGCGCCACCAGCAGCACCAGGGCGACCGGCCCCAGCACCCGCGCGCCCAGCAGGTTGCCGGACCGTGTCCACCGCCGGGTGAAGGGCGAGAGAAGCAACCCCAGCCACGTGCGGGGCAGCGCCTCGGGCACGCCCAGCTCCCACGACTCCTCGCCCTCGGGCGGCAGGTGGAAGGTGCCGAAGAGGAGGTCCGTCCACGGCGAGAGGTTGCCATAGTTCGCCACCACGCCCGGCGCCTTCGCGTGGTGCCAGTGGTGCAGCTCCGGCGCGCCCACGAGGTACCGCAAGGGGCCCATGGGTAGCCGGACGTTGGAGTGGATGAAGATGGCCCACAGCCCGCGGAAGACGGCCAGGGCAGCGAGGCCCTCCACCGGGAAGCCGAGGAGGATGGCCGGGAGGTTGAGCGTCAGCTGCGTGAGCAGCCCGTCGACCGGGTGCTCGCGGTGCGCCGCCACCCAGTCCAGCGTCTCGCTCGAGTGGTGCACCGCGTGGAAGCGCCAGAGGAAGTCGAAGCGGTGGCAGGCGCGGTGGAACCAGTACACCGAGAGGTCGCCCAGCAGCACGATGGCGACGAGCTGCGCGGCGTGGGGCAGGGCCAGGAAGCCTTCGCGCAGCCCCGACGGCAGAGCTCCGTGCACGCGCGCGTCGATGGCGGTGAGGACGGCCAGCGCCAGGACGCTCCACACCAGGTGCTGCCCGAAGAGGAAGAGGAAGTCGGTGCCGAGTGACGCCCGGAGCCACTTCTGCTTGCGCGCAGGCCACAGGCGCTCCAGCGGCCAGTACACCACCGCCAGCATCAGCACGGACAGCGCAGACGCCTGGAGCGTCGAGGACAGCACTTACGGCGTGGCCTGCTGAGTGGGCGCGGCCTGCGGCTGGGGCGCGGGCTGCGCGGCGGGCTTCGGCTTCTGCGGCTGCTGCGCCTGGGCGGGCGAGGGCGCGGGCTCCTCGAAGTGCATCGGCATCGCGGCCTTGGTGGCGGGCAGGAAGGTGGGCGTGGCCGGCTTCGCTCCAGCGTCCGCCTTCGCCTCGGGCGTCGGTTTCGCGTTGGTCTTCCTGGACTTGTCGCTGCCAGCCGCCACGGTGGCGCCGATGACGAAGCCCAGGGCGACGACGAGCGTCAGGGCCTTCAGCAGATGCGTGCGCATGAACGTCCTCCTCGAGTGGAAAGCGGTGACTCTACGCCAGAAACGACGACGCCCTCTCCCAACCGAAAGAGGGCGCCGGGCGGGCCTGTGAGTGGGTCACCTCGCCTGGGCGAGCGTCGCCGGCTGGCACACCGACGACTCGGCGGGCTTCACCTTCTTGCCCGCCATGAAGGCCGCGGGGCGGTGGCTGCTGCCGCTCTTCACGAAGACTTCCTTCTTCTCCGGGTACACGCAGCCGGTGATGTCGGCCTTCCGCCACGGGTTCTCCGCGTCGTCGTCCCAGTCGCCGAAGCGCGCGTCCACCTCGAAGGCGAAGAAGGTGGCGCCGTTGGAGTCCTGGCGAGGCGTGTCGAGGACGCGCACGCGGCGCTCCTGCGGGGGCAGGCGAGCGCGGGAGAAGCGGCTCTGCTTGAGCTCCTTCGCCGCGAGCGGCTGGAGCAGCTCCGACTTCACCAGCTTCTCGGCGGCGGCCTTCTCGGCCGAGGCGTCAGCCGGCGGCTCCGCGAAGCACAGGCTGGCCAGGGTGAGGGTGGAGAGCAGCAACAGGCGCTTCATGGTGGTTCCTCCGGGGAACGACGGGGGTGGAGCGGGCGGACAGCACTTCGACGAAGACGGCGCAGCCGACGACGGGCAGCCAGAGGCTGACGAGGTAGGCGGGGATCTCCTCGACGCCGGCGGCGTCGAAGCCGAACAACATGGCGCGCGAGAGGACAGCCACGCCCATCTGCGCCAGCACGTGCAGCACCCAGCGGCGGTGCTCGACGAAGCGGCCGGCGCGCGCAGTCCGCACGCCTTGCACCATGCCGACGCCCATGATGGCGCCGGTGGCCATGAAGCCCAGCGTGGAAGGGAGCCCGCCCTTGGCGAACAGCGACAGGTAGAAGCCCGAGGGCAGCAGCGCGAACAGCACGGCCACGCCCGTCACCCGGCCCAGCCACCGGTGAAAGCGTGGGAAGCGCTTCAGCACCGCCATCGACACCAGCAAGAGGCACCCGGGCAGCGCCAGCGCCGCGGCCACCACGTGCACCTTGAGCGCGAAGAGGAACAGCTCCTCGCGGGCCAGCGGCAGCTTCTCGAGGACGAAGGGCGCGTACTCGTCGTCGTTGAAGTACACGAGGCTCGACCAGGTGATGAAGAGCGAGCCCACGAAGAGGGCCAGCATCACGAGGGGGCGGGGCAACCGTCGCAGGGCGCGCATCGTCGAGCCTCAAACGGGCCGGGCGGGAAATGGATCTGTCCCCGCTCCAGCCGAGCCGCGCGGGATGTAGGTGTCGAACAACGACGGCGGGTTACAGCGCGCTGGCCGGCACCCAGGCCTCTTCGCCCTCCATGGTGCGCACCTTCACCTGGTCGCCCTGGCGCTCGAGCTCCTTCACCTTCGTCCCGGCGGGGAGTTCGGCTGTTGGCGTCGCCTGAGGACTTGCCGGAGCCGGCTGTGCGCCTGGAGTGGTGGGCATGGCCTTCGGCTTCGCAGGCACGGGCGCCTTCAGCGACTTGGAGTACAGCCCGTCGATGCGCGACTGGTCCTTCTTCCGCTCGATGACGATGTTGGAGGTCACCTGCTGCGCGGAGTACGCGCTGCCGAGGTCGCCGGCCACCACCTCGTCGGAGAACTCCACCTTGCCCTTGAGCGCCTCCTTGGTCTCCGGCTTCAGGTCCGAGTCGGCGGCGATGTAGTCCTTCGCCTTCTTCTTCTCGGCCACGGTGCGTGCCTGGCCCTGCTGCAGCACGAAGTGACTGGCCATGTGCAGCACCTGGCCGTCGCCGTAGCGGAAGTGCACCGCGATGGGCGCCTCGCCGTACTTCCGGCTCATCTCCTTCGAGGTGATGAGGACGTCCACCTTCTCCTTGTCCAACACCTTGATGGGGTAGCTGGACGCCTCGAGCCACCACTTCGGGTTCTCCCGCGACAGGGTGAGGTGCTTGAGCAGGTTGTGCTCGGTCTGCTTCACCTCCACCTCGACGACGTCGTTGCCCGTCTCGCGCCCGTTGAACTTGATGTAGCCGGGGAAGGCCTGCTGGACGACGTTGGTGAGGGCCCAGTCCGTCGTGTAGAGGTAGCCGCCCGCGTTGACGAACTTGCGGATCTTCTCGATGCCCGCCTTCGGGATGTTGCCGGGGCAGTCGACGACGAGGAGCTGCTTCGCGTTCAGGGTGAGGGACGCCACCTGGTGCGGGCTCACCACGGTGTGCTTGATGTCGAGGTTCCTCAGCACGTCTTCCACGCGGTCGTACTGGCCGCGCACCACGACGATGTCGGCGGCCTCCACGGCTTGAAGCACCTTCGCGTCGTCGGGGCGCTCCTTCGCCATGCGCTCCTTCACCACCGTCGAGGCCGCCTTGTTGGCCTTCTGCATCTGCGCGTCGCCGAGGCCCTGCGCCAGCGCCGGGACCGCCACGACAGACACCACCACCAACGCGTGGAGAACGCGCCGCATCGCTCGCATATGTGCCTCCTCGAGAAATCAGGGCACGAGGGCCCGGTGGCCTTCCACGCACGGGCTGTGGAATCGATCTACACGTCGTTGCCGGCGGGGCCCGGGCGTGCCAAGTCCGCGACGGCACGCGGCAGCACCGGTTGCACATGATCAAGACCTTCTTCGGGGCCATCTTTCGCAGCCCGCTGAGCCTCGTCGGCGCCCTCCTCACCACGGTGAGCGCAGTTCTCTTCCTCACGCTCTTCGTGGCCGCCGAGCTGAACCCCCGGTTGGGCGGCGGTTACGCAGGCATCGTCTCCTTCGTCATCCTCCCAGGCGTCTTCGTGCTGGGGCTGCTCTTGATTCCCCTGGGCCTCGCGCGCCTGCGGAAGAAGGAGCGGGAGGGTGGGGAGGCGAGGGCACCAGTCATCGACTTGAACGTCCCGCGCACGCGCATGGTGGTGTCGATGGTGGCGCTCCTGACGCTGGTGAACGTCGTCATCGTCGCGACCGCCACCTACAAGGGCGTCCAGACGATGGAGAGCGTCGAGTTCTGCGGCGGCGCGTGTCACTCGGTCATGAGCCCGGAGTACACGGCGTACCAGCGCTCGCCGCACTCGAGGGTGCAGTGCACGCGGTGCCACGTCGGCTCGGGCGCGGAGTGGTTCGTTCGAGGAAAGGCCTCGGGCGTCGACCAGTTGGTGTCCGTCGCGCTCGGCACGTACCCCAGGCCCATTCCCACGCCGGTGGAGGACATGCGGGAGGCGGAAGAGACGTGCGAGGAGTGCCACGCGCGTGGGCGGGTGATGCGCGATCGCCTCAGCGTCATCGACCGCTTCGAGGAGGACGAGGGCAACACCTGGAAGAAGACGGTGCTGCTCAACAAGGTGGCGAAGGTGCACTGGCACGTGGGTAGCCAGGTGCGCTTCAGAAGCGACGCGAAGCGGCTCTTCGTGGCCGAGCTCGAGCGCCCGCTTCCCGATGGTGGCGTGCGGCGCTGGAAGAACGAGCAGTCGCCGGACGCTGGAGTCAGTGACGAGTGGCGCACCATGGACTGCGTCGACTGCCACAACCGCCCCGCGCATGCGTACCAGCGCCCGCGAGACGAGGTCGATCGCGCGCTCGCCAGCGGGGCCGTCGACCGCACACTGCCCTTCATCCGGCGCGAAGGGCTGCGCGTCGTCCAGCTGCCCTGGCCGGACCACGACGCCGCGAAGGCAGGCATTCGACGCGAGCTGTCGGACTTCTACGCGAAGCGCTACCCGGACGTGGCGGCGGCGCGGGTGGACAGGGCGGCGGAGGGACTCTTCGAGCTGTACCGGCGCAACGTCTTCCCTTCGATGAACATCGGCTGGGGGACGTACCCGGACTTCCGCGACCACGACGGCGAGGGCGGGTGCTTCCGCTGTCACACCAGCGACCTGACATCGGCTGATGGGCTGAAGGTGTCGGACCGCTGTGAGCTGTGCCATCTCACCCTCGCCGAGGAAGAGGAGAGCCCTGAAATCCTCGAGCTGATGAGTGAAGAATGACGCCCGTCTTCCCGTACGAGCCCCTGCACGACCCATCCTCGAGGAGAGCCTGAAATGAAATGCTCCGTGTCCCTCTTCGCCGCACTCGTCTTCCTCGCCGCGCCCGCGTCCGCCGCGGACAAGAAGGTGGAGAAGCTGTGGAAGACGAAGTGCCAGTCGTGCCACGGCGCCGACGGCAAGGCCCAGACGGACAAGGGGAAGAAGATGCAGGTCCTCGACATGTCCCGTGCCGACTGGCAGGCGAAGAAGACCGACGACGAGCTGAAGAAGGCCATCAAGGAAGGCATGAAGTCGGAGAAGGACGGCGTGAAGAAGGAGATGGACGCCTACGCCGAGCTCTCCGAGGAGCAGCTCACCGGGCTGGTGGGCTTCATTCGCGAGCTGAAGAAGTAGCGGTCCCCGCATCTGCCTTGCCGGCGTCCGAGGCGGCACGAGTTGCGCCCGCGTCGGACACGCCGGCGTCGGCCGCGGGCACCTCGTCCTGGTCCTGGATGGCGGTGAGGAAGGCGAGGATGTCGGTGATGTCCTTCGCGGAGAGGTCCTTCAGCACCTCGAACATCGCGTCGCCCTCGTCCGCGCCCCGCGCGCCCTTCTGGAAGAGCGCCACCTGGCGCAGCAGGTACTCGGGGTACTGGCCCACCAGCATCGGCGCGTCGCGCGACGCCCGGCCCTTGCCCGTCTTGCCGTGGCAGTCCGCGCACTGCTCCAGGTAGAGGGCCCGGCCGGCGTCGACGTCGCCCTTCACGCGCGGGACGACGAGGACGCGCTCGGCGGCGAGCAGGCGCTCGAGGGCGGTGGCGTCGGGGCGGAGAGGCGGCATCTTCGAGGGCAGCTCGATCGTCTCCAGGTACGCAGCCACGTCCTTCATGTCCCGCTCCGACAGCTCGCGTGGCTCGGTGTACGGCACCATCGGGATGTTGTGGCGCCTGCGCTGCTGGAACTGCTTGAGGGACTCGATGGTGAAGGACGCGGGCTGCCCGGCGACGCGCGGGTATTCGCCGCCCTTGCCGCCCTCGCCGTTGGCCCCGTGACAGGCCGCGCAGGGGCCGTACACGTCCTTGCCGTCCTCCACGTTCTGGGCGTGAGGCGCGGTGGCGAGCAGGCACAGCAGCAGCGTCAGGCGAACGGGCACGGCGAGCGGTTTGTGTGCATAGTCCCGCGGCATGGCGACGAACAGGCCAAGCATACGCGTGGAGGCCCTCACGCCCTCGCACTGGAAGGACATCGAACGCCTCTTCGGCGCGAAGGGCGCCTGCGCCGGCTGCTGGTGCATGTTCTGGCGGCTGGGGGAAGGCGAGCGCTTCGAGGACGTGAAGGGTGCCCCCGCGAAGCAGCGCTTCAAGGCGCTGGTGATGAAGGGGAAGGCGCAGGGCTTCCTCGCATACGTCGGTGACGAGCCCGTCGGCTGGCTGGCTGCAGGCCGGCGGCGGGACTTCCAGAAGCTCGACCGCGCGCCCTCGCTGGCCGTCGATGACGCAGACCGCGTGCACTCCCTTCCGTGCTTCTTCGTCAAGAGCGGCTTCCGCGGCCAGGGCGTCGCCTCGGCGCTGCTTGCCACCGCGGTGAAGGCGCTGAAGCGCGACGGGGCGAAGGTGCTGGAAGGCTACCCGGTGAAGCCGTCGAAGCCAGGCGGTCCGATTCCCGCGGCCTTCGCCTGGACTGGCACCGTGCCCCTCTTCGAGAAGGCCGGCTTCCGGGTGGCACAAGCGAAACCCACCGGAAAGCAGCGAATGCGGCGGGTTCTGTAGGCGACACACGCCTGTTGCACGACAACCTCTTCACACTTCCCAACACAAGCCGGCTTGCGCGTGGGTTAGTTAGCGTTTACTAACCGCGCGCCATGGCCCGGCCCCGGCTGATCAGCGACGAGCAGATCCTGGCGACCATGCGCGCCTGCGTACTGGAGCACGGGCCCCAGGTGTCGCTCGACGTGGTGGCCGGGCGGCTCAACGTGACGCCGCCTGCGCTGCTGAAGCGCTTCGGCACCCGGCGCGAGCTGATGGTGAAGGCGCTGCGGCCGCCGGAGAACCCCGCGGTGTTTGCCCGCATGGCCGTCGCGCCAGACGGCCGCCCCCTGCCGGTGCAGCTCGAAGAGGTCCTCGGAGGCCTGTGGGACTTCCTGGCCGAGGCGATGCCCTGCATCTTCGCGCTGCGCGAGAGCGGCATTCCCCACGATGAGATCTTCGACCCGCGCCGCGACTCCCCGGCGCGCTTCATCAAGGCGCTCAAGGGCTGGCTGGAGAGGGCGGCCGCCGCCGGGCTGGTGGAGAACCAGGCGCTGGACACCGCGGCCGTCGCGCTGCTGGGCGCCGTGCAGACGCGCGTCTTCACCGCGCACGTGATGAAGCAGCCGCTCACCCCCCGCGCGCGCCGCGAATACCTCGATGACCTCACCCAGTTCTTCACCCGAGCGCTGGCGCCGTCAGGGCGCAGGACGCGCTCCGCTGCTTCGTGACTCTTCACCCTCGAGAAGGAACGCCATGAGACGCCTCAGCCTGCTGCTCACCCCGCTCGTCGTCGTCGCGGCCTGCAAGAAGCCGGAGTCCACGGTGCAGGAGGCCGGTACGAAGAAGGTCGAGCAGGTCGCCCTGCCGCCGGTGAAGGTGGAGACCTCCCCGGTGCAGGTCCAGAAGATGCCGAAGTACCTCACCCTCACCGGCAGCGTGCTGGCCGATCGCCAGTCGGAGATCGCCGCCAACGTCTCCGGGCGCGTCACCGCCACCTACGTGGAGCGCGGGATGCCGGTGAAGGCCGGGCAGATGATCGCCGTGGTCGACTCCAAGGCCGCTTCCTTCCAGGCCGCGGCGGCGCAGGCCCAGTCGCAGGCGGCCCAGACCCAGGTGACGCTGGCCAAGCAGGAATGCGACCGCGCCGACACGCTCTTCAGTCAGGGCGCGCTGCCGAAGAGCGAGTACGACCGGCTGAAGACGCAGTGCACCGCGCAGCTGTACCAGGCCAACGCCGCGCAGGCGAACGCCGACCTCGCGGGCAAGCTGGCGGGCGACACGGTCATCCGCGCACCCATCGACGGCATCATCGGCGAGCGCTACGTCAACGTGGGCGAGTACGTGCAGCCGCCGACCCGCGTGGCGAGCGTCTTCTCCATCGATCCGGTCCGCGTCTCCATCTCGGTGCCCGAGCCGGCCGTAGCGTTGGTGAAGGAAGGCCAGCAGCTCGACCTCGAGGTGTCCGCGTACCCCGACCGGCTCTTTCCGGCCATCGTGCGCTTCGTCAGCCCCGCGCTGCGCGTCAACACCCGCGATCTGATCGTCGAGGCCACCGCGAAGAACTCCGACGGCGCGCTGCGCCCCGGCATGTTCGCCATCGCCAGGCTGGTGGTGGGGGAAGAAGAGCAGCCCACCGTGCCGCTCGACGCCATCAAGGCCGACGGCACCACCAAGCGCATGTACCTGGCGAAGAACGGGAAGGCCTTCGAGGTGGTGGTGCGCACGGGCGTGCAGAAGGACGGGCGCGTGGCGGTGCTGGAGCCGCTGGGCGCCGACGAGAAGGTGATCATCAAGCCGCCGCCGGGCCTGCAGGACGGCTCGTCGATTCAGTGACGCGAGGGAGAGGAAAGCGCCATGCAATGGCTCGCTGAAGTCTGCGTGAAGCGGCCCGTCTTCGCGACGGTGCTGTCGCTCGTCATCCTCGTCGTCGGCGGCGTCTTCTACGCCCAGCTGGGCGTCGATCAGTTCCCGAAGATCGACTTCCCCGTCGTTCTCGTCACCACCGTCATGCCGGGCAGCTCGCCCGAGGACATGGAGCGCGACGTCTCGGAGCCGCTGGAAGCCGCCGTCAACACGCTGTCGGGTGTGGACGAGCTGCGCAGCATGTCGTCGGAGGGCGTGTCCAGCGTCATCATCCAGTTCGTCCTCGAGAAGAACGTGGACGTGGCGGCGCAGGAGGTGCAGCAGAAGATCAACCTCGCGCTGCCCACGCTGCCCCGCGGCATCGACCCGCCGGTGGTGATGAAGTTCGACCCCGACGCCCAGCCCATCCTCTTCGTCGCGCTGCGGGCGCCCGGGAAGGACGTCGCGGACATCACCGACCTCGCCGATCGCATCGTCAAGCGCCGCCTCGAGACGGTCAACGGAGTCGGGCAGGCCACCATCATCGGCGGGCGCAAGCGCCAGGTGAACGTGCTGGTCGACCCGGTGAAGCTCAAGGGCCTGGGCATCAGCCCGCTGGAGGTGGCCGGCGCCATCAACGCGCAGAACATCACCCTGCCGGGCGGCCGGGTGGACGTGAGCCGCGACTACCTGTCGGTGCGCGTCGTCGGGCGCGTCCGCTCGGTGGACGAGCTCAAGTCGATCATCGTGCGCGATCAGCAGGGCCGCGCGGTGCGCCTGGACGAGCTCGCCACGGTACAGGACAGCGTGGAAGACGCGGACTCCGGCGCCTTCTGGAACGGCGAGCGCACGGTGCTGGTGGCCATTCGCAAGCAGTCTGGCACCAACACGGTGGCCGTGGCCGAGGCGGCGAAGGAGCGGCTGGCCGACATTCAGAAGGAGCTGCCCGCCGGGTACACCCTGGAGGTCCAGCGCGACGGATCAGCGGTGATCAAGACGGCGGCAGACGCGGTGAAGGAGCACCTGGTGCTCGGCGCCATCTTCGCCGCCATCGTCGTGCTGCTGTTCCTGGGCAACCTGCGCAGCACCATCATCGCGGCGCTGGCGATCCCCACGTCCATCATCGGCACCTTCGCGCTGATGAAGCTGCAGGGCTACACGCTCAACTCCATCACCCTCCTGGCGCTGGCCCTGGCGGTGGGCATCGTCATCGACGACGCCATCGTGGTGCTGGAGAACATCTTCAAGCATGTGGAGGAGCACGGGGAGGACCCGAAGAAGGCCGCCGTCTCGGGCACGCGGGAGATTGGCCTCGCGGTGCTCGCCACCACGTTGTCGCTGATCGCGGTCTTCGTCCCCATCGCCTTCATGGGCGGCATCCCCGGCCGGTTCCTCGGGCCGTTCGGCGTGACGATGGCCTTCTCCATCGCGGTGTCGCTGTTCGTGAGCTTCACCATGACGCCCAGCCTCGCTTCGCGCTTCCTGAAGCCGCACAAGGTGAGCGAGCAGAAGCCGCCGCTGGAGCAGCTGGTGGACATCTTCTACCGGCCCATCGAGCGCGTGTACGTCTCGCTGCTGAAGTTCGCCATGACGCACCGGTGGGTGATCGTCCTCGCGTCGGTGGCGTCGCTGGGCGCGTGCGTGCCGCTCACCATGAAGGCGAAGAAGGGGTTCCTCCCCGTCGACGACCGCGCGCAGTTCGAAGTGGTGGTGCGCCTGCCCGAAGGGCGCAGCGTGGCGGCGACCGAGCTGGTGGGCGAGCGCGTGGCGCGCATCATCCGGGAGCAGCCCGAGGTGACCGCGACGTTGCTCACCATCGGCGACGACCAGAACCGCACCCCCAACCTGGCGCGCATCTACGTGAAGATGCTGCCGCCGGACCAGCGTGAGACGACCCAGGACGAGATGAAGAACCGGGTCCGCGAGAAGATCCTCCCCACGCTGCCGCCGGACCTGCGCGTCACCGTGGCCGACGTGAACGAGTTCGGCGGCGGCATGCCCACCGCGCGCATCCAGTTCCTCCTGGCCGGGCCCGATCTCAAGGTGCTCGAGGCCGCGAACCAGCGGGTGCTCGATCGCATCAAGAAGGAAGCCGCGGGCGCGGTGGACGTGGACAGCTCGATGGTGGTGGGCAAGCCCGAGCTGGGCGTGTACGTCGACCGCGAGCGCGCGGCGGACCTCGGGGTGCAGGTCGTCGACATCGCGCAGGCGCTCCAGTACCTCGTGGCGGGGCAGAAGGTGTCGACGTACTCGGAGGGCGGCGAGCAGTACGACGTGCGCCTGCGCGCCACGCCGGAGTACCGGTCCAGCGAAGACGCGCTGCGGCTCATCACCGTCCCGTCTCGCAAGCTGGGCCTCGTCACCCTGGCCGACGTGGTGCAGGTGAAGTCGGGCGAGGGCCCGGCCACCATCAGCCGCTTCCAGCGCGAGCGGCAGATCACCTTCATGGCGAACGCGGGCCCCGGCTACGGCGACAGCGACGTAGGCGATCAAATCAAGGCGATCCTCGACGACGAGGTGACGCGCCTGCCCGCCGGCTTCACCGCCAAGCCACAGGGGCAGACGAAGATCATGAAGGAGGTCTTCCTGTCCTTCGGCCTCGGCCTGCTCGCCAGCTTCATCTTCATGTACCTGATCCTCGCGGCGCAGTTCGAGTCGTGGCTGCACCCCATCACCATCCTGGTGTCGCTGCCGCTCACCCTGCCGTTCGCGGTGCTGTCCATCGTGCTGTTCGATCAGGCCATCGACCTCTACAGCTTCCTCGGCATCTTCGTGCTCTTCGGGGTGGTGAAGAAGAACGCCATTCTGCAGATCGATCACACCAACCAACTGCGGGAGAAGGGGCTGCCGCGCGCCGAGGCGATTCTGAAGGGCAACAAGGACCGCCTGCGGCCGATCCTGATGACGACGCTGGCCTTCGTGGCCGGCATGATTCCCCTCATCACCGCGCAGGGCATCGGCTCGGGCTTCTCGCGGGCGACCGCCGGCGTGGTGGTGGGCGGGCAGGTGCTCTCGCTGCTGCTGACGCTGCTGGCGGTGCCGGTCGTCTATTCGTTCTTCGATGACATCTCACTGTGGTTCAGGCGCAAGCGCGGGCTGTCGGCCGATGGAAGTGCGCTGGGCGCGCCGGTGGAGCCGACGATGGAGGTCAACAAGTGAAGCGCGTGATGGTGATGGGAGTGGCGCTGCTGGGGAACGTCGTCCTCGCCCAGCCGGCGCCGTTGAAGGCGCACCTCGAGTCCGCCGAGACGCAGAACGTCGATCGGCAGATCTCCATCGAGCAGAAGGAGCGCGCGCGGGCCGAGTACCGGCAGGCGTGGACCAGCCTGTTGCCGGCGCTCACCGCGAGCGGCGGGTGGACCCACAACCAGTACGACGCCGTGTTCGACCAGCCCGCGGTGGACTCGATGACCGGGTTGCCGAAGCAGTGCCAGACCGATGCGGACTGCGGCGCGGACCAGACGTGCGGCGCCACCCGCGTGTGCCAGGTGAAGCTGACCATCGTGCCGAAGAACCAGCTCGACGCGAACCTGCGCTTCGAGCTGCCGCTCATCAACACCACCACGTGGATGCGCTCGGCCGCGGCCAACGCGTCGCAGGAGGCGGCGGCCCAGCGCGAGCTGTCCACGCGCGATCAGGTGCGGCGCAGCGTGGTGACCGGCTTCTACGGGTACGTGGGCGCCCTGGCGGTGCTCAAGTCGGCGAAGAAGTCGCTCGCGGTGGCCGAGGAGCAGGCCCGGCTGACGGAGATCCGCTACAAGGCAGGCGCCGTCACCGAGCTCGAGACGCTGCGCGCCAACGCCGAGGTCGCCCGCAACAAGCAGGTGGTGGCCGACGCGGAGACGCTGGTGGTGAACACGCGGCAGAACCTCACCACCGTGTCGGGCCTCGCGCCCGCGCCAGAGCTGGAGATGCCGGAAGACGACCTCCGCCCCGAGCCCGGCTTCGAGGAGCTCTCCCAGCGGGTGGAGAACCTCCCCGGCATCAAGGCGGCGGACCTCGACGCGCAGGCCGCTGGCCACTTCGCCACCGCGTCGCGCCTGGCGCTGATCCCCATGGTGTCGGCGCAGTTCACCGAGCGCTTCACCAACGCCACCGGCTTTCAGGGCTCCCCCACCCTCTACAACCTGGGCATCACGTTCGCGTGGAGGCTCGACGTGCCCATGTTCCAGAACATGGCCGTGCAGTCGCACCTCGAGCAGACCGCGCGGCTGGGGGCCTTGAAGCTGCGGCTCTTCGCGCGCGACACCATCCTCGCCGACTGGCAGCGCTTCAACGCCGCGCTGGTGAAGATTGACGCCGCCCGGGCCCAGGTGAACGCCGCGCAGCGCGCTGCCCAGGTGGCGAGAGATCGCTACAACGCCGGCGCCGCCACGCAGCTCGACCTCATCGCCGCCGAACGCGATCTCTTCGGAGCCGAGGTGAACTTGATTCAGGCGCGCGGCGAGCTGGCCCAGGCCCGCCTGGTGCTGCGCATCAGCGCTGGGCTGCCGCTCGAAGGGTAGGCCTTCCTCGACTGACGCGCTCGCCTGCGGGAAGGGTCACCTGGGGCGGGTGAAGAGCCGCCGGAGCAGCCCCGGCTTCGGCGCCGACGCGAGCGGCTCGGGTGGCGTGTCCGGCACCGGTTCCAGGTCCGGGCGCGCCGGCGGAGGCCAGGGCGCGGTGTGCAGCACCCTCGACAACCGCCGCGACACGTCCACCGGGGCCGGCGCGAGGACGGCGAGGGCACGCGAGAACTCCTGCGCCGAGCTGAAGCGCGCCTTCGGCTCGAAGGCCAGCGCGCGCTCGAGCAGGGCCACCACCGCGTCATCCGTGATGCCCGCGTCACGGGGGCTGTCAAGCTCTCCCATCGCGATGCGCGCGGCCACCTCACTCACCGTACCCAGCGCCGGCAGGCGGCCGGTGAGCAGCTCGAAGAGGAGCAACCCCGCCTGGAAGACGTCCGAGTGCGGTGTCGGAGGCCTGCCCTGCGCCTGCTCCGGCGACACGCACGCCCGCCTCAGAGGAATGCCCGCCAGCTGCGCCACGCTCGCCAGCCCGAAGTCCACCAGCGCCACGCCGTCCGGGGTGACGAAGACGTTGTCCGCGGCCACCTCCTGGTGCAGCAGGCCGAGGTGATGCGCGTCGGACAGCGCCCCCAGGAGCGGCACCAACACGCCCGCCGCCTCCGCCACCGTCCACGCGCGGTGGTCCACCAGCGCTCGCAGCCGCGCGCCGTCGAACCACGGCTGCGTGAAGTACAGGCTGGCCCCCAGCCTCCCCATGTCGAGGATAGGCGCGGCCGAAGCGTGCGTGAGTCGCTGCGCCTTCTCGAGCTGGTCCTTCAGGGCCTCGGCGACGCCTGGCACGCGCAGCCGGCGCAGCACCACCAGCGCCCCGTCGGGCGCTCGTGCCTGGTACACGTCGAAGAGCCCGTCCGGCGCGGAGCGGTCTTCCAGCAGCTCGTACCCGCGCAACATCGGTCTCTCACGCTACCCCGTTCAGCCTCCTCCGGGCCTCGTCCGGGGCCGGTAAATCGGCCTCGGATGCGATTCCGCGGTGCGTCAGGAAAACGCCTGTTATTTCGATGGTTTACAAGTGTGTCCGCGCGGCATAGGGTGCGCCCGGTCGAAAAAGAGACAAGCCGCTACAGGCCTCTACACTTTCGACGATCGAGGACCGGAAGAACGGCCCTGGAGCACGAATGGGGAGCCCACAGGCGTGAGCGACGAGAGGCCCGAGTCCCTGCTCAAGAGCGCGTTGGAGAAGATCGTCTACTTCGAGGCGAGGTCCACGCAGCTGTCGAACGATCTCGAGCGCGAGCGCGTCGAGGCCGAGCGCCTCAAGGGCGAGCTGGGCCAGGCGGCGCAGCGGGAAATCGAGCTGAGGCGCGTCATCGCCGAGCTGGAGGTGCGGACGACGCGCGCGCACGGCGAGCGGGAAGAGGCGGCGCGCCTGGTGGACGCGCTGCGCCGCGAGCGGGCGGACCTCATCGGCAAGATGCTGGACGCCTCGCGCATCCACGGCGCGGGCGATGGCATCGACGACTTCGACCTGGCGCAGTTCATCGCGCAGCTGCGCAGCGAGGTGCTGCTCACCCGCGATGGCCCGGTGGCGACCTCGGCCACACAGAGTCCTCCCCGGACTGCCGAGGGGACTCCTGCGGTGGTTGCGCGCGAAGTGGAAGGGACTCCCGCGCGGCTGACGGCGAAGGCCGTCACGGTCGGAGCGTCGGGGCGCGAGGCGCCGCTGACGGAGCTCGTGACGGCTGATGCCGCGGACGCAGGGGCCGTGGGCGATGGGGAACGCGCCCCGCTCGTCCCGCCGCCTGTCGTGACAGAGGCGGCGGCTGAACGGGTGACGATGGGCGCGGTGCCCGCGAGCGCCGTGCAGCGGACGTCAGCGCCGTCCGTGGGGGAATCGACGCCGGCACGCGCGCAGGGGACCGCCTCGACGATGGCGGCGCTGACGCGGGCGGCGCACGAGCTGTCGGCGCAGGGGCGGCTGTCCGTGTCGTCGAAGGAGCTGGACGCCCTCACCGGCGCGCGCGCCTTCCCGGGACGGAGTGAAGAGACGCTGTTCGGCTTCTCGGTGCGGGAGCTGTCCGCCCCCGACGCCTCGGCCCGCGCGCGCGCGGCGGAGCGGCTGCTGGCCCTGGCGCACCCGGCGGCGGCCCCGGCCCTGGCGTCGGCGCTGCACTCGGAGACGGAGCCGTCTGTGCAGGTGGCGCTGCTCGCGGCCTTCTCCTCGCTGGCGAAGTCGGAGGGCGTGCCGGTGGTGCAGCCGCTCTTGACCTCGCGCGCGCCGGACGTGCGCATCGCCGCGTTGAAGGCGTTGCTCACGCTGGACGCAGCGCAGGCCGGCCCGCACCTCGCGGCGGCGATGAGCGATCCAGACAAGGCCGTGCGCCGGCGCGCGTCGTTGCTGGCGCTGGGCCTCGACGCGAAGCAGGCGCTGGAGCTGGGGACGAAGGCCATCAAGGACGCGGACCCGGACGTGCGTGCGCTGGCGGCGCTGGTGCTGGGGGCGTCGCAGGCGGACGCAGCGCGGCCGATGCTGCTGGAAGTGATGCGCGACCGCGATCTCCGCGTGCGGCGCTCGGCCAGCCAGGCGCTCTCACGGCTGCTGGGGAAGGACGTCACCGGGCTGGTCGAGCTGGACGACGCGCAGCGCAGGCGCGAGGTCCGCCGGCTCGCGCACCTCCCGGCGAAGGCGCCGCTCCCCGTCGCGAGTTCGTCCACACAGCCTCCGGAGTCGTCGATGACGGGGCGGTCCGCGCCCGCTGCGCATCCCGGTGGACGGGTGGCGACGGCTTCGCGCGTGTCTCTGGGGCTGGCGAGCGCGCCATGGGCGCACTCGTCCGGCCCTTCCAGGGGGGCGGTCTCGGGTCGCTCCTCGAGTGAGGCGCCCTCGTCGGCGTCCGTTCGGCCGGCTCGCGCGTCCAACGAGGCGCTCACGTCGGTGTCCGGCCGGTCTCCTCGCTCGTCCAGCGGGGCGCCCGCGCCGGTGTCCGGTCGTCCCGTCGGGCTGGTCTCAGGCCGCGCGTCCGCCGGAGTGCCTGCGCCGTCGGGCGACAGT
>JBFMHF010000016.1:0-69844 GCA_040752975.1 Myxococcota bacterium
GCCTCCGCCCGTGCCGCGTGCGCCGCCGCCCGCGCCCCTTCCGCCTCCGCCCCGCGCGCCGCTTCCACCTGCCGGCTGTCCGTCGCGGGCTCCCGGCGCCGGAGGTGGATGCGAGAGTTCGTCCATCAGCCGAGCGATCTCCGCCTTGAGGGCATCGAGGCCCTCGCCCGTCTTCGCGCTGACCGCCATCAGCGGCGCGCCCTCGAGGAAGGTGCCGGCCACCAGGGCGCGCAGATCTGCCTCCAGCAGCTCGAGCCACCCTTCGCCCAGGCCGGGGAGGAGATCGGCCTTCGTCACCACCAGCACGCCCCGCCGGACGCCCAGGAGCGAGCAGATGTCCACGTGTTCGCGCGTCTGCGGCATCACCCCTTCATCGGCGGCCACCACCAGCAGCGCCACGTCCACTCCGCCGGCGCCGGCCGCCATCGCCTTCACGAAGCGCTCGTGGCCCGGCACGTCGATGACGCCCACCTTCCGGCCACCGGGCAGCTCCAGGTGCGCGAAGCCCAGCTCGAGCGTGATGCCGCGGCGCTTCTCTTCGGGCAGGCGATCGGTGTCGATGCCGGTGAGCGCGCGCACCAGCGCCGTCTTGCCGTGGTCGACGTGGCCGGCGGTGCCGACGATCATCGCGCGCGCTTTAGCCCGGAAGATCCACGGTGTCGCGTCCGGCTGGGCAGCCCTGCTGAGGGCATGGGGCGGACAGCCGACCTGGGGAAGCGGCGCTCGCGGCGGTTGCGGCAGCGGCCGGGCGAACGCCGCGGACGCGCCGGGTCCACGAGGCCGACCTGGTGCGCGCGTTGGAGTCCGAAGCGTCGAGGCGTGGCGGACGACCCACGCCAGCGGAAAGCGCGGGTGAAGACGCCCCCGCCCGGGTGATTGAGGCGGGACGCACGTGCGAGGCCGACGGTCGCTGGACTGCCAGGCTGCCGGAAGCCCTGTCGAGCAGCGCGCGTGAGAGAGGCTCGACCAGCAGCGGGCGCAGGAGCGAGACGGTCCGTCAGTCCGCCGCGCGCGGGGTGAAGCGCGCCTCGTCCACCAGCGACTGGTAGTCCCAGGGGAAGACGAAGAAGGTGTCGGTGCAGAAGGCGCTGAAGTCCGGCTCGTAGCGGCCGGGCCTCGACACCAGCGCGGCGGTGGCCAGCGCCCTGGGTTTGCGCGCGCGGGCCAGCCGCAGGGCGAACTCGAGGCTGTCTCCCGACGAGGCGATGTCGTCGACGATCAACACCCGCTTGCCCGTCAGCGCCGCCGGCATCTCGTCGGAGATGGCGCCCGCCGCATGGGACGCGCGGTCGCGGCTGCGTCGGGTGACGTGCACCGGCCACGCCCGCAGCTTCAGCGCCTGCGCGAGGGCGTCTCCCACGAAGACGCCGCCGTGCGCCAGGCCCACCACCACCTCGGGCTTGAAGCGCCGGGCGATGGTGCGGGCGAGCGCCTGCACCTCGCGGTCGAACTCCTTCCAGGACAGCTCCCTGGTGGCGCTCGCCGCCGCCGAGCGGTCAGAGCCCGCCGAGCGGGAGACCGGCATGCCTCCCGCCGCGCCGAACTCGTCGATGGGCTCGGGCCGCACCACCACCAGGCGCCGGGGCGTCTTCGCCGCGCCCGCGTGCTTCGTCGCGCTGCTCTTGCGCTTCGCGGATCGCGCAGGCGCCTGCTGGCCCTTCGCCTTCGCGCCGCGCTTGCTGCCACGTCGTTGAACCACGGCCATGCAGTCCCTCGTCAAGGTGCGCAGGAGTCGAAGCTGTCGGAGCCGGTCGCGCCGTCCACCCGCAACGCGCCGGCACGGCAGGTGGTGGCGCCCGGGCAGGTGGACGTGGCGGTACAGGCCTCGAAGCAGGCCCGGCCCAGCCCGGTGGACGGCGGCTGCAGCACCCCGCAGACGCCGCTGCGACACTCGAGATCCGACGCACAGGCATCACCGCCCCGCTTCGCTCCCGTGGTGGGCATGCGGCAGCGGCGCACGAAGCCCGCACCCGGCGCCGCGGGGTCGACGTCCACGGCGCACACGCCCGCGTCGCAGTCGCCGTCCACCGTGCACGTCGCGCCGCTGCACAGGGTGGGCGTGGCCAGGCCGTCGTCGCTCGTCCCGGGGCGCCCGTCGTAGCCGCGCGTCAGCAGCAGCGTGGTCGGCTGGCATTCGAGCGGGAGCAGCGCGCCGCCATCGGGGCTGCAGGCCTGGCCCGCGCGGCAGGCCTCGACGCAGGTGCCGCTCCGTCGCACCCCGCGCGCGTCGTCGAGGAAGCAGTGGGCGCTGCGGCACTGCAGGCCCGAGGTGCAGGCGGCGCCCGCCGGCAGGTTTCCCGCGCCGGGAGGGCTGCAGGTGGAGGCGTAGCTGGGCGCCGACAGGCTGGCCACCACCCGGATGCGGCACGTCACGCCGGCGTCGTAGCCCGCGCAGTCCGCCTCCGTGGCACACGACGGGCGACAGCCGCGCAGCTGGCCCACCGTCTCGAAGGGCGTGGTGACGTCGAAGTCCGCGTCGCACACCCCGGCCCCGCCGTCGGCGCCGCAGTCCGCGTTCGTCTTGCAGGCGGCGAGGCAGAAGTAGCCGGGCGCGGTGAAGGACGAGAAGAGGGGATCTGCCACGCAGGAGCCGGACTGGCAGGTTCGGTCGGCGGGGATGACACCCCCGTCGGGCTGTGGAGCGTCGGCGCACGGCGCGAGGCCCGGGCGCGTGCCCACGTTGAACTGGCAGAAGGGCCCCACCTCGGTCGGCGCGGAAGGGTCGTCGTAGGCCTGGCAGGACAGGCCCGCGCGGCACTGCGCGTCGCCGGTGCAGTCGTCGCCGAAACCGTTGTCCGGCAGGCACAGGCCATAGGGCCGGCCCGAGTAGTCGCCGGGGAAGTCCTGACACACCTCCCCGGCGGGGCACGTGCCCGAGGCGGTGGGGTTGCAGTAGGAGCGACAGAGGGACAGCTGGGCCGTCTCCGGCACGCACTGGAGGTTGGGCTGGCAGTTGCTCGAGCCCATCGAGCGCGCGCAGGGCTCCCTGAGTCCGCGCAGACCGGCCTGGGAGCCGAAGCAGACGCCGATGGGCCCCTCGGCCTCGAACACCAGCGAGTTGGAGTTGGAGTACGTCAGGCGGTAGCAGATCTGCCCCATCACCGGGCACATCGGCGCGTACAGGTTGCAGCTGCGCAGACACACCGGGTTGGTGCCCACCAGCACGCAGGCCAGGCCAGGCGCGCAGGCGGTGCCCTCGGGGCACCGCTGGGACTCACCGGCGCCCACGCAGACGTTGTTGGCGCACACCAGTCCGGTGGGACAGTGGGCGGACTCCGTGCAGTGCACGCACGCGCCGTTGACGTCGCAGTGCGCGGGCCCCGGCCGCTGACAGTCGGTGTCGGCGCGGCACTTCACGCAGACGTTCGCCCCGGTGTTGCACACGGGGCGCTCGGCCGGGCAGTCGGAGTCCTTTCCGCACTCCACGCAGGTGAAGGTGTCGGTGAGGCACTTGCCCGTCTCGCACTCCTCGTCGGCGGTGCAGCCGGTGAAACGGCACTGGCCGGACACGCAGCGCTCGCCGAGGCCACACTCGAGGTCGTCTCCACAGGGGACGTCGGGGGCGCACTCGCCCTGGCGGCAGGCGGCGGAAAGTCCGGCCGCGCGGCAGTCCTGCGGCTGGACACACGGCGTGACGACACCGGCGTCGAAGCCCGCGTCCACGCCGGCGTCGGCCGGCTGCTCGGCCGGTGGGCACGCGAGGAGGAGGACGGCGAGGAGGGGGAAGAGGCGTCGCACGGCGGGCGCACAGCATAGCGGGGAACCGGCCGGGCGCATGAGCAAAGCGGCCGGCCCGTTTCGAGCAGCAGAGAATGGCGTCCGCGGACGGCGCGGGAAGTCCACCTCGCGGTCAATTTCAGCCTCACGAGGTGGAGAAGGGGTGCTCGAAGCGCGAGGGCCAGGGTGGTGCCCCGCGCGACGGCGCGGACGGCCAGGCCGGGGCGTTCGCTGACGGGGGGGAGGGTTCGCCTTACCCGCAGAAGTGGAGGAGGGCGGCTTCCAGCACGTCGACGGCGCGCTCCAGCTCGGCCTTCGGCACGTGCTCGCCGGTCTGGTGCGCGACGGTGATGTCGCCCGGCCCGAAGACGACGGGCACGGCGCCCAGCGCGGCGAGCTGCGGGCCCTCGGTGCCGAAGGCGACGGTGTCGGGCGTCTTGCCGGTGCGCTCGGCGAGGAAGCGCACCACGTCGGCGTCGGCGCTCGTCTCGAAACCGCGGTCCATGCGCAGCGGCTTCACGGTGGCCTCGAAGCCGGGCTCCTCCGACGCGAGCGCATCGCGCAGCGCCTCCACCGCGCGCAGCACGGCCTCCACCGGCTGGGAGGGCAGGGGACGCCACTCCAGGGTGAAGCGGCAGGCGCCGGGGATGACGTTCTTCGCCTTCCCACCGGAAATCATCCCGACGTTGAGGGTGGCGTAGGGCGGCACGAAGTCGGGGCGCTGCTCGACGCGGAGCTCGCCCAGCGACCAGGCCTCGATGCGCTCGAGCCACCGGGCTGCACGGAAGATGGCGGAGGCGCCGGTGTCCGGGTACGCGCTGTGGCCTTCCTTCCCGCGCACCTCCACCTCGGCGAGGCAGTAGCCCTTGTTGGCGCGGATGGGGCGAAGGCTGGTGGGCTCGCCGATGATGGCGCGCTTCGTCCTTCCTTTGCCCGCCTCGAGCAGCTTCTTCGCACCCACGCAGCCCAGCTCTTCGTCGGCGGTGAAGGCGAGCAGCACGGGCTTCTTCAGCTTGCCTTTCGTGCGCTGCACCGCGGTCAAGGCGCAGGCGATGTACGCCTTGGTGTCGCACGCGCCGCGGCCGTACAGCTTTCCGTCGCGCTCGACGAGGGTGAGGGCCTCCTTCCACGCGGCGTCGAAGGGGACGCAGTCGCTGTGGCCCACCAGCGCGAGCTCGGGGAGGCCCGTGCCGAGGGTGGCGAGCAGGTTCACCTTCTCCACGCCGGCGTCGTCGACGTAGCGCTGCCGCTCGCAGGCAAGGCCCAGGGCGGTGAGGCGCGGCTCGAGCGCGTCGATCATCGGCCCGTTCGACTTCGTCGAGGTGGAGTCGATGGCGACCAGGTCGCGCAGCAGCGTCAGGAGCTCGGACATGGACAGGCGCATAGCCCGAGGCCGCGAGCCCGTCGACCTGCGGCAGCTCCCTTCCGCCTCGGCTGGACGGGGCTCGATGGCGTTACGCTGGCGCGGTGAAGCTCCGTCGCTCCGTCATCGCGCTCGGCGTGGTGCTGCTGCTCATGGGGGGCCTGGCGGCCAGCTTGACCCGCATGACGTCGATGCCGGGGGTCTCCTTCTCGGATGCACCGCCGTTGTTGGACGCGGAAGGAAAGGCGCTGCGGATGAGGCTGACCCTCGACGTGGAGGAGCTCGCGGTGCGCATCGGCGAGCGCAACGTGCCGGCGTTTCCCCAGCGGCTCGACCTCTCGGCGACGTACCTGGCGCGGCGACTGTCGACGCTCGGGTACGCCGTGACGCGACAACCCTACTTCGTGCGCGACCTGCCCGTGGCCAACCTGGTGGCAGAGCGTCGGGGTTGGTCGCGCGCCCGGGAGATCGTCGTGGTCGGCGCGCACTACGACTCGGCGCCGGGGACGCCCGGCGCGGACGACAACGCGACCGGCGTGGCGGTGGCGCTGGAGCTGGCGCGGGTCTTCTCCACGCGGGCGCCGGCCCGCACGGTGCGCTTCGTCTTCTTCACCAACGAGGAGCCGCCGTACTTCGAGACGGACGCGATGGGCAGCGAGGTGTACGCGAGGGCGCTGCGCGCGAAGGGGGAGGACATCACGGCGATGCTGGCGCTCGAGACGATGGGCTACTTCTCGGACGCGGCGCGGTCCCAGCACTACCCCTGGCCCTTCTCTCGTTTCTACCCGTCCACCGGCAGCTTCATCGCCTTCGTGGGCGACCAGGACTCCCGCGAACTGGTGCGCGAGTGCGTGCGGGTGTTTCGTGGCGCGGCCACGGTGCCGTCGGAAGGGGCGTCGATCCCCCGCTTCGTCGAGGGTGCGTCCTGGTCGGATCACGGCTCCTTCTGGCGCGCGGGCTACCGCGCGGTGATGGTGACGGACACGGCGCCCTTCCGGAATCCGCACTACCACCAGTCGACCGATCTCCCGCACACGCTCGACCTGGACCGCCTCGCTCGGGTCACGCAGGGGCTCGTCGCGGTGGTGGAAGAGCTCGCCAACCGGGAGGCGTCTCCCTGACAGGCGCCGCGCGGATGCCCGCCGGACCTGTCGCCAGCACCTGGCTGCCGAAGACGACGCCCCAGCCGCGACAGCGCGCCGTCCTGGCGGCTGGAGCGGGGCGTGACACCCGGACCGACGGCGCTTCATCGAGGGCGGCGACTCCCACACGTTCTGCCTCCGCGTGGCGTCCCAGGGAAAGGCCAGCGCTCTGCGACAGGTTCGCCCATCGCTGGGCGTCTCCGTCAACTGCGGAGTGCCACGCAGGTGCCGGCGGTGCTGGCCGCGCCGTGATCAGTGGTGCGGCGTCCCGCCCGGACGACTACGCTTTCGGCGCGAGAGTGGTTCCACAACGCGAAGGAGTCATCATGGCGACCAAGGCGCAGCAGTTCCGGCACGAGATGGAGCGGTCAGGCCCGAAGAAGGCGCCGCAGCCGAAGAAGGTGCACCACCTCGATCCGGCGCACACCGACTCCCGCAACGTCACCAAGCGCGGCGACAAGCAGGTGGGTATGGCGCTGGAGGACTCGCTGTCGGGCCGGCCGTCGCGCAAGTCGTCCCGCAAGTCGGCCCACGGAGGCCGCAACGACGTGGAGTTGATGCGCGCCGCCCGCACTGCCTCGCAGACGCCCAAGGCGCAGGCCACCCGGGCGAAGACGGCGCGGCGCTAGAGAAGCTACGGGCGCACCACGCCGAACCAGAGGCGCTGGCGATCGGCGGTGATGGCGAACGAGCCGCGCTCACCACCTGCCAGGACCGAGACAGTGGAGATGGCGCCGGGATCCTGCTGCCCCTGCGCCACCTCCGGTCCGAAGGCGACGAAGTCCATGGCGCCCGGTCGCTGCCAGAGGCAGAACTCCGTCGTGCCGCTGCGCTCGCCCGCGTAGCAGTAGCCGCCCGGAAGGGTGCGGACCTCGCCCAGCTTCTCGTCGAGGATCCACGTGCTGGTCGTGTCGAAGGAGACGCCGGCGTAGTCGGTGGGCGCCTCCGCACCGGCCAGCGACCTCACGCCGATCGGTCCCGGCGTGCGAGTGGTGGGCTCGTCGATGGCGAGGGTGGCCTTGTCCCCGATGAAGGCGCGCCACTTCCCCGCCGACTGCTTCGGCCAGAGGACCAGCGGTGGACTCAGGACCGCCGGGACGGTGGCGTCGACGTCCGAGTCCGGCGTCGGCGCGGAACCGGTGGTCTTGTAGTCGAAGATCCGTCGCGGCCCGCCAAATTCGATGGCCACGTACCGCGCGTTGGAGACGTACGCGGCGATGAAGCCCAGGGTGCTCTGCGCGATGACCAGAGGGTTGGGCGTGGGAGGCAGGCGCTCCTCACGGATGGTGGTGCTGCCCGACACGACCGTGTGGAAGGCGTAGCGGGTGTTGTCGGGGCTGAACTGCAGGCGGTTGGTGCCGGTGGGGAGCAGCGTGTGGCTGCCGTCGCTGGCCTTCACGATGAAGTACTGGCCGGTCCCGCCATGGACGAAGGACGGGTAGTCGCCCGGCGAGGAGAGGACGCTGACGCCCGGGACGGCGAGCGACACGGTGTTGGCTGTGCGCCCCGTGGGCGCCACCACCTTGAGCGTGCAGGAGGTCCCGCAGGCCGTCAGCGCCCACGGGGTGGGGTACACCGAGAGCACCTGCACCTGGGTGAAGAGCTGGGCCGTCTCCATGGTCGGCTCGACCAGCATCACGTCGTTGCTGGCTTCGCGGACCAGCCAGCGGTCGAGCGTGTGCTGCGAGATGCCCGTCGCTGTCCCCGTGCCCGGGAAGCGAGTCGTGTTGCCGGTGGCCAGGGTGATCCGCTCCAGCGCGCCGCCGCGGACGACGAAGAGGACCGCTTCGTCACTGGAAAAGTCGAAGCTCCCCGCGCCCGTGCCCCACGTCGTCATCGTGCCCGTGGAGATCTCGTAGAGGAACAACTCTCCCGCGAGGAGGAAGCCCAGGTACTTCGCGTTCTTCGAGAAGCGCGGAGAGCCGATGGCGGTGTTCGCCAGCATGCGCAGGTCCCACGTCCGCGTGTTGAAGAGGAAGGTGCGCTGGGCCCCGAGGGCCTCCGTCGTTCGGAACGTCACCCATGGCGTCGTGGAGCTGGGGGTGACCGAAGCGATGGAGACCAGCTGCGACTCGGTGCGAAACACCTCCCGGTACCAGGACAGCTCCGTCGCCGGCAGCACCGCCGTCTGCCCGGCCACCACCTGCACGCGGCCCAGCGTCTTCTTCGGGTGGAAGGGCGCTGACGCGACGATGTCCCACGCGCCCTCGGGGACCATCATGGTGAATGTCCCGTTCGCGGCGGGGGTGGCGGTGACGGCGGCGCCCGCGACGGACACGGTGATGATGGTGGGCGACTGCGGGTTGGTGAAGGTGACGGTGCCGTTCACCGTGCCCCGGCGGCTCTGGTTGTCGCCCAGGGCCAGGGAGAGGTCGGGGTTGGCTCCGCGGACGACGCGGGTGCTGGCGGTCGCCGAGTACTGCTGCTGCGCGCCGCTGGTGGCGACGAAGGTGGCGTCACCGGTGGGCACCTCGGGGAAGTCGAAGCGACCCAGCGCGTCGGTGACGGCCAGGAGCGGCGTGCCAGCCACCGCGACCTGCACGCCTCCGGCCGGAGCGCCATTCAGCGTGACGGTGCCGCCGATGCGCCCCACGAGCGTCAGGCGCAGCTGGCCCACGTCCTGGCTGCCGCCCGTCACCGCCACGCCGACGCTGGCGCGCTTCTCCCGCGAGTCGACCAGATCGACCGAGACGACATAGGCCCCGCCGGGGACCTTCTCGAAGGTGAAGGCGCCTCCCGGACCGGTCCGCGTGCCGCGGGAGGCCGCGCCCGACAGCGTGACGGAGACGTTGGACGCGTCGCTGCCGTCGGCGAAGACGACCGTGCCCGTGACGCTGCCGGTGGAGAGGGTGAAGGCCAGCGTGGGCTCCGTCTCGGGCCGGCCGCCGATCATCTTCACGGCTGCGGCGACCTCTTCGACGTCGGCGCCCCTCAGCTTCGCCACCAGCGAATAGTCGCCGTCCGGCAGCCCCGAGGCGGAGAAGCGCCCCTCGGCGTTGGTGACGGCCGCCGTGGAGACGGGGCCGTAGATGAAGACGGCGATGTTGGCAGGACTTCCCCCTTGCACCGTCACCGTCCCGGTCATCGTCCCGCCGCCGCACGCCGAAACCAGCGCCACCAGAGCCAGCCAGCCGATCCGTTGCGTCATGTTTCCTCCCTGGGCGCGGAAGTCTAGTGGGTTGGCGCCGTGGCGTGCGAATTCTCTCCTGGATTCGCGGATGCGCATCATCGGCCGGAACGAGTTCCGGTCGTGACGGCGGAGTTGGTGCGCAGGCGCGCGCACCGATGGCATCGCCAAGCTTGCCCGCGGGCGGACCTCCCACCCTGCCCACGTACGCGCCTGCGGCCCGGGGAGGGGCCCTCCTCTCGGCTACACTTCCCGGCTACGGAGAACGCTGGCTTGAATCTCCTGTCGGTTCCTCTCCCATGAGGGAAGTGCACTGATCATGGTCGCGTGGTGGGTGCCCCTGCTCTTCGGTGTCGCGACCGCGCTCGTCCTGGCGCTGGTGCTCGGCGTGCGCGCCGGGTTGCGTGAGCGCAGCGCGCGCGAGACGTCGCCCGACGAGCCCATCCGGGCAGGGCACGTCGGCGTGAGCGGCACCGCGGAGCGCCTCGACGGTGACGAAGACGGGGCCCCCTTCGTCACACTCGTCGGGGGGCGCCCGTTTCTCCTCCGGCTCGCGAGCGGTGTACGCGTTCGCGTCGAGCCGCTTCCCCGCGCGGTGCTGCGCGGGCGGAAGAAGCGGGTGTGCGAGGGTCAGCTACTCTTCGTGCGTGGGGAGATCGATCGGCTCCCCGGAGCACGGCCCTATGAGGAGCGCGCGACGCTGCGGGCACGGTTCTTCTCGACGAGCGGTCCCGACGGAGAACTCGAGGGACGGGTCAGGACCCTCAGCACCGTCAGCCGCCTGGTTGTCGGGGTGGGTCTGCTGGTGCAGTTGGCCGCGGTGCCGCTTTACGCCTCGGTGCTTCGCGGCGGTGCGCTGGCGGTTGATGGCGAGTTTTTCGCGTGGGTTGCCGTCTTCGGCGGAGTGGGGCTCTTCGGCCTGGCCGCCGAGGCCGTCGACGCCTGGTTCTCCTGACTGTGGCTGCCGCGCATGAGCGACCAGCCGACTTCACCTCGGCGGCGTCGGGCTCGGGTCCGCTGGTTGGCGCAGCCCAGCACCCTCTGCTGCACAGCGTACGGCGAGGGCCGTGTCTTCCGGCTGACCGAGGCACGCCAGCGCGAGCGCCTGCACGCTCGAGGCGGTCTCCATCGCGCGGGTGGAACGCAGCGTCGCCTGTGCGCCGACGAGCGCCTGATGGTACCGCCCGACGCTCGCCGCCGCTTTGCAGGCGCCGTCATCCCCTACCGCATGAGCCGCCCCGGGCTGAGCACCGCGTCGTCGCGAGCGTGCTCGCGCGCGCCACCGACAGGACGAGGATTCACAACTCCGTGGGCTGAGGCCGTGATCCCCTACCGCATGAACTCGGCGCCCGGGCTGACCGCCGTAGTCGTCGCGGCGCGCCACCGACAGGACGAGGATTTCACGACTCCGCCAGCCGCAGGCGTGGGCTGAGGCCGTCATCCCCTACCGCATAAAATCGGCGCCCCGGGCTGACCGCCGCAGTCGTCGCGAGCGTGCTCGCGCGCGCCACGGACAGGGCGAGGACTCACAACTCCACCAGCCGCAGGAATGAGGCCGTCAGCCGTACAACCGGCGGACGCACGCGCTGAAGTCTCGGGCCACGGCGTCTTCCGCGGCGTGGTGGCCGTCCTTCACCACGAGGCGCCCCGCCACCGCGACGTCCCGCACCGCCGCCGAAGAGGCGCCGAGCGCCAGGGCTGGCTCCAGGCCTTCGGGCGCGCCCACCAGGGACGGGTGCGCGAGCGACAGCGTCACGAAGTCGGCGCTCTCCCCGGGGTTCAAGCCGCCGGCGTTCACCCCGAGGCTCCTCGCGCCCGAGGAGGTGAGGCACTGGAGGAGCCGTCGACCGAGGCCCTCGGGTTGGCCCTTCCGGGGATCGAGCACGTTTCGCCGCTGCCGCACCAGGCGCAGGTGCCCTTCCAGTTGGCGCGCCTCGTCGAGGAGGTCGATGTGCGCCTGGCTGTCGCTCCCCAGGCTGATGGGCACCTGCGCCGCCAGCAGCTCGTCTGCGGGGACGACGCCGTCGCCGAGGTTCCGCTCCGTCGAGGGGCACGCACACACCGTCGCGCCCGTGCGCGCGAGGCGCTCCACCTCTCCCCGTTCGAGGTGGATGGCGTGCACCGCCGTGAAGCGCTCGGAGAGCAGGCCCGCGTCGTTGAGCAGCTCCACGGGCCGCCGCTGATGCTCCTCGAGGCAGGCCTTCACCTCGGCGGGTTGCTCGGCGACGTGCATGTGCAGCGGGCCCGACGGCCACCCTCTCGAGAGCTCTGCGAGCCACGGCAGAGGCACGGCCCTCACGGAGTGCGGCGCGAGCCCCACCGACACCAGCGGATCTCTGGCCACGCGCGCCGCGAGCTCCGTCGCGCGGCGCAGGCTCGTCGCCGCGTCGGGATCGAGGAAGCGCTGCTGCCGCGGGTTGGGCTGCACCTGGAAGCCGGCGCGGGCGTAGACGACGCGCAAGAGGACGATGCGCAGCCCCACGTCCCGCGCCGCCGAGATGACCCGCAGCGCCAGCTCATGCTCGTCGGCGTAGGGCGTGCCGTCGGACTGGTGGTGGAGGTAGTGGAACTCGCCCACGGTGGTGATGCCGGCGAGCGCCATCTCGAGGAAGGCCTGCCGGGAGACGACGTAGAGATCGTCCGGCGAGAGGGTAGTGGCGGCGGCGTACATCGCCTCGCGCCAGCTCCAGAAGTCGTCGCGCTCGTGGCCCGGGGCGAGGAACTCGGTGCGGCCGCGCAGCACGCGCTGAAACGCGTGGGAGTGGCCGTTGACGAAGCCCGGCAGCAGCACGCGCCCGGGGAGCGCCACCACCTCGGCCCCGGCTGGCGCCGTCGCCAGCACGCGCCCGTCATCGCCCACGCACAGCTCGGCCCCGCGCTTCACCTCGCCGCCCACCCAGCACGCCTCGGGCCGGTACACCGTCGCCATGCGCAGGACCATCTCACAGGGCTGGCGGGACGTCAGCGCAACGCGTGCTGCACGGGGTGAGCGCGAGGCGCGATGGAGTGAGCTGTCGCCTTCGCCCAGCACGCCGACGTCGCTCCGTGCCGCGGGTGAAACCGGCGTCTCGACCTGCCGCACGTCAAACGGAGAGCTCTGGCGCCCGTGGTCCTCCTCGTCCGCCGCCGGTCCGGTGGAACGGCCGTTCGCGCGTCGACGGCGTCGCGCGCCGCGCTCAGTGCAGCTCGCGTCGCGCCGCTTCCCAGAGCCGCACCATCGCCTCCTGAAGCAGGGTGCGCGGTTGACCGTGGATGCGGCTGCCCAGCACCTGCACCAGCGCGGCCGTCTCGTCCGCCGTGAGGCGGCGGCTGCGCGACGTGTCACACCCCCGCGGCCGCCACGACAGCGTGAGTCGACCCCCGCGCGTCAGCGTCAGCTCGAGTGACGCCTTGCCGACGCGGCCCGCCAGCTTGAGCCCCTCGCCCGGACGCTCCGAGGCCACCGTGGGCTCGAAGTGCGCCAGCACCGGCCGGCCGAAGACCAGCTCGTTCAAGTGGACGAGGAAGGTGCTGGCCGCGAAGTCCGCGACGGGCGACTCCTGCAGCCACGCCTGCACCCTCCGCCGCAGGGCCGCGAGCTCGCGCGCCGACAGCTCCCGCACGCGCAGGCCGTCCACCAGGGTGATGGTGCTGTTGCGCTCGTCGAGGTGGAGCTCCACCGGCCGGCCGCCCAGGGTCCCGCGCAGCGCGTAGAAGCCGTGGAACAAGCCGCGCTCGTCGCGCAGGGCCTCGCCTCGCGCCAGCTTCAACGTGGCCAGCGGCTCTTCCGCGGGGAGGCGGAGCGCGAACACCTTCTCGGTCGGGGTGACGTCGGGGCTGAACATGCCTGGTTTGTCAGCCACGCCGGGCGATCGAGCGCGCCAGGCCGGCCGACACTTCGCGCCAGGGCGTCAAGTCCGCGGCGTCACTTCGGTTGCTGCGGCGTGTCACCCAGGGGGATGGTGGGGCCGAAGCTCTTTCCGCCCTTCTGGAAGGCGGGGCCGGTGGCGGCGGGCTGGGGGCCCTCGGGGGCCGCGCGACCGAAGCGGTAGGGCACCTGGAAGTGAAAGCCCATGCCCTCGGAGTCACCGTCGACGCGCAGCATCACGTCCTCAGTCGGGGTGGCGTCGAAGGCGAAGAAGTACGTCTCCGACACGGTGCCGGCCTCGCTGTTGGCGGGCAGCTCCACCTTCGTCCGCCCCTGCTTCACCGTGACGCCCGCGGGCGCCTCGACGCGCAACAGGAGTGGCACGGGGACCGCGTTGAGGCGCTCGACGTGGGCCACCACCTCCGCGCTGGTGGCGGTGCGCGCCCGCTCTTCCCAGCGCACCTTCACCGGGGACTCGAGGCGAACGGTGGGCCCGGGCATCTGCTGCGCGTGCGTTGGTGGCGCGGCTGGCGGAGCAGGCGCAGGCGTGGACTGGTTGGCGCACCCGGCGAGGAGCGCCGCCCCGAGGAAGAAGGTCTGCTTCATTGGCACACTCCATTGACGCAGCTCTGTCCGCTGCCGCACTGCTGACACTGCACGCCGCCCGTGCCGCACGCCGCGGTGGTGTTGCCCGCGACGCAGCTGCCGCTCGAGCGACAGCCGTAGCAGAAGCCCGAGCGGCACATCGGGCTGGCGGACGGGTAGGGGTAGTACGTGCCGCTGATGGTGGCGCCGTCGATGACGGCCGCGGACATGCCGTTGGAGCCGGCCGGGTTGCCGCCGCAGCGCAGGGCGTCGAGCGCGTCGGACAACTGGAGCGACGGCTGGTTGGTGTTCACCACGTTCGTCTTGTTGCAGCCGCTGCCCGTGTTCCATGTGCGCCGGGTGTAGCCGCGTGGCCAGGGCGACTGGTTCATGTGCTGGCCGGCGACGGCCTGGAAGATCTCCTGCGTGCCGGTCGGGCGCGCCTGCGTCAGGTTCCACAGCATCGCCGACACCGCGTTCTCGTCGATCTGCCCGAGCAGCTGCGTGGCGCCGGGGATGCCGCAGTTGTTGGGCCCGAAGGGACAGCTGTTGGGGTTGATGCCGGGGAAGTACTGCCGCGCGGTCAAGTCGAACCAGAAGAAGCCCCCGCCCTGCTTGTCTTCCTGGTAGCGCTGGTTGCGGATCGCCGCGGAGTGCCACGTGGCATAGCCCTCGCTCCAGGCCTGGCCGGGGAAGGTGGCGCACCCGAGGATGTGCGTGCCGCCCTCGTTGGGCGAGGTGCCGTAGCTGGCCATCTGCCAGTGCCCCAGCTCGTGGGCGATGGTGTAGTCGCTCCAGTAGCCTTCGTCCTGGCTGCCGCCCGGCATCCAGATCTGCGAATCGAAGCCGATGTCGGGCCCGTCGACGAAGCAGGCCCCGCAGCTCCACTCCACGCCGAGGCCCAGCCAGATGACGATGGGCAGCCCCTGGCGACCCTGGTTGGAGGCGATGGAGCGCGCGAAGATGTTCTGCTGGAGATCGAAGATGTTGAGGGCCCCGGACCCCTCGGCGGTTCCGACGGTGATGGTGCCGCCGTTGGCCAGCGTCGACACCTGGCGCGACCAGCCCCAGTACCGGGGGCTGTTGCCGCGATCGCCGGGAGAGAAGGTGCCGTTGCCGAGGTTGGGATCGGCCACCACGTAGCGCACGCCCAGCCCGTCGCCGCCCATCGCCATGAAGAAGACGAAGTCTTGCGCGGTGGGCGAGGTGGGCACCTGCACGGTGAACTGCCCGTTGGCGTTGGTGGTGGTGGCGTCGATCCACTGGTTGTTGCGCTGTGAGACGACGAAGACGTTGCGCGCGGGCTTCGAGGTGGGGGCTGCCCAGTCGGCGTAATCGGGGCGCGGAGCGCGATCCTGGTAAAGCAGCGTGCCCGTCAGCGCCGTGGTGGCGACGGAGATGGCGCAGTTGGCGCCCACCGCGCTGGGGATGCAGGGGCCGCCGCACGACTGCGATCCACCCCACGTGCCCTGCGCGGTGCAGACCTGAATCGTGTTCGTGCCGCTGCAGCGCGAGTCGTCCTGCCGGCATTGTCCAGTCTGCACGCAGGCCGCCCCCGCGCCAGTGGCCTGGCACACCGAGCCACCCGGGCACTGGTACGTCTGCACCGAGGGCGTCCCGCTGCCCGTGGGGATGTTGCAGAAGCGCACCAGCGTGCTGGACACGCACTCGCCGCCCACCGGCACGCCCTGGCAGGGATCGACGCTGCCGCCGCCGCCCGTGCCGCCGCCCAGCCCTCCACCGGCGCCGCCGCCCGTTCCACCGCCCGCGCCGCCCCCTGTTCCGCCACCCGCGCCGCCACCCGCGCCCGGCACGCAGGTGAAGTTCGTGCTGTTGCAGACGAGGCCGATGCGCCCGCAGTCCGCGCAGGCGTTGCCGTTGGTGCCACAGAAGTTGCTCGACGCGTTGAGGGGGGGCGGGAAGCACTGGCCGTTGGCGCAGCAGCCGGTGGGGCAGGTGGTGGGGTTGCATGGCACCATCACCGGCACGCAGGTGAAGGACGCGCCGTCGCACCGCTGGTTGATGGCCCCGCAGTCCCGGCACGCGGCGCCGCCCGTGCCGCAGAAGTTGTTCGACGCGTTCAAGGGAGGCGGGAAGCACTGGCCGTTGGCGCAGCACCCGGAGCACGAGGTCGCGTCGCACACTCCGCTGCCACCTCCGGCACCACCTCCGGCACCACCTCCAGCGCCGCCGCCCGAGCCGCCGCCCGAGCCGCCTCCGCCGCCACCTCCTCCCCCACCTCCGCCTGCTCCTCCGCCACCACCACCGCCAGCGCCTCCTCCGGCGCCCCCTCCTCCACCGCCGCCCGCGCCGCCGCCCACGTTGGTGACGCACTCGGGCTGGCCGGTGACGCTGGTGCACCCCCCGCTGCAGACCGAGAGGGTCTGCCACGTCCCTCCGGAGCACTGGACGACGGCCGGCGGGACATTCGAGCAGGCGCGACTTCCTTCGGACCACGGAGGGCACGGCTGGCCGAGCGTCGCGAGCGACACGTCGCACGTGACGCTGACGTCGCTCTCCACACACCCCATGAAGCCCTCGCAGGGCACCGACACCCACGTCCGGTTGACGCAGGCGAGGACGGCGGAGCGCGAGGCGCAGGCCACCTGATCCGCGGGATCACACGGGTTTCCGGCCTTCGGGGCGCCGGTGCAGGCAAAGAGGGTGGACGTTCCGAGGAGGACGAGCAGGGCCTTGCGCATGAGCACCTCGGGCGCAGGGCTGTAGCACAGTGCGTGCGTTGCTGTCGCACCGGCCGAGGGTGGATCAAACTTTTCGTGGTGGCCCACTTGGAATAAACCCGTCGTCAGGGCGCGGGGTTGTACCGTCGGGCATGGGAGAGCCAGGACACGTGAGCGCGGAGCAGACGCAGGCGACAGCCGGTCCGCAGGGAGCGACTCCCACGGGCTTTCGTGTCCTCATCGTCGAGGACAACCCCCACATCATCGAGATGTACAGCTACGTCTTGAAGAAGCTCGCCGCCAACGAGCTCAAGGGCACCACGCCCCTCGAGGTGCACTTCGCCGCCGACGGGCACGCCGCGCTCACCATGCTGCATGAGTCGCCTTTCCACCTGGTGATGACGGATCTCTACATGCCGGTGATGGACGGCTTTCAGCTGGTGGAGAAAATGCGGGGCGAGGAGCCGCTCAAGAAGATCCCGGTGGTGGCCATTTCTGCCGGGGGGCAGGACGCCCGCGAGCGCGCCATGAAGCTGGGCGTCGACATGTTCCTCAAGAAGCCGGTGCGCTTCGCCGAGGTGATGGAGACCGTGAAGCAGCTGTTGCGCATCAAGTAGGGCTGCGCCCGCGCAATGCGGCGCTTCGATACCCGAGGGGAGTAATGCCCGAGTCAGCGATGACGAGAGACAAGGTGAGCGGCGACGCGCTGTTCATCTTGAAGAGCCTGAAGGAGAACCAGCGGCTCGGCCGGTCCAACAAGCTGGCCGACGTGAAGACGACGCTGGAGAACAGCGTGTCGCTGGAGTTCGACAGCTACTTCTTCTTCCTGCGCAAGTTCCACTACATCGCGATGGATCGCGAGGCGCAGCTCAAGCTGACGGATCAAGGCGAGCGCGTGGTGGAAGGCGACTACCTCGACAAGTTCACCGGGGAGATCGGCGACTTCTTCGGCGATCAGATCTCCGACGGGGGGCCCGACGACAGCACGATGATGCAGCCGCCGCAGCCGCCTCCCTTCACCGCCACCACCGACATCGTCCTGGAGTCGAACCCCATGCCTGCCTCGAACCGCGGGGGCCGCAAGCCGCCTCCACCGCCTTCCGACGACATGCCGCACGTGACGGCGCCCGAGCTGCGTGGCGGCTTCCCTCCGCCCCCGCCGCCCGCGCCCCTGCCGTTGACCGCCGCGGTGGCCGTCTCCCCGCCCGCGCCCAAGGGCCAGGATCTCGACCTGCGCTACCAGAAGAACGAGCAGGTGGGCTCCGGCCCCCTGGGCACCGTCTTCAAGGGCAAGCACAACGCGCTCGGCCTCGACGTGTGCGTGAAGGAGCTCAAGGACATCTTCGGGTACTTCTCGTTCCTCCAGCGCGGCGAGGTGATCAAGCGCCTCAAGAAGGAGCTGTGCGCGCAGGCCCAGGTGCGGCACCCGGGCGTGGTGCAGGTGGTCGACCAGAACACCGACGTGGCGCGGCCCTACTACGTGATGGAGCTGTGCAAGGGGAACCTGCGGGAGAAGCTCGACGCGTCAGGGCAGAAGGGCATCAACGTGCCGCTGGCGATCCGCTACTTCCTGCAGCTGGCGTATGCGCTGCGCGCCGCGCATCAGCTGGGGCTGACGCACCACAACATCAAGCCCGAGAACGTGCTCTTCGATTCGTACGGCAACGCGAAGCTGGGCGACTTCGGGCTGTCGCGCGTCATCGAGGTGGACCAGTCCAAGGGCATGCCCCAGGTCTTCGTCGGCACCGGCGGCATGGGGTACATGAGCCCCGAGTTGATCGCCCGCTCCAAGGACGCCGGCCCGTCGAGCGACGTGTACGGGCTGGGCATTCTCCTCTACGAGATGCTGACCGGGCAGATCCCCGGCCGCCGCAGCCCCTTGCCCTCGGAGATCAACAGCGAGGTGCCGCCGAAGCTGGATCCGATCTTCGACAAGATGACGCAGGACCGCAAAGACAGCCGCTACCCCGACTTCGAGGCGGTGTTCGACGACTTCTACGCGGCCTTCGGCGACAAGTCGTACCTGGCCAAGGGCGACCTGCTCATGTGGAGCGAGCTGGCCAGCTGACGCGTCAGCGGTAGCCCTTCTCGGCGAGCAACGCCTCCAGCGCGCGGAGGATGGCGGACGCCTTCTCCTGGTTGACGCGCGCCGACTCGAGGCGCTGGAGCTCGGCCTCGGTGAAGCCTCCTTCGGTGGCCTTCTCGGCGGCCTCGTCGAACATCTCGTCGAGCATCGTGTTGGCGGAGGGCGTGCGGCGTAGCACGGGCGGGCCTTCCGTCTTGCTCGACGGGGGCGGCGGGCTGGACGCGTCCAGCTCGAGGCCGCCCATGGCCGGCACTTCGCTGGTGAAGGCGCGCCGGGCCAGGTTGTCGCCCTTCCGCGTCGCCTGCCCGTAATAATGCCGGGCGATGGCGGCGCTGATCTCCGCTTCCGAGGCCACCACCACCGAGACACGCGCGCCGGCCTTGGCGGCCACGTGGTCGATGACGTCGATCTCCGTCGGATCCGCCATGGCGAGGGTGAAGACGCGGTCCTTCAGGCTGACCGGGAAGATGCCGTGCTCGGTGCAGTAGGTCGCGTCGATGCGGGCGAGCGCGCCGCCGTCCTTCGGCACCATGCCCAGGTGTGCGGTGGGAAGCTTCAGCGCCTTCGCCAGGGTTTCCGCCACCTGCTCGCCGTCCACCATGCCCATGTCGGCCAGCACGCCGGTGAGGCGGCCGCCCCATTGCTCGAGGCGCGCCATCGCCGAGCGCAGCTGCAGCTCGTCGACGAGCCCCGCCTTCTTGAGAATCTCCGCGACGCGGTTGACCTGGGGACGTGACCGCATGCCCGCATGGTAGCCGGAGCGGACGGCGGCGTGCAGAAACCCGCGTGCCGGGCGGGCTGGGCCGTGCCAGAAGGCCGCTGCCATGAGGACCTTCCGGACGTTGGGGCTGGCCCTGGCGGTGCTCGCGTCACCAGCGCGCGCAGACTTCTTCAACCACCGCAATTTCCTGGTGGGCGAGCGCGCCTCGGTGCTGGGAGGCGCCTTCACGGCCGTGGCCGATGACGCTTCGGCGCTCTGGTACAACCCGGCCGGCCTGTCCATCATCGAGAAGCCGTCGGTGAGCATCAGCGCCAACGCGTACGGCATGCTGCTCTACCGGCGCACCGAGTTGCTCGACGAGGCGTCGGGCGCCACGGCCGACACCACGCTGCAGCAGATCACCGCTGTGCCCACCACGCTGGGCTTCGCCATCGCGCCGCGCAAGGGCCTCACCCTGGCCTTCGGCGTCTTCATCACCGACAAGGTGCGCTTCGTCGGCACGCAGGAACGACAGGACGTGGCCTTCACCTTCCCGGTCAACGGCGCGCCGGTGGCCTTCACCCGCTACGTGCAGCGGATCAATTTCGACGCCCTCACCACCGTGCTGGGGCCGGGCGTGGGGTGGAACCTGGGGAGGAGGCTGTCGGTGGGCGCGTCGCTGCTGCTGCAGATCTCCGCGCTGGCCTTCTCGACGGCGCGGGACTTCGTGGACGCGTCGGGCGCGCAGCTATCGCTCACCTCGAACGTCTCGGGCTCGTCCTTCGGGTTGTTGCCGTGCCTGGCAGCCGCACGAGCAGGTGACGGTGGGCCTGAGCTGGATGTCGCAGACCATTTCGCTGGGCGGGTCGATGCCGTACTCCTTCTCGGCGGTGTCCTCGACCGGGGTGACGGGTCTCGCCACGGGCACGGGCCGGGCCGACTCGCGCTACCCGCATCGCTTCTCGCTGGGCCTGGCGTGGCGGCCGAGGCCGGGCCTCATCCTGAGTGGCGACGCCGTTCTCTACGCGGGCCTCAGCTATCCGGTGGCGTACGAGCCCTTCAACCCCATCACCTCGGACGGCGTGCACCAGGAACTGCTGCACGTGGACGGCTCGCTGGGCGCGGAAGCGCGGCTGTCCGAGTCCATCGCGCTGCGGCTGGGGGCCTTCACCAACACCTCGAGCGCCCCGGCCGAGGTGGCGCGCGAGCGCGTCAACATGTTCGGCGGCTCGGCCGGCCTCGCCTTCCGCATCGGCGGTTTCACCACCTCGGTGGGGGTGGTGATGCAGTACGGGCGCTCCGGCTTTCAGGCCAACGCCGCCGAGCCCGGCTTTCCGCTCTCGCAGGATCGCTTCAACGTGCAGCTCACCGTGGGCGGCAGCTCCCGCTTCTTCGGAGAGGACTACGTGAAGCCGATCATGAAGGAGGCGCCCGCCCCCTCGCCGCTGGGAGCTGACGCGCCGGTCTTCGGCCCCGAGGCGCCCCCTCCGGAAACCACTCCGGCAGCGACTCCGCCGGGTGCTGCTGCTCCGCCTGCGACAGCGCCGGGCACGTCGGCGCCCGCGAGTCCCCCCTGACCCCGCTCTCGCTTGTCGACCTGACCGGCCACGTACGACTGCGGCAGCAAGGACTGCCTGAAGCCCCGTCCCCGTGGCAGTCGGCGTCAGAGGCGGGAGATCGAGAGCTACAATTTCGACAATCCTCGTCGTCTCTGTAGCACTCGATCTCGCGGTGCGGCCTCCGGGGCAGCAGCAGGGCTTCGAGCATGCTGCTCGAGTGACGATGCGCTCCGGTCAGCGGCGGCGTGGGATGGAAAGGGTTGAGGCAACCTCGTAGGGCGCGGCGGGAGCTCAGCGACAACGAGGAGTTGGCGTCCGTCAGCAGCGCAGCGGGCGGGGCGGCTGCGACGGGATTAAGGTGGACGCGTGTTGATCTCCGCGACCGTGTTGGCCCTGGCCCTGTCGAGCGCCCCCGAAGTCGCCGCCGACGTGAGCGAGCCCGTCTACCCGTGGGCGTCCTCGCGCTCGCTCCTCTTCGGACATGTG
This sequence comes from Myxococcota bacterium, assembly GCA_040752975.1. GTDB lineage: Bacteria > Myxococcota > Myxococcia > Myxococcales > Myxococcaceae > JADLDB01. The sequence goes on from JBFMHF010000016.1 coordinate 21,294, forward strand.
GTGGAGCGCAGCGGCTTCCATTTCCAGGTGGCCTTCGGCGTGGGCGGCGGCCCGCAGAACGAAGGCCTCTTCCACGCGATGGAGCTCGGCGGCACCTTCAAGAACGGCATCACGCTGGCGATGCTGCACACCTTCACCCAGAACAAGGGGGTGATGGGCCCGGAGCGGGGGCCGGATCTCATCGGCGGCTGGATGCTGGAGGTGAAGGCCCCCATCTTCTGGCCGGAGCTCGAGGTGAAGCTGGCGGCGGGGCTCGGCGGGCTGCACGACCAGAGCGACGGCATCAAGGCGATTCCCGGGTTCGGCATCGCGTGGGGCGTCGACTTCCACGTCCCCTTCTTCCGAAACTCGGGCCTCACCGTCGGCGTCACGGGCATCAACGTCTGGGTGCCGGCGCCGTACTTCACCTTCGGCGCTGCGCTCGGCTACACGTTCTTCTGAAGCGTCCCCGCGGCGCGCCACGGCGCGTGGCCGGCGAAGGTGACGAGCTTCGCCGCCGCCTCGTCGTACAACGTGTACCGCGTGGTGGAGAGCGCCGCACCCAGCGTGACGCGCGGGGTGACGTCGAACAGGGCGCCGCCCTCCTCGTGGCAGCGCTTCAGCTTCCACGCAGCCAGGCCCGGGCGCAGGTGGTGCACGTGGTGGTACTCCACCGAGAAGAGGCACCAGTCGAGGAAGCGGCCGACGACGGGCCAGCGCGGCACGACGAGGAGCGAGGAGCCGACGAGGCCGTTCTCCACGAAGTCGTAGGCGGCGCCGCGGCGCTTCACGACGCCGTCGAAGGTGTGCTGCGCGTGGAAGACGAGGAAGCCGAAGATGGTCGACGGCAAGATGACCGCGGCGAAGGCGCCGAGGCGCTCGGTCCACCACAGCAGCGCCACGAAGAGGCCGAAGACGGCGTTCTCGTACCAGCGCGCGCGGACGCGCATGAAGCCGAGGAAGTAGAGCGGCGGCGCCAACCCGAAGAGCACCGGGCGTTGATTCACCAACCAGTAGGCCCAGCGCTGCCAGGCGGGTGCGGCCTCGTACTGCGCCACCGTCCACGAGGCGGTCTGCCCGTCCTGGCTCTTGTCGAGGTTGTTGCTGTCCCGGTGGTGGCGATCGTGCTCCCGCTGCCAGACGGAGGGGGAAGTGCTGACGAGCGCGCCGACGATGGGGGCCAGCGCGCGGTTCCACTTCCGCGACGAGAAGAAGCTGCCGTGCGTCAAGTCGTGGTGGACCATGAAGGCGCGGACCTGCGCGCCGGCCAGCCCGAAGAAGGCGACGGCGGTGACGGCGCCGAAGGTCAGCGCGGCGGGCCAGGACGAGGCGCTGCGAGAGGCCTCGAAGGCCACTGGGAGCGCCCACAGGGCCAGCGCGTACACGGCGACGGTCTCGAGGAGTTCGCGCACGGCGCGTCCATCGTCGCCGCCTGCGTAGCGATCGAGGTGTGCGTCGAGCGCGGCACGGAATGACGGGTCCTTCAGGTCCATCGCGGAGCCGATGATGCTCCTGCGGCGAGCGAAAATCGTGGGTCAAGCTCCGGACGGGCAGGCTCCGGTATCGTCTCGGCGAAGAGACAGGACGATGCGTCAAGAGATGGCAGCGCGATGATGCTGGGCTGTCTTCGTCCCCGGCCGCGTCCGTGCAGGCGCGAGTCTCATCCGCTGACTCAAACGGCCACTCCCGCTGTCGCACCACGACGTGGTGGCGGGCGGGCAGCCGGCGTCTCCCAACGGCATGGTGCGGCGGTCTTCACCCGCTGCGCTGGGTGGGGTGCGCAGGCTGGAACGCGGTTGGCCCGGTGGGCGCTCCGATGGAAGTCGAGGGCGGCCATCACATGGCGAACGCGGTACGTTGAGCCCCTGCGGCTTGACGGCCCAGGGGCTCTCGGGTCGGCCACGCGTAGTCCAGACCGGTGCACGTCGCGCAGGAGAGCGCGGTGCGGTTGGGCACTCGGGTGGGCTCCCCGAATGGACTCTCTGACGCCCGCTCGGCGATGGCTCCTGGCAGTCCTGGTCGCGTGCTGCTCGCTCAGCGTGGCGGGTTGCGGTGGTCCGGGCGTCCAGGTCGATGGCGGAGCGGGCGGCGGAACTGCGACAGGAGGAGGCACCGGCGGCGGTGCGGGTGGTGGCGGCGCCTTCCCCGATGGGGGAAGTGGAGGCGGCACTGGCGGTGGCGATGACGGAGGAGGAACCGGTGGCGGCGTGGGAGACGCCGGTGCGCCAGACGGCGGCAACGACGCGGGCGGTGAGGTCGATGCCGGCGACGTCGATGCCGGCGGCGGCGACGGCGGCGCGGTGGATGGCGGCGGCGTCGACGGCGGCGGGAGTCGCGACGCGGGCGCCCAGGACGCGGGCCGTGCCAATTGGGTGTGGGAGAACCCCTGGCCTCAAGGCAACACGCTGACGGCGGCCTGGGCCCTCTCGTCCACCAACGTCTGGGTGGTGGGCTACGTGGGCACCACGCTCCACTGGGAGGCAGGCGCGTGGGCCGTCATCCCTTCCGGGACGAACGAGCGCTTGTGGGCAGTCTGGGGCAGCGCGCCAACGGACGTGTGGGCGGTCGGAGAAAACGGCGTGATTGTCCACTGGGATGGCGCCGCCTGGAGCGTGACGCCCAGCGGAACCACCGCCGACCTGACCGCCCTCTGGGGCACGGGCCCGGGTGACGCGTGGGCGGTGGGGGTGGGAGGCACCATCCTCCACTGGAACGGCGCCTCCTGGCAGCCCTCCGCCAGCGGGGTAACCACCAACCTGCAGGGCGTGTGGGGTAGCAGCGCGTCTGACGTGTGGGCTGTCGGAAATGGCGGCGCCATCCTTCGGTGGAACGGCACGCAGTGGGCCAGCGTCGTCAGCGGCGTCACCACCGGCTTCACCGGAGTCTGGGGCAGCGGCCCCGCCGATGTGTGGGCCCTGCAGTCCAACGGCGGGGTCCGCAGGTGGAACGGCTCCACCTGGAGCAGCCTGTCGACCGGCGCAACCACCACGGTGCTGTCCATCGCCGGCAGCGCCGCCAACGACGTGTGGGTGTCCGGCATCTCGGGCACGCTCCGCCACTGGGACGGCAGCACCTGGACCGCCATCCCCTCCGGGACCGCCTTCGACCTGTGGGGCGTGGCGAGCACGGGCGCTGGCACCGCCCTGGTGGTGGGTGAAGACGGACGGCTGCTCACCTGGGACGGCTCGTCGCTCGTCCTCATCAGCCAGGGCCGCGCCGGCTACCTCGCCGACATCTGGGGCAGCGGCCCGGGGGACCTCTGGGCCGTCGGCAGCGAGAGCACCGTGCTGCGCTCCGATGGCGGCGCGTGGAGTGGCACGACGAGCCTCGGCTCCACGGAGTGCTACACGTCCGTCTGGGGCACGGGCAGCAATGACGTTTACCTCACTGGCTCCGGGGGCACGGTGAGGCACTGGGACGGGCAGGCTTTGTTCATCGTCTATTCCGGCGGCAGCACCGTCGACATGGCCGCCGTTCATGGCAGCGGGCCCAACGACGTGTGGGCCGTCGGCTCGGGGGGCAGGACCGCTCATTGGGACGGCGGGGCGTGGGCCCAGGTCCCTTCAGGCACCATCGGCATGCTGGAGGGCGTCTGGGTCGCCGGCCCGGGTGATGCCTGGGCGGTGGGGCGGTCGGGTCTGGTGCTCCGGTGGAACGGCGCCTCCTGGACGACCGTCGGCGCCGGCACCAGCCTGGACCTCAATGATGTGTGGGGCAGCGCCCCCAACGACGTGTGGATGGTCGGCCAGTCGGGCGTCATTCGCCGGTGGAACGGCGCCGCCATCCTCCCCGTCCCGAGCGGCACGTCGGCGAGTCTCTCGGGCATCTGGGGCACGGGTCCTGCGGACATCTGGGCGGTGGGCACCGTCGGGACTCAAGGCGTCGTGCTGCACTGGGACGGAGGCGCGTGGACGAGTGTGCCCATCAGCATGGAGCCCGGGCTGGGTGGGGTGTGGGGCGCCAGTCCCGGCGCCGTTCGCGTCGTCGGAAGCGCCGGCGCCATCCTCCGCGGGCCTTGAACGAGATCGCTACGCGGGCAGCGACGATGGACGGGCCACCGGGCAAACTCCGGAAAGGGCAGGTTCCGGTGTCGTCTCGGCGAAGGGACACTCAGTCCTTCAGCCGGTAGCCCACGCCGGGCTCGGTCAGGAGGTAGAGCGGGTTGGACGGGTCGTCCTCCAGCTTCCGGCGCAGCTGCGCCATGTACACGCGCAGGTAGTGCGTGTCGTCGCCGTGCGTCGGGCCCCACACCTCTTTGAGGATCTGCCGGTGCGTCAGCACCCGGCCCACGTTCTTCGCGAGGCAGGCGAGTAGGCGGTACTCGATGGGCGTCAACTTCACCATCGTGCCGGCCTTCGTCACCTCGCGGCGCGCGTAGTCGATGCGCAGGGGACCGAGCTCGAACACCGGCTCGGCCTTTCGTTCGCCCTGCGCATGGCGCAGCGCCACCCGCAGCCGCGCCAGCAGCTCATTGGTGCCGAAGGGCTTGGTGACGTAGTCGTCGGCGCCGGCGTCCAGCGCGGCCACCTTGTCGTCTTCCCGCCCGCGCGCCGACAGCACCAGGATCGGCACCTTGGTGAACTCGCGCAGCCGCCGCGTCACCTCCAGCCCGTCGAAATCCGGAAGGCCCAGGTCCAGCAGCACCACCTCGGGGTTGTGGCTGGTGGCCAGCGCGATCGCCTCCTGCCCGGTGCCCGCCTCGACCAGGCGGTACGCGTGGCTGGACAGCGCCGCGCGCAGGAAACGCCGCATCTGCGGCTCGTCTTCCACGAGGAGGATGACAGGGCCGGTGGCGGTCTCGCTCACGTCCCCTCCTCCGGCGGCACCGGGGGCGGCGTGCCCACCACCGGCAGGGTGATGACGAAGCGCGCGCCGCCCCCCTCGCGGAGCTGCGCGGTGATGCGGCCCCCGTGCGCCTCCACGATGCCGCGGCACACCGCCAGTCCCAGCCCCGCGCCGCTCGTACCCAGGTGGGCCCCCCGGTAGAACTTCTCAAAGAGGCGCTCGGCGTCGGCGGGATCGAAGCCGGGGCCGCGATCGGCCACCTCCAGCTCGATGACGTCCGGCATCACCCGCGCCAGCACGTCGATGGGCGAGCCGGGCGGCGTGTACTTGAGCGCGTTCTCGAAGAGGTTGAGCAGCACCTGCTCGAACAGCACTGGGTCCACGGACACCAGCGGCACGTTGTCCGGGAGGCTGACGTGCACCGCGCGGCCAGCCAGCTGCCTGGAGAGGCGGGAACGGGCGCTGCCGATCAGCTCCTCCAGCGGCACCCACTCGCGCTTCACGGTCAGCGCGCCCGCCTGAACCCGGGTCATGTCCAGCAGGTTGCGCACCAGTCGCTCCAACCGCTCCGCCTCGTCGCAGATGGTGTCGAGCAGCTGCGCGCGGGTCGACGCGTCCAGCGAGCCGTCGTCGCGCAGTGCGGTCGCCGAACCCGTCACCACCGCCAGCGGCGTGCGCAGGTCGTGCGACACGGCGGACAACAGCGAGCTGCGCAGCTCCTCGGTGCGCGCCCGCAGCGCCGCGGCGCGGGCGTCTTCCGCCAGCTGGAACCGCTCCACGCTCACCGCCGCCTGCCGGGCGAAGGAGTCGAGCAGCGCGCGCTCTTCCAGCGTCGGCTCCTCGGCGCGCAAGAGGGCGATGACCCCCTGGCTGCGGCCCAGCGGCAGACAGTAGGCGTTCGCGCCCGAGAGGGTGTCGGTGCCCTTGCCCGCCGCGCGCCCGTGGTCGAACACCCACTCGGCCACGCCGAGGTCGTTGGGCTCAAGCTTCGAGTTGGTGGGCCAGGCGCCGCAGGGCTGGAGCGAGCCGTTGCGCGAGAGCGCGACGACGACCTGGGCCTGCAGGCCGATGGCTTCGGCGCAGTGCCGCGCGGTGGTGCGGGCGAGGGCGTCGAGCGTGTCCGCTTCGGACAGCGCGCGGGTGAAGGCGAACAGCGTGTGTGTCTGCTGCTCGCGCTGCCGCGCCTCGAGCTCCTGGTCGCGCAGGCGGCTGGCCAGGGTGCTGATGAGCGCCCCCACGCCGAACATCATCACGAAGGTGAGGACGAAGCGCGTGTCGGCCACGGCGAAGGTGAGGTACGGGGGCACGAAGAAGAAGTCGAACGCAGCGACGGCCAGCCCCGAGGCCAGGAACGCCGGTCCTCTCCCCAGCGTCGCCGCGACGATCATGATGGCGAGGAGGAACAGCATCTCGGGATCCGGCAGGCCCAGGGAGCGGTGCAGCACCACGTCGATGGTCGTCACCACGCCCATGGAGATCGCGCTGGCCAGGTAGTTCCGCCAGGCCACTGGGCGCGGCTGCGCGGAGCGGTCCACCGGCTCGGCGGGCGCGTCGGGATCGCCGGAGATGACGAAGACGTCGATGTCGCCGCTGCCCCGGACGATGTCGTCCAGCAGCGAGCCACGCAGGCGGTCGCGCAGCCGGGAGTGTGTCGGCTTGCCGAGGATGATCCGCGTGATGTTGCTGGCGCGCGCCCACTCCAGGATGGTCTCTGCCACGCGCGTGCCCGACAGGCGCACCACCTCGCCCCCCAGGCTGCCCACCAACTCCAGGTGCGACTCGAGGCGCTCGTGGTCTGCCTTGCTCAACGCCGTCACGGGGTTGTCGACCCAGATCGCCAGCCACGGGGCGCGCAGCCCCGCCGCCATGCGCCGCGCAGCCCGCACCAACCGCGCCGAGGCGGGCGCCGGCCCCACGCACACCGCGATGCGCTCGCCCGAGGGCCAGGTGGTCTGGATCTCGTGCTGCTTGCGGTACGCGACGACGTCCTCGTCGACGCGCTCGGCCGTGCGCCGCAGCGCCAATTCCCTCAGGGCCAGCAGGTTCCCGCGGCGGAAGAAGTGCTCGGCGGCGCGCCGCGCCTGCTCGGGGAGGTACACCTTCCCCTCGGACAGGCGCTTCAAGAGCTCTTCGGGGGGGATGTCGACGAGCTCGATCTCGTCGGCGCGCTCGAGGAGCGAGTCGGGCACCGTCTCGCGGACCTGCACGTGGGTGATCTGCGCCACCACGTCGTTGAGGCTCTCCACGTGCTGCACGTTCAAGGTGGTGTGCACCTCGATGCCCGCGTCGAGCAGCTCGAGCACGTCCTGCCAGCGGCGGGTGTGCCGCGAGCCCGGCACGTTGGTGTGCGCCAGCTCGTCGACGAGGAGGATGGCCGGCTTGCGGGCCAGCGCGCGCTCGAGGTCGAACTCCTCCAGCGCCTTGCCGCGGTAGTCCAGCGTCTGCCGCGGGAGGACCTCGAGGCCTTCGATCAACTTCGCCGTCTCCGCGCGCCCATGCGTCTCGATGAGACCCACCACCACGTCCAGGCCGCGGGCCTTGAGCAGCCGCGCCGACTCCAGCATCGCGAACGTCTTGCCCACGCCGGGGGCGAAGCCGAAGAAGATCTTCAGCCGGGCGCGTTGGCGCTCCTCGGCCTTCAGCCGCGCGAGCAGCGCGTCGGGATCCGGCCGGCTGTCGCCCTCATCGGTCATCTTCAGTCAGCCTCCCGCAAGAGAAGGTCGGACACGAGCGCTGCGTTCGCGCCGTCAGGGCCCCGCCGAAGGTGCCGCCACGGACGGCGGGCCGAGCGCCAGGTTGAGCCGCACGACGTTGACCCGCGGCTCGCCGAAGAGGCCCAGCCAGCGCCCCTCGGTGTGTGCGTCCACCTGCTGCTCCACCTCGGACTCCGACAGGCCCCGCGCCTTCGCTACCCGCGCCACCTGGTACTTCGCGCCCGCCACGGAGAGGTGGGGATCGAGCCCGCTGCCGCTGGCGGTCACCAGATCGACCGGCACCGGGCCCTCCTTCCCGGGATTCTCCGCGCGCACCGCCTCCACCCGCTGCTTCACCGCATCGAGGAAGGCGGGGTTGGTGGGGCCGTGGTTCGTCCCGGTGGACGCCTCCGCGTTGTAGGGCGGCGTGGTGGCCGACGGCCGGCCGTGGAAGTAGCCGGGCTGGGTGAAGACCTGGCCCACCGCGCCCACCGTGCGGCCGTTGGCCTGTTCCGGCATCACCACCTGGGCGAGGCCCGTCATCACCAGCGGGTACACCAGCCCGCACAGCACGGTGAAGAAGAGGAGCAGCACGAGCGCAGCGCGAAGCGACTTCATGACACGACCCCCAGGCCCGTGAGGGCCATGTCGATCAACTTGATGCAGGGGAAGGGGAGCAGCACCCCGCCCACCCCGTAGAGGAGGATGTTGCGAGCCAGCACCTGGCCCGCCGGCGCCGGCCGGTAGGAGATGCCCCGCAGCGCCAGCGGAATGAGCGCCACGATGATCAGCGCGTTGAAGATGACCGCCGACATCACCGCGCTCTGCGGCGAATGCAGCCGCATCACGTCCAGCACCCGCAGCGCCGGGTAGGTGGCGGCGAAGGCCGCGGGGATGATCGCGAAGTACTTGGCCACGTCGTTGGCGATGCTGAAGGTGGTCAGCGCCCCGCGGGTCATCAGCATCTGTTTGCCGATCTCCACCACGCGGATCAGCTTGGTCGGGTTGGAGTCGAGGTCGACCATGTTGCCGGCTTCCTTTGCCGCCTGGGTGCCGGTGTTCATCGCCACTGCCACGTCGGCCTGGGCCAGCGCCGGCGCGTCGTTGGTGCCGTCGCCGGTCATCGCCACCAGGTGACCCTTCTGCTGGTACTCGCGAATGCGGGCCAGCTTCTGCTCCGGCGTCGCCTCGGCGAGGAAGTCGTCGACGCCCGCCTCGGCCGCGATGGACGCGGCGGTGAGCGGGTTGTCGCCGGTGATCATCACCGTCTTGATGCCCATGCGGCGCAGTTCGGCGAACTTCTCCTTGATCCCGCCCTTCACGATGTCCTTGAGCTGCACCACGCCCAGCACCCGGGCGCCGTCGGCCACCACCAGCGGCGTCATGCCCTGGCGCGCGAGATCCGACACCGCCTGGCTCACCTCGGTGGACATGCTGCCGCCCTGGGTCTCGACGAAGCGGGCCACCGCCTCCGAGGCGCCCTTGCGGATCTTCCGGCCGTTCAGGTCCACGCCGCTCATCCGCGTCTGCGCGGTGAAGGGCACGAAGGTGGCGCCCAGTTCGTGCACCTCGCGACCGCGGATGGCGAACTTCTCCTTGGCCAACACAACGATGCTGCGGCCCTCGGGCGTCTCGTCGGCCAGGCTGGCCAGCTGCGCCGCGTCCGCCAGCTCCTTCACATCCACTCCCTTCGCGGGGATGAAGTCGGTCGCCTGGCGATTGCCGAGCGTGATGGTGCCCGTCTTGTCCAGCAGCAGCACGTCGACGTCGCCCGACGCCTCCACCGCGCGGCCCGAGGTGGCGATGACGTTGGCCTGCACCATGCGATCCATGCCGGCGATGCCGATGGCGGACAAGAGCCCGCCGATGGTGGTGGGGATGAGGCACACCAGCAGCGCCACCAGCATGGTGAGCGGCACCGGCGCGCCCTGGCCGGCCGAGGTGGCCGCGTAGTCCGAGAAGGGCCGCAGCGTGACGGTGGCCAGCAGGAAGACGATGGTGAGCGCCGCCAGGAGGATGTCGAGGGCGATCTCGTTGGGCGTCTTCTGCCGCTTCGCGCCCTCCACCATCGAGATCATCCGGTCGAGGAAGGTCTGACCCGGCTCGGCGGTGATGCGCACGATGAGCCAATCGGACAGCACGCGCGTGCCGCCGGTGACCGCGCTGCGATCGCCGCCCGACTCGCGGATGACGGGGGCCGACTCGCCGGTGATGGCGCTCTCGTCGACCGAGGCCACGCCTTCCACCACCTCGCCGTCGGCGGGCATCGGATCGCCCGCCTCCACCAGCACCACGTCTCCCTTCACCAGCTTCGAGCTGGCGATGAGCTCGCGCTTCGCGTCGCGGCTCGGCTCGCTCAGCTTCTTCGCCTGCACGTCCTTGCGCGCCTTGCGCAGCGTGTCCGCCTGGGCCTTGCCGCGCCCCTCCGCCATCGCCTCGGCGAAGTTGGCGAACAGCACGGTGAACCAGAGCCAGCTGGAGATGGCCACCACGAAGCCGGCCGAGGTGTCGCCCCGGCCGGTGGCGAAGGCGTGCAGGGCCAGCACCGTGGTGAAGAGGCTGCCCACCTCCACGACGAACATCACCGGGTTCTTCACCATGCGGCGGGGATCGAGCTTCTTGAAGGCGTCGACGAGGGCTGCCTTGACGATGGGGCCCTCGAAGAGCGGCCGGGCCGGGAGCTGAGAACGGACGGTCATGGCGTCACTCCAGTCATCTGCAGGTGCTCGACGACGGGGCCGAGCGCGAGGGCGGGGATGAAGGTGAGCGCGCCCACCAGCACGATGGTGCCGACCACCAGCGCCACGAAGAGCGGCGTGTGGGTGGGCAGCGTGCCGGCCGACGGAGGCACGCGCTTCTTCGCCGCGAGCCCGCCGGCCAGGGCCAGCACCGGGACGATCACCCAGTAGCGGCCGATGAGCATCACCACGCCGATCGCCACCGCGTAGAAGGCGCCGCTGACGGTCAGGCCGCCGAAGGCCGAGCCGTTGTTGTTCGAGCCCGAGGAGAAGGCGTAGAGGATTTCCGAGAAGCCGTGCGCGCCCGGGTTGCCCAGGGTGGACGTGCCGGCGGACGTGGCCGACGCGATCGCCGTGCCCACCAGCACCGAGGCCGCGGGCAGCAGAATGCCCAGCGACGCCATCTTCATCTCCCGCGCTTCGATCTTCTTGCCCAGGTACTCGGGCGTGCGGCCCACCATCAGCCCGGAGATGAAGACCGCCACCACCACGTACAGCAGCATGCCGTACAGGCCCGAGCCAACGCCGCCGAAGATGATCTCCCCCAGCTGCATGAGCCACATCGGCATCATCCCCGCCAGCGGCGTGAAGCTGTCGTGCATGGCGTTGACTGAGCCGTTGGACGCGGCGGTGGTGGCGGTGGACCAGATCACCGACGAGACGACGCCGAAGCGCGCTTCCTTGCCCTCGAGGTGCCCGGCCGACAGGTCCACGCCCAGCGCCTGCAGCGCCGGCACGCCCTTCTGCTCGCTCCACAGCCCCACCAGCGTGACGGGGATGAAGATGGCCAGCATCGCCGCGTACAGCGCCCAGCCCTGCCGCTTGTCCTTCACCAGGTGGCCGAAGGTGAAGCAGAGCGCGGCGGCGATGAGGAGGATCGCCACCACCTCGAGCATGTTGGACAGGGGCGTGGGGTTCTCCAGTGGGTGCGCGGAGTTCACGTTGAAGTAGCCGCCGCCGTTGGTGCCGAGCTGCTTGATCGCCACTTGCGACGCCACCGGGCCGACCGCCAGCACCTGGTCGCCTCCGCCTTCCACCAGCGGAGTGGTGGCCTTCGCGGCGAGCGTCTGGGGTGTGCCCTGGGAGACGAGCAGCAAGGTCCACAGCGCGGCGAGGGGCAACAGCACGAGTGTCGAGCGCGTCAGGTCGACCCAGAAGTTGCCGATGCCCACGGCGGGCCGCTCTGCCGCGGCGCGGTTGCCCTCGATCACCGTGGACCGCGTCAGCCCGCGGATGAGCGCCATCAGCACGGCGATGCCGGTGGCGGCGCTCACGAAGTTCTGCACGGTGAGCCCGGCCATCTGGGTGAAGACGCTCATGGTCGTCTCTCCGCCGTAGGCCTGCCAGTTGGTGTTGGTGGCGAAGCTGACCGCGGTGTTCCAGGCCACGCCCGGCTCGACGCCGGCGAAGCCGTTGGGGTTGAAGGGCAGGAAGAACTGCAGCCGCTCGATGGCGAAGACCAGCAGCGCGCCGAGGAGGTTGAAGAGCAGCACGGCCCCGGCGTACCGGGTCCACTTCATGTCTTCGCCCACGTCCACGCCGGCGACGCGGTACAGCCAGCGCTCCGGCCGCGTGGGCCTGGCGGTCGGCCCCAGCGTGCGCGCCAGCATCGCCCCCAGCGGGACGGCGAGCCCGGTGAGCAGCACAAGGAAGCCGAGGAGCTCGGCGATGGCGTGAGGAGTCATGACAGGCGCTCCGGGAAGAGCAGCGCGAAGAACAGGTAGCCGAGGAGACCGAGGGAGAGCGCTCCACCGAGGAGAACGAGGGCATCCATGAGGCGAGCTCCTGTCAGAGGCGATCGCAGAGGGCGACGAAGCCCCCGGTGAGAAGGAAGAAGCCGAACAACCCGGCAAGGAGCAGCGCGTCCATCAGAACCATGTCGTCACCCCCAGGGTCAGCGTGTCCTGCCTCGGCTGGCTCATCGCGCCAGCGCGATCGAAGAAGACCGGGCCGCCGGCTTCATCGTGGCGGTACTCGAGGCGAATGGAGACGCGCTCGTGCGGCCGGGCGTCCAGCGTCAGCGTCTGCGAGGCCATGAAGCGCCCCGGCCAGAAGAGGGGCGTGCCACCCGCCGGTGTCTGCTCGATGAAGCCGTCGAAGCGCGCCACCGCCCAGAGCCAGCCGGTGAGCTGGAAACGCCCGTACACCGCGCCCGCTCCCCACGCCGCGAGGCCGAGCTGGTTGGGCTCGAAGCCACCGTTGAGGTGGAGGAGGAGGGAGAGCCGCGGGCTCAAGATCCAGGTGAGGTGTGCATCGAAGAGGTGCCGCCAGGCGCGCCCTTCGACGGCGTCCGCTGGGCGCTCCACGCCGCCGAAGTAGAGGAGGCTCACCGCCAGCCTCTCGGGCACGGTGTACGTCGCCTGCACCGAGACGGACTTCTCCTTGTTGTTGTCCACCACGCTGTTCCAGCCGTTGTAGCCGGCCAGCGTCACCGTCCAGCGCTCGGTGAGGGGCAACGAGGTGCGCGCGCCCGTGTGGTAGTAGGGCAGCCCGAAGAAGAGGTTGGATCGGGACCAGTTCCAGTTGTCCTTGATGGCCATGCCCTCGGGGCCGATGGGCGACAGGAAGATGCCCGCCTCCACCAGCAGCCCTCGCCCGACGTCGAAGGTGTACCCGACGTTCGCCTGCTGGACGTACTTCCACAGCTCGGCGCTGGTGGCGTTCGCGCCGCTCGCGCCGCCGAAGCCTGGCTCCGCGAGGTAGTACGTGGACGGCGTGTGGCCGATTTGCAGCGCGACGCGGCCGAAGACGCGCTTGAAGTCCCAGCGCGCGTCCAGCACCGCGTTGGCGACGGTGAAGGTGTTGTGGCGGTTGTCGAAGCCGCGGAAGTTGGTGATGTTGTTCCCCGGCTGGTTGAAGTTCCACTGGTAGAAAGCCTCCGCATAGCCGTTCAAGGTGAACTGGCCCGCGGCCGTGGTGGTGCCCAGCAGCGCGGCGGCGGACTCACCGGACAGGCGATCGCGCTGGCGCTGCTCGTCAACGTCCGCTCCATCGGCGGCAACAGTCGGCGCGGCGACACCGCCGTCGGGCGCCTCCTCAGCGCGCGCGAGGGACGAGGTGAGAAGCACGACTGCGAAGACGGCACGACCCATGACTGCCTCCTGGTGGGCGCATTCGTACGGCACGCGGCTTCAGCCCGGCGTCAAAAGCCGACCCCGCGACATCAAGGCGACATCAAGACGCGGCTGCGACTGGCCCGGCCTCGCCTCTTGTCGCGCGAGTGTGGACTACGGCTCGACGAGGTGCGCGTGGATTCGGCCATTGGCGCGCCACACCAGCAGCCGGCCGTCGGGGCCTCCGGACAGCGACGCGTCACTGCCCGGCGCAACGACCTCGGAGCGGCCACCCTTCGACAGCATCACCCGGCGGCCGAGGCCCTCACCTTCGGTCCAGGCCACCAGCGATGCTTCGCCCGCCCTCGACGGCGAGACATGCAGGCCTTCACCGACGTCGTCGGCCAACTCGTCCAGCGCACCCAGCGGTTTTCCGTCGATGCCGACGGCGAGCGTCACCACCGAGTCGGGCTGCGCGCGTCCTCCAGCGGGTTGCACTTCCCAGCCGAGGACAAAGCCGCCCGCCACCGCCGCCACCGAGGGCCAGGTGGAGTGGCGCCCGTCGGAGTAGATGCGCCGGCGCTGGTGGCCCTCCACCTTCAGCTGCCCGCGCTCCACCAGCGCGCCCTCGATGCGGCCGGCCCCCATATACGTCTCCCAGACGACGAGACAGGTGGCGCCTTCGCAGGCGATGGCCGGCCGGCGCAGGTCCGGGTACTTGTCCGAGAACGCCGTCACCGGCAGCGGCCCCGGCTCGCCCTCGGGGGGCACGCGAGTGGACTCGACGCGGCCGTGGTTCGACCACACCACCTGGTACGCCTGCCCGTCGAAGGCCGACGCGGTGTGCTTGCCGCCAGTGGGCGAGAGGGAGAGGGGCGTGGCGTCGAGGACAGCGCCGTCGCGCGAGACGCGCACCGCGAGCAGCTTGCCCGGCTCCTGCCAGGTGACGAGGTAGCCGCGGGGAGACGCCGCCACCGCCGGCTCCTTGCCCAGCGTGGAGCCGCTCCACAGGGCCAGGCCCGGGCCGTCGAGGAAGGCCTTGCCGTCGAAGCGGCTGGCGAAGGTCCCCCACTTCCCATCGCGCAGCTCCGTCCAGGCGACGAGCCACTGTCCGTCCGCGCCGGCCGCCGCGGGCGAGTGCTGATCCGCCGGGCCCGCCGATACGTGCACCGGCGCGCTCAGCTTTCCGGAGGGATCGAGGAGCGCCCCGCGAACGTCGAGGCAGTCCTCGGCCTGGAACCACTCTGCGTAGCCGGTGAGGTAGGGGCGGTAGGCGAGGGGCTCGCTCCACACCAGCAGTCCACCCGAGGCGAGCTCGACGGTCCCGTCGGTCCACTGCGCCGGCTGCTTCACCGTGGGAGGGAAGTCTGGCTCGGGCACGACGACCCCGGGCGGGACGAGCACCTCGGCCGTGCCCTCCTTCACCGCGGCGGAGAAGATCTTCGCGCCCAGCCGCCAGGCCACGTGAAAGCCGTGCGCGCCGTCCCAGCCGACGACGGGACTGCGCCCGTCTTGCGCGACCAGCACTTGCGCGTGGGCGAGGCGGCCTTCACCGGGCACCGGCTGCGCGTAGAGCTGGAAGGCGCCGCCCTCGCCGGCGTGCACCCACGTCACCATGAAGTGGCCGCCGCCGCCGGCCACGCGGGGCGCTTCTTCTCGCGCGAAGTCTCCGGACAGGAGCATCGGCTTCGCGTCCACCACCCGCCCGTCGGCTTCGAGGCGCACCCCGTACACGCGGTGCTGGCTGCCGTTGGCCTTGATCTCCTCCCACACCACGAGGAAGCGCTTGCCGTCGGACGCGACGCGCGCGCGCATCAGGTTGGCGCCGTCGACCGCCGCGAGCGACTTCCCCTTCTCCAGCACGGCCCCGTCCTTCATCGACACGCGCGCCACGTACGGCTGCCAGCCCGTGCCGGCCATGTGCTGCCAGGCGACCAGCGCGACGTCCCCCGCGCAGGCCACCTCGGCGTAGGGGTCGAGGCCGGAAGGACCTGGGCGCTCGAGCTCTTCCACGCGGCCGTCCTTCGACACCCGCGCGGCGTGCACGCCGTCGAGATCCTTCCAGGTGACGAGCCACGCGCTGCCGCAGCCCGCGACGGTGGGCACGGGCATGCCGCCCTTCACCTGCTCCACGAGGACGAGCGGGGCCGCGTCGAGGCGCTTCCCGTCGGCGGACAGGCGCATCCCTGCGATTGCCTGCACGCCCTCTCTCGCCCGCCGGTTGTCCGTCCACACCACCAGCCAGCCATCGGCGTTGCGGGCGGCGCGGGCGTCGTTGTCCCTCCCCGCGGAGTGGGCCTGCACGGCCGGCAGCGTCGCCGCACGCTGAGTGAAGGCCGTGGGCTCCGGTGGCCGATTGCCGGCCCCCGCGCAGGGCATCAACCCCACCACCATCGAAGCGAAGAGGACTCGCATGGGTCGATTCTGCGCCTTGAACAGCCGGTGTCACACGTTTCGTTCCGAAGCCGTCGTGCATCGCAAAGACGCGTCAACGGAGGGCGGGCGTCAGGTGGCCGGGAAGCGGTGTGCCCCGGTGACCGGGGCCTTCAGCGCGTGAAACAACGCGCGCGGAGGCGCTCGGCCATCGATGTCGGCCAGCGCGATGCGACCGCGCTGACAGCACCTCGGAGGAGGGCGTGCCTGTCAGCGGTGGCGCGCAGCGCGTCGCTTCGCCTTCGCGGGGCGCGGGGCGGCGGGCCCAGCAGCGAGCTGCTTGAGCAGCTTCTTCGGGGCCTGGGCGCGGTAGCTCTCGTCGATCCACTGCTTGAGCAGCTCGACGGGGGGATCGTCCGAGTCCTTGAACTCCGCGCTCACCCAGCCGCTCTTCCCCAGGCCGTACGCCGTCGGCTTCGTGAAGGGCATGGTGAGCGCCAGGCCCGCTGACGCCGGAAGCTTGCAGGACAGGTGGAGCGGCTCTCCGTCGATGCTGAGGTAGGCGAACGTCTTGTCGTTGACGGCGAGGTCGAGGTGCCCGGGCCAGGGACTCTTGGTGTGGGCGCCGGGGTAGGCGAGGCCGAAGGCGCGCAGGGCCTCGAGCGCCGGGTGGTGACGGTGTCTCTTGCGGGCCATGCCGGCGACCATGTCACGGGCGCAGGCGCCGGTGCAGGACTTCTACTGCTGCACCAGCTTCTCGAGCGCCTTCTCCGCCTGCTGCGCGAAGTCGAGGCCGTCCACGTCTCCGCGCTGCCGGCCGAGCTCGGCGGCCTTCTGGTACGCCAGCCTGGCGGCCTCCTCATCGCCGGTGGCCTTGAGGCACTCCGCCAGGGCGATCTGGTTGAGGGGGTGCGAGGGAGCGCGCTCCACGGCCTTCTTCGCCTCGACCAGGGCGGCGTCGGCGTCGCCCGGGCCCACCGGCCAGCCGGGCGCGCGCACCAACAGCAGCGCGAGGACGCGGGCCGGCCCCGCCTCTTCCAGCATCGGCGCCTCCGCGTCGGCCTTCTTGAGCAGCGCGATGATGTTCTTCAGGTCGCCGATGCCCGACGACGGGTGCTCTCGCGCCCCGATGCCCCGCGCCACCGCCTGCCAGTAGTTGCACTGCGCGGTGCCCGGCGCCCGAAGCTGGCACTGGTTGCCTGCCGCGAGCGCCTCGGCCTCGAGCGTCTTGCGGTCCTTCTTCGCGCCGTGCTCGAGCAGCCAGGCGACCGAACGGATGACGCCAATCGCGCCCTCCACCCGGGAAGGATCGGCCACCGCGGCCGACTGGTAGACGGCGATGGACTCGCGCACCGCGTCCTCGTCGGGCCGGCGGCCATAGAGCGCGTCGGCGTCGGCCAGCGTCTCTTCCACCGTCTTGGCGGACGTCTTCACGTGGGGCAGCTGCACGCGCCCGCGCGGACAGCCGGACAGCGCCACGGCCAGCACGAGGAGCGCAACGCCGCGGGCCAGCACGCCGCGTGGGCGCCATGGGCCGGGGAGGGGAGGTGCGACGAGTCCTGGCGCGTCAGGGACGTTCCGGTTGTGCTGCGCGCTCACTTCGCGGCGCCTCCGAAGGCCTTCCTGGCGGCGGCCAGCGCGGGCTCATCGAGGGCCACGAAGCCCGTCAAGCGCACACCCTCCAGCGCCACCTTGCCGCGCTCGGTCGAGGACAGCTTCGTGAAGGCCGCGCCGACGGCCTTCCAGTCCGCAGCCGGGAGGCGATCGCCGAGGGTCGCCACCAGCGCCACCGGCACCTTCGCGCTGACGTGCACCACCTCGAGTTCGGAGGCGAAGGGGAGCGTGGGGACGGCCGCGGCCTGCTCGGCGTCCAGCACCACGGCCAGCTTCTCTGAGCCGGCGGCCGCCTTGCGCAGCGCCGAGAGCACCTGGCCCCCCGTCGTCACCTTCACCGTCGCCGGGACCTTCCCGAAGCCGCCCAGGGCCACCTTCGTCACGAAGTCGGGCGAGTAGCCCGCGGTGGAGAAGACGGAGTAGCCGTCGAGATCGGTCGCCTGCTTGAGGGCGCCCTTCTTCGCCACCAGCGTCCACGACTGCATCGCGGCCTGGCCCTGCTGGACGATGGCCAGGCGGGGGGACAGCTTCAGCGCCGCCTCGTGCTGGAGGAAGAAGGGCAGCGGCACCAGCGCCAGCACCACGTCGGCCTCGGCGAAGCGCGCGAGGCCCGCCTTCTCCTGCGGGAAGTAGGTGGCGCGGAACTGGTCCTTCGGCCAGCCGGCCAGCTCGGCCAGCGCGCCGGCGATCTCGTCCATGCGCGGCTGCGCTTCCTCGGTGGTGCCCGGGTAGCCGGGAGCGCAGAAGACGAGCGTCCTGGGGCCCGAAACAGGCGGCTTCGGGCCGGCCAGGGCCGTCCACGCGGCGAGGAGGACGGCGGCAGCACAGAGAGAGGCGAGACGGCGCATGTCGGAAACGCTCATTACACGACGGCCCGACGACGTGAGGCAGAAGTTTGCTTTCGCTTTTCTGATGGCACCTGTGACGGGCCGGCCCGGGCGACCTTCAATGAGCCGCCGGTTCATAGCCGTTGCGTGCCCAGGCGCGGCCTTCTAAGCGCTCTCTCCCGAATGGACGGCGGCAGCACCCTGGTGGAGCGGCTCCTCGCGGCGATCATCGCCCGGCGCGTCGTCGTGGTGGCGCTGTGGCTGGTGCTGCTCCCGGTGGGGGTGTGGCTCTCGCTGCAGATCCCCAGCGACGGGGCCATCGATCGCCTGGTGGTGGAGAGCGACCCCGACGTGGTGTTGACGCGGTCCTTCCAGCAGGTCTTCCCCGAGGGCCGGCAGCTGGTGCTGCTCTTCGAGCCGAAGGGCGACCCGTTCTCACCCCAGGCGGTGCGCGAGCTGGCGGCGGTCGAGGACGCGGTGGGCAAGCTGCCCGGGGTGGTGACGTTCTCGGCGCTGTCCATCTACCGCCGGAAGGACCCGCTCCTCGACGCGGAAGGGTTCTCCGAGCGCTACAAGGCGTTCGCCTTCGGGACGCCGCTGTTCCGGAAGCAGGGCCTGGTGGGTGAGCACCACGCGTCGATGGCGGTGACGTTCCCCGCGGCGACGGCGGAGGCGCGCGACGCGACGCTGGAGAGAATCGACGAGGTGCTGGCCCAGGTGCCGCGCGCCGCGCTGGGAGACGTGCGGCGCGTCGGCCAGCCGTACCTCGAGCAGTGGCTCGAGTCGGAGACGAGGAGCGCCACGCTGCGCTACTTCCCGCTCTTCGGCGCCTTCGTGGTGGTGCTGGTGCTGGCGCTGTACCGCTCGCTGCGCGCGCTGCTGGCGATCCTCGTGACGCTGGGGGTGACGGTGGCGCTGGCGGTGGGCCTGGGGCACCTCATGGGCTTCTCGCTCACCATCGTGTCGGAGGTGATGCCGCTGGTGGTGCTCGTCACCACCACCGCCACGTTGGTGTACCTGCACTCGCGCTACATCCAGCACCCGGCCGACGTGCCGTTGGAGAAACACCACGTCTTCGCGCTCGCCAACAAGGCGCTGCCGGTGACGGCGTCGCTGATCGCCGCGCTGGTGGGCTTCGCGGCGCTGGCCGTCTCGCAGATCCGCCCCATTCGCGAGATGGGCCTGTGGACGGCGGCGGGGCTGGCGCTCTCGTGGCTCACCAGCTTCACGCTCTTCCCGGCGCTGCAGCGGCTGCTCCAGGCGCCCACGCGGCAGGGCGAGACACCGGCGGGGCGCGCGTATGGGAAGCTGGCCGACGCGCTGCCTCGCTTCACCTACCGCTTCCGCTGGCTCCTGCTGGTGGGCTCGCTCGTCGGCGCGGCGGCGGGCGCGGTGGCGCTGCTGGGGCTGCCGGGCACGGCGCTTTCGCCCATGCCGCTGGGCATCGACGCGGTCGACTACATCGACGAGGACCTCCCGGTGCGGAAGGACCTCCTGGCCTACGAGAAGGCCATCGCCGGGCTGGCGGCGGTGCGGGTGTGGGTGAAGCTGGAAGACGGGCAGGCGGTCGAGCCCGCGGTGCTGCAGGCCCTCGATCGCTTCACCACGGCGGTGTCGAAGGAAGCCGGCGTCACCTCGGTGGTGGGGCCCACCACCATCCTGCGGCTGCGAAGGTACCTGGCGGGGCAGGGCGACGGGCTGCCGGAGGATCCCGAGGCCTTCGCCGCCGTCACGTCGGACTTCGAGCAGCTGCTCCTCACCGAGAAGGAGCTGCGTGGCTTCATCGACTTGAAGACGATGGGCCAGGTGCAGGTGATGGTCATCACCCGCCGCGGCACCGCCGCTTCCTTCGACGCGCTGAAGGCCCGGCTGGACGCTCTGTGGAAGGCCGAGCAGGCGCGATCGCCCGTGTTGGCGAAGGCGACCGAGACGGTGGTGGGCGAGGCGATCATGCAGGCGAAGATCGCCACGCACCTGGTGCCGACGCTGACCGAGAGCTTCGGGCTGACGGCCGCGCTCATCTTCCTCACCTTCCTGGTGGTGTTCCGCAGCGGCGCGGCGCGGGTGATGGCGATGGTGCCGTCGGTGTTCGCGATCCTCGCCACCTTCCTGGTGATGCGGCTCACGGGCATGCCGCTCAACGTGGCCACCATTCTCATCGCGACGACGGTGCTGGGCACCACCGAGAACGATCAGGTGCACTTCTTCCACCACTTCCAGGAAGCGAAGAAGGCCGGCGCCAGCGTGGAGAAGTCGCTCCTGCACACGCTGCACGTGTCCGGGCACGCGATCATCTACGCGACGCTCATCAACGCGAGCGGCTTCCTCGCGCTGACCTTCTCCAACCTGCCCCCGATGCGGGAGTTCGGCATCGTCACCAG
This sequence comes from Myxococcota bacterium, assembly GCA_040752975.1. GTDB lineage: Bacteria > Myxococcota > Myxococcia > Myxococcales > Myxococcaceae > JADLDB01. The sequence goes on from JBFMHF010000016.1 coordinate 41,737, forward strand.
CATCGCCTTCGCCTTCTCGATGCTGGCGGACTTCACCGCCCTGCCGGCCGCGCTGTGGATCGTCATGCGCGCGAAGCCAGACGAGCAGGCACCGCCTGGCGGGTGAGCTCGTCTTCCCGGGACGGGCCCGGTCAATCAATCGGCGCGCTCGGCGACCTCCACCACCAGCTGCCGGCCGGACTTCGCCACGCCCTTGACGAAGTACCACTGGTCGGGTGCGCCGGAGTTGTACAGCTTCGCGTTGCGCAGCACGCGCTCGGTGCCGGTGCCCTTCTTCACGTACACGCGCATCGGCAGTCCGCCGGACTCCGAGCCCTCGGGCCCGGTGACGCTGTACGCGGCATAGTCCTCTTTCGAGAGATCGGACGCCGACCAGCCGGAGTCCGGGCCGCGCACCACCACCTTGAGGGACACGCGCTTGCCGTCGAGCGGATCCCACGTGCCGGCGGCCTTCGCCTGGTCCGCCCACGTCACGTCCTGGTAGTCATAGCTGGTGGCCGCGCGGGCCACGCCGGTGAAGGACACGGGCAGGTCCTTCGCGCGGGCGCCGGCCGTCACCTTCGGGTTCTTCGGGAAGAGCTGCAGCGCCTTCTCCCACGGGTAGAGGGGCATGAAGCCCTCGGGGGCCTTGCCTCCCGTCGCCAGCACCGGCTGGCCAATCAGCTCGCGCAGCTGGTTCCAGTCGTCCATCGTCACCTTGCCGGGCACGTAGGCGGTGCGGCCGAGGTAGAGGTCGAAGAACTGCTGGTCCACCGGCAGGCCGGCGGAGATGACCTGGTTGCCGGCCAGCTTCTTGAACTTGAAGTCCTTCAAGCTGTCGAAGGTCTTGTCGTCGACCGTGGTGTTGTCCTGCGGCCGCATCACGTTCGACCACAGGTTGTGGTTGAAGGTGTTGTTGGTCAGCTCCACGTCGCCGGGCGCGGCCATCAGGCGGATCGCGTCGTTGTCCGCGAACTCGAAGATGTTGTTGTCGATGATCGCGTTGACGCCGTTCTCGATGGACAAGAGGTGCCCGTTGCGGCCGTTGCCCTGGCCGAAGCGGATCTCCCACGAGAAGGCGAAGGTGTTGTTCTTCACCACCATGGGGGCGTTGCCGAAGCCGCGCTGCACCCGCACCGTGTGCATGTGGTGGTTGATGAAGATGTTGTTGTCCAGGGTGTTGCCGCTGCCGATGCGCACCGCGCCCTCGGCGCCGTTGACGAAGAGGTTGTTCTTCACCACGCAGCCTGGCCTCGCCAGCCAGAGGTGCTCGATCTTCTCGGAGTTGTTGTAGTCGAGGTCACCGTTGGGCTTGTACTTGTTGTCCGTCTTGCGATCGAAGACGAAGCCGTCCACCACCGTGCCGGTGTGATCGCCGTCGCCCTGCAGCACGTAGCCGTCGCGGCGGCCCTTGTAGTCGGCGGGCGCGAAGAGGCGGGTGGGGCGCTTCCAGGGGTTGCGCTCCTTGAAGTCCTTGTCGTACCCGCCGATGAGCGAGATGTAGCTGGTGTCGACCGTCCAGCGGCCCGTCTTCAGCTTGCCGTAGTACTCGCCCTCCGCGACGTGAATGAAGTCGCCCGCCTCGGCCTTCTCCAGCGCCTGCCAGGGGTCCTTGAAGGGCTTTTCCCTGCTGCCGTCGCCGCCGCTGGCGCCCGCGCGGACGAACCAGTCGCGGCCCTGGGGCCTGTTGGCGCTGGCCGTGGCGCTCTCCTCGAAGGGCTCGAGGCTGTCCACCGCGAAGCCCTGCTTCGGGTAGCCCTTCAGCACCACCACGGTGCCCTTCACCAGGTACAGCTTGGGCGGTGTGCCAGAGCCGCTCCAGTAGCCCGTCGCCCCGTCGGCGACGCGGTTGGCGGTGGTGCCCTTCTTGTAGAAGGCGGTGAAGCGGTCGTAGTTGCCCTTCGGCTCGTGGAGGAAGACGCCGGCCAGCTCGCTCGCTTTGTACGGGGGCGGCACGCCGCTGACGTTGGCCCCGTTGCTGACCGCCACCACCATCTCCAGCGCCTGGCCCTCGACGGCCTCGGGGTTCTTGAGCCACGAGCCTGGCTCGACGCGCTTGTAGGTCTTCGCGGGCCCTGCCTCCGCCGAGGCCTGGAAGCTGACGGTGAGCGGAATCACCCGCGCGCCCGCCTTCCCCGCGGACTTCGGGGCCATCAGCGCGAGCGCGTCGGAGAGGTCCATCGCCGGCGCCACGCCCGACGGAGGCGTCCCGCCCTTGGCGATCATCGGCAGGCCCAGCAGCTGGCGCGCCTTGTTGAAGTCGTCCATCTCCAGCTTGCCGGGCGTCGCGGACGTGCGCCTGGAGACATGGTCGAGCCACTTCGCGTTGACGGGCAGCTGCGGGTTCTTCACCTCGTTGCCTGAGACCTTCTTGAAGCCGATCTCCTCGAGGTCCTCCAGGTTCTTGTCGTCGATGGCGATGTCCTTGCCGTCGATGAAGTACTTGAGGTTGGAGTACAGGTTCATGAAGAAGACGTTGCCGTCGAGGGTCGTCTTCTCGGCGTTGGCCGTCATGTAGATGCCGTTGGAGTCCGAGAAGGCGATCAAGTTGCCGGTGACGGTGGCGTGGGCTTTGAGCGCGAGGCCCGAGCCGTTGTAGGCGCCCTTGCCCGGCTCCTTGAAGGCCATGGTGAAGGCGATGGTGTTGTTCTTCACCGTGGCGACGGCCTGCTTGTCGGTGGTGCTGTTGAGGTTGATGCCCCAGTTGACCGCGTTCACCACCAGGTTGTTCTCGATGGTGGAGCCGGCCGCCGCGATGATGCCGTCGAAGCCGGGGTTGACGATGACGTTGTTCCTCACCGTCGCCGGCAGCGAGAAGCGCATCGGCCCGTCACACGACGGGTACTCCTTGCGGCCCAACTGCTCCGGCGTCTCGTAGGTGCATTGATCCCGCTGGTCGATGGTGAAGCCGTCCACCACGGTGCCCTTCTTGTTGGACAGGAGGCGTTCCTGCTTCGGGCGGTTCTTCGACGCCTTGTCCCAGTGCAGCTGGGTGACGTTCTTCCACGGGTCGCGCGAGGTGAAGTCCGCTGAGTAGCCGCCGAGCAGCGTCACGTCGTCGACGGGCACCTCCCACATGCCCGAGCCCAGCCGGCCGGTGTACTTCCCGCCCGCGACGTGAATGACGTCTCCTGCCTGGCACTGATCGAGCGCCTGCCAGGGATCCGAGAACGGCTTCGCCTGAGAGCCGTCGCCGTCACTGCCCGCGCGCACGAACCAGTCGCGCGCCTCGGCCTGGAGAGAGAGAAAACAGACTGCGACCCCCGCAACCGCAGCTGAGATTTTCATGGGGGCGGGTTGTAGCGCGCCGCGGGCGGCTGATCCCGATCAATCGGGCGCTGGTATTCTCGGCGCCCCATGGCGGCTCCCGTCTTCCGGTGTGCGGATCTCGACGTGTCGCCGACGGACCAGACGTGGGGCGTTCGCGAGCGGTGCACGGGTGGGCGTGGTGGGCGGCGGCTCGAGGAGGGTGACGCACGCCCACCTCGAGCGCTGGGTCGGGCCTGGGCGGCTGAGGTGAACATCCGCCACGGGACGGTGACGCTGAAGACCGGCTTCCCGGCGCTACGAGCCACGACGCCGCGCGCTGCCGCACCTCACGCCGGTGCCGCTGTGGCCCGCCGACGCCTGGGGGTGAGCGCCGCTTCCCCGTGGGATGTCAGGGTGCGGGGTGGCGCATCAGGTGGAGCGCCTTGTCCCAGCGGCCGGTGGCCTTCAGCACCACCTCGAGCAGCTCGCGCGCGCAGCCGTGGCCGCCGGGGCGTTGCGCGACGTAGTGGACGTGCGCCTTCACCTCGGGCGCGGCGTCCTGCGGGCAGGCGGACAGCACGGCCTGGTCCATCGCCGGCAGGTCATTCACGTCGTCGCCCATGTACGCCGCCTCGTCGGGCTTCACGTGCAGCTCTGCGCACAGCTCCGCGAAGGCCGGCCCCTTCTCCCGTCGGCCCTGGAACACCTTCGCCAGCTTGAGCTCGGCCCCGCGCGCCTCCACGATGCGGGACGAGCGGGCGGTGAGCAGCGCCACGGGGAGTCCGGTGAGGCGCGCCAGCACCATCGCGTGGCCGTCCTTCACGTCGAAGCGCTTCATCACCTCGCCGTCGGGGCCGTACCAGAGGCCGCCGTCCGTCAGCACGCCGTCGACGTCGAAGACGACCAGCTTCACCTTCGCGGCGCGCTCGTCCGCCGTCACGGCTGATGCCCCAGCGCGCGGCGAATCGCCAGCACCTGCTTCAGCGTCTCCTCGAAGAGCTCGAAGGTGAGGCTGCACGGCCCGTCGCACAGCGCCTTGTCCGGGTCCTCGTGCACCTCGGTGAAGAGCGCGTCGATGCCTGCCGCCGCCGCCGCGCGCGCCAGCACTGAGACGAACTTCCGCTCGCCCGCCGTCTCGCCCTCGCCCGCGCTGGGCAGTTGCACCGAGTGCGTGGCGTCGAAGCAGGTGACGAGCCCCGCTTCCCGCATCTGCGCGAAGCCGCGCATGTCGACGACGAGGTTGTTGTAGCCGAAGGACGAGCCGCGCTCCGTCACCAGCACGTTCGGGTTGCCCGACTCGAAGGCCTTCCGCGCGGAGTGGATGATGTCCTTCGGCGCGACGAACTGGCCCTTCTTCAGGTTGACGCCTCGCCCCGACTTCGCCACCGCCACCACCAGATCCGTCTGCCGGCAGAGGAACGCCGGCACCTGGAGAATGTCTGCCACCTCCGCCGCGGGCCCCACGTGCGACGTCTCGTGCACGTCGGTGAGGATGGCGACGCCCACCGTCTCCTTCACCCTGCGCAGCACGCGCAGGCCCTCGGTCAGCCCCGGCCCGCGGTACGACTTGATGGAGGTCCGGTTCGCCTTGTCGTAGCTGCACTTGAAGGCGAAGGGCACACCCAGCTTTGCGCAGACGTCCTTCAGGCGCGCGGCGTGGCGCAGCACCAGCTCTTCCGACTCGATGACGTCGGGGCCGGCGATGACGAAGAGCGGGCGGCCCGCCCCCACCCGGTGCCCCGCGAGGGAAATCTCCGGCGTGCCCATGGCGTTACGGCGCGCCCTTCGCGTCCCGCAGCTCCACCGCCGCGCGGATGAAGCCCGAGAAGAGCGGGTGCGGGGCGAAGGGCTTCGACTGGAACTCCGGGTGCGCCTGGCAGCCGATGAAGTGCGGGTGGTCCTTCAGCTCGATCATCTCGACCAGGTCGAGCTCGGTGTTGAGGCCCGAGAAGACGAGCCCCGCCTCGGCCAGCCGCGCGCGGTACGCGTTGTTCACCTCGAAGCGGTGGCGGTGGCGTTCCTGCACCACGTCCTTCCCGTACAGCTTGTGCGCCAGGCTGCCCGGCTTCATCGCGCACGCGTAGCTGCCCAGGCGCATGGTGCCGCCCTTGTCCTGTACGCCCTTCTGCGACTCCATCAGCGACACCACCGGGTGCGGCGTCTTCTCGTCGAACTCGAGCGAGTTGGCGCCGGCCAGCCCCACCACGTGCCGCGCGTACTCGATGACGGCCATCTGCAGCCCGAGGCAGATGCCGAAGAAGGGCACCTTCTTCTCGCGCGCGTACTTCACCGCCTGGATCTTCCCTTCCGTCCCGCGCACGCCGAAGCCGCCGGGCACCAGCACCGCGTGGCAGTCGGCCAGCAGCGCCTCGGCGCCCTTCGTCTCCACTTCCTGCGAGTCGACGAACTTGAGCGTCACCTTGCAGTCGTTGGCGATGCCGCCGTGCAGCAGCGCCTCGTTGAGCGACTTGTACGACTCCTTCAAGTCGACGTACTTCCCGACGATGCCCACCCGCACCTCGCCCTTGCCGGGGTGCTTGATGGTCTCGACGATGCGCTCCCATTGGTCGAGCCGCGCCCCGCGCGTCCAGATGTTGAGGATTTCGGCCACCCGCTCGTCGAGCCCCTGGTCGTGCAGCACCAGCGGCAGCTCGTAGATGCTGGCCACGTCGGGGCTGGTGAACACGTTGCCCGTGTCCACGTTGCAGAACATGGCGATCTTGTCCTTGAGCTCCTTGGCGATCTCCCTGTCCGTCCGGCAGATGAGCACGTCGGGCTGGATGCCGATCTCCCGCAGCTTCATCACCGAGTGCTGGGTGGGCTTGGTCTTCACCTCGCCGGCCGCCGCGATGTACGGCAGCAGCGTGAGGTGCACGTAGCAGGTGTTGTCGCTGCCCACGTCGTAGCGCAGCTGGCGAATGGCCTCGAGGAAGGGCAACGACTCGATGTCGCCCACCGTGCCGCCCACCTCGACCAGCACCAGCTCGTGGCCCTCGGCGGCGGCGTGGATCATCGACTTGATCTCATCGGTGATGTGCGGAATCACCTGCACCGTCTTCCCCAGGTACTCGCCGCGGCGCTCCTTGGAGATGACCGAGTGGTACACCCGCCCGGTGGTGAAGTTGTTCAGCTTCGTCATCCGCGCGGTGGTGAAGCGCTCGTAGTGGCCGAGGTCGAGGTCCGTCTCCGCGCCGTCCTCGGTGACGAAGACCTCGCCGTGCTGGAAGGGGCTCATCGTGCCCGGGTCGACGTTGATGTACGGGTCCAGCTTGACCAGCGTGATGTCGAGGCCCCGGTTCTCGAGCAACGCGCCCATCGACGCGCTGGCCAGGCCCTTGCCCAGAGAGGAGACGACGCCGCCCGTGGTGAAGATGAACTTGGTCTTCCGTTGGCGCATAGGCCGGTATTTCCCAACCGGCCCCATGCCGTCAACGGCGAAGCGGCGTACGATGAGGCCGTCCGCGCAACCTCCGGCGTCCACCCGGGTTGACGGTTGTGCCCACGCCGTCGGGAGGTTTGCCCCATGCTCAAACACCTGCGCTTCCTTCCTCTCGCTGCGCTCGTCTTCACTGCCTGTGGCCGGGGCCAGGAAGCCGACGGCGCGGAGGACGGCGATGAGTCCGCCACCGTCACGTCCGCGGAGTCCGCCCTGACGGCCGAGCTGTCGGATGAAGTCGCCCAGCCGGTGAGCGCCACCGGGGAAGCGCTGGCCCAGGCTGCGGCTGCGCGGGTGCCCACCCGGATGACGCCGTCGGGGTGCGTGGTGGCCACGCAGATGGGCGCCACCGTCACCTACGTCCTCACCAACTGCACCGGGCCGTGGGGGTTGGTGAAGGTGTCGGGCACGCTGACGGTCGTGTACTCGCGCGGCATGGGCGGCGCGGTGCAGGCCGTCGTCACCGGCAACGGCATCAAGGCCAACAACGCCACCTTCGACGTCAACGCCACCGTCAACGCGACGCAGGCCGCCGGGGTGAAGCGCGCTCAGGTGACGAGCCAGTCCACCGGCACCGGGCCCCGCGGCGCCAGCCTCGAGCGCCAGGGCAGCTACACCGTCACCTGGGACGAGGCCAGCGGCTGCCTCACCCTCGACGGCGTCTGGGAGACGAAGGTGGCCCTGCGCTCGTGGACCACCACCGTCACTGCCTTCAAGAAGTGCGCGGGCGCGTGCCCGGCAGCGGGTGGCTCCATCGTCGTCGAGGCTGCGCGTCTCACCGTCACCCTGACGTACGACGGCTCGTCCACCGCCGCGTGGACCGCCAACAACCGCTCGGGCACCGTGAAGCTGCTCTGCGGGGGCTGACACCCGCGTGTGACAGGGTGTGGGTCCATCTCACCCGCTACGGAAAATCCGGGCGGGCGGGGCTTTGCGGGAACCCGCTGAGGGGGTAGGGAGGCGGAGCAATGATCTCCTCCCGCCGCCTGTCGCTGGTGTTGTGCGCTGTGACTGCCCTGACCGCCGTGCCTGCCGTGGCGCAGGTGCCCGTCTTCACCACCAGCAGCCAGCCGTACGTCTCGCTCACGGGGGGCACCACGTTGAGCTTCTCCAGCACCGATGACGGCAGCACCGTCGTCGCGCTGCCCTTCGCCTTCCCGTGGTTCGGCACCAACTACACCCAGCTGATGGTGCAGACCAACGGCTTCGTCAGCTTCGACACCTCGGTGTGCACCGCAGGCTGCTATTCCAACGTCGCGTTGCCCGCGACCGGAACGCCCAACAACGCCATCTTCGGTTGGTGGGACGATCTCACCGTCTCGTCGGGCGTCGTCAGCACCCACAACGTCGGCGGAGAGTTCGTCATCCAGTACGCGAACGTGCCCAACCTGGGAGGCACGTACACCACCAACTTCCAGATTCGACTCTCGCCCGCCGGCACCGTCGTCCTGCACTACGGCGCCTTCACCGGCAGCGCCACCACCGGAAATGCTTCGGTGGGCTTCGAGAACCAGACTGGCTCGCTCGGCCTGCGGACCCTGGCCACGCTGGGCCAGATGTGCACGCCGACCAACCAGGCCGGGTGCTGCTCCGGTTCGTCGACGACGACCGCGCCATTTGCCTGCACCGTGGGCGACGTGGTGGCGGGCACGCGCGTCCTCATCGGTGAGCCGGTAGAAGCGGACCTGGGCGTGCCCAGCGTCACCATCTCCAACCTCACCGTGCTGGGGAACAACAACCTCACCTTCGACGTGCAGGCGCAGGTGCGGAACTACGGCCAGACGGCAGCCAACAATTTCCTGTGGCGCGCCTACCTCTCGGCGGACGCGGTGAAGGACACGGGCGATCAGCTGGTCGCCTCGGGCGGCCCCATCAGCGTCGGGCCCACGACCTTCACCACCGTCAACACCCCGGCGGCCACCACCTCTGCGCCGCCCATGGGCGCCTACTACGTGCTCGTCGAGGTCGACCCGACCAACGTGGTGATGGAGGCCAGCGAGCTCAACAACGTCGGCTCGACCATCGACACCTTCGTCTACGGGCTCGACCTGGCGACGACCAGCATCTCTGGCGTGGCGGCGTCGGGCGGGGGCAACGTCGATCCAATCCAGGTGAACTGGCGCAACCGCGGCACCTCCTCGCCGGGGCCGGTGCCCTTCCGCATCCTCCTCTCGACGGACACCATGGTGGACGTCAACGACTTCGTCATTCACACCGGGACGCGCAACGTCACCGGCGGCGAGACGGTCAACGAGGTGGTGCAGGTGACGATGCCGGCGGCTTCGCCCAACGGCGACTTCTACTACGTGCTGCAGCTCGACCCGGCCAACACGCTCCCCGAGAGCAACGAGGCCAACAACACCGTCTTCTCAGCCACGCGCGTGTCGGTGCGGAGGGCGGATCTCGTCGCCGAGTTCGCGGACATCCTCGATCCGCTGACGAACCTGCCCACCCGCACCGCGCGCTTCAACGAGCCCATCCGCGCCACGCTGCGCGTGTCCAACCAGGGCGGCGCGAACGCCAACAACTTCTACGCGGCGCTGGTGCTGTCCAACGACAACAGCCTGTCGCTCCTCTCGGACACGGTGGTGTGCGAGCAGGTGGTGACGCAGGTGCCCGCCGCGCAGCCGCCGGTGACGTTGACGCTGGACTGCACGCTGCCCCTCAACAACGCCAACAACCAGCCGCTGGGCACCGGGCCGTACTACCTCTTCCTCGTCACCGACTCGACGGGCGCCATCTACGAGTCGAACAAGGCCAACAACAACCTGTCGGTGGGGCCGGTGCGCATCACCGCGCCGGGCGCGGACTTGATGGTGGCCAGCGTCGTCGCGCCGGCGGCTGGCGGCGTGGGGGAGACGATCCCCGTCATCCGCACCCTGCGCAACGTCGGCAACGTCGCCTCGCCGGAAGTGGCCTACCGCTACGTGGCGTCGGTGAACGACATCATCACCGCGGACGACATCGCGCTCAGCATCATCGACGCCACCACCGGCATGGCCAGCGGCGAGGGGGCGGTGACGCTCGACCGTGATGAGGCCGACTCCAGGACGGAGTTGGTGCGCTTGCCGCCCACCCTGCCGGCCGGGACCTACTACATCGGCTGCATCGTGGACCCGCAGGCCACCGTGGCTGACCTGGACCGGACCAACAACGCGAAGGCGTCGCTGCCCATGCCGGTGGCGCCGTCGTCGCTGAGAATCTCCACCTCAGCCCTGCCGGACGCCACCGTGGGGGGTGCCCTTCAGCTTCCGACTGGCCGCGGCGGGAGAGCAGGGCGCTTCGACCTGGGCCTTCGAGGCCAGCCAGGGGGCGCCGCCCGCGTGGCTGACGTTGAACGCCGCCGACGGGACCCTCGCCGGTACCGCCACCACCGCCGAGGTGACGTCCTTCACCGTGACGGTGGAGAACTCGGGCCGGAAGGCGGCGCGGCGGCTGGCGCTGCGGGTGCTGCCGCCCACCACGCAGGTCACCATCACCACGAAGAGCCTGCCCGCGGTGGTCAACTCCTCGGGGGTGACCTTCTCGTATTCCCTCGGGGCGGCGGGCGGGGCGCGGCCCTACAGCTGGCGCGTCTCCCAGGGCACGCTGCCCAGCGGCCTGGCGCTCACCGCCGATGGGGTGCTGTTGGGCTCGCCGCGCGGCACGCCCAACGGGAACACCAACATCACCGTCGAGGTGCGGGACAGCACCGGCGGAGTGGCCACTCAACCGCTGGTGGTGCGCCTGGTGCCGCCGGGCTCCATCATCTTCCGGACGCTGTCGCTCCAGGACGGCCTCACCGGCCAGGACTACCTGCAGGACATCGCGGTGGAGAACGCCGACGGCTCGCCGCTGGCCAAGCCACTGAAGTGGACGCTCCTCGGCTCGCTGCCGGACGGCCTGTCGTTGACCGAGCAGACGGAGTTGGTGACGGTGTCGGGCAAGCCCTCTGCCGCCGGCTTCTTCTCTTTCACCCTCGCGGTGGAGGACGCCAACGGCCGCGGCGATTCGATGACGTACGGCCTGTCGGTGTACCCGCCGCGCTATCGGCTGACGATGTCGGGCGTGGCGGATCCGCTGCACCCCGGCGACGAGGTGTCGGGGGCGCTGGCCGTGAGCCCCAACGGCGCCGTGCGGTACGAGGTGGTGAGCGGCGCGTTGCCGCCCGGGGTCGCCTTGAGCGCTGAAGGCCTCCTGTCCGGCACCGTCGCCGAGGAGAACAGCGAGGGCCTGTGGACCTTCGTGGTGGAGGCGAGGGACTCGGTCGGCGCGACGGGGCTGTCGTCCTTCGCGATCGGCGTGGAGCGCGTACCACCGAAGCAGGGCTGCAGCAGCGTGGACGTCTCGGGCGGGCCGGCGGTGATGCTGGCGCTGCTCGCGCTGCTGCGACGTCGTCGGAGGAGTTAGCCGAGGTTCCTGCCCGCCTTGAGGCAACAGCCACGGCAACAGCCGCCCGCTGGTGACCTGCATGTGGTCGAGCCGCTCCGACTGCACCGCCAGCACCGGCGCCTTCCTCACCGAGGCCGGCAGCTCGTCGTACATCCACGGCAGTGTGCGCCGCCTTCATGTCCGCCGCCGTAGTGCTCGCGCTCAAGGGGGTCACCGCAGCGCGTGCAACAGCCACGGCAACAGCCGTCCGCTCGTCACCAACTGCATGTGGTCGAGCCGCTCGGACTGCACCGCCAGCACCGGCGCCTTCCTCACCGAGGCCGGCAGCTCGTCGTACAGCCACGGCAGCGTGTCGAGGCGCACCGTCTGGCCATGCCGCTTCGCGAACCACTCCGCGCGCTGCTGGGTGTCGAAGCCCACCAGCACCAGCTGTCGCGGCGTCGCGGCCTCGTGCCCGTCGGAGATCCACCCGCGGTAGTCGTCGTCGTTGCCGTACAGCCCGTCCACCAGGATGACCTGCGCCAGCTTCGGGTGGCCCAGCCAGCCGACGATGGTCTTGTACGCACCGGAGTGACCCACCACCACCAGCGGGCCCTTCGGCCGCTTCAGCTTGAGCCGCCTCTCGACGGTGGTCAGCAGCTCCTCGAGGTCCGGCCAGAAGACGGGGTCGCTCCGCCAGCTGCGCGCCTCGGGCACGATGAAGAGGGCGTTGCGGCCCGAGTCGCGAAACTGCTGGGTGAGGCGGTGCTCCTCCATCGCTCGATCCACGTCGGTGTAGAAGCCGTGCACGTACACCACCGTCGCGGCGCTGCTCGCCTGGTAGCTGCGCGGCCGCCACACGTGCACCGGCCCCTGGGCAGTGCCGAAGCGCTGGTGCCGGCCGTCGTCCAGCAGCTGCTCGACGTACTCCTCCGGTCGGGTGTGCGCCACCAGCTCCCGCGCGGGCGTGGTCGTCTCCAGGTCCACTCCCGGAGTCTGGCCCAACAGCGCGGCGAGGACGTGCAGCCACATGCCCAGGCGTCAGACGCTACTTCCGTCCAGCGCCTGCGTCCGCTCCTCCACTCCCCGAAGGTACCGGCCGCCGGGTGATGAGCAGGTGGTAGTGCAGCTGCTTGTCGAGGTAGCCGTAGCGGAAGCCCAGCGGCTTCGCCTTCTTCCACAGCGCGCGGAAGTCCTCGTTGTAGACCGCGCTGGCGCCGAGGAAGGACTCTTCGAAGGTGCCGAAGGCCTCCTGCTCGAAACCGGCCTCCTTCGCGAACTTCGGAGGGATGCCGGTGGAGTCCGACACCATGAACTCCATGTGCCCGAGCAGCCAGTTCCGGATGGTGGAGAAGGCGTCGCGCCACAGCAGGTAGCTGGCGGCCTTGGTCATCGCCACCACCTTCCCCTTGCCATTCAGGTACGCCTGCATCGCGGTGTCCTTGCCGAAGTGCTCGTCGTCGAGGTTCTGCGGGAAGTGGCGGTGCACCCGCGCGTCCTTCTTTGGATCGCCGCCCTTCTTCACGAAGACGAGCTCCAGGTTGTCGAAGGCCGGAGAGAAGTCGGGCGACACCCACTTCGCGTGAAGCAACTCGGCCGTCTTGCCTTCGGCCGCCTGGAGGTCTCCCCGCGTCAGGTAGCGCAGCGTGCCGTCGGGGTTGAGCTTCACGTACTTGAGCGACACGGGCTCGAAACCGTGCACCGCCAGCGCCATGAGGAAGAAGGAGAGCTGCCCGGGGAGATCGCCCCGCTGGCCCTTCATCAGGTTGACCGTCTTGGAGTCGTTGGCCGTGAGGAGCCCCGAGGACGTCTGGCGCAACAGCGCGAGGGACTGTTCGAGCTGCTTCTTGTCGAGGGTGTCGATGCGGCGGGGATCTCCCGCGTGCTCGAGTGACATCGTGGTGATGTCGCGCGCGTCCGGGTAGGTGGTGAGGGCCGAGAGGAGGTCTCCGCCGCCGAAGGGGTAGACGACGGTGGTGGGCAGACCGGCGGGCTTCAACGCCTCGAGGAAGGGAATGGCCTGCTTCACCCACGTCTCGCGGTAGACGCCGTAGCGGCGCTGCATCTCCTTGCAGTGGGCCTCGATGACTTTGGCGTCGAGGTGGGCGGGGAGGGGAGTGTCGTCGCCGCAGGCCACCACCCGGAAGAGCAGCTTCGCCTGGGCGGTGAAGTCCAGCACCTCGTTGGCGGGCGCGGGCGCGGGAGCGGCAGCGGGCGAGGCAGGCGCGGCGGGCGCGGCGACGAGGAGGAGCGCGAGGACGGGCGTGGAGAGGGCCATGGGATGGCGAGCGTCTAGCATACGCGCGGCGCTGGAAGCGCTTGTCAGGGGGAGGTGGACGTGCGAGCCATGCGGCATGCGCGCGTCTTGCGTGGCGTTCGTGGCGGTGTGCGTGGCGTCTTCGGCGCTGGCGCAGACCGAGGGTGTGCCGAAGCTGTCGGTGCGGCGCGCGGACGCCTCCAGCAAGGGCATGCACCCCTTCCAGCTGGACTCGGCGCTGCGCTCGGCCTTCGCCGAAGAAGCCGTCGCGGTCGAGGCGCCCTTCGTGCTCGTGCCGGAGTACGAGGCCGACGTCATCGTGGCGGTGCACAGCGAGGTGGAGGCTGACGTCTTCCGCGTCGTGTTCGAGCTGTCCACCACGCGGCCGCCAGCGCTCAAGGACCGGGCGGCGGTCGACCTCCAGCGCGCCGAGGTGTCCATTCAGACGGCTCGGATGATGGTGAAGACGGTGCTGCTTCGGGCGAAGGCGCTGTTGCAGCAGGCGGAGCTGGCGGCGTCGGAAGGTGCGCTGCAGCCGACGGCGCCGGCCGATGAGGGCAAGCCGAGCGGCTTCACGCTGAAGCTCCCGCCGCCGCGCGAGTGGGGCCGGCTGGACGTGGTAGCGATGGGAGGGCTGTCGACGCCCGCGGGCTACGTGGGGGCGCGCATCGGGTTGAACCCCTTCAATTACGTGGGCCTCACCTTCGCGGCCGGGTACAGCAGCTGGGGACCGAGGGTGAGCCCGGGCGCGCGGGTGTACCCGTTCGGCCTCGACCTGCTGGGGTTGTACGGGGAGTTGGATGCCTTCGTCTCGCTGGGCCAGGGCGCGACGGTGTCCCAGCCGACCGGGGACGTGGCCGTGCAGCTCAAGTCGACGCTGTCGGTGGCGCCGATGGTGGGGTACCGGCAGCAGCTGCTCAAGTGGCTGGTGGCGGAGGTGTTCTTGGGCTGGGCCTTCCGGCTGGCGTCGGAGAACGTGACGCGTGACGACGGGCAGCCGGTGGACGCGGCGCTGCTGGACGCGGTGGAAGGACGGCAGCCCCAGGGCTTCATCGCCGGCGTCGCGCTGGGCGCAAGCTTCTTCTGACCGGCCTGACCGAAGAGAAGCGGAAGAGAAAAAAGGTGTCACACGATTCGTGACGGAAAAAAGGTGTCACACGATTCGTGAGAAAAAAGGTGTCACACGATTCGTGTGGGCGCGATTCGTGTGGGCGGATTCTCAAGGATCGAGAGACAACCGGAGCGTCCATGTCCGTCCGCGCAACGAGCCGTTCCAGGCGCGCACACCCAGGAGATTCGTGGCCCTCGCCGCGGCACCACTCCTGCTCTTGTGCCGGGACATGCCGCATCCTCTTCGCATGTTCGAGGCCCACGACACCTGGTTCATCACCTGCCGCACTTTCCAGGCGCGCAAGCTGATGGCGCCTTCCTCGCCGCTCGTCCGCGAGGTGTGCGGCGGCGTTCTGGCCAAGGCGGTGTCTGTCTCCGGCGTGCGGTTGCACGCCTATGTTTTTCTCTCCAACCATCTCCACCTCATTGTGCACGCGCGCGGTCAGCGCATCGCGGCGTTCATGAAGTACCTGTTGGGCAACCTCTCGAAGAAGCTGGGCCCTCTCTGCGAGCCGCACTGGTGGGGAGGCTTCTGGGAGCGCCGGTACTCGGCCATTCCCATCCTGGATGAAGCCGCGTTGGAGGACCGGCTCCGGTACGTCATCGCGCACGGGGTAAAGGAGGGACTCGTCGCTCACGCTTCCGACTGGGAGGGGTTGCACTGCGTCCAGCAATTGGAAGACGAGAAGCCGCGGGTCTTCCGCTGGTACAACTGGACGAAGAGGTGGAATTCCCGCCGGCAGAAGGGCGAGGCGGTGGAGCCTGCCGTGTCGCGCTACGACGACGAGGCGAGCGAGAAGGTCTCGCTCGAGCTCGAGCCACTACCGCACTGGGCTTCCGAGGATGCGCCGAAGCGCCAGCGCCGCATGCGAGCGCTGGTCGCTGAGGTGGAACGAGCCGTGGCTCCGCGGGGGCAACCGCTCGGGGTCGAGGCGATCCGAAGTCAGTCGACGGAGCCGTGTTGGCGTCGAAAGAGGACCCCGCGTCCCCTGTGCCATGCTTCAGACGCCGGCGCGCGTGCGCATTATCGCGCACTGTATCGCGCCTTCTGTGAGGAGTTTCGCTCAGCGGCGAGGCGGTGGCTGGCGGGAGATCGTACCCCCATATTCCCGCCAGGCTCATTCAGGCCGCACGTGTACGAGATACGCGAGATACGAATCGTCTGACACTTGGGGCGGGCGGCCTCACTTGGGGCGGGCGGCCTCAGCCCCGAGCGAGGACACGCGCGAGCCCCAGACCCAGCACCGCCATGACGAAGCCGCCCACCGTCGTCACAGCGAAGTTCACCAGCGCCACCAGCCGCGCTCCGGTCATCGCCAGCTGTGTCGTCTCCCAGGCGTACGCCGAGTAGGTGGTGAAGCCCCCCAGCACGCCTGCGGTCAGTGCGTAGCGGAGCGTCTGCGGGAAGCTCGTCACGCTGAGCGCCCACTGCATCACCAGCCCGATGAAGAAGCACCCCACGAGGTTCACCAGCAGCGTCCCCACCGGGAACGACTGCCCGAAGCGCTCGCTTGCCCACAGGCCCACGAGGTAGCGGGCACCCGTGCCAATCGCGCCGCCAAGACAGACCAGGAGGAAACGTTCCATGCCTTCGCCACTCACCCTCTCTACCTGCGCTCCCGCATCGGCCGCACCATCCCGGCCATCGGCGAGGACACCACGGTGTCAATCACTTCGGTGAAGGCCCTCGCAGCGGCCTGCACGTCGGCCAGCTCGCCCACGAGGTACCCCCCCGCGAAGTTCGTCTCCGTCGGAGGCCCGAAGAACTTCGTCAGCCTCACGTTCGCGGCCTTCAACGCCGCGTCCAACCCAATCAGCGCCTCCGTGGGCGTGGCGATCAAATACGCCATCGGCTCGCCCGGGCGAATCCCCGCCAGCGGCGCCAGGTACCTCCCCGTCTCCGAAATCACGTGTGGAAAGAAGGCCGGCCCCTGCGTCCCCTCGAGCACATAGAAGCAGATCGACTTCGCCAACGCCTCCCTCAACGCCCACAACCCCTCGGCCACCTCGTCGGGGTGCGGCCCCGCCAGCACGCCCAGGATCTCCCCGCTGGTCGGCCCCGACGCGTTCCCGGAGCCGGCGTAGAAGCTCTTCGCGTACACCACGTCCACCTGGGCGAACTTCGTCGCGTGGTCGAGCGCCGCGTACAGCGAGTCATCTTGATCGCACGTGACCAAGCCAGCCGACACGTGACGCTTCGCGTCCAACCCCAGGGCCTGGGCCAGCTGCGGCTCCACCTGCTCCAGCTGCCGGCAGGTGAGCAACCGCGGTCGCTGTGGCACCAGCGCGCGCATCACCGCTCCACCACGTGCGGCCGGAACGCGGGATCGCCGCCCGTCAGCTTCGTCCCACCACCACCCGCGGCGAAGGTCTTCTTCATCAACTCCGCGCACCGCGCCGCCGCGCGCTCGGGCACGAACCCCAGTTCCCGTACGTTGCTGATGCAGTCCTTCTCCGCGTTGTCCTGCCCGAGCTTCGGACCGAACGCGGTGTAGATGCTCAACGAGTCTCCCGTGCCGAGCCCAGGGCGCTCTCCCACGATGATCACCGTCGCCTTCGCGCCGGTGATGACGCCGATTTCGTCCTGCACGCCGATGCGCGCGTACTTGACGAACAGCGGCCGGCCGAGCCGGAACCCCGCCGCGCCGAGGTGGCTCTGCAGCGCCTTCACCAGGGGCGGGCCGTTCTCGAGCAGCGCCACCGCCGACAGCCCGTCGCCGGCGATGAGCTGCACGTCCACCCCGCGATCGGCCTCTTTCTCACACCGCGCGCGCGACGCCTCGTCGAGGCGCCGGCCGAGGTCGGGGTGGAGCAGGTATTCGGTGTGGTCCTTCGCGCGCGTGCGCAGCGCAATCCACCCCTGCTGCTCGGCCCAGCCGTCCGGCACCTGGCTCTCCACCGCGTCGATGGCGATGGCGTGGTCCGCGCGCAGTCCGAGGTACGACTCGGTGAGGTAGCGCGTGCCGGTGCGACCGGTGGCGATGCGCGACGGCGTCAGCTGCACCAACTTCTGGAGCGCCTCCGGGTTGCGTGGCGGGGGCAGCGCCCGGTGTTCAGGCCCGCGGGCCCAGGTGCGCTCCGGCAAAGGCTCGCGCTGCTCAGGGGGCGTGGGCGCGACGCCCTTCTCCACCTCGCCCACCACCTCGGTGACGATGCGGCGGATCAACGCGGCGAGCTCGTCCTGGCTCATGCCCCGAACTCCCGCTCGAAGACCGACGCGTCGCCGGCGCGCTCGGTGAGGCGGCCATTCCGCCACAGGCCCATCCGCTCGAGCCACGCTTCGAACTCGGGCGCGGGCTTGAAGCCATACAGCTCTCGCAGCGCCGCGTTGTTGTGGAACGACGTCGTCTGGTAGTTGAGCATCACGTCGTCGCCCATGGGGATGCCCATCAGGTAGTTCACCCCCGCCGCGGCGAGCAGCATCTCCAGGTTCTCCTGGTCGTTCTGATCCGACACCGCGTGGTTGGTGTAGCAGGCGTCGCAGCCCATGGAGATGCCGGTCAGCTTCCCCATGAAGTGATCCTCGAGGCCGGCGCGGGTGATCTCCTTCGCGTCGCGCAGGTACTCGGGGCCGATGAAGCCCACCACGCTGTTGAGGAGGAAGGGCTTGTACCGCCGCGCCAGGCCATACGCGCGCGCCTCCATCGTCACCTGATCCGTGTCGTGGTGCGCGTTGGCCGACAGCGCGGTGCCCTGGCCGGTCTCGAAGTACATGACGTTGGGCCCCTGGGCCGTGCCTTCGCGCCGCGCGAGATCATACGCCTCGTCGAGCAGCCGCACGCTGACGCCGAAGTTCCGGTTGGCCCCCTCGCTCCCCGCGATGGACTGGAACATGAGGTCCAGCGGGGCGCCGCGGCGGAGCGCCTCCATCTGGATGGTGAGGTGCGACAAGACGCAGTTCTGCGTGGGCACGCGGTAGCGGCGCATCAGGTCCTTCACCGCGGTGAGGATGTCCACCGTCCCGTGAATGTCGCCCGTCGAGGGGTTGACGCCGATGACCGCGTCGCCGTTGCCGTACGACAGCCCGTCCTTCACCGCCGCCAGCACGCCCTGCACGTCGTCGGTGGGGTGGTTGGGCTGGAGCCGACTCGAGATGCGCCCCTTGAGCCCCAGGGTGTTGTTGCACCGCACCACCACGCGGATCTTCCGGCCGGCCAGCACCAGATCCATGTTGGACATCAGCTTGGCCACGCCGGCGATCATCTCGGGCGTCAGCCCGGGGGACACGGCGGCGATCTCTTCCCCCGTGGTGCGGTCGTCCAGAATCCACTCGCGCAGGCGCGCCACCGTCCACGACTTCACGCGCGCGTAGGCCTGCTGATCGAGCCCGTCCACCACCACGCGCGTCACCTCATCCGTCTCGTAGGGTACGGACGGCGCGTTGTAGAGCTGCTCGAGGGTGAGCTCAGCCAGCACGCGCTTGGCGGCGGCCAGCTCGCGCATGCTGCGGGCGGCCAGCCCGGCCTGGCGATCTCCCGAGCGCACCTCGTTGGCGCGCGCCAGCACGTCCTTCACCGAGGTGAAGGAGAAGGACTCGCCGTGGACGCGGGCAGAGAGGGACACGAGGCCCGAGGTTGTCGATCCACCACCGGCTCTGGTCAAGCGAAGCCGGCTATTCCTTCGCCTTCAGCTTCGACTCGTTCTCCTGGATGAAGCGGCGGATGTCGTCGGCCATGTCCAGCAGCTTGGTCCACTGCTCCTTGTAGAGCGTCACCGGAAAGCGGCCCAGCCCGTAGACCGACACGCCGCCCTTCTCCGACACCTTCAAGGACACGCCCCTGCTGGTGCGGGCCTTGAGCGCCTCGTTCTCTGCCTTGAGCTTCTCCAGCTCCGCGCGCAGCTCTTCTTCGGTGGCCATGGCGCCGGAGACTCGGGCGCGGACCTCCCCACGTCAAGCGCGGCGGCGGCGAGGCGGGCGCTCCTGCCGCAGCGCGGGGGTGTCGACGTTCGACGGCTCTCCCCGCGCCTGGCGGACGCAGGACTCGATGGCGTAGCGCAGAGGCTCCGGCACGCCCTTCGGCCCGCGCGCGTTCACCTCGTCGAGCAGCATCAACGCGAGGCCTGGCTTGGAGTGCTTGCGAATGGCGTGGCTGATGACGGACGGGGCCGAGCGCTCGCGCACCTTGCCGGTGACGCCGGCGGCGCGCTTGAAGAAGTCGGCGTAGCCCGACGCCCAGAAGCAGTTCTCGAGGTCGCGCTGGGGCAGGAGCGTGAGGTGGCGGCGTGGCTCTTCCCCCGTGACGAAGGCGCGCGCGCTCTCGAGGTAGTTGCGCCCGGCGGTGTCGCCGTCGGTCAGCACGTGCCAGCCCATGCCGAGGTGCTTCACCACCTTGAGCAGCGGTGTCAGCCCGGCCTGGGCGAACTCCACGCAGTGAATGCCCTCGAGCGTGAAGTCGTAGCCCAGCGCGCGGGCGAGCTCCGGTAGCAGCCAGAACTCCGTCTCGCCTTCCACCAGGAGCCACACGCGCCCGAAGCTGGCGTCGGCCCTCCGGCTGCGCAGGTGGTACGTGTAGCGGCGCTCGTCCTCGGACGAGAGCCCGCCCACCGGCACCTGGAAGGTGGACACCTCTCCGTTCGCGCGCACCAGGCGGCGCAGGCTGGTGACGGGCGCCGCGCCCACCAACACCGAGGAGTGCGTGCCGATCACCTTCTGGCCGCGCAGCCGCTCGATGATCCGCCACACGCTGGCCAGCGTCATCGGGTGCAGGTACGCCTCGGGAGCCTCGAGCAACAAGAGCGGGCGGCCGAGCTGGCGGGGCCGGCCGGTCCACGCGCGCAACAGGCCGCCGACCAGCAGCAGCAGGCCGATCTTCGACGCGGCGCTGCCGTGCTCCAGCGTCAGCGTGAGATCTCGCTGGCGCCGCAGCGCCTCCACCGGACTGGCGGACGGCGGCTCATTCTCTCCAGTCCGCTCCATCAGCTCCCGCGCCAGCTCCTGCGCGGCGCGGTAGCCGCGCTCCAGCTTCCGGCCCGCGTCGGTGAGGGGCTCGACGCGCGCCTCGAGCAGCTCGTGGTAGCTGGCCTCGATCTCCTTCAGCACGTCGACGTTGGAGGCGGCGGCCACCGGCGAGCTGCGATCCAGCACCATCCCGGTGGGCAACCAGAAGACGGGCAGGGCGCCGCGCAGGAAGGCCAGCAGCTCGGCGTCGTCCACCCAGGCGTCGCTGGTGGCGGCGTCGACGAAGCGCCACGACACCTTGAGCGGCGCCGAGTCGCTCGCCGCGAGCGTCACCTCGAAGCGCACCCGTCGCTGGGGCGCCTTCTTCAGCCGCCGGGTCCACGCCGCCCAGTCGTCGCCGTCCCACGCACCGCGCTGTGGCTCGACGAGCTCCAGGATGACGCGGGTGGGCCCGTGCCGGCCGTCGCCGCGCGGCAGCACGGAGCGCTCGAAGGAGAAGCCGTCGGGGGCCGCCCGCCAGCCGAGGGCGAGGGCGAGCGCCTCCAGCAGCGTGGTGCGGCCGCTGTCATTCTCTCCGATGATGACGGTGGTGTCGTCGAAGGCGACGGAGGCGTGACGCAGCGCCCGGTAATTCTCCACGCTGAGCCGCTCGAGGAACATCCCGGGCCGACGCTTACTAGAACTGGAAGTAGATGTACGGCTGCGCCTCGATGGACGCGACGCGACGGATGAGGAGGCCCAGCGCAATCAAGAGGACCGCGCGCACCGGCGCCGGCATCCAGGTGAAGAACTCGCCCAGCCGCGTCCAGAAGCCGTCGGGCACGTAGTGGCTCACCACCGCCCCCGCCAGCATCACCCACACCAGGCTGGACACGTTGGCGAGGCCGGGCGTGAAGCGCAGGAGCTGCTCGAACATCGCCGTGGCGTGCGCCATGTCCTGGGCCCGGAAAAACACGCGGGCGAACACCACGCAGAAGAGCGTCACCACGAAGCCCGCCGCGGCCCGAAGCGCTGCAGCCCGCGTCGGCTTGCCCGCCACCCACCACCAGATGCGCCAGAGGACGAGCAGCGCCCCGTGGATGGCCCCCCACAGGAGGAACTTCCAGTCGGCCCCGTGCCACAGCCCGCCCAGCGCCATCACCAGGAAGAGGTTGCGCAGCACCTTCACCTTCGAGACGCGGTTGCCGCCCAGCGGGATGTAGAAGTAGTCGCGCAGCCAGGTGGAGAAGCTGATGTGCCAGCGGTTCCAGAAGTCGAAGAGGCTGGTGGCGCGGTACGGCTTGTTGAAGTTCTCCGGCAGCTGGAAGCCGAACAGCGCCGCCGCGCCGATGGCGATGTCCGAGTACGCGGAGAAGTCGAAGTAGATCTGAAACGTGTACGCGAAGACGGCCACCGCGCACTCCGCCGAGGTGTAGTTGGCGGGGTTGGCGAAGACCGGGTCCACCAGCCCCACCGCCAGCACGTCGGCCACCAGCAGCTTCTTCGCGATGCCCATCGCGATGCGGTACAGGCCGCGGCTCCCCGCTTCGACGGTGAGCCAGGGCTGCATGTCGAAGCGCTCCAGCAGCGCGTCGGCGCGGACGATGGGGCCGGCCACCAATTGCGGGAAGAAGAGCTTGAAGACGAGCTGCTCGAAGAAGCCGTACTTCGGCTCGACATGCCCGCGGTAGACGTCCACCGCGTAGCTGATGGCCTGGAAGGCGACGAAGGACAGGCCGACGGGCAACAGCAGGTGCAGGAGCGCCGGCGGCGTCCACTTCCCAGTCACCTCGCCCAGCCAGCCCCAGGTGGCGAGGAAGAGGTCGGCGTACTTGTACAGGCCCAGCACCGCGAGGTGGTTCACCACCGTCACCGCCAGCAGCGCCTTGCGCGCGCGCGGGCCCTGCCAGCGCCGGAAGCCGGCGGTGAAGGCCGTGTTGACGGCGGCGTACCAGACGAAGATGGCCAGCGGCCGCACGTCCCACGCCGCGTAGAAGACGACGCTGGCCACCAGCAGCACCGACAGGCGCGCCACCTTGTGCTTCGCCACCGCCCAGTAGAGGGCGAAGGTGACGGTCAACAGCGCGACAAACTGGACGCTGTGAAAGAGCACGTCAGCGGCCCTCCCCGGCGTCTGCCGTGTCGCTCGTGCCGTCGTAGGCCGAGAGGAAGTCGTCGACGAAGGCGTCCGCCAATTCGGTGTAGCCGCGCGGCGTCAGGTGCACGTGGTCGGGGTGTGCGAGCCGGGGCTGGTGCTCGCGCCAGGTCTGCATCGAGCCCGGGCCGCCCATCGCCTTGCGGGCGCTCCACAGCGCGCAGCCGTGCTCGCGCGCCACGTCGTCGAGCGCGTTCAGCACCGCGTCCTGGCTGGGCGAAGGGGCCCACGTCCTGTCGTCTTGACGCGACATGCGATCCGTCGGGGCGATGAGGAGGCAGTCGGCGTCGGGCGCGGCGGACTTGAGCGCGACGAAGAGCTTCGCGTACGCCTGCTTCATCGCCTCCGGATCGAGGTCGTGCAGCGCGCTCTCGTTGGTGCCGTACCAGAGGACGAAGAGGTCGGCGCCCCGCGCCTGCAGCTGCGTGGTGAGCGCGTCGCGGTCGTACCCGGCGATGGTGAAGACGGTGCTGCCGGGCAGGCCGAGGGCGTCGTACACCACGCCGGGCCGCTCCAGCTCGCCGGCCGCGCCCAGCACCTTCACCTGCCCGGGCCCCTGGTTCAGCACCTCGAGGCGGTGCATCGCGCCGTCGGCCTCGAGCGCCAGCACCCGGGCCATGCGCGGGGCCGCCGACGCGTCGGGCGCGCCGGGTGTCTCGGGCACCCTCGCCACCGTCTTGCCGTCGAGGCGCACGTCCATCACGCCCATGCCGGGCTCCTCGACGTAGTACAGCTGCAGCCGCGACTTGAGGGACAGGTCGGTGCAGCGGGCGCAGAAGGTGAACTCGAGGCGCGACTGCGGAGGGCCTTCCGCGCGCACGCCCGTCAGCGCCCAGATGGTGTCGTCGCCGCCCTCGCGCGCGTCGCGAATCGCCCAGGCGCCGAAGAGGGAGCGCCGCACGCCCGAAGGTTCCAGGCGGCGCGAGGGCTTGCCCGCGGCGACGAAGCCGCGCCCCGCGTCGCCGAACCGCGCCGCCAGCCGCCGCCGCACCTCGTCGGTGAAGAAGTGCGCCGAGGTGTGGCTCGCGCCCAGCTGCACCATGCCCACGCGCCCGCGCTCGCCCTTCGAGAGCTGGGCCAGCTTGGAGAAGATGCGCGCGAGGCGATCGACCTGCAACCTCTGGCCACGCGTCACCGGCACCGGCGTCTGGGGGCTGCTCTCCTGCGCCAGCTGCGCGCGAGTGAGGGCGAGGTCGAGCAGGTGGCCGAGGAGGTCGCCGCCCAGCGCGCGCGGGTGGAAGAGATCGTCGGACATCAGCCCCCTGTCCAGCCACTTCTGGAAGGCCTCGTCGCCGCCGAAGGCGGTGAACATGTCCCAGTACCCGCAGCCGCTCTCCAGCGCCGCGGTGCGGATCGCCTCGGCGATGTCCTTCGTGCCCGGGCGCGGGGAGATGGCCCCAGACACGGTGCGGATGCCGGCCGCCATGGGGCTCACCAGCAAGCAGGCGGCGGCGGGGGCGCCAGTGCGGATCCGCTCGATGAGGGCGCGGAAGTTCTCGGTGGCCTTCTCCGGGGTGAGCCGCTTCTGGGCCAGCTCGAAGGCCTCGTTGCCGCCCAGCATCAGCACGACCAGGGCGGGATCTCTCGCTTCGAGCTGCGAGGCGAAGGCGGCCTCGTTCGCGCGGAGGAAGGTGTCGGCGGTGGCGCCTGGCAGCCCGATGGAGTCGTACACCACCCCG
Organism: Myxococcota bacterium; assembly: GCA_040752975.1. Lineage (GTDB taxonomy): Bacteria > Myxococcota > Myxococcia > Myxococcales > Myxococcaceae > JADLDB01. The sequence continues at coordinate 65,830 of JBFMHF010000016.1, forward strand.
GCGTGCGCCTCTTCCATCGCCACGCCGTACAGCGCGACGCGGCCGCGCGTGGACACGGTGAGGGTGCGCGCGTTCTCCGGCAGCGGCACGCGCAGCATGTCGGCGGCCCGGCCCTTCTCCCGGGTGGAGAGCTGGGCCAGCAGCTTGCCGTCCACCCGCACGTCGATGACGCCGCCGCCCGGTTGTCGCAGGTACAGCACGTCGGCCAGCCGCGCGTCGGAGGCGTCGAAGCTGGTGCTGAGCGTCTCGTCTCCCGCGGCGAAGGCCACCCCGGTGAGGCCCAGCACCGCGGTGCGCGAGCGATCCGTGAGGCGCTCGATCTCCCAGCCCTCGGTGGCGCGCCCGGTGCGGGTGGCGAGGCCGGCGTTGGGCGTTGGGCGATCGACGAAGAAGAAGCCTCCGCCGCCCGAGCCGTGGCGGGCCTGCAGCCGCTTGCGGGCCTTGCCGGTGATGTAGTCGGAGGCGATGAGCGAGTCGCCGAGGTGCACCACGTGCACGGGCGTGTCGCGGGTGCCGGCCTTCATCTCGGCCAGCGCGTTGAAGAAGGGCCCGAGCGCCTCTTCTTCACAGCCGTTGGCGCCCTCGATGCGGCAGCCCTGCTCGATGTCCACGTGCTGGGCGCCCACTGCGCGGGCCAGGGCATCCAGCTTGCGGGCCTCCTTCTGCTCCTGCTCCGGCAGCAGGGACAAGGCCAGCTCCACGTCGTCCACGGCGGGCGCGGTGGCCACGTCGTCGGGCACGTCGGTGAGCGACGGCTCGGGCGGAGGTGTCACCGTGGCGAGCTGCGGCGCCGGCTGGGCGGAAGCGCCCGGCGTGGGCGCGGGCGTCAGCGCCTTCGGCCACAGGGTGGCGATGACCGTCTCGCGGGGCTGGTCGCGCAGCCTGGGCAGCGGGCGGAATTCGTCGGGCACGGGCGCGAGCGACAGGCCGACGCCGAGGACTGCCACGGTCAGCAGGGTGAGACCGGTGCTGTGCGGGCGCCGCAGCTTTGACGTCGGGCGTGTGCGCGCGGCGCTGCGGACGGGGCCCGCGGACGCGGGGCGGGGCGCAGTCGGAGGCCTGGGTGAAGGGGACGGCACGAGCAGGCAGTCGACCACGGGACCTTCACCCGGGAAAGTCCGCGAACGCGGGTGTGAGACACGCTGCTACAGAGAGGACGACCGGGTGCCGGAAGGCCGCGCGCGCGACGTGCCGCGCACAGCCGACGAGCTGCGTTGGTGGAGTGCGGTCGGGGAGGGCCTCCGCAGACGCAAAGCCCGCCACAGCCGACGCGGCGGACCGCGCACCCAGCGCAGGGGCTTCTGCCGAGTGTCCAGGCTGTGTCTTCGGCACTCAGCGCACGCGGAACGGCCGCGCGTGAACCACTCGTCGAGTCGAAGGGGCTGGGGCCTTTTCCGCAGCGCCACCGCTTGCTGGAGGCCCTCGCAATCCCGCCCCATCGCGGACGGCCGGGACGCTCCGGTGGAGCACCGACGCCTGATCACTCCAGTGGGCACTTGCCCCTCCGCAGGGGCAAGCGCCTCCGCTTCCCGCACACTTCCACCGTGAGGCTGGCTGGCATGCGGGCTGCTCTTGAGGTGGATCATGCGCCTCGCCGGCTGTCTCCTCGTGTTGCTGTCCGGATCCGCCTTCGCCAACCAGCTCGGCGCAGTCGGGTACTCGGGGAAGACGGGGGAGACCTGCAACATGTGCCACTCGGGCGGCGGTGCGCCGACGGTGTCCATCACCGGGCCGGCGACGCTGCAGGCAGGACAGACGGGCAGCTACACGCTGACGGTGACGGGCGGCGCGGGGGTGCGCGCGGGGATGAACGTCAGCGCCGACGTGGTGGACGCGCAGCTCCAGGGCGTGGCGGGCGACACCACGGCCTTCAGCGGCGAGGTGCACCACACGGGGACGAAGGCCTTCTCGGGCGGACGAGCGGCGTTCGCCTTCAAGCTGGTGGCGCCGCCGTACTCCGGCACGGTGCGCCTCTTCGGCGCGGGCAACTCGTGCAACGGCAACGGCGGGAGCTCGGGCGATCGCGCAGGGCTGACGACGTTCTCCGTCTCCGTGACGGGCGGGACGACGGCGCCGCGGGTGGCGACGGCGCCGACCGCGAACCCGGAGGTGGTGAACGGGGTGAGCACCAGGCTCTCGGTGCTGGGAGCCGACGATCAACCCGAGTCGGCGCTCACCTACCACTGGGCGGTGGCGAGCGGCCCCGGCCCCGCCACTTTCTCTCCCAACGGCAGCAACGCGGCGAAGCAGACGACGGCCACCTTCCAGCGCGCGGGCAGCTACGTGCTGCAGGTGCAGGTGAAGGACGCGCAGGGCCAGGCGGCGGCCTCGACGGTGAGCGTGACGGTGCAGGCGAGCTTCTCGGGCATCACCATCTCGCCGTCCGCAGGGCAGGTGCTCCCCCGCGGCACGCGGCAATTCACCGCTCAGGCCGTCGACCAGTTCGGCGGCACGCTGGCCGCTCCCGCCAGCTTCACGTGGATGGTGACCAGCGGGGGCTCCATTTCCCCGTCGGGCGTCTTCACCGCCGGCCCGAGCCTGGGCGGGCCGCACATCATCCAGGCGACGGCGCAGGGCAAGGCGGGCAGCGCGACGGTGACGGTGGTGTCGCAGGTGACGGAAGAAGACACGACCGCGCCGACGGTGGCGCTCGCCTCGCATCAGGCCAACGCGACGTTGACGGGCGTGGTGACGCTACAGGCGACAGCGCACGACGACGTGGGGGTGACGCGCGTGGAGTATCTCCTCGACGGGGTGTCGGTGGGCGAGGCCAACGAGGCGCCCTGGAGCGTCGTGTTGAACTCGGCCGCACACCCGAGCGGCCCGGCGACGCTGACGCTCATCGCGCGTGACGCGGCGGGCAACGCGGGAGCCAGCCCGGGGGTGGCGGTGGTGCTGGACAACCCGGGCACGTCCGGCGCGGGCGGCTGCAGCGCCGTCGGCGGGCCACCGCTCCTCCTCCTCGCGCTGGGCGTGCGCGCCCGCAGGCGAGTTCAGGGGAGCGGCGCGGCGAGGTGAGGGCCCGACCAGGTCCGACCGAAGTCCGTGCACGCGAAGGGGTGGCGGCAGACGTCGATTCTCTGGTGGCCTGAAACCTGGGGAAGAGGTGCGACGTCACCACGTCTTCCATCTCGATGCGCCGTCCCGCCTCGAGGAATGCCGCCGTCCGGGCAGCAGCCTGGCGTGGCTGAGCGCGTATCCCACCTGCACCGTAGACGTGGGCTTCATCTTCCTCGTCCGGGGCGCATGATCACGGTTAACCTGCTGCGCCGTGCGAACTCTCGCGTGCATGTTGGCATGCACTCTCCTCGTGGCCGGTGGTGGCGCCTGGGGGAAGCCCGCGGGGAAGTCGAAGGCCGCGAAGCAGAAGAAGCCGCCCGCCGAGGCCCCGTCATCGGAGGCGCCGGCGCCTGCAGCGACCGAAGCGAGCAAGCCTCCGCCCGCGCCAGCCGCGTCCGCCCCGTCGAAGGTGGACGTGAGCTCCGCGCCCGCTGCCGCCGTGGCCCAGCTCGAGGCGCTGTATGGCAACCTCGAGTATGACGCCGTCATCCCCGCGGCCGACGCGCTCTTGAAGCGCACCGATTTGACGCTCGACCAACAGCTCGAGGTGTACCGGCTGCAGGGGAGCGCCAAGGCCATCGTGGAGGATCCGGTGGACGCGGAGAAGCCCTTCCGGTTGTTGCTTCGCGCGCGCCCGGACTACGACCTGCCGGCCAACACGCCGCCGAAAATCCTCGCCGTCTTCCGCAAGGTGCAGAGCGAAGAGAAGGCGCTGGCGGGCAAGCTGCGCGAGGTGGAGCGCGCGCGCATCATCTCGGGCCTCAAGCTGCTCGACGAGCTGCCCGAGGAGGCGAAGGGCGGCAAGCCGCTCAAGTTCTCCCTGCGCCTGCGTGACCCCCAGGGCTCGGTGGAGGCGGTGCGCATTCCATACCGGCGCGCGGGAGAGAAGACGTACTCGTCGCTCGCGCGGCAGCGCGGGGGCGAGGGCGACGGGCGCGGGGCCCACCCCCGCGAG
>JBFMHF010000017.1:0-69776 GCA_040752975.1 Myxococcota bacterium
AAGAGCGGGACGAGGAGGGCGGCGAGGAAGAGGAGGCTGACGAGTCCGACGAGGAGCGCGCCGAGCGCGAGGCCCGCGAAGAGCGCGAGCTGGACGAGGACGGCAACGAGCGTCCCCGCCCCGTGCTGACGCCGATCAACCGGGCCGTGCGCGACGACGACATCCAGGAGGCGCACGTGCGCGGCGAAGAGGCCGTCACCGCCACCGAGGAGACCCCCGAGGCCCCCGCCGCTCCTGCCGACGACAAGCACCTCCAGGTGCTCGATCTCGTCGAGCTCAAGCGGATGAAGATCACCGAGCTGTCCAAGATGGCCCACAATCTGGGCATCGAGGGCACGCAGGGCTTCAAGAAGCAGGAGCTCCTGGTCGCGATCCTCTCGAACGTCACCGAGAAGCGGTACGAGGTGCACGCCGAGGGCGTGATGGAGCTGATGAGCGACGGCTACGGCTTCTTGCGCAGCGCCGACTCCGACTACCAGCCCAGCCCCGACGACATCTACGTCTCGCCGTCCCAGGTCCGGCGCTTCAACCTGCGGCCGGGCGACACCGTCTCCGGGCCGATCCGCCAGCCCCGCGAGGGAGAGCGCTTCTTCGCCCTGCAGCGGGTGGAGAAGATCAACTTCAGCGATCCCTTCTCCGCCGACGTCAAGGAGCGGATCCTCTTCGACAACCTCACCGCGCTCTACCCGACGCGGAAGATGCACCTCGAGCACGACTCGTCGGACTACACCACCCGCATCATCGACATGTTCTGTCCGATCGGCTTCGGCCAGCGGTGCCTGATCGTCGCGCCGCCCAAGGCCGGCAAGACGGTGATGCTGCAGAACATCGCCCACGCGATCGCCAAGAACCACCCCGACATGTACCTGATCGTGCTGCTCGTCGACGAGCGGCCCGAGGAAGTGACGGACATGCAGCGCAGCGTGCGCGGCGAGGTCGTCTCGTCCACCTTCGATGAGCCGGCCACGCGCCACGTGCAGGTCGCGGAGATGGTGATCGACAAGGCCAAGCGCCTGGCCGAGCAGAAGCACGACGTGTGCATCCTGCTCGACTCCATCACCCGCCTGGCGCGCGCCTACAACGCGGTGGTGCCGCCGTCGGGAAAGATCCTGTCCGGCGGTGTCGACGCCAACGCGCTCCACAAGCCCAAGCGCTTCTTCGGCGCGGCCCGCAACATCGAGGAAGGCGGCTCGCTCACCATCATCGGCACCGCGCTCATCGACACCGGCAGCCGCATGGACGAGGTGATCTTCGAGGAGTTCAAGGGCACCGGGAACTCGGAGATCGTGCTCGACCGCAAGCTCTTCGAGAAGCGCATCTTCCCGTGCATGGACATCAACAAGTCCGGCACGCGCAAGGAAGAGCTGCTGCTCACCCCGGCCGACCTCGTGCGCGTCACCGCGCTGCGCCAGGTGCTGCACCCCTTCACGCCCATCGACGCGATGGAGTTCGTGCTCAAGCACATGCGGCCCACCAAGTCGAACGCCGAGTTCCTCGGCGGCATGAACCGGTAGGGCAGGCGTGCGCTGGGCGCTGTTGGCGGGCGTCTTCGTCGCCACCGGCTGCGGGACGGTCGACTCCCCGCAGCCGGACGGCGGCCGGGTCTGCTACCTCGACTCGGACTGCGTGCCCGACGGCTGCTGCGGGCAGGGGACCGGGGCGATCCATGTGCTCGACGGCCCCGACTGCTCGACGGTCCGCTGCGACGGGCAATGTCCCCCCGAGCAGGTGCGCTGCGGGTGTGGGCTCCCCGTCTGCCGGGAAAGCCGCTGCACCGTCGCCGTCAGCACCGAGCCCCGGTGCCTGTGACGGGGCGTCGTCTCACCCCGGGCCGCCGAAAGTCGTCCTGGCCGTTGCCTGCCCATGGCCCCTGGGGCTAGATGCCGCAACCCATGTCGCGCCCCGCCGTCCTCCTCGCGCTCGCCGCCGCCCTGAGCGCCTGTCCCCGCACCACCACCACCCTCCCACCCGAGGACGCGGGCACCCTCGACTTCGTGGGCCGCGCCTGCAACGTCGACGCGGAGTGCGGCACCCTGCGCTGCGACAAGATCCGCCGCCAGTGCATCTGCCTGTCCGACGAGAGCTGCAAGCCGGCTGACCCCTTCGCCCCGCCCCGGTACTGCAACAACTACACGGGCCTGTGCGTGACGGAGATCACCGGCTGCACCGCCGACTCGCAGTGCGAGGCGACCGAGTGGTGCGATCCGTCGATCCGCGCCTGCCGCCCGCTGAAGACCTTCTGCGAGCCGTGCAGCGCCGACCGCGAGTGCGGCGGAGCGGAGGACAACTGCGTCCTCGACGCCACCCTCAACCGGCGCTTCTGTGGCACGGCCTGCATGACCAACGCCGACTGTGCGCGCGGCGCCACCTGCCAGGACAAGGACGGCAAGAAGCAGTGCTGGCCCGATCGCACGCCCAACGGCTCGCCGGCCACCTGCAACAACTTCCAGGCCTGCACGCCCGACTCCCTGCGCACCTGCAACCAGACCTCGGACTGCGGAGATCTTTCCCAGCGGTGCGATCCCGCCCGGGGCAAGTGCGTGGCGGTGCAGCAGATCTGCCCCTTCGGGACCATCTGCGATCCTCGCCTCAAGCTGTGCGTGGCCGAGTGCGTGCAGGACGCGGACTGCGGCGACGCCCGGCTGCGGTGTGTGAATCGCGTCTGCGAGCCCGTCAACGAGTGCACCCTCGACGCCGACTGCGCCGACAACCAGGTGTGCACCGTGCCGCCCGGAGGCACCACCGGGGAATGCAAGCCCTCGTGCAGCTCCGACGCGGAGTGCCCCCTGGGCAAGGTGTGCACGCCGTCGGGCCTGCGCGCCAACTGCCAGCCCGGCTGCACCACCAACGCCGGCTGCCCTCTCGATCAGCGCTGCAACGCCACGTCGAGGCAGTGTGAGGGCCCGGTGGTGGGCAGCTCGCGGATCTGCCAGGCCACCAGCGCGTGCCGCACCTGCGAGCTCTGCGACGGCGTCACCAACGTCTGCAACAACGCCCGGGCGGGCTTCCCGTATTGCCAGATGTGCTCGTCGCCCACCGAGTGCGCAGGCGGGACGTGCGTGGTGCTGCCCGACGGCCTGGGCTACTGCGCCCGCTTCTGTGGCACCGGCCAGGAATGCCCCCAGGGCTTCGTCTGCCTCTCCCTCACCACCGGCGGTCAGGCCTGCGTGCCGTCGGATCGAAGCTGCACCGGAAAGTGTCCATGACCTCCAAACTCCTCCTGGCTTCGCTCTGCGCGGCCGTGCTGTCCGGCTGCTCGGGGAGCGACACCAAGCGCGAGACGTGCGGCAACGGGCTGGACGACGACGGCAACGGCCTGGCCGACTGCGCCGATCCCGACTGCGCCGGGCAGACGCAGTGCCTGGGCAACATGGACGCCGGGTACTTCGGAACCTGCATGAAGTGCGGCAGCACGTGCGCTGATCAGACCGCGTGTCTCGCCAACGCCTACACGGAGGATCGCCCGATCCCCTACTGTGTGATGGGGCGCTGCACCGCTCTGGAGACCTTCGTCCAGGTGCGCGTCTTCCTGGACACCAAGGACAACTGGGCGGGCCTGGGGGTGTCTCCGCAGTCGGGCGCGACGCGCTTCATCAAGAAGACGGCCGCCGACGGGAGCGCCGTGGACTGTGCGCGCGTCAAGGCCACCGCGTCCGACAAGACGAAGCCCCAGGCGCTCGAGGACTCGAAGCTGTACGTGATGCAGGGGGTCGACGTGACGCGCATCACCAACCCTCAGCTTGGCCAGGGCATCACCTACACCTTCGTCAACACGCAGACGGGCGGCGACTTTCTGATCTTCGCCGAGCTCTGGGGCGGGCCGCCCAACTCGGCCACCAAGTACCCGAGCGGCAACCGGCTGGGCCACACCTGCTTCGAGGCGCCGGCCGTCGTCGGGGGCCCCATCATCCCAGAGGACAACTGCCCGTCGACCACCAGCGATGCAGGCACCTGCCGCGTCTTCAACCTGAAGATGGACGGCCCGGAGCCCTGACCCTGGTTTGCTGGGAGGGAGCGGTCCTTCTGCACGACCGTCTCCCTTCGCCTGCGGTCACTCGCGATACGAGGGGAGCGCGATGAGCCCCGGCGGTGGAGTAGCGTCGGGCGCATGCTGCCGGTCGCGTTGAGCCTGTTGATCGTCTCCTCCGCGTGGGACGAGTTCGAGCGCCCGCCGCTGGCCCGCCCGCGTCCGCCCACGGCCCGCGAGCTGAGCGAGGTGTATGAAGACGTGGAGAAGTCCATCGCGCTCTGGCAGGCCGAGCGCGCCGCCTTCAAGCAGGCCCAGCACGAGGTGAAGGTGACGCGCGACGTGCGCGACTTGAAGGCGCTCCCCTGGCCCGGCGACGAGCAGCCGGTGGAGGTGGTGAAGAACCCCGGCTTCAAGGGCGGCCGCGGCAAGGTGGTGCAGCCGAAGGGGAAGAAGCTGTCGCCCGCCGAAGCGCAGCTGCAGGCCGAGCTGGACGCCGCCGAGGCCCGCGCCGAGGACTACCGCCTCAAGTGCCGCGAGGATCCCGCCAGCTGCTCGAAGGCGGCGGCCGACAAGCGCCGGGTGGACCAGGGCAACGAGGCCTTCGAGGAGGCCGCCCGCAGGCGGCAGGAGGAGCTCGATCGCAAGGAGCAGGAGATCGCCCGGCGCCAGAAGGAGCTCGAGGAGCAGCAGAAGGCGATGGAGGAAGAGGCGGAGAAGATGAAGAAGGCCGTGGACGCGCGGCGCAAGGCCACCGAGTCCCAGGCGAAGCAGAACGACGCCGTGCTGCGGGGGATCGTCGACGGATTGTCTGACGAGTGATCAGGACGACGGCGGCTTGGAGGGGATCGGTGTGGGCGTCGACGAGTACTGCGACACCTTCTCCTTCATCGCCTCCATCTGCCGGGTGATGCGGCGGCGCTCCACGGCGAGCTCCACCACCTCGGCCAGCTCGTCGAGGTTCTTGAAGGGCTTGGGCAGGTACGTGTCGTAGAGGTTGGGATCGACGCTGGACTTGGGCTCGGCCGTCATCATCACGATGCCGGCGTTGGCCTGCCGCTGGCGCACCCGCTCGGCGAACTGCGTGCCGGTGGTGACGGGGAGGTTCTTGTCGATCATCACCGCGTCCCAGTCGGACAGGATGGAGAGATCGTCTGCCTCCTCGGCGGTGGTGGCCACCTGAACGTCCCAGCCCCGGGCCGAGAGCGAGCGCTTGAGCACCTCGCACACCGACGGATCATCGTCGATCACCAGCACGCGTCGCTTCGCCTGTGCATCAGCCATGGCCCACCCCGCCTCGAAGAAGCCCGGTGGGGATTCTTGGCGCGTCGGGCAGGTCAGGTCCAGCGCAAGCGTCCGCGGGTGGCCCAGTACGCTTCGGGGGGCTGAGCGAACTGCGTGAGGTCTCCCGCGTCGATCGCGAGCTCTCGCGCCGCGAGGTTCCCGGAGAGCTGTTCCGGCGTCGCCGCGCCCGACAGCACCACCGTCGCCCACGGCTGCGCCAGCGCCACCGCCAGCGCCAGCGCGTCGGGGCTGACTCCTCGTCGCCGCGCCTCCGCGAGGAAGTCGGGCACGTCGCCGCGCGCGGTGAGCCGCCCGTTGGCCACGCCTTCCTTGACGATCACCTCGAGCCCGGCATCGCGCGCGCGGGCCAGCGCCGGTCCGGCGGAGGGTTCCAGCACGTTCCAGGTGGCCTGCACCCAGTCGAAGAGGCGGCGGCCGCCGCGGGTGAGGACGCGCGCAGCGTCGATGGCCTCGGCCTGGCGCGCGCCGGTGACGGAGAGGCCCACCTGCACGCCCGCTTCGTCGCGCAGCCGCGCGAGGCGATCGAGCACCGCGCCGTCGGACAGGACGCCGCTCTCCAGGGTCGCGGAGTGGATCTGGTACACGTCGAGCCACGGCCCCAGCGCCGCCAGCGACTCCCCCCACTGGGCCTCGAGGTGGGCGAGCGAATGGTCCTTCACCTCGTGCACCGCCGCGTCCGCCTTCCAGCCGGCCGTGTAGCGGTAGCCCCACTTGGACGACACGGTGACTCCGGCAGGGCGGCGCGCGTCCAGCCAGGCACGGAGGAATTCCTCGCCCCGGCCGTAGCTGCGGGCCACGTCGAAGTGCCGCACCCCGGCGTCCCAGGCCGCGTCCAGCATGCGGGCCGCGTGGGCGGCCATCGCCTCCACGGTCGTCCCGGGCAGATCGCCTGAGTGCCCCAGCGTCATGTAGCCGGGGCGCCCCAGCGCGGCGAGGCCGAGTCCCAGGGTGGCCATGGAAGACGTGTGCGTCAGGCGCGCCTTCCAGGGAAGGCACAGGCGGCGGGCGGGCAGGGCGGCACAGCTACTCGCGGGTGAGGATTTCCACGCCGGTGTCCGTCACCAGCACGGTGTGCTCGAACTGCGCCGAGCGCTTGAGGTCCTTCGTCACCGCGGTCCAGCCGTCGTCCCACACGGTGTCCTCCCACGTGCCCATGCTGATCATCGGCTCGATGGTGAAGGTCATGCCGGGCTCCATCTTCGTGGTGGCGCGCGGATCGAAGTAGTGGGGGATCTGCAGGGCCGAGTGGAAGACGTCGCCGATGCCGTGGCCGCAGTAGCTGCGCACCACGCCATAGCCGTACTGCTGCGCGTGCGTCTCGATGGCGCGGCCGATGTCGGAGATGGGGCGCCCTGGCTTCACCGCCTCGACGCCCCGCATCAGGCACTCCTGCGTCACGCGGACCAGGTGCTTCGACTCCTCGTCCACGTTGCCCACCAGGAAGGTGGCGTTGGTGTCGCCGTGGAAGCCGTCGAGGAAGATGGTGACGTCGAGGTTGACGATGTCGCCGTCCTGCAGCGGGCGATCATCGGGGATGCCGTGGCAGATGATCTCGTTCACCGACGTGCAGAGGGACTTCTTGTAGCCGCGGTAGTTGAGGGTGCTGGGGTAGCCCCCCATGTCGATGGTCGTCTGGTGGACGAAGGCGTCGATGGCGTCGGTGGTGACGCCGGGCTTCACCTGCTCTCCGGCGAGGCGGAGCAGCTTCGCGGCGGCCTGGCAGGCGCGGCGCATGCGGGGCAACTCTTCGGGCGTGCGGAAGAGCCTCCCCGAGCCACGCCCGGGCACGCCCGTCTCGGCGTAGTCCGGCCGGGGGATGTGCGGGGGCACCGTGCGCATGGGGGACAGGCGCCCCGGGCGCACCCGGTTGGCCTCGAGTCGCTTCTTCTCGTTGCGCAGCGCGTCCGTGTCGTCCTCGCTGTGGCACTTCTTGTACTTCTTGCCGCTGCCGCACCAACACGCGTCGTTGGGGCGGGGCAGCTTGGCGGGGCGCCGGGCGAGGGCGGCGGGGGCGGGGGTGACGTTCACGGGGCGGTTGTAGCGAAGAAAGCGGTGCGCGTGCGATCGAGCACGTCGAGCATACGCGAACGGTTGATGCGGCCGTCGGTCGCCTCGCCCAGCGCGAGGAGCTGTTCGGCCATGAAGCGCGAGAGGAACTGCAACATGGCCTTATCACTAGCCATGAGCCCGGCCTCGAGCCAGCGCTGGTTGCGCCAGTAGTCGTCCAGGGCCTCGACTTCGCGGGAGAGATCGAGCTGCGTGAGGCGGAAGGCCTCCCTGTACAGGCGGGCGTCCGGGCGGCGAGGGGACGCTTCCAGCAGCGCCTTCACGTGAGCCCCGGTGGCCTCGTCGAAGTCCTCCACGCGCGGGGGCCAGGCGGAGAGGTCGGCCGCGAACAGCCGCGCCACCTCGGCGACCAGGTGCTCCAGGATGGGGACGGGACGCGTGCCCAGCACGAGATCCCACTTCGACGGCTGCATGGGGCCGTCCTAGCGGAACAGGCGCGGGCGGCGCCACTTAACCCCGGAGTTCACCTGGGTGGAGCATGGATCGCGCAGGACGTTGCCCGGAGGTCGAGAAGCGAGGAGGGAGCGGGCTGGTGGGCCCGTGACCGACGAGCGACGACGAGATCCGGGCGAGGGACCAGCGAGGCGTGCTCTGCTCAGGTGATCTCCGGGGTTAGCGCAGGGGGATGAGGCGGCGGGCGCGCGGCTCCGCGGGCACGGGCAGCCCCAGGCCGGTGAAGAGCTCGCGGCGGATCAGGTGGTACACGGTGCGGCTGGTGACGAACTCGCGGTGGGCGACGTCGGCGACCTCGATGTTGAGGAGGTTGGGCGCGTCGTGCGGGTTCTCCAGGATGCAGGACGGGAAGGGGTTGACGCGATCCGCCTTGGAGAAGATGGAGGTGAGGCGGGTGCTCAACGGGAAGGCGCCCATCTTCAACCTTCGGATGAAGGGCGACATGGGCGTCAACTGCCAGATGCTGCGGGAGACGAGCCCGTACGCGGCGATGCCCAGGTACGCCGACGGCGAGCCGTTGTGGGGGCTGGCCAGGGTGACGAGGTTGCGCACGCGGCGATCTCCGCCCAGCCGCTTCACGTAGTACGCGCCGATCAACCCGCCCTTGGAGTGCCCGATGATCGAGAGCGGGCCCATGGTGGGGTAGCGCTGGTAGAGCCGCTCCACCTTGTCGCGCACGTACTCGGCGAGCGAGTCGATGGCGTTGGTGTTGAAGGCGTCGCGCCACCCGCCGAGGTTGATGCTCCACACGCAGAACTGATCGCGCCGCAGCCGGTGCTCGAGGATCTCGAAGGTGCGCCGCGTGGACATGAAGCCGTACAGCAGCAGCACCGGCCGGGTGCAGTTGGTGAAGTCCGTGCGGCGGACCACCTTGTTCCCGTTGCGATCGAAGTCGAAATAGCCCCGGATGTAGCGCGCCGCGCGCTTGAGTTGCCTCCACCTGGTGCTCAACGACAGCATCGCCTTCCCCGCCTGATCCGGCCTGGACTTGATTGTAGCCACGCGCGCAGCCACACGCGATTCATCGGCCCCCGGTGAAGTCGGCGCACACCCGCGCACCTGACGGTTTGGAAGGACGACTGGAGAGGGAGCGATTACAAACGCGCGGACTTCCGCAGGCCGCGAGGGAGGGCACATGGACTACCGCCGGTTGGGACGCGCAGGGCTCAAGGTGAGCGAGCTGTCGCTGGGCAGTTGGGTGACGTACGGCGGTCAGGTGGGAGACGACGCCACGAAGGCCTGCATGGTGGCGGCGTACGAGGCGGGGGTGAACTTCTTCGACGGCGCCGAGGCCTACGCGAAGGGCGAGGCCGAAAGGTCGATGGGGCGCGTGCTGAAGCAGGTGGGCTGGCGCCGCGAGGGGCTGGTGTTGTCGTCGAAGATCTTCTGGGGCGGAGACGGGCCCAACGACAACGGCCTGTCGCACAAGCACGTGATCGAGGGCGTGCACGCGGCGTTGAGGCGCTGGCAGACGGACTACCTCGATCTCGTCTTCTGTCACCGGCCGGATCCGAACACGCCCATCGAGGAGACGGTGCGGGCCTTCGACATCCTGGTGAAGCAGGGGAAGGTCTTCTACTGGGGCACGAGCGAGTGGAGCGCGCTGGAGGTGAAGGAGGCCTTCAAGGTGGCGAAGGAGCTCCACCTCACGCCGCCCACCATGGAGCAGCCGCAGTACTCGCTGCTGGCCCGGCAGCGCTTCGAGGTGGAGTACGCGCCGCTGTGGACGGAGTACGGCTACGGCTCGACGATCTGGAGCCCGCTCGCCTCGGGCCTCCTCACCGGCAAGTACGATCAGGGCGTGCCGAAGGACAGCCGGCTCGGGATGAAGCAGTACGACTGGCTCAAGGACAAGCTGGTGACGAAGGAGAACATCGAGAAGGTGAAGCGGCTCGAGCCGATCGCGAAGGAGCTGGGCTGCACGCGCGCGCAGCTGGCGCTCGCCTGGTGCCTCAAGAACCCGAACGTCAGCACGGTGATCACCGGCGCCACCCGGCCCGAGCAGGTGCACGAGAACATGAAGGCGCTGGAGGTGGCGCCGAAGCTCGTGCCCGAGGTGATGCGGAGGATCGACGCGATCTTCCCGGTCGGCTGAGGTCCACCGCCAGCGCGACCTCACGCCGGCTCGAGGTATTCGGCCCGAGCTGAGGGCGAGCCGTGTACCGGGGCAAGACGGCCGACCGCCTGAGCTGCAATTTGAGGCCCGTGTGGGTGCGGAGCGCGGTATTTTCGTGGCCCCTCTCACCTGGAGCCGCCATGCACCTCGCACGCACGCTGCTGCTTCTGTCCGCCCTCTTGTCCTCCCTCCCGGCCCTGGCCGACGACTACGTGGTGCTGGTGGCGCCGCGTGACACACCGGCGGCCGAGGCGGCGCAGAAGCAGGCAGACGACAAGACGACGTTTTGGTTCGCGAAGCTGCACAAGGCGCTGGCGAAGGTGGGCGAGCTGCTGGCACAGGGGCAGCACACCTGCACGGTGAAGGTGGTGCAGTCAGACGCGGCGAGCGCCGCGGGTGCCGGCACGTGGCAGGTGCCGCCCATCAACAATCCGCAGGCCACGTTGAAGCTGCTGGGTGGCTGGAAGGCGGACTGGTCTGAGCGCGACCCCTTCAAGTACCCCACCGAGTTGGTGACGACGGAGGGACGGCCCGATCCGATTCTGTCCTTCAGCCCCAAGTCGGCGCTGGGCGAAATCGTCATCAGTGGCTTCGTCTTCGACGCCGCGCCGTCGAACAAGTACGACAGCAAGACGAACAGCCTCTTGAAGGGCAGCTCGCGCACCATTCCGCTGCTGGGCTTCTCGATGGTGGTGACGAAGCACCTGGTGGTGGCCGACAACGTGTTCCTCAACTCGGCGCACAAGGCGTTCGATCCGTACATCAGCCCGGCGGACAAGGACGTGGTGGTGGACATTCAGAACAACTTCTTCCTGAACAACGTCATCCCCATGAAGTTGTCGCCGGCGCTCTACAAGGGGAACACGGTCAAGACGATGAACCTGAAGAACAACTCGTTCATCTTGAACTGGCCGTTCAACCCGGACCCGACGTCGGGGAATGTGGGGGCGATCGAGCTGTACCACACGGACTGCTGCAAGGAGCTCAAGGTGGAAGGCAACCTCTTCGCCTTCAACCCGGGCGGGGCGATGCAGCACGACTGGCCGACAGGCCGCATGCCGAAGATGTCGTTCACCAACAACCTGTTCTTCACCAACGCGACGCTGTTCGGAGACGCTCGGCCCGACGCGGGCTTCTTCACGGGGAAGTTCGGGCCGAACCCGAAGCACCTCATCATCACGGTGGGGGCGCTGGAAGACGACTTCGACTACCCGGTGAAGGGCAACGTCAGCTTCGACCCCGAGGTGCCGGTGGCGATGGTGGACTTGAAGGCGGCGAACTCGACGGGGGTGCAGGCCCAGAAGACGGTGATGAATGACGTGCGCGGCCTGTTCGGCTTGAACAAGCAGGGCGGCACGGTCGCCATCGCGAACTACGCGCCGCGGCTGGGCATCGACCCGGCGAACCTGCCCTTCCCGAAGAATGAGAAGGCGAAGGGGTACGGAGTGCAGGCGCAGGCTGTGTACAAGTAGGCGCGCTGGGCCGGCGCTCGGGCTCGCGCAGGGGAGGGGAGTGACCGCAGGTGGCGACGCTCTCAGGCGGGTTCCTGCTGGCCCGCCTCGTGCTGGCGGCGTGTTCGCCGACGCCTTCGTGGGTGGTTCTCAGCGCATCACTCACTGCACCTCGACGCAGGTGAGCCCGTTGGTGGGCGTGCAGTTCTGGCCGATGAGGCAGCCGCCCACGCCGTCGAAGTCCACGCAGCGGATGGTGCGGCATTGATCGTCCGTCACGCACTTGCGTCGGGTGATGGTGCACTCGCCTGCGCTGCACGACTCCAGCGGGCAGTCCGCGTCCACCTGGCAGCTGCAGTACCCGAAGGACGAACCTTCGCGGAGCCGGCACTGGCCTGCGCAGAAGCCGGTGGGGCTGCCCGCGGCCTTCACGCACGTGCCGCCGCGCTGGCACTCCTCGTCCGTCGCGCAAGGCAGGGAAGGATCTCCCGGGCACGGCTGGGTGGCGCTGCACTGCCAGCGGGTGAAGACGACGCGGATGTCGCGGCACCCGTAGCCCCGCGGGCACTGCTGCCCCTCGCTGCAGTCCGCGCCGCAGTAGGTCGACGCGGTGCGCGTGTCGATGATGCAGAAGTTGGCGCCGGTGCCGCAGGTGTCGACGCCGCCGCCCGAGGTGCAGCGCGCGCAGTACGGCCGCACGTCGATGTCGAAGTCCGAGTAGCACTGTGCCCGCGTCGTCCCCGCGTCTGGCGGCACGCCGCACTGCTCGCCGAAGCGGCAGAAGCTCTCGTCGGCGCAGAACTGCGGGTCGCACACGCCCAGGGGGCATCGCGCCAGTTCCTCGGGGGTCGTTCCCGTGCAGGCGCACGCCCCCTCTCCACACCGGCATGACGTCCCCGGGCAGTCGCCGTTCTTCCGGCAGCCCTCGACGCACTGGCTCCGCGCGGTGTCACACACTTCGCCCAGCGGGCACTGGAGATCGCTGGTGCACCGCCCGCGCGCCAGGCACTGCCCGCTGGTGGTGTCGCAGAAGAGGGAAGGGTCGAGGCAGTCCAGGTTCTTCTCGCAGCCGCTCCGGTCCTGGCAGAAGCCCGCCGTGTTGCAGAACTGCGCGCCGGGGCAGGCCTCGTCGGTCCGGCAGTAGCACACGCCCGTCTGCGCCTCGCAGCGGTAGGCCGAGGACGGATCTCCGCAGTCCCTGTCTTCGAGGCACCCCTTCGTCGTCAGCTGGTTCGTCTTGCAGCCGCTCGCCAGGCCGAAGACGGCCAGCGCGAGCAGCCCGCCACCGCGCAGGCTCATGGACCTCCAGCGTCCGTCGTGGCCGCGGCCGGTCCCGCGTCCTGGCCCACCAGCCCGCCTACCTCGGCCGGCGTGTCTTCTTCAGGCAGGAAGTCCAGGGTCTCGATCGCCGCGTTCCCCGGCAGCCGCATGTTCATCACCTTGAGCACCTGCCGGTTGTCCGCGTCCAGGATCTGCTGGGACACGGATCCCGCGTTGACCGGCTGGCTGGTGAAGAGGACGTGCACCTTCACCGGGCCCTCGTCCAGCGGCACCTTGAACTGGTGCTTGCCGATCGGCTGCCCGGCCGGGCACTCGAAGGACACGTTGAGCCGCGACATCGTCAGCTGCCGCGTCAGTCCCGCCATGTTCACCGTGTACGCGAGGCAGTACGGGTACTGACCTTCCCCGGGGACGAGGCGGAAGGTGGTGCCCCCGGTGCGCTCGAGGGTGACCCGCTTCGTGGAGGCTGGCGGCGTCTTCTCGGGGCAACCCAGGCCAGCGAGCAGCAGGGCGGCGATGAGGACCGTGCGCGTCATCGGCGGCACCTTCACACAGGCCGATTTCGCAGGGAAGCGCTCAGCGCTGGCGGCGGTAGATCACCACCTGCGGCGTCTCGTCGAGGTACAGGCCGTACACCGGGCGGGTGGTGCCGAAGGCCTGCCAGGTCATGAACTCGTGCTCGCGGAACTCCTGGTGGTACTGGTAGGCGACGAGATCCGCCTCCGCCGGGGAGCCGACGATGACGAGATCGCTCCGCAACATGCCGTTGCGCTGGTAGTCGCGCACCTGGCCGCCGTGGTTTTCGTGCAGGTACAGCCGCTCGCCCGGCCGCGCGTTGGCGTTGATCCACGGCAGCACGCCGGTGAGGTTGTTGGCCCAGAACTGCCGCTGCATCCCCAGGCTGGCGGCGCCGGGGAGGCCCCCCGCCAGCTCCGAGTAGGCGCTGGTACCGAACTCGTAGATTCGCGCCGTGGCGATGAGGGCCGGGAGGGCGCAGGCGACCGCCAGGGCCACGAAGACGCGCCTCTCGGTGGCGCCCTTCCAGCGGGGCGCGAGCCACTGCGCCAGGCCCCACGCCCCGCGCGCCAGCGCCCCGCCCGCCAGCACCGCGAGGAAGGGCATCGAGGGGAACCAGTGCTTCACCCCTCCGAAGTGCGGCACCTGCGGCTGGCTGATGATGGCGATGGACGCCACCGCGTTCACCAGCACCAGCACCTCCAGCAGCGTCACCTTCCGCTTCCACGTCCGCCAGCACACCCACCCGAAGCCCAGCGCCATCGGCACGAAGAGGGACGTGGGCACGGTGAGGGCCGTCTTCACCACCACGTAGCTCAAGGGGAACGGGGGCCCGCGCAAGAGCTCGCCCAGGTAGAACCACGCGTAGTGGTTGTGGGTGAGGTGGAAGGCCAGGTACCACGCGGTGCGGTTGACCGGCTCGTGCCAGAGGTACGGCCAGTGCAGGTAGAAGATCACCGGACCCAGCGCGGCCATCGCCACCAGCGGCGCCATGGCGCGGAAGGCGCCTTCGTTCTCCTTGCCGAGCTGCCAGGTGAGCGCGCCGGCTGCCACTCCCGCCCCGAGGATGATCGCCACCTGCGGGTTGAGGACGCCATAGCCCGCCTGCACCCGCTGCACCCCCAGCGCCGCCGCCATCGCGAGGAAGAGCACCCCGGCGAAGAGGTAGACGCCGTTGATCCACAGGAAGAGTTCTCGTGCCTTCGGCTGGCCCTTCGAGGCCCGCCAGCCGCGCACCAGCGAGAAGGGGGCCAGCACCACCGGCAGGAAGAAGGCGTTGTGCTTGGTGGCGATCGCCAGGCCGAAGGCGAGCCCGGTGTAGAGCCACCACCGCTTCTCTGTCTGCGCGCGGAAGAAGGCGTACACCACCAGCGTCCACATCGTCGCGACCGGCACGTCGAAGCACGACAGGTGCGCGTTGAAGAACTGCCGCGGCACGAGGAAGAAGGACACCGCGGCGAAGATCGCTGCGGCTCGGCCGAAGAGGCGCCGGGTCAGCGCGTAGATGAGCGGCAGCAGCAGCGCGGCGAAGGCGAAGGCGGGCACGCGGAAGGCCGCGGCCGGGCGCAGGAGCCCCAGCTTCTCGTGCAAGAGCACGTAGGAGAGCCCGAACAGGTTTTTCATCAGCGCCGGGTGCTCGTGGTTGAAGTCGAAGGCGCGGACGATGGCGGCGTCGGTGAAGGCCTGGGACGGAGACGACAGCAGCAGCTGGAACCAGCGCGCGTGGCTCTCGGCGGCGTGGAAGTAGACGGACTCGTCGCGCACGAAGCCCACCGGCTGCTCGGTGAGGAGCAGGGCGATGAAGCCCGCCGCGAAGAGCGCCCAGCCGATCCGTCGATCGAGGCGCGCGTCACTCGTCGCGCCGGAGCCCGGTTCCTTCGCGCCCGACGTCGCTGCCGGCTGCGTCCCCACCTTAGGGCGCCCTCCGGTACCCATAGACTTCGAGGCAGAGCTCGCGCGCGTGGGGATTCTGCGCCTGCACCCACGCCCGCACCTTCGCGCCCTCGGGCGCCCCCGGCTGTTGCACCGTCCAGAGCGCCTCGACGCCGGCCGGGACAGAGAGTGGGGCGACCCGCCCATTCACCTCGAGGCCCACCTCGCTGCCCGTCACGCCGTCTTTGTACGCGGCGCGCTCCCAGGTGTAGCCGGTGTGCAGCACCACCTCGTCCGCGGCGGGCACCGGCGGCAGCTCCACCACCAGCTTCGTGGCGCCGCCCGGAGGATCGAAGCGCAGGCACGGCCGCGGCTGGAAGTGCACCTCGTGCCACTCGGCAGCCACCACTTTGCCGTTGGGGCAGCGGTGCAGCGCGCCGGTCCAGGGGCAGCTCTGGCGCGAGCCATCCGGCCCCTCCAGGTACACGGAGAGCTGCGGCAACAGCGCCCGGGCAGAGAAGGCGAGGGGGCGGTAGCGCCCGTTGGTGAAGAGCGTGAGGCGCAGGTTCCCGAAGTCGCGCGCGTCCCCCGTCTTCGTCCGCGAGGGGAGGAACTTCTGTTCGAAGCCGCCCTCGTCGTTGCGTGGCAGGCGCGGCTGGTCGAGGACCCAGATGCGCGGGTGCTGCACGAGATCGTCCGAGTCGCTGAAGAGGTGGCCGACGACGGGGAGGCCTTCGGGCACGTAGATGCGGGCGCGCTCGGTCCACCAGGGGTGGAGCAACACCACGTCACCCGGCAGCGCTTCCTTCGCCAGCACCTGCGCGACGGCCTGGTAGTCGGACTCGGCCACGTGGGTGGAAGGCAGCCACACCTGGAAGCCCAGGGCCCACAGCGCCACGGCCAGCGCGACGGCGCCCTCGACGAGCGGCCAGCGACCTTCCGGCGTGTCGGCGGTCTCTTCGCTCACGACTTCAGGCTGCGGATCTTCGCCTCGGTCTGCTCGCGGCAGAAGGTGCAGAAGATGGCGTCACCCAGGAGGTACGACGGCGTCCACTGGGCGTACATGGCGCAGCGGGGATCGAGGCAGTGGTGAAGGCCGTACGCGTGGCCGATCTCCTGCATCGCGTGGCGGGCCAGGAGGCGCACGTTCTCGGCGACGTTCTTGATGTGCGCGCTCGTCACCACCACCCGCTGGCCGTTGTAGCGGGCGAGGCCGGTGGTGGGCGCTTCCCCCGAGGGCAGCTTGCGCGGGGCCAGCTTGCGCGTGGTGAGGAAGAGCACCTTGTCGTCGGAGAAGGCGTGCACCTGGGGCAGCGTGTCGAGCAGCTTGTTGGCGTCGTACGGCTCCTGCTGGCCGTGGGGCACGGTGACGGGGCCGGAGTGCTCGGCGCCCACGCCGAACGTCTGGTACAGCACGCGCGCCAGCTCCTTGAGGACGGGCGCGTCGAACTCGTCGAGGGTGACGATGCGGATCATGGCGGTCCTCGTGACGGGCTACTTGCCCTTGCCCTTCGCCTTGCCCTTTGGGGGCGGGTGCGCTGCCTCGGGAGGCTTCGCCTTGGGGGGCCGGCCGCGCTTCTTGGGCGGCTGTGGCTCGGCGGGCTCCGGCGGCTTCGGCTTGGGCGGACGGCCGCGCTTCTTCGGCAGCGGGAGCGCGGGCAGGGCGGTGGCGAGCGGCTCCGTCACCTCGAGGTCGGACACCACCGACTTCTTGCCCTTCGGGGGCGCCTTGGCTTCCTTCGCGGGCTTCGGCTCCGGCTTGCCCTTGGGCGCCTTCTTCTTCCCTTCCTCGTCGCCCGCTTCGCCTTCCTCGCCCTCGCCGGCCTCCGCGCTCTCGCCTTCCCCTTCGGACTCGCTGGACTCGCCGTCGAGGCCGAGGAGATCCTCCCCCAGCCCGAGCTCGTCGTCTTCGCCCAGGCCCTGGAACTCCTCGATGCTGCGCTTGGGGCGCTCCTTGCCCGGCGGGAAGAGGAGGACGTCGAGCGAGTCCTCCGCGTCGGCCTCGGAGATGCCCAGCGCGGCGGCGAGCTCTTCCACGAAGAGGTGGCGCGCATCGTTGTACTGGCCGCGCTCCTTGGGGGGCAGGGGACGCAACTCGGACAGCACCTGCAGGCCCTTCACCACCTCGGCCAGGCCCACCAGGCCGCCTTCGGACAGCCGCGCGGTGTTGTCGCGGGCGCGCTTCTTCCAGTCCAGCGAGGCGCGCTCCGAGTCCGACTTGAGGAACTCGAAGACCTTCTTCACGTCGTCCGAGGTAGAGACGCGGCGCACGCCGTTCTTCGCCAGCTTCTCCTTCGGCACCTTCACCTTGGCGCCCGTCTCGGAGAAGACCAGGCTGACGAAGGTGAGGCGCTGGCCGGCGATCTCCTCGGTCTTGATGTCGGTGACCGTGCAGAGCCCCTGATTCGGGTACACCACGCGATCGCCGATGGCGAGCGACAGGTCGGACATGCAAGCCCTCGAAAACGAGAAAAGCCCTGCGCTTGCGTAGCACAGGGCCCCTCCAATGGAAGCGGTGTTGTCGGGCTGGCGTCAGCGGTGCTGCTCGTTGAGCTTCTTGAGCAGCTCGTGCAGCCGCGCGTCGATGGCCGCCTGGACCTCCGCGTCGGAAGGCTTCGGCTGGGGCCGTGCCGCCAGCGCCACGCCCGCCGCCACCGCCGCCGAGAGAGTCACCATCGCGATCAGCTTCTTCATGTGCATGTCCTCCGTGGGTGCGACGAATGCCCACAGAGTAGGAGAGCCGGAGCGCTGATCAATTTTTCGGCTACAGGGCGCCACCGGCACGTGGCACGACGTGCCATTCGGGGCCGGCTGGCCGATGCTTTGGCCTATGCCAGCGTCATCTGCCGAGCGCCACGCGCCTCTCCCCGGCTGCGGACCCAGCTCGACGCGGTGCTCGGCGCCATTCCCGTGCTTCCGCTCGAAGGCGCGGTCGATCGGCACTACGCCGTCCTTCGGCTCGCGCTGGAGAAGGGCGGCCGGCTGAGCGGCCAGAATGACCTGCTGATCGCAGCCCACGCGCTCGCGCTGGACGCGGTGCTGGTGAGCGACAACGAGCGGGAGTTCCGGCGGGTGCCAGGTCTGAAGCTGCAGAACTGGGCCCGCGGGAAGGGCTGATCAGGGCTCGATGCGCTGACCGGTCGCCGCCAGCACGCACTCGCGCACCCACGCCAGCAGCTCGAGGCCCTTGCCCTTGTCGTCGAGCCACTTCTCGCCGTCGGTCGAGGAGAAGTGGACGCCTTCACCCTTGCCGGCCACCCAGATCTGCTGCACCGCGCGCTGGGTGTTCACCACCACCTTCTCGCCGGACTTGACGCCCGTGATGGTGACCATGTCGCCCGTGGCGTCGGCCTCGAGGAAGTCCGGATCCGCCGCGTCGCACGCCTTCACCAGGCGCTTGAAGACCTTCGACACGGCAACGGTGTACGCGGCGTCGTCCATGCCAGGGAGGTAACGCGCTCTAGATCGAATCGGCCACCGGCTGTCCCGGCGCGCCGTAGAAGAGCAGCTTGCCGGCGGCGAGGTGCTCGTCGGGTCGTTCGATACCGATGACCGTCCCCGGGTTCACCGGCTTCGGAAACGACGGCAGCCCCAGGAAGTGCGCCGCCGCGCTCCCCATCGAAGGCTGGTGGCCCACCAGCACCACCGTCTCGCCCACGTACTCTGCCAGCAGCGCCTCAATCGCTCCCACCGGCCCGTCGGGGAACAGCCCGCGGTGCGTCCTCACCGGCCCCTCGTACCCCAGGGCCTGCGCCAGCAACGTCGCCGTCTGCACCGCGCGCACCAGCGGACTCATGAGGATCAACTTCGGTGTGCCGATGTGGGTGGTGAGCCCGGAGAAGTGCGCTGGCAGCGTCTGTCGGGCCCGCGTCGTCAGCGCCCGCGCTTCGTCTTCCAGGCCTTCGGGGATCTCCGCGTCGGCATCGCCGTGTCGGACGAGGATGACTTTCAAGGTGTACGGCCTCCAACCGGGCCCGAAAAAAACGGTGGGCCCGTATTGTAGAGGCGGTGGCGTGCAAGTGCGACGGCAAAGGCTTGCCATGACGCATCACGACGGAAGAAGGTCCCTTCCGTGCGGCGTTCTCTCCTCCTCGTGTGGTTGTTGGCGGGTTGCCCGAGGCCGGCACCGGTCGCCGACGCAGGCCCAGCCGAGGCTGGAGCCGCCCCCACGGACGCTGGCGGTTGGCTGAGCGACGCGGCCCTCGACGCCTGGCTGCGCTACCAGCGGGGACTGCAGGCGCTCCCTCCGGTACTGCGCGGAGATGGCGGCGCGGTGAAGGACGAGGTGCGCGCGCGGGCGCGGGCCGAGGCGGCGCTGCGGGAGGACGCGGGGCTGTCAGCGGCTGAGGCGGATCGCATCGAGGCGGTCGTGGCGGCCGTCGTCACCGAGCGGACGCTGGCCCGGCTGACGGGCGGCGACGCGGTGGAGAAGTTCCAGGCAGCCTTGAGCCAACTGGGGCCCGAGCAGCGCGCGAAGGCCGAGGCGGCCCTGACGGATCTCAAGGCGAAGGCGCCGCAGGCCTCGCTGGCCGAGGTGGAGTCGCAGTACGGCGCCGACGCGGTGCGCGTGGTGTTGACTCGCGAGGCCGAAGTGACCAAGACGTGGGACGCGCTGCTCGAGGCGCGAGGAGAGAAAAAATGAGCCGAGCCAACTGGTACACCTCCGAGTCCGCGCTGACGCGCATCCTCCGCCGGCGCCTGGGTCCCGCATACGAGAAGGGGAAGGCGCGCCTGGAGAAGATGGGCGACGCCATGGCCAACGAGGGGCAGGCGCTGGCCCACGTGGCGGATCACAACGGCCCCAGGCTCGTCACGCACGATCGCGCCGGCAACCGCATCGACGAGATCGAGTACCACCCCGCGTACCGGCAGCTGCAGCAGCTGGGCTACGGCGGCGGCATCGTCGCGGCCACCTACAACCCGGCGCTCGCGGCCGAGCGGGGCGATGCGCCCAAGTCCCTCACCTTCGCCCTCGGCTACCTCTTCGGCCAGGCGGAGGCGGGCATGTTCTGCCCGGTGTGCATGACGGACGGCGCGGCGCACCTCCTCGACCTGTACGCCACGAAGGAGCTCAAGGAGCGCTTCATTCCCCGGCTCGCGTCGACCGACCTCGCCACGCTCTTCACCGGCGCCATGTTCCTCACCGAGAAGGAGGGCGGGAGCGACGTCGGCCAGGTGAAGACGGTGGCGAAGGGCGGCAAGGGCGTGCCGGGCGAGGCGGTCACCCTCTACGGCGACAAGTGGTTCTGCAGCAACGTCGACGCGGACGTGATCATGATCCTCGCGCGGCCCGAGGGCGCCGGCCCGGGGACGAAGGGGCTCGGCCTGTACGTGCTGCCGCGCACGCTGGAGAACGGGAAGCGCAACGGCTACCGGATCGATCGGATCAAGGACAAGCTGGGTGAGCGCAGCTTCCCCACGGGCGAGGTCACGCTGGACGGCGCGCAGGCCTTCCTCCTCGGCGGCCCGGGCGAGGGCTTCCACCAGATGGCGGAGATGCTCAACCTCTCGCGGCTGTACAACTCGGTGGCCTCGGTGAGCGGCATGCGCCGCGCGGTGGTGGAGGCGCTGGCCTGGTCCGAGACGCGCGTGGCCTTCAAGAAGCCCGTCATTCAGCACCCGCTGATGTCCGAGGTGCTGATGGACATGGCCTGCGAGCAGCGCGTGGCGCTCAACTGGGCCTTCCGCGGCGTGGAGCTGATGGACAAGACCGAGACGAAGAAGGCGTCGGAAGAGGAGCGCCGCACGCTGCGGATGATGACGCCGTTGCTCAAGTACTGGCTGGGCAAGCGCGCGGTGGAGGTGGTGCAGGAAGGCGTCGAGTGCCTCGCCGGCAACGGCTACATCGAGGACTGGCCGATGGCCCGCGTGCTGCGCGACGTGCACGTGCTGCCGATCTGGGAAGGCACCACCAACATCCTGGTGCTGGACTCCTTCCGCGCCATCAAGAAGGAGGCCGGCCACGAGATGCTGCTGGCCGAAGTGGAGAAGGGGATCGCCGAGGCGCCGGGCGACTTGAAGGCCCGCCTCACGCAGCTCACCGACGAGCTCAAGACCGCGCTGGTGGAGCTGGCCGGGGACGCCCGCGGAGAGCACGCCTTCAAGGACTGGACGGATCGCGCCGCGCTGCTCTGGAGCGTCACCACGTCTCTCTCGAAGTCGGCTGGCTTCGGCGGCGACACCGACGTGCGGGCCGCCCGGCGGGTGCTGTCGCGCCGCGCGCCCACCGGGTTGCTCCGCACCGATCGCGCCACGCCCGACGAGGTCCGCGCGATCGCCTTCTCGTAAGGCGGCTCGACAAACGTAAAGGCCCTGTGCCGCCTGCGCACACCAACGGCGTGTCAGGGCTCCAGCCGCCGCCGCGCCCGCTGCGCGGAAGTCGCGGGGTTGAGGTTGGCCCCGGGGCTGCACACGGCCCGCCGCCATGATCAAAGCCCTGGCTGTCGTCTGTGTGCTGAGCGCTGCGCCCGCCCTCGCTTCGAGCCCCCGCATCAACCTGCAGGTGCCGGGAAAGAAGGCGAAGAAGGTGCGCGCACAGCTGACGAAGACGCTGTGCCGCGAGTTCACGTGTGTCACGCCGAAGAAGGGCGAGTCGGTGCCGGTGGACGCGATCGTCTACGCCGAGGTGACGAAGAAGAAGGTCGGCCTGAAGGTCTTCACGGATCCGTCCGAGCCCGAGGTGAGCGAGCAGTACGGCCTCGCGAAGAAAGGGACGCTCGCGCCCAGCCAGCTCACGAAGGTATTGGCGGCGGTGTCGGGTGTGGTGGCACGCGAGGAGTGACACCTTTCAACTCTGCAATGCAGCGGCGGAACTGAAAGCCACCGCGGGGAGAATGCCCCGGGATTTCAAGCGGAAAGCCGCGGCATCGATTCTGCTCAGCCACGGCCTCGATGCTGGAGACGTTCGAGGTCCGAGACTTGCCGCGCCAGAAGACGGCGCAGGTGTTGGAGTCCACTCCGCTGCGCGTCGTGGCCGACATGGTGCGCGCGGGCAACCTCAGCTTCGTGGTGGTGATGGTGCCGGGCGAGCCGCTGCGCGGCGTGGTGCGAGGTGACGCGGTGCTGCGGGTGGTGGCGCGCAGCCCCGACGCGCCGGTGGGCCTCCTGCCGCGCATGGGCGTGGTGCAGGTGCTGGGCAATACCCGGCTGGTGGACGCGGTGCGCCTCGCGTCGCAGCCCAACGTGGGCGTGCTGCTCTCCATCGAGGAGTCCGGCTGGTGGATCGTCTCGCGCGACGAGCTCTTGTCCTTCGACTCGTGGGAGCCGCTCAAGGCGGCCCGTGAGGCGCGGCTCGCGTCGGAGGGCCTGTTGTCACCTGACGCCGACGCGGCCTGAAGTCGGCTACAGCTTCATCAACGTCGTGGTGCCACGCTCGACGGGCGCGGCGGTGCTCTCGCGGAGCTTGAGGACGTCTCCGTTGGGGCTCGCCGAGACGCAGGAGTCGAAGCGCCTGCCCATGCCGCCGCTGGTGGTGGTGGTGATGACGCCACCCTGCACCGTGTAGGTCCCCGACTCGTTGAGCGTGCTGGATCCCGTCAAGGTGCAGTTGCAGCCCTGACCCGCCGCGACGCAGGTGGCGGTGGGGACCGTGTTGCGAAGCAGCGACTCGATCGCCGAGCACCCCAGCGCCGCGCAGGCCGCGGGCAGGTTGACGGTGGTGGTGAAGTTCGTCGTCACCCGACGGGTGAAGGTCCCGTTGGTGAAGGTGATCTCCCCGGACAGGGTGGTGTTGGAGCTGACCGTGCTGATCGTCTGGCAATACTGGCGGTAGTCCGCCAGCGGATCATCCGCGCACGCCTGCGTGTAGAACCAGGTGCCGATGAGGTTGCCGCTGCAGGCCTGCACGGTGCCGCAGTTGCCGGTGGTGACGGTGACGACGGTGCCGCCGCCTCCGCCCGCGCCGCCACCGACGCCGCCCCCCAGTCCACCTCCGAGGCCTCCGCCCGCGCCGCCACCAGCCGGGCCGCCACCGCCACCGCCCGAGCCGCCGCCCACCGAGCCGCCACCGCCACCGCCCACGGCGCCGCCACCTCCTCCTCCCGTGGCGCCTCCCCCGGAGCCCCCGCCTGCTGCGCCGCCGCCCACTCCACCGCCTCCTCCGCCGCCCGAGCCGCCACCGCCGCCGCCCGAGCCTCCTCCGCTGCCGGAGCGACACGCGTTGAACTGGCAGACTTCGCCGGTGCCGCAGACGCGGCATGCCTCACCGCTCTGGCCGCACGCGTTCAGGCTGGTGCCCTGGAGGCATTGCCCGGCGCTGTCGCAGCAGCCGCTGCAGGACGTCGAGTCGCACGGCAGCGTGGAGCCCCCGCACGACGCGCCGAGGGTGAGCAGCAGGCCAGCGGCGAGGCCAGCGACGAAGGGCAGGGTGAGACGCACGTGGAACCTCCCGGGAACGGCCGAGAGAGGACTTAGCCCGGCACAGGCGCTTCTGTCCCGCGGAGGCGGCGCTCTCGCACGAGGGTGACCGCGCCCAGCGCCACCGCGGCGAGGAAGCACAGGCCCGAAGTGAGCGCTGTCAGGGAAGCCACGCGGCGGCGGGCCATGGGCTCATCCTCATCGCCTGGGGGTCAGTCGTCCACGGTGACGGTGATGGGCGCGCTGGCCACGGCGGATCTCGCCAGTCGCGCGCGAATGACGTGCTGCCCCGGGGCCAGCGACCAGCGCAGCTCGTGCGGGTAGCCCACCTTCGCCACCGGCGTGTCGTCCACCAGCCAGATGATCTCCTCGTCGGCGGGCGTGACGCTGGCGGCGAAGCGCACGGTGTTCAGCTCGGGCGGCGTGTTGGGATCGATGAGGTAGCGGGAGCGCGGCCGGGGCTCGGTGACGGCCAGCTTCGGCTCCGCGATGACGTCCCCGGGGCAGAGGGGCGAGGAGACCGTGGGCGCGACGGTGAGCCGCTGCGATCGCGCCCAGGCCGCGTACTGCTCCGGCAGGGCCAGCAGGGGCCGCTTCACCACGAAGCGCGCCGGGCACGAAGGGCCCGCCCGCAGGCCGTTGCGCACGTCCAGCGCGACCTCGACGTGGAAGGGGCAGCTCTCGGTGGGCTCCGTGCCCTTGAGGAAGGTCTCCCGGCGTACGTGCGTGCAGCCGGGGCCGGGCCGTCTGCCGGAGAGCGCGCACACCTCCATCTGGGTGGCGTGCGGCGGAAGGGGAAACTCCAGCGCAAAGGCCAGGTGCGGGGAGCGCGTCGGCATCACCTCGTCCATCACCCGGTGCAACGCCGGAGCCGCGGCCGCGCCGCCCGACGCGAGGTGCATGCGCCGCCAGTCGTGGTTGCCCACCCAGGTGACAATCAGCAGCCGGTCGCTGAAGGCCGCCGCCCACGCGTCACGGTAGCCCTGGCTGGTGCCCGTCTTGATGCCCACCGCGTAGTCGAAGTCCAGCGGGCCGTTGGGTGGGAAGGCGGGGCGCCGCGCCTCCGGATCTGCGAGCAGCCGGGCCGTCAGCATCGCCGCGTCGGTGGAGAGGATGCGCGCTCCGGCTGGTGACTCGGCGCTCCGGGACAGCTTCAGGGGAATCGTCTCTCCGCGGTTCGCCAGCGCCGTGTACAGCGTGGCCAGCTCCCAGGGCGTCACGTGCAGCGCGCCGATCGCCAGCGCGAGGCCATACGCATCCGGCTCGTAGCTGACGCCCGCCACGCCGCCCCGCTCGAAGCGCGCCAGCGCTTGATCGACGCCGAGCTCCGACAGCACCCGCAGCGCGGGGATGTTTCGTGAGTTGCCCAGCGCCTGCTTGAGCAGCATCGGCCCGGCCCAGGTGTGGGTGATGTTCTCCGGCAGGTACAGGCCGCCGCCGGGCAGCTCGAAGGCCACCGGCGTGTCCGCGAGCTCCGTCGCCGCGGTGTGGCTGCCCCGCTCCAGCGCCATCCCGTAGATGAAGGGCTTGAGGCTGGAGCCAGGGGATCGCTTCGTCTGCACGAAGTCGATCGCCCCGTGGGCGCCCACGTCGAAGTAGTCAGCGCTCCCCACGTAGGCCAGCACCTCGCCCGTGGGGAGATCCACCACCAGCCCGGCGGTGTTTCCCGCGCCCTGCGCGCGCAGCCGGGCCAGGTTCTCGGTGAGGGCGCCGTGCGTCACGCGCTGTATGTCGAGGTCCAGCGTGGCGTGGTGGATGAAGCCGGGCTCCTTCGCCAGCTGGGCCTGGAGCGCCAGCACGGCGTGCAGCGTCTCGGGCGCGCGCCGCGGCTGCGGGACGACGTGGAGGTCGGAGGACTGCGCGATGCGCAGCTCCTCGTCCGAGATGATCCCGCGATCGTGCAACTGGGTGAGGATCCGCCGGGCGCGGGAGAGCGCCAGCGCGTGGCCGTCCTTCGTCCACGGCGTCATGCGCCCGGGCTGCTGCGGCAACGCCGCGAGGTAGGCCGCCTGGAGCCAGGAGAGATCCTCCACCGGCTTGTCGAAATAGAGGCGCGCTGCGCGCACCACGCCGTGACAGCGGTTCCCGTACGGCGCGATGGTGAGGTACTGCCGCAGCACCGCCGCGCGCCCGTTCTCATGGACCAGCAGCAGGGCCTCGGCGGCCTCGCGTACCTTGGCGAAGAGCGAGCGGGGCCGGGGATGTTGCAGCCGCGCCACCTGCATCGGGATGGTGGACGCCCCGGAGATCACCTTCCGGTTGCGCACGTTCTGCCAGGCGGCGCGGGCCACGGAAGGGAGGTGCACGCCCGGGTGCTCGTTGAAGAAGCGGTCCTCCGTCTCCAGCGTGGTGATGACGATCTTCTCGGGGATCGCCTGAGGGAGCGGCCAGAAGCCCCACGCCTCGTGCGTCCCGGGGACCTCGCCCAGGAAGCGGCCGGCGCGATCGAGGATCAGGTGCGAGGGCGTGGGTGCGTGGAGCGTCGGGTCGAGGGAATGGAGGAAGACCGCAGCGGCTCCCGCGCAGAGGAGGAGCGCGACGAAGGAGAGTCGCCTCTTCCTGCCCCTGATCCTCTCCCCCGCTGGGCGGAGAGGGGATTTCTCCTTCCGCTTCACTTCTCGTGCGCCCCGGTGACGATCACCCGCATACCCGCGCCGCGGCCGCGGACTTCTTCCCGGTACATCAGCTCGGCCCATGGCGGCGGGTGGACGAAGCTGCCCTCGCTCGACGCGCGCACGCGGAAGTGGAAGGTGAAGGTCCCGGCGGGCAGCTCCGTGAAGTAGTAGCGCACCTCCGAGTCGAGGCGCTGCACGTACGTCGCGTTCAACGAGTCCGCCTGCGAGGGCCGCGCGTCACTCCCGCTCGTCTCCAGGTTGGGGTTGAGCGGCTCCAGCCCCGCCGCGAAGGGCACCACCAGGGCGACGTGGTGTCGGGGCGCGTCGTTCACCAGGCGCGCGTGCACCTCCAGCACCTCACCTTGAGGCACCGAGAGCGCCGTACCGGCCTTGTCCTCGTGGTGCGTCGCCGCGGAGCCGTCCGAGTGCAGCCAGGTGAGGGAACGCGAGACGATGAGGCCCTGCTTCTTCGCCTCGACGAGATCGCCCGGGCTCGCTGGCAGGTACACCTGCTGCACCCGCACTCCCACCGGCCCGCCCGCCACCGTCACCGTGAGCGGCGTGTCGTTGGCGCTGACCCGCCGCGCGGCCTTCTTCGTTTCGTCCAGGGTGAGGCTGCCCAGCGTCTTCACGTCGATGCTCGTCTTCGGCTGCGGCGTGGACGACTTCTCCAGGTACACGCCCATCGCCGCGATGGCCCGCCGGTTGTCGTGCGTGGTGCCGAAGCCGTACGTGGCCGAGCCGCGGGACACCAGGGCGTCGCGCAAGAGCACGTGGCGCTCGTCCTTCGGATCGACGCGCAACAGCGCCTCCCACACCGCGGCGGTGGTGGCCGCGCTCGAGCCCAGGTACAGCCCGCTCCACGCCGAGCGATCTCCGCGGATCCCGTCGAACACCTTCTCGCCCTTCACCAGCTTGAAGACGACCGAGTCCCACAACTCCTCCTCGAGCGTCTTCAGGTTGGAGGTGAAGGTGGACGGCTTCTCGCTCATCGCGCTGGTGAGATCCGCGAGGCTGACGGTGTCCATCTTCTTCCGCTGCGCGAACAGCTCGACCAGGTAGTTCTCGTCCAGCTGCCCCACGCGCCCCAGCGCCCGCAGGGCCGAGGTCTGCTGGTTGTACCGGTAGTCCGCCCACAGGCCGGTGAAGTCGGTGCGCAGTACGCGCTTCAAGGCATCGACGGCCTTCTGCTGCACCGCCGCGTCCACGGGCAGCCCCGCCTTCTTCGCCGCGGCCATGAACTCCACGCCCTGCGCGGTGAGCGCGACGTCTCCCTTCGCGCCGGGCCAGTAGCTGAAGAAGCCGGCCTCGTCCTGGTGCTGCTTGAGCTCCTCGAGGATCCGCTTCGTCGACGCCTGGATCTGCGGCGTGAAGCGCGTGTCCAGCTCCAGCTTCTTCAAGAGCCCGCCGAGCGCGAGATCGGGTGACACCTGGCTCATGCGCTGCTCGAGGCACCCGTGGGGGTAGGCCGACAGGTACTCGAGGCCCGAGGCGAGCTCGAGCAACCCCGGCTGCGCGCTGAAGGTGAGCGTCTGCGTCGCGGTGCCCGCCCGCGGCTTCTCGGGGAAGTCCTTGAGCGTCGTGGACCCCGGCTGCAGCGTGGTGAAGAACGCCGTCTTCTCCTCGCGGCGATCGGGCAGGAGCGGCAGCTGCACCTCGAAGGCGTCGCCGGCCTTGTCCGACAGGCGCGTCACGTCCACCCGCACGGTGAGGCTCTGCGGCTTCGTGGTGGCGACCGACTTCACCGTCACTGGCGTCAGCACCGACAGCGCCTTGTTCGCCTTGAGCTCGATCTTCTCCTGCGACTTCGCCTTGCCGTCGATCGCGCCGGCGATCGCGATCTCCACGGAGCCCGCGCCCTCCGCCCCTTCCACCAGCCGCGCCACCGCGCCCGGCCAGAAGCGATCGCCCATGCGTACGAAGCGGGGGAGCTGCGGCTGCACCAGCACCGGGAGCCGCACCTTGAGCGAACTCTGCTTGTAGCCGAAGCGCGTTGGCCCGGAAACCGCTACCGCGCGCACGCGGAAGGTCGTCAGATCGTCGGAGAGTTGCACCGGCACCACCAGCTTGCCGCTCGGCGGGACCGTCAGAGTCGCCTGGTAGTACGGCACCGTCTTGAAGTCCTTGCGGACCTGCCGCTTGCCGCTCTTCGCAGACTCCTCTTCCTCCCCGCCGTCTCCACCGGGCTCTTCTTCCAGTTCCGCCACCCGCCCCAGCACCAGGTTGCGCGTGTCGCGGATCGAGACGGAGCGCTGGTTGCGCTTGATGAGCCCGGTGAGCGGATCGAGCGGCCCTTCCTTCGCCAGCGACAGCACCGCCTCGTCCACCAGCCACAGCGTCACCTCGCCCCCCACCGGCCTCTTCTGATCGTCGGTCAGCGTGATGGTGAAGTCGTGTTTCGTGCCGGGCCGCGCCTGCTCGGGGTGCTGCACGTTGACGAGGACGGTGTTCTTCGTCGGCTCCACCTGGAGATCGACGCTGGAGGCCACCGTGGCCGGCTTGTACCGCGCGTCGTCGGCCTTTCCTTCGCCCAGCCGGCCGCGCATCAGCACCACGTGCACCGGGAGGTTGGGCACGAAGCGCTCGCCCACCGGCACGTCGATGACCGCGCGGGAGCCGCTGACGTCTTTCCAGAGGTAGCGGTTGCCCTGGGGCTCCTCGATCACCACCAGCGCGCGCGCGGTGAGGAAGGGGGACTGCACCACCACGTGCGCCGTCTCGCCGGGAGCGTACGACGGCTTGTCGGGCTTGAGCTCGAAGAGTCCTTCGCGGGACTTCTGCCAGGCCTGCGGAGTGCCGCCGCCCACGTAGAGATCGGCGGACAGCGTCTGCACCCGGCCCAGCTTGTCGCGAGCGAAGAGCTCCACCACGTACACGCCGGAGTCCTTGATGGGGAAGGCGTGCGCCTCCGCCGCCGCGCCAGTGGTGATCGTCTTCTCCGCGACCTGCACGTCCTCCTGCTCCGTCTGGTACTTCGCCTCGCCGGTGGCGAAGGACGTCTCGCGCAGCGTGGAGTGCCAGACACGGCGGAAGAGGCGGAGGCGGATCTCCTGGCCCTTCACCGGCTTCTCGTCCACGCCCACGGCGACGACTTCAGGCGTCAGCTCCGTGGCCTTCTCCAGGTAACGGGGGATCTTGAGGCCCATCACGAAGGAAGGCAGCGCCTTCACCTCGGTGGACGTCGTCACCGGCTGCTCGTCGGGGCCCGTCACCGTCGCCTCGAAGCGGTAGACGCGCGCGGAACCGTCGAGATCGAGCTGCGGATTCACCGTGAGCTCTGCCGCGCCGCTGTCGTCCAGCTCGCCCTGCTGGCTGGTGATGCCCGGCGAGGATTGTGCGGTGTTGCGCGCGAACTGCGTGGAGGAGGCGAAGAGGAAGCCCTTCATTCCGCGCGGCGCCCAGTCCCAGGGGCGCTGGGTGACGGTCCAGGCGATCGGCTGGTTCGCCACGTTGCCGCCCGCGTAGTAGCGGGCCACCGCCTTCACCTTGAACGGGCCGTCGTTGCGCACGCGGGAAGGGCCGGTGAGCTGCACCTCGAAGGTGGGGATCCGGTAGGCCTCGATCTTGAAGCTTCGGCTGGCGAGGTAGTTCTCGGGGGTCTTGTCGTAGAGCCGCACCGTGAAGTCACCGGTGGGCAGCTCGTCTTCCTTGAAGGTCGCCTCCAGGCCACCCAGCGGCGACTGCTTCACCGTCACCGGCCAGACCTGGCCGTCGGGTCCCACCACCTGCAGCCCGAAGCGCTTGAGCTCCACTGGCACCGCGAGCGCGCCGCCGGTCTTGCTGCGGACGAAGGCCTTGATGAAGACACTCTCTCCAGGCCGGTAGATGGGCCGCTCGGTGAAGACGAAGGCCAAGGTGGTGTCGTTGACCGGCGCGGGCGCGTTGGCCTGCAGCAGCCACGACAGCCACGAGTCCGAGGAGGACCAGTGGTTGTTCGCGAAGGACGGCAGCCGCTCGCGGGGGTCGAGCACCAGCACGTCCTCGCCGTTCGTCACCGAGACACGGGTGAGCGAGTTCCAGCCCAACGGAGTGAAGGAGACACGCCCCTCGCCGTCGGTCGTCTGGGTGGCGGTGACGGGGCGGTCGTCCTTGCAGCAGCGGCCCTCCAGCTTCACCACCGCGCCGCGCACCGGCTCGCCGGAGTCGAGCGCGCGCACGTACATCACCGCGCGACCCGTCTCATCCACCGAGGTGATGGAGAGGTTCGTCACCTGTACGCGCATGAAGGCGCGCTCCGGCTTCCCGGTGAGGCGGCGCAGGCCCACGAGGTAGGTGCCCGGCCGGTTGGCCCCGACCACCGGATCCAGCAACGGCCTCAAGTCCAGGCCGAAGGTGGTGGCGCCCGACTTCTCACCCAGCGGGAGCTCGACGAGCCGCGACACCAGCGGACTGCCGAGGAGACGCACGTGCTGGCCCAGCTCGCTCGCGTCGATGTAGCCCGGCACCCGGACGTTGGTGCCCGGCTCTTCACCGGGGAAGGGCGGCGCGGACTCCTCGTCGATCACCACCGGCGCCGAGGGGAAGGGCCACAGCCCCGCGTGCAGCGGATCGACGCGGAAGATCCGCACGTCCGCCCTGGGCTCGCCGTAGCCGCGCAGAGGCAGGGTGCGCGGACCGTTCGCCTCGAGGATCGCCGTGCCCTGCTGCCACGCCAGGAACGGCGAGCGCCACCCGAGGTGGAAGAAGACGTCAGCAGGCTTCACCTCGCGCAGCGGGCGCTGGGCGTCGTCGCGAATGGGCGCGCTGGCGAGCGCGAGGCGGTACAGCGTGTCGGGCACGAAGCGGCCGATGAGCTGCACCCGGCTGCCGTACACCTGGAAGCGCAGGTCCGGCACGGCCGGCTCGAGCCGCACCAGCTTGCGCAGCGAGGTCAGCGTGAGATCCGCCACCGGCGCGGTGAAGACGAGCTGCGGCAGGTCTCCGCGGTTGCCGCAGGACAGCGCGAGGTCCTTTGGCGTGGACGCGCCGCCGATCAGCGGGAACTCGGAGCTGCCGCAGCGCACCGAGGAGAGGCTGAAGGGCGTGCGGGTGGAGACGCGCGCCTGCCACAGCGACGTGCCTTCACTGCCCAGGGCGAGGGACAGGCCGACGACGAGCTGCTTCCCCTCGGGCACCTCCTCGTCCAGCGTGATGCTCCAGGTGGCGGGATCGCGGTGCGTGGCGCGCGGCAGCGGGGCGAGCGCCCATTGGGTCAGCTTGCGGGCCGGCGAGTCGCCCAGCCCCGGGAGATCGCGCAGCTCGAGCGACAGCATCTTCTTCAGGGACGCCGCCGGGTACGCCTGTGGAAAGGTGAGCGTCAGCACGCGGAAGGGGCGTAAGCCCTCCGTGCCCGGCCCGGGCGACATCGCCGAGGGCGCCGACATCATCGTGGTGAGGATCCGCCGGGTTCCCGCCGCGTCCACCTGGAAGCGCGCCAGCGCGGGCCACGGCTCCGCCGGTCGGAACTGCAGCGTGCGCCGGTCCAGCCACACGTAGCCGCCCGGCCACTCGGGGACGAGCTTGAGCCGCTTCGCCCCATCGTCGGCGTTGGCCTTGTCGCCCACCTGATCCGAGGAGAAGTAGACGGTGATCGGATCGAAGCCGCGCAGGAACTGCTCGGGCAGGATCTGCTGGCCCTGAGGGCGTTGCCCTTGATCCGCCGGCTGGTACTGGGCCCAGGCGTTCGCGCAGAAGAGCGCCAGCGACAGGTACGCGGCGCGGCTCATGGCGTCACCCCCGCGCGGCGCTTGAAGTCCTCGATCACCTCGTCTGGCACGTCGTTCCTTTCTCCGGACAACCCGAGCAGCACCGGCTTGAAGGCGATCGGCGTGGCGCCCGGCCGCGGCGGGTTGCGCACGGTGAGGAGGAAGCGCCCCTTGTCCAGCGAGAGGTACTGCTGGCAGCCGTCGCCGAGCTGCTGGTAGCCGTCGTTGAAGACGGCGCACTCGAGCAGCTCGCTCCTCGCCGACAGGCCGAGGCCGATCTTCCCCCGGTTGGCCGTGTCGAAGCGGAAGAGCCGCGCCTCCCCGGGCGCCAGCCATTGCTCCGCGCCGAAGCCCTCCTTGAGCTGCGTCACCGGCTCGGCGGTCCACGTCAGCGTGCCCGCCTGCGCCACGCCGGCGAAGGGCCGCACCAGGACGCGGTAGGTGCCGGGCGCCAGCACGCGCGCGAGCTCGCAGCCCGTGTCGAGGCCGTCCACCTGCAGGAGATCGTTCCCCCGGAAGAGGCCGCACACGCCTGACTCGGCCGAGACGCGCACCACGGCCTCTGCGCCCACCACCAGCGTGCGATCGAGTCGACCGCTCTGCAGCGGCACCGCGACGGAAGGAGACAGCGCCGGCCCCGGCACCACGGGCAGCTCGAGGCCCAGCCGCGCCCACCTCTCCCGCCCGGGCGTGTGCACCATCACCCGCAGCGGGCCGACGCCGTGCTCGACCTGCAGCTCGGCCGCGGAGCCCTCGGGGATCTTCACCCGGCAGGAGCCGAGGCGCGTGCCGTCGGTCAATACCACCGTGCAGCCCAGCGCGCCGTCCACACCCGTCAGCCGCTCGCCCTTCGCCGCGGGGACGGTGAAGCGCAGGCTGCCGGGTTGCCGGGGGCTGGCCTCGAAGAAGCCGGTGAAGGCCACCGCGCGCGGCGCACTCTCCAGCAGCACCGTCGACGACTCCACCTGGCCCAACGTGGCGACGAAGACGGCGCTGCCGCCCTGGCCGGTGAAGGTGCACGACGAGAGATCGCTCGTGGGCGCGCAGAGGTCGAGCGCCGCGCCTGCGTCATCCAGCAGCACGCCCCAGGCGCCCTTCGGCAGCGTCGCCTGGAGCCGCGCGCGGCTGCCCGACGGCAACGCGAAGCGGCCCACGCCCGAGGGGAAGCTGAGCGTCTTGCGGCCAGGCGCGAGCGGCTCGGCGCGATCCGGCAGCGGCACGGCGCGGCGCGTCACGTTCGCTTCCACGCGCTCGTCGACGGGCGCCCAGAGCCGGCTCACGGCCGAGACGCCCACCTTCGCGACGGCGAAGCACGCGTCGGCGCGGCGCTCGCGCACGGCGCCAGGGCCGTCGAAGGCGCAGGACGGGGCCGCGCGCTCTCCATGCTGTACGCGCGCCTCGAGGAGCAGCAGCGACGGCCTCGACGCGGTCACCGTCTGGAGAAAGGGGCTGCGGGACAGGCCCAGCGACACCGAAGCGTCCGAAGCGGTCGCGCGGATCTCGTCCAGCGGCAGGGGCTGGGGGCGCACGCCAGCCACGGCGAAGAGGGTAGGGCCTGCCTCCAGGGAGGTCTCGGGTCCGCACGCGCGGAGGAGGCCCACCGCGTCCGCTGGCAGGCACTGCACCTGCGGGCTGGTCCGGTACCGGCCAGCGGAGGGAAGCGTGATGGCGAGGGCACTCTCTCCGGGGACGGCGCCCGGCTTGCCTTCGATGATCGGCTTGGATCGATAGCCGGTCGCGACCTGCGTGCTGCCGTCGGTGGTCCACACCCGCACCTTGAACTTCTCCAGCTTCGGGCGGACGAGGAGCGCGCAGGTGCCGACGCGGCTCAGGCGGAACACCACCGCGCCGGCTCCATCTTCCAGCGCGCACGAGATGGGCGTCTTCGAGGTGGACGACAGCGTCAGCTCGTGCACGCTGTCCTTCTCCGCGAGCGGCACGTCCAGCGTCACCACCGCGGCGCCCAGCGGGAACTTCTGGCCGTCGGCGATCGGCCCCTTCGCGTCGGACGGCGGCAGAAAGAGGCTCAACTTGGTCTCGCCGTGGGCCTGCGTCTCGGACTCCACCACCAGCGTGTACCGGCCCTGCTTCACCGGCTCGGCCACCGCGCAGTTCCAGTCGGCGCCGTTCTCGCTGCCCTCCAGCACCCGGCGGCCGTTTCCGTCGAGGAGGCGACAGCGCACGTCGGCCTCCCCTTCGGTGCGCAGTCGCAGCGTGCCGTCTCTGGGGATGAGGACGGGCACCGTCGACGGCACGGGCAGCGTCCTCGTCATGCCGGGCAGCAGCGTCGCGCTGCCGAGGTGCAGCTGGTACTCGATGCCGACGTCGCCGCGCGAGTGCTCCGTCACCAGGCGGTAGCGTCCGGAAGGCAAGGTGATCTTCACGCCCGCGGGAGGAGGCGGCGCCGCCTGGGCCCGGGCGACCTCCACCGGCGCGGTCTGCGGCGGCTGGTACTCCCCGTCCTCCGAGTACTCGCCCTCGCCCTCGTACTCGGGCGGAGGCGCTTCCTCGGCCTCGCCCTCGCCCTCGCGCTCCGCTTCGTAGGAGTCGCCTTCGCCCGAGGGCTGCATGGCGGGGATCACCTCCACCGCCTTCGCCGGCTTGTCCTTCTCCAGCCGGTACACCCGGCCCTGCATGCCGCCCGTCAGCACCACGTCCAGCGTCGTCTCGCCCTCGAGCGTAAAGGTGAACTCGTCCTTCCCGTCGGGCCCGAGGCGGGCGCGGTACCAGGTGAAGAAGGAGATCGCGTGCGCCTTGTTCCCTTCCAGCACCACCTCTTCTCGCACCCGCTGGAGCTGCGTGTGCCGCATCGACTCCACGGTGAGCGGCCACTGCGTCCACAGGTAGGTGCCGGCGCGCATCGAGCGCGTCCCGCTGCAAGAGGAGGGCACCACCTCCACCGGCCAGCCTTCTGGATCGTCGAGGCGGCACTGCAGTCCGCCCACGCCCTGCGCCGTGGTGGTGAGTGTCCACTGGCCCGCCTGCTTGAGGGTGAGGCGCTGCTGCACCAGCTCGCCGTCAGCCACCCGGAAGAACTGCTCGCTCTCACCAGCCAGCCCCGCGTGCTCCTTCACCGGCCGTCGGGTGAGGAAGAGGGCGGCGCGCCCGCGGCTGGAGCCGGTGGTCGTCGCCGACAGCAGGTAGCGGCCGGGCTGGAGGTACGTCTGGATGAGGCAGTTGCGCCCACGTCCTCCGCCGCGATCGCTGGTGACGTCGGGGATGACGGGCGTGCGCAGCCGGCACTCGGTGTTGAGGAGCCCCTGCGTGGTGACGTGGTAGAGCCCGGGCCGATCGACGACGAAGGTGGCCGCGTGCGACTGGCCGCGTTCGAAGTCGAAGAAGGTGGGCGTGTCGGGTGCGATGGCAGGAAGGGGCTTCGGCGTCGGAACGAAGCTCACCGGCGAGGACAGCGGGGGCATGGCGCCGGGCCGGAGCAGCGTCAGCCCCAGCGGCGTCGCCGAGGGGTTGGACAGCGTCAGCATCTCGGGTGACGAGAGCGCCGTCAGCACGCACTCGCCGGCGGTGGCGGTGGCCTTCGAGCTGGCAGGCACGCAGCCGAAGGGCGCGCCGCCGGAAGAGCGGATCACCACGCCCTGCGACACCGGCACCCGCAGCGTCTGGCCGGAGTCGAGCTGCAGGTGCACCGGCGCCGTCGCTGCCAGCGGCAGCGGCAACACGCTGAGGCCGCGCACCCGCACGCCGCCCACGCGGTTGAGCACCAGGCGGTAGCGATCGGCGCTCAACGTCACCTCGGGGACGAGGCAGCCTCCCCGCGCGGTGGTCGCCCTGGCCGAGGCGTCGCCGACGGGGGCGATCGTCACCTTCTCCACGCCGGACAGGCCGCCCGACAAGGACAGCTGGTACGCGCCGGGCGAGAGCTCGAGCTGCGCGCTGCACTCGGTGCCCTCCGTCTTGTCGCGCGTCAGCCGGGTCAGCCCGCCCTTGTCGTCGATGCGGTACACCTCGCAGTTGCTCTTCCGCCCGCCCGAGGTGGTGACGTTGAACTTCCGCGAGGCGATGCCGATCTTCTGGAAGACGTTGCCGCCGCTCTCCACCTGGAACCAGAAGGTGGCGGAGCCGTCGTAGTTGAACTCGCGCTCCAGCTTCTCCCCATCCCGCAGGGAAAGCATGCTGCGCGCCACGATGGCCTCGACGTTGCCGTCGCGCCCCAGCCTCTCGAGCTGACAACCCAG
Source organism: Myxococcota bacterium (assembly GCA_040752975.1). Classification (GTDB taxonomy): domain Bacteria; phylum Myxococcota; class Myxococcia; order Myxococcales; family Myxococcaceae; genus JADLDB01. The sequence goes on from JBFMHF010000017.1 coordinate 35,876, forward strand.
CGGCACGCCATCGACGTCGTTGGGGAGATCGTGCACCGCGAGGAGATGCGGGCCCGGCTCCCCCACGAAGGGGAAGTGGGCGGTGGACGGGCCGTAGTAGCCGCCGCCGAGCACCTGTGAGGCGTCGCTGCGGTAGTCGCTCCACTCGAGCACCCCGCGCGTCCCGGAAGGGCCTCGCACCAGCAGCACCGTGCCCGTGTCCGCCGACGTCGTGGTGATGCACTCGGGCGCCAGGGCCGCCTTGTCGATCCGGCAGCTCGCCGCGGGGCCGCGCACGCCCCCCACCAGCGCCTGGAGATCGACGGGGCCGACGGGCGCGGCCGCGAGGCTCAGCACCGCCGTCACGCCCATCGACTTCTTCACCTCCACCGCGAAGACACCCGACGGAGGGAGCACGAAGGGCACGCTGCGCTCGGGAGGGCCGGCCCGAAAGCCGTACTCCACCGTCAGGGAGTCATCGACGGACGAGCCCGTCACCGTCGTCGCGTCGCGCCCGTACGCCGTCACCAGGTACTCGCCGGCCTCCAGCGTCGAGTCCAGCCACCACTCGTGCAGGGGTTGACCGGGGGTGGGGGAGAACTGCGCGTGATGGAGCCCCACCGGCTCGAGCCACTCGCCGTTGCGCCACACTCGCACGTCGCCCGCCTGCCTCCCGCTGATGCGCAGGTAGGGCACGTGGCGCTCCTTCACCGACAGCCAGAAGCTGGCCTGCTGCCCGGCTTTGAGCTTCGTCAGCACGCCGCTGCCGGGGACCAGCTTCACCGGGGTCGCGTTGAGCTCGGTGAAGGGCGTCGCTGAGAGCGCCACCTGGCCCTTCCCGCGAAGAGAGGAGTCGAGCCGCACCTTGTACTGGCCCGCGTCGAGGAGGAGATCGAGCTCGCAGTTGGACGAGCCCGCGCTCCCCGCAGAGGCGAAGGGGCCGCGGACGCGATCGATCACCTCGCAGCGGGTGCCGCTGCCGCTGCGGGCGGAGAGGTGGATGGCCGCGGGGGCGTCGAGGGTGAGCAACGCCTCCTGAGGGCCCGTCGCCGGGACCTGGCTCGGCGACAGCGACGCAGCGTGCACCACCAGCAGGGAGAGGGCGGTCAGGGCAGGAGCCATCGGCGGCGCACGCTACAGCAAGCGATGTTCCACCAGGGCCTTCGTGACCTTGGCTGCGCGCTCGCGGCCGCCGGGACACGCGGCCGCGGCCGTGGGGGCTGCTGGAGTGGCCTGGCGGCGACAGCAGACGGCGCCGCCCGTGCGTCAGGGGAGCGCCTGGTGGTGGAAGGACGCCAGCACCGTCTCCAACTCGGTGCGGATCTGCGTGTCCAGCGCGCGCAGCACGTACGCGTCCAGCTTGAGCGCCGCGCAGCTCTCGTTCACCTCGGCCCGCACCTCGTCGGCCCGCCAGCTCTGACGCTTGAGCTGCACCAGGGCGGCGCACAGGCGCACCACATGCAGGTCGATGTTCTCCTTGCCTTCACCCAGGTCGAGGGCGTGGTGCAGGAGGGCGATTCGCGCGGTGCTGTCGGGCAGCCCGCAGTCAGCGTGCACGCCGTTGCCGATCTCACAGTGCACCTGCTCGACGACGCGATCGACGCGGGGATCCTGGGGGTCCACCTTCCCTGCCAGCGCCAGGGCGGCGACCGAGCGCAGCGCCACCGAGCGGCCCAGGTCCAGCAACACGCCGGCCATGTAACAGTGATCGCTCTTCGCGCCGCGCACCCGCAGCGCCAGCCACGCAGCCGCGCGCGCGCCCGTCACCGCCTCGGCGAACAGATCGTCCCAGCGCGTGCCCATCACCGCGAACTCGCTCTTCAGGCTGGGCTGGAACAGAGTGCGCGCGGCCACGGCGCCGGCCGCGCGGCCGACCTCGGTGAAGCCCAGCCGCATCACCGCGTCCCGCAGGGTCTCCACCTTCTGCACGCCCGCGTACACCGGCGAGTTCGCCACCGTGAGGATGCCCGCCGACAGCGCTGCGTCCTGGGCGATGAGGCGCGTCAGCTCCTGTACCGTCACCTCGGAGTTGGCCACCGCGTTCAGCACCCTCAGCGAGACGGCCGGCACCGAGGAGGGCCCGAGCCGGTTCTGCCGATGGTGGACCAACACCTGCGCCGCCAGCTCGTTGTCCTCTTGGACCTCCATCGGCGTGCGATTGACCGGGGCGGGTGGCTCCTGACCCGTCAGCGCGAGCCACGCGTCGAAGGGGGAGCCAGCCGCCTGGCCCCCGTCGATCACCTCCAGCCTCGGCGGATTCTGCCGGGTTGGAGGAGGGACGGGAGGGGGGGGCGACGAAGGGGTGAGCAGGCGCTTGATGAAGGCGAACATGGGGGGGCTCCTCGTGTCCCCTCGCTGTGCAGCGCCCGCGCCAGCCGAGAGGAGTGCGTGGCGTCCGGCTGACCACAATGGGGGCTCGTGAAGGTGGTGCGGATCATCCAGCGGGCCGTGGCGATCGGCGTGGTGCCGGAGGCGATCAGGCCTGATGCTCGCGCGCAGGCCCAGGGGCCGCTCTCGAGCACTGTTCCTGCTGGGGTTGGTGGCGGTGCTGGCATTGCCTTCGAGGTGCGGCCGGCCACCACTCTGAGTCTCGTTGCGCCGGCGGACGGGCTTGGGGAAAGTGCGCTTCGCGATGCGTGCGCCCGTCCTCTTCACCTTCGTCCTGTCCGTCGCCGCGCTGGCCGAGGAGCCCCTCGAGGCGCGCCCTCCTTCCACCCCCACCAGTGAAGCCGCCCGCCTCGGCGCGGAGTATTTCGTGCAGAAGGCCGGCGCCGCCTGGGTGTACCAGGGCGTCAAAGGGCGGGGCCGCGTGGGCATCAACAGCTTCGTCGACTGGCGCGCGCACTTCACCTACGCGGTGGCCGGGAAGAGCGGCAGCGGCGTGTGGCGGGTGAAGGAGGGCGTCTGGCTCGAGCGCGCCGCAGGTCGCTCCGAGCACGAGGCGGTGGTGCTGCCCGCGAAGATGACGCGCGGCACCCGGTGGACGGCGCCTGCCTCCATCGAGCGCGGCGGTGGCGGCCAGGCCCAGTACGAGGTGGTGGCGCTGGAGGCCGTGGTGGAGACGCCCAATGGAGTCACCATCGATCACTGCCTCGCCGTGCTGGAGACCGCCGCCGACGGGAGCGACGCGCACACCCACTACTTCGCGCCCAACATGGGCAAGGTGGCGGTGATGGCGCCCGCCGGCTGGTTGTACCGCCTGGTGGAGTTCCATTCCGGCGTGCGGGGACACCAGGAGTGACGCCCGTCGCCGCCCGCGGGGCGGTGGTGCTCGCCCTCCTCGCCGGGCTGTGCGGCTGCCGTACCTGGCACGAGGGCTTCGTCAAGCAGCGCCTCCTGCAGACGCGCTTCTTCAACAGCGACGTCCCGCGCCCCCTCCAGGAGGTGGACGCGCTGGTGCTCGAGAAGAAGCGGACCGGGCCGGTGGAGAGCCCCTGCCGCTTCTGCCTCACCTCGGCCGAGCAGGAGCGGGACGGCGCCCGGCGGTACTGCTTCGAGGCCTACGGCGAGCCGGGTTGCGTGCGAGCGCGCGCGGTGGGGCCGGCGATGACGCGCTTCGAGTCCGCCCAGCCCGACGCGGTGCCGGTGGCGGTGGTGCGGGAGCTCTGGCGGTTGCTCGACGAGGCCGCCGCCATCGCCGCCAACAACGAGACCGAGTTCGACGTGGAGGCGATCGCCATCGAGGAGGAGCGCCGCTTCGTCCCGAGGTGGACCTTCCTCGGCGGCGCGCGCGCGGGGGCCGTCGTCAGCACCGATCCGCCCACCTTCACCTTCGGCGGGCAGGCCGGATTCCGCTACTGGGCCAACTACTTCCTGCTGATCGGCGGGGCCGCCGAGGTGGAGAACGCGCTGCAGAACAACCGCTCGTACCTCACGCTGGGGGCGATGGCCCGCGCCGAGGTCAGCGTGTGGAGCGACGAGAACCAGCGCTTCTTCAACCTGCCCTTCCTCACCTTCCTCATGTCTGCGGGGCCCCTGTTCGCCTTCGGCGCCGCGCCGAGCGCGGGCGTGCGAGCCACCGTGGGGGCGCACGTCGTGCACGTCGGCCGCCTCGTCACTCCGCTCTTCTTCGAACTCGGCTTCCAGTCGCTGCGCGTCGACGAGCAGTCCAGCTCCGGCCTGCGGGTCGCCATCGGCCTCGGCTTCTGACGCGGCGCTTCCAGAGGCCTGTCGCTTTTTTCGCGTCTTCCCTTGCCGATTGAGCCGAGCCCACTAGAAGGGCGCCCGCTTTCCCCGCCGTCCCCACACCTTTCGAAGCGAAGGAGCGAACGATGCGGAAGATCCCTGTCCTCTCCCTGGTGCTGGCCGTCCTGGCCGGCTGTGCCACCACCTACAACGCGAAGTGGGACGAGAAGCCCGCCGTCGCGGCTGCGCCCACCGCCGACGAGGCCACTGCGGCGCTCATCGCCGAGGGGGATGCGGCGTGGGCTTTGCGGGGCGATCAGGCGAAGCTGACGGAGGCGCTGACCAAGTGGGAAGCGGCCTTCGAGAAGGCCCCGTCGGCCGAGCTGGCGGCCAAGCTCTCGCGGGGGCACTACCTCCTGGGAGACGGCTTCCTCGCGCTGGAGAACAACACCGAGGGCCGCGACGCCGAGTACCAGAAGGGCCTCGACTGGGCGACGAAGTCGCTCAAGCTGGCGGCGCCCGAGTTCGCGAAGGCGATGGCTGAAGGGAAGAAGCACGCCGAGACCATCACCCTGGCGGGCAAGGACGCGGTGCCGGCGATGTACTGGTACGCCACCAACCTCGGGAAGTGGGCGGCGTCGAAGGGCTTCGCCACGCGCCTGCGCTACAAGGACGACATCAAGGCCACCATGGAGCACGTGAAGAGCCTGGACGAGGGCTTCTTCTACGCTGCACCCTGGCGCTACTTCGGCAGCTTCGAGGCGGTGACGGCGGGCCTCGCCGGCGGTTCGCTGGAGAAGAGCGAGGAGAACTACAAGAAGGCCGTCGAGCTGGCGCCCAACTACCTGGGCTCCAAGGTGCTGTGGGCAGAGTACCTCTGCACCAAGAAGAACGACCGCGCCACCTACGAGAAGCTGCTCAAGGAGGTGCTGGCCGCGGATCCGACCGTCGACCCCGCCATCGAGCCGGAGAACCGGATCGAGCAGAAGAAGGCCAGCAAGATGCTGGCGGAGATCGACGAGAAGTTCTGAGCCGACCTTCCGTCTTCAGCGACGGACCCTGTCGAAAGGACGCACCTGTGAAGCGACTGGCAATCACGATGGCCCTGGTGTCCGCGCTGCATGCAGCGACGGCGAGCGCGGACCCGGTGGTGGTGAAGGTTGGCTCCGTCGCGCCCGAGGGCACGCCCTGGGCCGAGTGGCTGGACGGGGTGAAGAAGCGCCTGGAGAAGGACTCGGGCGGCAAGCTGAAGCTGAAGGTCTTTCTCGGCGGGAAGCTCGGCGGCGAGAAGGAGATGGTGGAGGAGACGAAGAACGGCAACCTCCACCTCTACGGCGGCTCGGTCGGCAGCGTCGCCAACTGGGTGCCCGAGCTGTCGGCGTTGGAGCTGCCCTTCATCTTCGCCTCTGACGAGGAAGCTGACTTCGTGCTCGACAAGGTTCGCGACCGCTACGCGAAGCTGGTGGAGGCGAAAGGCTTCGTGATGATCATGTGGGCGGAGAATGGCTGGCACGGCTACGGCGTGAAGGGGAAGTGCATCGAGAAGCTGGAAGACATGAAGGGCCTCAAGATGCGCAGCCAGGAATCGTACGTGCATCTCGAGACGTACAAGGCCTTCGGCGCATCGCCGGTGGAGATGGCGGTGCCCGAGGTGCTGGGCGCCCTGCAGACCGGCACGGTGGACGGCTACTCCAACACGCCACTCTTCTCGTTCGCCACCAGCTGGTACAAGGGCATCACCCACTACACGTACTCGAAGCACATCTACCAGCCGGCCGTGCTGCTGGTTTCCAAGAAGTGGTTCGACGGGCTCGAGGAAGACGTGAAGAAGGTGCTGCTCGTGCGCAGCGACGAGCGCGACGGGATCGCCGGAGTGCGGGCGCTGACCGAGCCCCTGCTGGACAACTTCAAGGCCGCGGACAAGACGGTGTGCCGGCTATCGCCCGAGGCGCAGAAGGCCTTCGCGGAGAAGGCCAAGCCGGTGTGGCAGGTGTTCGCGAAGAAGGGGAAGAGCAACAAGGAGATCCTCGACGCGATCCTCGCCGCCAAGAAGGAGTTCGCCGCGAAGAAGTAGCGGCGGGTCCCGCTCATGGAGTCCTTGCGCCGGGTGCTGGGGAAGCTGGACGACGCCGTCTTCCGCGTGGAGCGGCTCGTCCTCCTCTTCAGCCTGACGATGATGACGCTGCTGGTCACGCTGGACGTGGTGCAGCGCACCTTCTCGCGCCCGGTGGGGAAGACGGAGGCGCTGCTGTTGTCGCTCCTCTACGGTGCTTCCCCCGACGACGCGCAGAGGAGCTTCGTCACCCACACGCTGGGGCCCATCGTCTTCTGGGGGCTGACGCTGGTGTTCTTCGTGCTGGCGGCGCACTCGAGCCGTGCCATCGCGGCGGAGCGGGCCGGGAGCGCGGCGCCGGGCTTCGGGCGCTCCGCGGCCTATGGCGTGGGGCTGTGGGCCGGGGTGTTCGGCTTCGTGCACGCCCTGCTGTGGATCTTCCCTTCGTCGGTGCCCGGGGCGCAGAAGTTCTCCCTGGGCTTCATGCTGTGGAGCGGCATGGTGGGCGCGTCGCTGGCTACCCGAAGCCGCCGTCACATCGTGCTGGACGTGGTGAAGAAGAAGCTGGATCCCGACACGGCCAGGCCCTTCGCGCTGGTGGGAGGGCTCGTCACCTTCCTCTTCTGCATGCTGCTGGCCGGGCTGGGGACCATGCAGTTCTGGACGCAGTTCACCGAGTGGCGTGAGGGCGAGGGGGTAGGCGTGTACGACGCGCTGCCCATTCCCACGTGGATTGCCACGCTGGCGATCCCGGTGACGTTCGGGATGATGGCGCTGCGCTTCCTCGCGCAGGGTGTGCACGACTGGAAGTGGGGACCGCCGAAGGGCGGGGTGGACGCGCACGGCATCGATCTCGACGCCCTGGGGAAGGAGCCCCCGGCGGCTGGAAGTGACGGGGCCGCGTCATGACCGCCCTCACCGTCACCCTCCTGGCGGTGGACGCGCTGCTGGCGCTCTACGGCTACCGCAAGCGGAAGAAGGGCCTGGTGGTGTGGCTGGTGATCCTCGCCACGCTCTTCGCGGTGTCGGGCTCCACCGGCTTCCTCGTCTTCGGGACGATCATCGCGGCGTTGCTGCTGGGGCAGCCGCTGTTCGTCCTGATGGGCGCGCTGGCGATGGGGCTGCTCGCCACGGTGTCAGGCCTGGCGAGCTTCGACGAGCAGGTGATCATCGTTCGCAAGCTGCTGGAGCTGACAGGCAAGGAGGTGCTGCTGGCCATTCCCTTCTTCGTGGTGGCCGGGGAGTTGATGACGCAGGGCAGCCTGGCCCGGCGCCTCATCGAGGTGATGAAGGCGCTGGTCGGGTGGATCCCCGGCGGCCTGGCGGTGGCGGCGGTGGCGGCCTGCTGCTTCTTCGCGGCGATCTCCGGCAGCTCGCCGGTGACGGTGGTGGCGATCGGCTCGATCATGGTGCCGGCGCTGGTCAAGGCGAAGTACCCCGAGGACTTCTCGGTGGGACTCCTGACGAGCGCAGGCAGCCTGGGGATCCTGATTCCCCCGTCGATCCCGATGATCGTCTATTCGATCATGGTGTCCTCGGCGACGCCGGTGGACCCGCTGGATCTCTTCATGGCCGGCGTGGGGCCGGGCCTGTTCATCGGCCTGGTGCTGGCGGGCTTCTCTGTCGTGCGCGGCTACCAGTTTCGCGTACCGCGCGAGCCGTTCAGTCGAGCGCGGCTGTGGCAGGCGGTGCGGCAGGGCTTCTGGTCGTTGCTCCTGCCCTTGATCATCCTGGGCGGGATCTACTCGGGCACCTTCACGGCGACCGAGGCGTCGGCGGTGTCGGTCGTCTACGCGCTGGCGGTCGAGCTCTTCATCCACCGCGAGATGGACCGGAAGAAGCTGCTCGAGGTGGCGGAAGGCTCGATGACGGTGATGGGGAGCCTGCTCGTGATCATCGCGCTGGCGATCGGCCTCAACTACTTCCTGGTCGATCAGCAGGTGCCGGATCGCATGGTGGAGTGGCTCAAGACGTTCGAGCTGACGCCGACGAAGTTCCTGATCCTGGTGAACGGGCTGCTGCTCGTCGTCGGCTGCTTCATGGACATCATGAGCGCGATCTTGATCGTCGCGCCGATGCTGGCGCCGATGGCCGCGGCGATGGGGATCAACCCCATCCACATGGGGATCATCTTCATCGTGAACCTCGAGATCGGCTACCTCACGCCGCCGGTGGGGCTGAACCTCTTCGTCAGCTCGACGCTGTTCAAGAAGGGGCTGGGCTGGGTGGTGCGGGCGGTGGTGCCGACGATGCTGCTGCTCCTCGCCAGTCTGGTGGTGATCACCTGGTGGCCCGGGCTGTCGCTGACGCTGGTGGACGTGTTCAAGGAGCAGCCGGCTTCGGTGCAGCAGCCGCTGGAGCCCACGGCCCCCGTGGAGAAGCCGCCGCCGGACGGCAAGGTGAAGAGCCTCGAGGAGCTGATGCGTGAGGCGAAGGAGAAGAAGGGGCAGGGCGGGGCCGCGCCGGAGGAGCCGAAGCGCGTGAAGAGCCTCGAGGAGCTGATGCGTGAGGCGAAGGAGAAGAAGGGGCAGGGTGAGGGCGGGGCCGCGCCGGAGGAGCCGAAGCGCGTGAAGAGCCTCGAAGAGTTGATGCGCGAGGCGAAGGAGAAGCAGGCGCAGGACGCGGCGGGCGATGGTGGCTCCGCGCCTGCTCCTGAATGAGGGCCGCTACAGGGCCCGCTCGAGCTCCCACGCCGCGACCTTGAAGCCGTTTGACTTGTAGAGATCGCCGTCCGCGCCCGCGTCCGCTGGCAGGGCGTGGGTCATCACCTTGCAGCCGCGCGACTTGAAGTAGGCCTCGGCTTCCTTGAGCAGGCGCTCCGCCACGCCCTGGTTGCGCCACGCCGGCGCCACCGTGAGCGCCTCGAGCCGGCCGTGCGTCGCGCCCGTCAAGGGATGCGGCCCCCGAACGCGCGCGATCGCTCCGCCCACCGCGCGTCCCTCGTAGTCCGCGACCAGGAGCCCCTCCGGCTCCTCCGACAGGGCCTTCTCCATCAACTGGCGGTAGGTCTCGAGCCACCGCGCGCGGGACGGGTAGCGCTTCACGGTCTCCTGCTCCAGCGACTCCAGCACCGGAATGTCCATCACCTTCACGCGGCGAACGACCAGCGGCATGGTGGCCTCTCTACCCCAGCGCAGGCGCGTCGGCGCGAGGTCCTCAGAGCACCCTGCACCCGTCGGGTCCTCAGAGCACCCTGCACCCGTCGGGATCCTCAGAGCACCCCACAGCCGCCCCGGGTCCTACCTCAAGATATTGATTTTACGCGACTAACGCGACGCAGCATTTCAGTGTAGATGTTTGCCACCTCGGGTGGTACACATGCCTACCTTCAGATTCGGGCGCGTGGGACCCTCCACCTCCGCGCTCGCGCGCCGCGCCGAGGCCCCTCCCCGGCGCGGCGTGTTTTTTTTTTCCGGCGTGTCGAAATGCCCCGTGGCTGCGCACTGGCTGGACGGCGCGTGTTGGATCGAAGATACCGTCTCTCTACTCTCCGGAGCCCCACCATGCCCAACCGAATCCAGACGTCGCCCGTCGCCCCGCGTCCGCTTCCCACCGGGAATGCGCCGACGTCCGTGACGGTGCGCCCGGGGGACACCCTCGGGGCGATCGCCCAGCGCATGGGCGTCACCACCGACGCGCTGGTGCAGGCCAACGTCGGCCGCTACCCGGGGCTCGCCACCAACCGCAACGCCATCCAGGTCGGCTGGACGTTGAACGCGCCGGGCACCACCTCCACCGCGCCGACGACTCCCACGCAGGGCACGTGGCGGCCGAGCGGCAGCGGCCCCACCACCGGCACCGGTGGCGTCACCGGGACCACCGTGCGCCCCAACGACTTCGGGGCCAAGCTGGCGGCGGGTGGCGCCCAGTCCATCGAGCTGCGCACGAAGCGGCACCTCGACAGCATCGAGAAGACGGGCATCGGCACCTACTACGGCGATCACTCCTCGTGGAAGTCGATGGACGCCAACGCGAGGAAGGAGTGGATCCAGGCGAACCTCAAGCCCGGCGCCACCGCCCCGTCGGCGGGCAGCATCAAGGAGAACTCCTGCATCGGCTGGGCGATGGAGAACGTCGGCGCTGCCTACGCGGCCGCCGGCAAGTCGGAGCGCTGGAGCGAGATCATGCAGATCGTCACCAGCAAGGGCAGCAAGGGCATCGACCTCGCCAAGGAGCTCAAGAAGGACGGCTGGCAGGCGATCTACTGGAACCCCGACGCGAAGAATCCGTCCGACGGCAACCCGGAGCACTCGTTCTCGGCGGTGCAGGTCAACCGCGGCAACGGCTACTACGGCGTGGCCATCGACGCGCAGGTGACCAACTACCGCCCGACCGAGGGCAAGGGCACGAAGCAGGACATGTCGGGCATCGAGAAGCTGCGCGAGGTGCCCTTCTTCTTCGGCATGGCCAAGGGCGGCATGCACACCTTCGTCGGCCGCAAGGGCGAGGTGAACGAGTTCCACTGGGCCGAAATGCCCAACAGCACTCGCGCCATCGAGCAGACGCCGCTGGAGAAGTTCGGCTGGAACTCAGGGCTCATCATGGTGCCGCCCGGCACCTGGCCCACCAACTGACGACGCCCACCAGTCGAGGATCGACCGCGGCTCGGCCTCGGAGTCCACCGCGAGGTTGAGGGCGGCGAGCCGATCATCCAGCGCGGTGCTTGCCTCCCGGGGAAGCTTCACCGGCCCTCGCACGCGTTGGCAGAAGAACGTCCGGCAGCCCAGCGGGCGATCCTCGTACACCGTGCACCGCCTGCCCTCAGCGTCGAGGAAGGGGCACCCCCCGTCCGCCCGCGCCTTCGGGAGCGCTCGGCCCTCTCGAGCGAGTCGCGCCCTCAGCACCGCCCACTCGCTGGGCCACAGCCACGGTGGGCGCTTCGTCACCGCCAGTTGGCAGCACTCGGCGGAGCCGGGGCAGGAGAAGGCGGCCCACACGCGCGATCCTTCGCGCAGCACGAAGAGCGTCTCCTTGAGCGCGCGGCGCAGGACCGTCGTTTTGAGGGCGTCAGCGGAGTCGTCCTCGGGTACGGTGCCGCTCACGGGGAGGAGTCTTCCATGCAACAGGCCGCCACTGCACCTTCTGGAGCGAAGTGTGCCATCCACGCTGATCGCGCCGCGTCCCTCGTCTGTGGCCGCTGCGGGAACTTCATGTGCGCCGAGTGCTCGGAGGGGGGCGCGCAGACCCAGTGTCCGAAGTGTCGCGATCTGACCGGCGCCTCCGCGTTCCCTTTCTCTCGAGACCGCTACGACTTTGGCAGCATCTGGAACCTCTGCTGGTCCAGCTTCCAGCGTGAATGGCTGATGCTGTGCGTCTGCTCGGTCATCTTCTTCGGGATGATCCTGGTCGGCTCGGCGATCTCGAGCACGATCAGCTCGGTGATCCTGAGCGTGGCCGGCTTCGGGGGCCGCGACATGTCCCTCAAGGCGATGGCGATCGGCATGGCCGTGAGTCAGTCGGTGAGCATGGTGGTGAACCTCGCCATCCAGGGTGTGGCGCTGGTGGGCTTCTATCGGGTGGTGATGGACGTGCTGCTCGGCCGCCGCTGCGACGTCGCCCGCATGTTCAGCCAGCTGCGCAAGCTGCCCACGTACGCGCTCACCCAGCTGCTCCTCGTCCTCGTGGTCTGGCTCCCCAGCGTGCTGTACTTCGCGGGCCTGGTGGTGGTCGCGCTCACCGCCGCGGGGGTGAGCTTGTCGGACCTGGGCGGGGTGGGCGCCGACCGTCTCTTCAGAGGAGCGTCCTTCGGCATCTTCTTCGGAGGGATGCTGGTGTACATCGTGCTCTTCTCCGTGGTGGTCCTGCCGCTGACGCTCTTCGTCGTGCCGGAGATCGTCGTCAGCGACTGCGGCGCCGTGGAGGCCTTGAAGCGTGCCTGGCGCATCGGCAGCGGGCACCGGCTCCCGATGATCGGCTACGGCTTCGTCGCCGGCCTGGTGATCCTCCTGAGCGCGATGCTCTGCGTGGTGCCGGTCCTCGCGGGGTTCTCCCTGGGCACCTCGCTGCTGATCGCGCTCTTCCTCGCTGCCCGCAACGGGGCAGACGTGCCGGCGCCCGATCACTCCTGAGAGGCCGTCACAACACCCGCAGCACGAAGCACTTGAGGTACCGCGTCTCCCGCAGGCCGAGCAGCACGGGGTGATCTCGGCCCGCCCCGCGCTTCTCGAGGATCTGCACGCGCCGCTTCGAGTCGGCCGCCGCCGCGTCCAGCATCTCTTCGAAGCGCTCCTCGTCGACGTGGAAGGTGCAGGAGGCGGTGATCAACGTGCCGCCGGGCTTGAGGAGCTGCATGGCCCGCAGGTTGATCTCCTTGTACCCGCGGACGGCCGCCTCGACGGCGCCCTTGTTCTTCGCGAAGGACGGCGGGTCCAGCACGATGGTGTCGAAGCGCTTCCCTTCGTCCAGCGTGTCGCGCAGGTAGTCGAAGGCGTTGGCGGCGATCACCTCGACGTTGGCCAGGCCGTTGCGCTTCGCGTTGTCGCGGATCTGCGCGCACGCGGCGTCGCTGATCTCCACCGCCGTCACCTTGTCCGCCTTCTTCGCGAGCTGCAGGGCGAAGCCGCCCACGTAGCTGAAGCAGTCGAGCGAGTCGCCCGCGCCGTACGCCGACGCCATCACGTGGTTGTCGCGCTGATCGAGGAAGGCGCCCGTCTTCTGGCCGTGGAGGAGATCGGCCTCGAGCTCGATCTCCCCCTCGCGGTAGGTGATGGGGCCGGGCACGTCTCCCCGCAGGACGCCCTTCTCGGGCTCGAGGCCCTCGTGGCGCCGGACGTTGGTGTCGCTGCGGTTGATGATCGCCTTCGGACGGAAGTGCTCGACGAGGAGCTCGGCGATCAGCTCCTTGCGCGACTCGGTGCCCTTGTGCAGCAGCTGCACCGACAGGAAGTCTCCGAAGCGATCGACGACCAGGCCCGGCAACAGATCCGCCTCACCGTGCACCACCCGGTACGCCGTCTGCCCCGGGTACGCGGCCCGGCGCATCGCGTCCGCGCGGGCGAGCCGTTCGCGGAAGAAGTCCCGGTCCACCGGCGCGTCGTCCCACGCCAGCCACCGCAGGACGATCTTCGACTCCCGCGAGAAGAAGGCCTGGCCGAGGAACCAGCCGCGGCCGTCCTCCACCCGCACCACCTCGCCGCCCCCGAGGTCCTTGGGCGAGGTCTCCACGTCCGCCGCGTAGATCCACGGGTGGCCGGCCTTCCAGCGCTCGACGCCCTTCTTCGTGATGCGAACGGTGGGCTGCGTCACGCTAGACGTCCAGTACGCGATCGACGACCACCTGGCCACTGCCGTCGTCCTTCACCGTGCACGCGGCCGTCAGGGGGTCGTGCTCGAGGAAGAGGATCCAGTCCTCCTCCACCGCCTGCGCGAGGAGCTGCTTCTTCTCTTCGATCACCGTCAGCGGGTAGAGATCGTACGCCGCCACCCACGCCGTCTTGAGGTGCGCGGTGGTGGGGATGAGATCTCCGCAGAAGACCAGCGTGCCTGCGTCTGTCTCCAGGCGCACCAGCTGCAGCCCCACGGTGTGGCCTTCGCTGACGAAGAGGTGCACGCCAGGGAAGAGCTCGGTCGGACCGTCGAGGAGGTGCAGCCGCCCGCTGTTCTCCAGCGGCGCGAAGTCCTCCCGCCGGAAGCTGCCGGAGTCGCGCTCCGACGGGTGGTGGGCCCAGCGCCAGTGCCGGCGCTGCAGGTGGTAGGTCGCGGCGGGGAATGAGAGCTTGAGCGCGCCCCCTTCTTCGCGCGTGGTGCCGCCCGCGTGATCGAAGTGGAGGTGCGTCAGCACCACGTCGGTGATGTCCGAGCGGGACAGGCCGAGCCGGTGGAGCCCCTCGTCCACCGAGGCCCCCTGGTGATCGATGCCGTACATGTCGCGGTGCTTGCCGTCCCAGCGTTGGCCGGCGCCGTCGTCGACGAGGATCCGCTTGTCTCCCATCACCACCAGCATGCAGCGCAGCGCCAGCGACACGCGGTTGCGCTCGTCCGGAGGGAAGCGCCGCTGCCACAGCGGCCGGGGCACCACGCCGAACATCGCGCCGCCGTCCAGCGCGATCCGCCCGTCGCTCAGCGCATGCACCTCGAGGTGGCCCAGCTGGAGCGGCATGGAGGGATTCTCCCACGCTTCGCGCTCCTCCGGCACCGCCCGTTTCCGCGTAGACTGCCCGCGCGTGTCGGTCACCTACGACTTCCTCTTGCAGCCCCAGGAGATCGGCGCGGAGTTGCCGCTCGAGCCCCTCGAAGCGGCGCTCCTCGAGCGCGGGGTGAAGCGGCGCCCCGACGGCGCGTGGGTGTGGTCCTTCCTCGGCGGCGAGGTGGTGGGCCTGCCCATGCGCGAGGGCCCGAAGGTGATCGCCTTCGAGCTCAAGGTGCCGCTGAAGGACACGACCGCGCTGGTGTCGGCGGCGCTCAAGGCGGCGGCCGAGCTGGCGCAGGCGCTCGGCGTCCGGTTGCTCGATCCACAGCTCAACTACCCCGTCACCTTCGACTCCGAGGCCTCGGTGGGCGAGGAGTACCTGCGCCAGGCCCGCTACGCCGGTGAGTACGTGGGCGTCAGCGAGGCCATCGGCGCCACCACCCTGGCTGCCCCTCCCGACGACGCGCCCAACACGGGGCTGCGCATCGTCCTCGCGTTGATCGTCTTCGGGGTAGTCCTCTTCATCACGTTTCGCGCCCTCAATGGCTGAGGTGTGACCGCCCGGCAGTCGCCCGGGTCCTGGTGTGGGAGGTCGTCGTGCGATCCCGTTGGCTGGTGATGCTGAGCGTCTTCGCCGTGGGGTGCGGTGAGGGGGCGATTGTCGGAAGTGGCGGCGGCGGAGGCGCTGCGGGCGGAGGCGTCGGCGGAGCGGGTGGAGCCGGCGGCGGGGGCGGCGGCGCGGCCAGCTTCGACGGGCTCCCCTGTGACGTCGCGACCGTCCTGGCTGCACACTGCGTCTCGTGTCACGGCACGCCGTTGTCCGGCGGCGCTACCGTGCCGCTGACGAGTCGCGCCGACCTGGTCGCCCTGTCCCCCAACTTCCCGGGGCAGAGCATCGGCAGCCGCTGCGTCACCCGGATGAGGATGACTGCCGGGGCCATGCCGCCGGCGCCGCTGCCCGCCGTGCCGGCCGCCGACCTCGCCGCCTTCGACGCGTGGGTGACGGCGGGCATGCCAGTGGGGAGCTGCACCACGACCCCCGATGCCGGCATGGTGACGCTGACCTGCGCCAGCGGTCAGTCGTGGACCGACGGGAACAACGGAGAGTTCGACATGAACCCCGGCTGGGCGTGCGTGTCGTGTCACCTCGGGAACAACTTCAACGGACAGAACCCGCCGCCGCCCGACGACAAGATCGACGAAGCCTGGTTCTTCATGGGCACCGTGTACCCGGCGCTCAACGAGCGCGATCGCTGTGTGTCTGAGCCCCCGGCCACGGTGCGCGTGGAGATCCTCGACACCAACGGCAACGTGGTGCTCACCATGACGCCTTCGAGGACCTCAGGGAACTTCGCGAGCGACAACCGGCTCGCCCACTCGACGAGGGCCTTCCGCTCCAACGGCGCTGCCCCCTCTCCGTACCGCGCACGCGTGGTGAACGGCGCAGCTTCGCTCACGATGATGACGGCGCAGACCAGCGGCGACTGCAACACCTGCCACACCGAGCGCGGCGCGAACGGTGCGGCGGGGCGCATCGTCTACCCGGCCTTCATCCCGGTGGACGCGGGACCGATGGATGCCGGAGTGCCCGACGCGGGGACGCCGGACGCGGGGAGCCCGGACGCAGGCACGCCTGACGCCGGTGGGGATGCGGGTGCGCCCGATGCGGGGCCAGCTGACGCGGGTGCCACCGATGCGGGTGTGCTGGACGCAGGCGACCTCGACGCGGGCGTCGACGCCGGTGCCGTCGACGCAGGTGACGTCGACGCAGGCGACCTCGACGCGGGCGTCGACGCCGGTGCCGTCGATGCAGGCGATCCCGACGCCGGTCTCGACGGGGGCTGAGCGTCTTTTCAGGGGAACCGGCGCCAGGGGCAGGGATGCCTGCCGTGTAGAAGCAGGTGTCAGAAGCCCCGGCGGAGCCGTGGCAACGAGCGAAGGAACGGCTGGGCGCGGTTGAACGTGAGGCGCCGACCGCGGCCCGGCAGCCCGCACCGCTGGTCAGCGTACGAAGCGCCAGCAGCGGTGCACGGTGCGCCGGAAGTCCTCGGGGATCGATCGGGGCGTCAGCTCCTCCGTCGGCGTGAGGCGCGCGTCGAGCTCGAAGCCGAGGAAGTTGGTGGAGAAGTAGAGCGTCCCGCCAGGCGCCAGCAGCTCCAGCACCCGGCCGACGAGGTGCCGGTGATCGCGCTGCACCTCGAAGCGGCGCTCCATCTTCTTCGACGACGAGAAGCTGGGCGGATCGAGCACGATCAAGTCGTACGGGCCGCGGGCCGTCTCCAGCCAGCCCAGCACGTCGGCGCGCACCACGCGGTGCCTGGGGCCGGGCTCCAACCCGTTGTGCCGGAAGTTCCGCTCGGCCCAGTCGGCATACGTGTTGGAGAGATCCACCGTGGTCGTCTCCGCCGCGCCGCCCGCGCGCGCGTACACGGTGAAGGATCCGGTGTACGCGAAGAGGTTCAGGAAGCGCTTGCCGTCGGCCTCGTCACGCACGCGCTTCCTCGTGTTCCGGTGATCGAGGAACAAGCCCGTGTCGAGGTAGTCGGACAGGTTGCACTCGAAGGTGAGGCCGTTCTCCTGCACCAGCACGGTGGTCGACTGCGCGCCGTGACGCCCGTACTGGGCCTCGCCCCACGGCTTCGGCTCGTGCGTCTTGGTGAAGATCTTCTCCGGCGGAAGCGCCAGCACCGCGCCGACGGCCCGCACCACCTCCGCGCGCGCTTGCTCCAGTGTCCCTTCGCGGCGTTGCTTCCGCCGCGGGTACTCCATCACGTGCGCGTAGCCGGCGTACCAGTCCACCGCGAACGGCCACTCCGGCACGTCGAGATCGTACAGGCGAAACGCGGTGAGGCCCTGCCGCGCGGCCCACTTGAAGCGGTGCTTCGCGTTCTTCTTGAGACGGTTCTCGAAGTCCGACATGGCCGCACGCGCGAATAGCCGACGAGGGCGCCGTGGGCTAGGTGCGTCCGCCATGCGCTCTGCCCTCCTCCTCGTCACGGCCCTCCTCGCGGCGCCCTCCTTCGCCAGCGAAGGGAAGTGGATGCCACAGCAGGTGCTCGAGCTCGGGCCTGCGTGGGTGAAGCAGCAGGGCTTCGGGTTGCCGCTCGACAGGCTGTGGAGCGACAAGGCGGGCGGTGGGCTCCTCTCGAACGCGGTGCAGCTCCCCGGGTGCTCGGGCAGCTTCGTGTCTGCGCAGGGGCTCTTGATCACCAACCACCACTGCGTGGTGGGGATCCTCCAGGAGCACTCCACGCCCCAGGCCAACCTGACGAAGGACGGCTACCTCGCGCGCACTCCCGCCGAGGAGAAGCCGGCCAAGGCCTTCCGCATCCAGGTGCCGCGCGCTTTCCGCGACGTGACGAAGGACGTGCTGGCGGCGATCCCCGCGGACGTGGACGATCTCGGCCGCTTCAAGGCGGTGGAGGCGAAGCAGAAGGCCCTGGTCGCGGACTGCGAGAAGCAGCCGGGCACGCGCTGCGTCTTCGCCACCTTCGACGGCGGGCGCTTCTTCACCGTGACCGAGTTCGCCGAGCTCACCGACGTCCGGCTCGTCTACGCGCCCCCGGCGCAGGTGGGCGACTTCGGCGGCGAGGTGGACAACTGGATGTGGCCGCGACACTCCGGCGACTTCGCGCTGGTGCGCGTCTACGAGGGCGGCAAGCCGTACCAGCCGAAGTGGTTTTTCCCCGTGTCGACGAAGGGCGTGAAGCCGGGCGATGCGGTGGCGGTGCTGGGCTACCCCGGCGTGTCCTTCCGCGCGTGGCTCGCCGACGAGGTGGCCGAGCGGCAGGCCCGGTTCTACCCGCAGGCGCGAGATCTCTCCGCCGAGTGGGTGGCGATCATGGAGGCCGAGGGGAAGAAGTCGCCGGAGGTCGCCATCGCCACCGCCGACGATCTCCGCGCGTACCTGAACCGGAGGAAGAACTCCGAAGGGCAGTTGGCCGGGCTCGCCCGCGGGAAGATCGTCGACGCCCTGCGCGCGGCGGAGGTCCGCGTGGAGGCGTTCGCGAAGAAGAAGGGCCTCTCCGACGCCCTCACCGCGCGGGAGGGGCTGCTCGCGCTGCACCAGGAGAAGCTGGCCACGTGGGACCGGGACTTCCTCCTCGACGTCTCTTCCCAGGGAGCGCGCGCCCTCAGCTGGCCGCTCCTCATCGCTCGCCGCAGCTGGGAAGCCCAGCGCCCCGACGCCGAACGCGAGCTGGGCTACCAGGAGCGCGATCTCGCCCGCTTGCGCGAGCGCCTGGAGCGCGATCAGAAGCGCTACGCCCCTGCCGTCGACTTCGCGCTCGCGATGTCCTGGCTCAGGCGCGCGCTGGCGCTCCCGAAGGAGCAGCGGATCGAGACGGTCGACGTGGTGTTTGGCGGCCTCAAGGACGAGGCGGCCGTGGCTGCGAAGCTCAAGGGCCTCATCGCCGCCTCGAAGGTCTTCACCCTCGCCGAGCGCATGAAGATGTTCGACGAGGCCGTTCCGCAGCTCATGGGGCGGAAGGACCCGCTGCTCGACTTCGCCCTGGGGCTGGACGCAGAGCGACGCCGCCTGCGCGATCGCCGGGACGGCTGGGCGGGCAGGGCGCTGCAGCTCAGGCCGGCCTGGCGCGCTGCCGTCATCCTGGAGGCGGGCCGCCCCGTGGCGCCCGACGCCAACTCCACGCTGCGCGTCACCTTCGGTCGCGTGAAGGGCTACTCACCGCGTGACGGGGTGACGATGGAGCCGCAGACGACGCTGTCCGGCGTGCTGGAGAAGCACACCGGAGTCGAGCCCTTCGACGTGCCGCAGAAGATCCGCGACGCGGTGGCCGCGAAGAAGCTGGGCCGGTGGATCGATCCGCGCCTCGGCGACGTGCCCGTGGACTTCCTGGCCGACTGCGACACCACCGGGGGCAACTCCGGCAGCCCCACCATCGACGGGCAGGGCCGCCTCGTCGGCGTCAACTTCGATCGCGTCTGGGAAAACGTCGCCAACGACTTCGGCTACAACCCCGCCGTCGCCCGGCACGTCAACGCCGACGTCCGCTACCTCCTCTGGCTCCTCGAGGAGGTCGAGGGCGCGGGTGATCTGTTGAAGGAATTGGGCGCGAAGTAGCGCACACGGAACGACTTTCGCGAGGGCCGCGTTTGTGGTGAAGGCGGCGCCATGCGCTTCGACACCCTCGCGATCCACGCCGGGCAGACCCCGGATCCCTCCACGGGCGCGATCATGACGCCCGTGTACTTCACCTCCACCTACGTCCAGGACGGGCCGGGCGAGCACAAGGGCTACGAGTACAGCCGCACCCGCAACCCCACCCGCACCGCACTCGAGGCCTGCCTCGCCGCGCTGGAGGGCGCGAAGTTCGGCAACGCCTTCGCCTCGGGTTGCGCCGCCGCCGACATGCTGATGCACCTGCTGGAGGCTGGCGATCACGTCGTGGTGTCCGACGACGTGTACGGCGGCACGTTCCGCCTCTTCGACAAGGTCTTCAAGCGGCAGGGGCTGTCCTTCTCCTTCGTGGACATGACCAACCCCGCCAACATCGAGAAGGCGATCACCCCGAAGACGAAGATGCTCTGGGTGGAGACGCCCACCAACCCGATGCTGAAGCTGATCGACCTCGCGCGCGCGGCGGAGCTTGCGAAGAAGCACAAGCTGATCAGCGTCTGCGACAACACCTTCATGACGCCGTACTTCCAGCGCCCGCTGGAGTTCGGCTTCGACATCGTCACGCACTCCACGACGAAGTACCTGAACGGCCATTCGGACTGCGTGGGCGGCTTCGTGTGCACCAACGACGCGGCGCTGGCCGAGCGGATCGCCTTCCACCAGAACGCGGTGGGCGGCGTGCCGGGGCCCATGGACAGCTTCCTCGTCCTGCGCGGCGTGAAGACGCTGCACCTGCGCATGGAGCGCCACGCGCAGAACGCGGCGAAGGTGGCCGAGTTCCTGACGAAACACCCCAAGGTGACGCGGGTGACGTACCCCGGCCTCGAGACGCACCCGCAGTACGCGCTGGCGAAGAGGCAGATGAAGGGCTTCGGCGGCATGATGACCTTCGACATGAAGGGCGGCCTGGAGGCGGCGCGCCGGTTCCTGAAGACGGTGAAGGTCTTCGCCTGCGCCGAGTCGCTGGGGGGCGTGGAGTCCCTCATTGAACACCCGGCGATCATGACGCACGCCTCCATCCCGAAGGAGAACCGTGAGAAGCTGGGAATTACCGACGGGTTGATTCGTCTGTCCGTGGGCATCGAAGATGCGCAGGACCTGGTCGATGACTTGAAGCAGGCCTTCGAGGCCGCCTGATTTCCAAGCCTTTCGCGTGATCGTCTCGCTGCTCGCCATCGTCCTCGCTTCCCCCGCGCTGCCCAAGGCGTGTGAGCCTCCTGTGGCTCGCGACGTGGCCGCGTTGACCGAGCTCTCCAAGAAGTCCGGGGCCGTGTCGGTCGGCCTCGACTCGATCGCCACCTGGTGCTTCGACAGCGGCGGCGCCTGGACCGGCGGGCACAAGCTGAAGAAGGGCCAGCAGCCCGATCCCGAGGCCATTCCGTCGGGCGACTGCGCCAAGGCCATCGGCGCCTGCGAGGGCGCGAAGGTGGTGTTGACGGCAGACCTGCGCGCGCTGCTCTACGACACGCTGGCGGACATCGAGACGCCGTACCTCGGCCTCAAGTACACGCCCAAGCGCTCCGGGCTCGCCGAGCGTCCGCCCGAGATCGCCGACTGCCGCTCGAAGAACCGCAGCGAGCTCTTCGCGCAGGCGCAGGCCCGCATGGACATCGCGCGGCTCGCCAACCAGGCGCAGAGCGAGTACCGCAACTTCCGCACGTGGCTCTACAAACAGAGCCTCACCTGCGCACAGATGGTGGCGCGCGGAGAGACCGATCTCACCCGTCGCGGCATCGCGGTCGACACCCCGGTCGAGAAGAGCGGCGGGACGATGCAGGTGGACGCGGGGCTGCCGGCGGCTCCCGCAGGAGTCGTGGTGACCAGGGACGCACCGGCCGGCGCTGGTGGGGGGACGAGGAGCCCGGACGGCTCGAACTCAGGTGGAACAGCCGGCGGAGTCGGTGGGATCGCGGCCGGAGCTCCGGGTGCAGGTGCGTCGAGCGGGACGACCGGTTCCGGCGCCAGCGCAGGCGGAGCCGTTGGCCCGGCGGGAGTGGGCACGACTGGCGCGGGCGCAGGGGCGGCGGGCGTGGGAAAGCCGGGAGTCGGCGCGACAGGTGCGGGCGCAGGCGTGGCGGGCGTGGGCACGCCCGGAGTCGGCGCGACCGGCGCAGGCGTGGCGGGCACGGGCACGCCTGGAGTCGGCGCGACTGGCGCGGGCGCAGGTGTGGCGGGTGCGGGCACGCCTGGAGTCGGCGCGACAGGCGCGGGCGCAGGTGTGGCGGGCGCAGGCACGCCTGGCGTCGGCGCGACGGGCGCGGGTGTGGCGGGCGCGAGTGCGGCTGGAGGCGCGGCGGGTTCGGGCGGGCCGACCGGCATGAGCGCGGGCGGAAAGGGCGCCGCGGGAAGCACGGGGGGAACGTCGCCTGGCGCGGGCACACCCGGAGTCGCTGCGGGGACGCCTCAATCGGCCACGGGCGCGGGAGCGAGCGCAGGCGCAGGGACGACGGGCCCCACGCGTCCGGCGGCGGGTGCTGGCGCAGCCGGAGGGGCCGGCGCGGTGGCGAGCACGGGCGGAGCCGGCGCCGGGGGCGCAGGTGTTGGAACGGTTGGCAGCCCGCGCGGTGGCGTCGCGGCCGCGGGCGCCCAGGGCTCCGCGGCGGCGGGCACGACTGGCGCGGGCGCTGGCGGCGTCGCGACGAAGGACCTCCCCCTCGGCGGGCCGACCGTCGAGCGCCAGAAGGCGCTGGCGTCGTCGATGATCGTGAAGTGGCGTTACCTGGCGGAGCAGCGCGCCCGCATCGAGCCGGATCCCGACTGGGTGCTGGGCTTCCTCGCTTCCCGCGAGCTCCGCGACTGCAAGTGCCAGCGCGTGGAGCCGAAGGACATCGTGGCCCGCCTCGAGGCGGGCGATCGCGTGGCGGCGCTGCAGGCCGACGACGACAAGAACACGAAGTGCGAGCTCTGCCTCCAGGACGCGTTCCCGCCCTGGAAGATCCGCGTCCAGAAGCAGTGCATGCAGATGGACGATCTCACCGACTACGAGCTCGGGGTGCTGCAGCGCTCCGACGACGGCAACGGCCTGCCGCCCCGCTGCTTCGAAGCGAGCCGCGTCCGTCGCGCCGCGCGGCCCCCGGCGAAGGGGCAGGGAACCACCGCTTCGGCAGGCGCCACGGCGCAAGGGAAGGGCGGCAGCGCCTTCATCATCACGAAGAACCCGGATCCCCCGGCGGCCACTCCGGTCGCCCAGGGCAGCGGCGCCGAGCGACCTACCGACTACGCGCCCATCCCGCCGCGCGAAGACGGCCACGTCTACTACCGCGTCTTCATGAGCCGCGCGTGCGAGGCGGAAGTCGAGCCCGGCCCCATCACCGCGCGGACGGGCGATCTCATGCCCGTGCCGCCGGGCGCGGCCGCGCTCATCGTGAAGAGCCCTTGCGGCGGGCTGGTAGAGGTGTATTTCGGCCGCGAAGAGAAGCCCCGGGTAACCGAGGTCTTCGCGAAGAACCAGCCGCTCCGCCTGCAGTTCCGCAAGCCATGAGCCACGACGCCACCAGGGCGATTCCCGGCAAGCTGGTCGAAGGCGTCTTCCGCCGCGCGCTGGGCCCGGATCTCACGCCCGCGCTCCTCGAGCAGTTGGCCGAGGTGGGCGTCGATCTCTCCATACCCTTGAAGCCGGCCTACCCGCGCCCGACGTGGTACCGCGCGATCGAGGTCACCGCCGCCGCGCTGTACGAGAAGGAGCCGCCCGACGCCCAGCTGCGGCTGCTCGGCCAGCACATCATGCGCGCGCTGAAGGAGCGCGAGGTGATCAAAGGACCGTGGCTCTCGATGGCGAAGCTGATGGGTCCGAGGCGCGCGCTCAAGCAGGCGGCCGACTTCGCGCAAGGCGGGCCGATCAAGCTGACGCTGGTGGAGAAGGGGAAGCACGAGCTCGAGATCCACGTCGAGGAAGGCGCGCAGCCCGAGTTCCTCGCGGGCCTGCTCGAAGGGACCATCTCGATGCTGGGCGGGAAGGAGCCCAGCGCGGCGATCGGCGCCCGCACGGCCGTCAGCACCACCTTCCTCACCCGCTGGCGCTGAGCGCGGCGCTCAGTTGACGACGAAGGCGAGGCGAACGAAGGCCCACGGCTTGAGCTCGCCCTGGACCTCGCGGAACAGCGGGTGCCCGAGGATCGCCGAAGGATCTCTGGCCAGGGCCATGCCCGCGCTGGCGTCGAGATCGAACGGCGCGAAGTGCTTGCGCCACCCGACGGACAGCTCGGCCGTCGGCGCCACCGTCACCAGGCCGTCGCGGACCCACAGGTGAGCGCCGCCGTGGCCTCCGAGGCGCCAGTCGCCGGCGAAGAAGCGGAACTCGTTCGCCATCCGAGCCTGGAAGAGCGAGCCCATCCACGAGAGCTCGCAATCTGGCAGCACGGAGAACCAGCGGGTGACGCGGATCTTCGACCCCGAGGCGACCCAGAGGCCCGCCACGGCGTCGTTGGTGCCCTGCTCCTGGCCGGCGAGGGCGCGCCCGGCGACGTCGATGCTGACGCCGTCCGACTGCCACACCCGGCCGCGAACGCCGAGCCACGCGCCGCGCAGGAACGTGTCCGCTCGACCGTCGTCGAACAGATTCCAGCCGCCCAGCTCGATCTGGATCCGCGTGCCCAGCGCGATGCGCCCGTCGACGGCGAGGTGGCCGAGCTGTGGGGCCGAGTACACCGCGGCGAGGGTCTCGTTGCCCTTCGCGGGAGCCGGCGCAGCCGAGCCGTTGACAAACGCGGGCTCGGCGGCAGCGACGGTGGCGGAGAGGAGGGAGAGGAGGACGAGGGAACGCATGGGAACCTCCGGAGCCTGATGAGTAGCACCACTGGCGGCAACTCCGCTGCTCGCATTCGGGGAAGTGCGTTGCGCGGTGCGGGCTGCTCGGGCACCGTGCGCCGCGCGATGGCCCTCCTCTTCCCGCGGCTCACATCTTCCGACGACGCGGTGGTGCTGACCGTCCCCTCGAAGGAGAAGCGGCGCACCTGCACCGCGCGCGAGCTGGCCCTCCGGTGTGGCCGCCTGGTGCGGGTGCTGACCGAACGGGGAGTCCGCGCGGGAGAGCGCGTCGGGGTCTGGACGGAAGGGACGCTGGACACGCTGGTGGCGCTGACGGCGACGGCGGTGGGTGGCTTCGTGACGGTGCCGCTCGACCCGAAGCTGGGGCCGCTCGAGCTGGGGCACATCGCGCAGGACGCGCGGCCAGTGGTGACGGTCGCGGCGGAGGGAGGCGGGCTGGCGGATCGGCTGCCGGGAGTCCCCCTCGTGACCGTGCCCGCGGGTGAGGCGCCGCTCGAGAGGCAGCGCGAGGTGGACGACGAGCCGCTCCTCATCCTCTACACCTCGGGGACGACGGGGTTGCCGAAGGGCGCGGTGCTGAGCGCGCGGAACGTCGCGTTCGACGTCGACGCGCTGGCTCAGGCGTGGAGCTGGACGCGCGCGGACACGGTGGTGCACGCGCTGCCGATGTTCCACGTCCACGGGCTGGTGCTCGGCCTCTACGGCTCGCTGCGGAACGGGGCCGGCCTTCACTGGCTGCCGCGCTTCACCGTCGAGGAGCTGGCGACTGCGCTCTCCTCCTCGCGGGGGGAAGGGAAGCTCCTCTTCGCGGTGCCGACGATGTACCACCGGCTCGCCGAGGCAGCGGAGGCCTCGGAGGCGCTGGTCGCCGCGCTCCAATCGGCCCGCCTGCTCATCTCCGGTTCCGCGGCCCTGCCTCTGCGCGATCACCAGCGCCTTCAGGCGTTGACGGGGCGGCGCGTCCTCGAGCGCTACGGCCTGACGGAGACGCTGATCAACACGTCCGTCCGTCCAGGCAGCGAGGACGAAGCGGGCAGGGTGGGCCGGGCGCTCGACGGCGTGGAGCTCCGCCTGGTGGACGACTCCCGCCAGCCGCTCTCGGCGTCGGACGACGCGACGATCGGCGAGGTGGCGGTGAGAGGCCCCAACGTCTTCCTGGGCTACCTGAACCGGCCCGACGCCACGGCGGCGGTGAAGGACCCGGACGGCTGGTACTACACGGGCGATCTCGCGACGCGGCGCGCGGACGGGAGCGTGCGCATCGTGGGGCGGCGCGCGACGGATCTCATCAAGTGCGGCGGCTACAAGGTGGGGGCCGGCGAAGTCGAGGCGGCGCTGCTCGAGCACCCGCAGGTGCGCGAGGCGGCGGTGGTGGGCCGGCCCGATCCCGATCTCGGCGAGAAGATCGTCGCCTTCGTCGTCACCTCGGGAGAGGCAACACCGGCGGTGCTGCAGGACTTCGTGGCGAAGCAGCTGTCTCCGCACAAGCGGCCGCGGGAGGTCCATGTCGTCGACGCCCTGCCGCGCAACGCGATGGGAAAGGTGCAGAAGACCAGGCTGCCTTGAGCGCCGGCAATCGCCCTGCGGCCGCTCCGTAGCATCCGTCGTCACCCTTTCAGGAGACGACACGTCGATGAGGAATCAGGGACTTCCCCGCTGGCTGAAGGTGCTGCTCCTGCTGGTCGCCGTGGTGGTGCTGGGACCGCCGGTGCTGGGTTTTGCGCTCGGGTTGGCGGGCCTCGTCGTGGGCCTGGCCGCGGTGCTGCTGAAGGTCGGCCTCGTCGCGCTGGCCATCTTCCTCGTGGTGTCGCTGTTCCGGGCGGCCCTGGGCGGGTCCTCCCGGGGGCCGGAGTCGCTCTCACCCCACGGCGACACGGTGTCGCGCGTCGAGGCGCTGGACAGCTCGAAGCGCGCCCTGGACGAGGAACTGGAACGCGCGATCGCAGCGAGCCGTCGCTGACGGGGCCTGGGCTCGAGTCGCAGGCCGAGGGGGGGGAACGCGACCGTCCACGCGCGAGCTACTCCGGCGCGTAAGGCAGTTGCTCCGTTCCCGAGAAGATCCCGAAGACCACCCGCCCCACCCACCAGGCGAGCGCCAGTCCAGCTGCTCCCGCAGCCAGCATCGCGGCGAGGAAGGGCCCGGTGCGCTGGGGCGCATCGTCGAACCACGCGGCCACGAGTCCCGCCGGCGCCCCCGACACCGCCAGCAGCACCGGGAAGGCCAGCGAGTTCATCAGGAGCGAGCGCCTCGCCAGTCGATGGTTCTCCTCCACCGACACCGCCCCTTCGCGCATCGCCTTCTCGAGCCCCAGCACCTCGGCGCGCCAGAAGGCGCACTCGCTGACGGACGGCATCTGTGCGCGGGTGTCCACCAGGAACAGCGTCGTCACCTCCAGCCGACCGCCTCGGCGCTGGGCCTCGACCCGGACCTCCACGTTCCACCACCTCGGGCTGAAGGCCACCAGGTTGAGGACGGACTGCCCCCGAGTGGCGATCACCTGCCCTGCGGTCGGACCGGACAGCCGGTATCCAGCCGCGCGGAGGTACTCGTCCGCGCGCGCGAAGGCGGCTTCGAGCTCGCCGTCGAGCGCGAATCGGGTCCCCAGCCGAAGCGGGCCCTCGGTCGTCCTGCCCGGCACCGGCCGCCCTTACGCCCCGGCGAGGAACTCGATGAGATCGATCTTCGTCACCACCGCGGTGATCTTCTGCCCTTCCCGCACCACCGCCACGTTGTCCTGGCCGAACACCTGGCGCAGCTGCGGAATGGTCGTCTCCGGCGTCACCACGCCCTGCAGCGGGGCGATCAGCGCGTCGATCGGATCCTGCAGCTTGTAGCTGCCACCGATGAGGCCGTTGAGCAGGTCGTACTCGTGGATCATCCCCACCGCGGTGCCGTCGGCGGCGAGCACCGGCATCTGCGAGATGCCGTGCTTCTTCATGTCTTCGATCACCTGGCCGATCTTCTCGCCCTTGCCCGCGGTGATCAGCTTCTGCTTGCGCCCCGCGAGGATGTCCCGGACCGTGCCCGGGCCCTTCTCCTCGAGGAAGCCGTTATCCCGCATCCACTCGTCCGAGTAGAACTTCGAGATGTACGAGTTCCCCGAGTCGGGCAGCACCACCACGATCGTCTTGCCCTTGCCCACCTCCCGCGCGAGCTCCATGGCCGAGTGCACGGCCGCGCCCGACGAGCCGCCGCCGAAGATGCCTTCCTCCCGCGCCAGCCGCCGCGCCGCGATGAAGGACTGCCGGTCGTCCACCTGGCGGATCTGGTCGACCACCTTGAAGTCCATCGCGCCGCAGAGCATGTCCTCGCCGATGCCTTCCACCTTGTAGACGTGCGCGTCTCCCACCTTCCCCGTCTTGAAGTACCCGGCGTAGATCGAGCCGATCGGATCCACGCCCACGTTCTGGATCTTCGGGTTCTTCTCCTTGAGGAACTTGCCCGCGCCGCTCATCGTCCCGCCGGTGCCGAGGCCGGCGACGAAGTAGTCCAGCTTCCCGTCGAGCTGCTGCCAGATCTCCGGGCCGGTGGTGAGGTAGTGCGCCTCGATGTTGTCCGGCGAGTGGTACTGGTTCGGGTAGAAGGCGCCGGGCGTCTCGCGCACCAGGCGCTTGGCCGTCTCGTAGTAGCTGCGGGGATCGTCGGCCGGCACGTTGGTCGGCGTCACCACCACCTGCGCGCCCATCGCCTTCAGGCGGTTCACCTTCTCGGCCGACATCTTGTCCGGCATGGTGAAGATGCACTTGTAGCCGCGCACCGCCGCCACCATCGCCAGGCCGAAGCCGGTGTTGCCCGAGGTGTTCTCGATGATCGTCCCGCCGGGCTTCAGCTTCCCTTCCTTCTCGGCCTTGTCGATCATGTGCACCGCCATGCGGTCCTTGATCGCGCCGCCGGGGTTCATGAACTCCAGCTTCACGTAGACGGTGGCGTCGTTGGGGCCGACCAGCTTGTTCAGCTTCACCAGGGGCGTGTGGCCAATCGCGGCGAGGACGTTGTCGTAGACGTTCACGGGCATGCGGCTGTCCGTAGCATCCCCGCGCGGGGATCGGGAAGGCCCAACGGAGCGCCCGTCACATCGCCTTGCGCACCTTGACGCCCTTCATCAGTGACTCGATGCGCTCGAGCACCTCGGCCTTGTACACGCGCGATCCACAGTTGGGGCAGGCGCCCTGGGGCACGTCGGTCAGCACCACCACCTTGCCCTCCACCGTGAGCCGGACCTCCACGAAGCGGTTGTCGTAGACCCCGCTGCAGGGGCAGCGTCCGTAATCACGCTTGGCGTAGTCGGCCATCGCAGGACGTACCATAATGGATGGGTGAGCAGCCGCGTACCTCCATCGGGTGTCCCAGCCGGCGGTGGCCTGTCGAAGGCCGAGCTGGAGGTCGAGCGCCCCGCGCCCCCGAAGGAGGCGAAGGCCAGGGCGGAGTCCGCCGGCGAGTCGCTCAGCCCCGAGGCGCAGCTGTGGGCGGGCATGGACATGGATCGCTCTCTCGAGATCCCCATGAAGGAGGTCGAGGCGCGCCTGGCCGAGGCCGGTGCGTCCGAGAGCGTCGAGAAGGAGGAGGCGAAGGACTACCTCTCGGAGACGCACGAAGAGGGTGAGCGCAAGGACAAGCTCAACAAGCTGAAGAAGTGGGCCGCGCCGGGCGGCAGGCCGGGCCAGAAGAAGCCCGATCCCCGCGCCGCGCTCATGCGCCGCCCGGGCACGCCCACGCCCGGCAAGGACGGCTTTCAGACGCAGACGACCCAGCAGGCCGCGCTGTCGTCGACCAGCTACAAGAACCTCACGCCGGTGGGCCAGGTGGCCAACAAGCTGGCCGGAGAGACGGCGCGCCCCGAGAAGCCCCCCGACGCCTTCAAGCTGCTCAAGGAGGCGAAGGACAAGGGCGTGCTCTTCACCGAGGACGCGCTCCGCGAGGGCCACTCCGAGGACCAGGAAGATCCCGCGCTCGCCGAGGCCGTCGAGGAGTGCATTCGGCTCTGCTTCGGGCTCCGCGGGATCCTGCGGATCGGCCCCGGCAAGAATGACAAGCAGGAGCCGATCATCGTGGTGGCCATCACCCAGGGCTTCACCGACGTCGCCCTGACGAAGATCCCCGCCGCGGTGAACGGCTTTCCCACGCTCGTCGCCATCCCCTTCGATCTCCTGCCACTCAGGCGTGAGCGCTGAACCTCCCATGACCCTCGAGAATCGCCTCCGCCGCCAGGTGGAGCTGGCCACCGGCCGCACGTTCACCGACGCCCCCGTCCTCAAGCTGAAGGGCGACGCCTCCAATCGCTCGTACTACCGGGTGGGCACGCCGCCCGACAGCTACGTCTTGATGGTGATGCCGCCGGACGCGGCCAGGAAGAGCGAGGAGGCCTCCAGCGGCGAGGTCCCGAAGGAGCTGCCCTTCATCAACGTGCATCGCTACCTGTCCCAACTCGAGGTCCGGGTGCCGAAGATCCTCCGCTACGACGAGCCCGAGGGGATCATGGTGCTGGAGGATCTCAGCGACCGCACCTTCGAGCAGGCCCAGGCCGCGGGCGATCGCGCCGGCTGGTACACGAAGGCCGTGCGGCTGCTGGCGAAGCTGCGCGCGCGCGCCGAGGCCAGGCCCGACACCGCCTGCCTCGCCTTCACCCGCTCCTTCGACGAGGCGCTCTACGACTGGGAGTTGCACCACTTCCGCGAGTGGGGCCTCGAGGTGTGGAGCGGCCGGAAGCCGTCGGCCGAGGAGCGCTCCACGCTGGACGCCATCTTCCAGCGCATCGCGAGGCAGCTCGCCGCAGCGCCCAGGGGCTTCACCCACCGCGACTACCAGAGCCGCAACCTGATGGTGACGGACGGCGAGCTGGTGGTGATCGACTTTCAGGACGCGCTGATGGGGCCGCGGCAGTACGACCTGGTGGCGCTCTTGCGCGACAGCTACGTGGAGCTGCCCCGCGACTTCGTCGACGCGATGCTGGACGAGTACGTCGTGGCCTTCGAGCAGGAGTCGGGCGAGAAGATCGACGTGAAGCCCTTCAAGGCCTTCTTCGATCTCCTCACCGTGCAGCGGAAGCTGAAGGACGCGGGCCGCTTCGAGTTCATCAACCGCGTCAAGGGCAACCCTGGCTTTCTCGTCTCCATCCCCGCGAGCCTCCGGTACGTGAAGGCCGCGCTGGACGTGCAGCCCGAGCTGGCCGATCTGCGCCGCCTCGTATCGAAGTACGTGCCGGAGCTGGCGTGAGATGAGGGCGATGGTCCTCTGCGCGGGCCTGGGGACGCGCCTGCGGCCGATCACCAACCTCTGGCCGAAGCCCGCCGTGCCGCTGTTGGGCGCGCCGCTCCTTCGCTACGCGCTGGCCACGCTCCAGGCCGCGGGCGTGAGCGAGGTGGGCATCAACACGCACCACCTCCCTGAGGTGATGGAGGGCGTCGCCCGCGCCGAGTGCGAGCGCGCGCACCTCCGCCTCACCGTCTCTCACGAGGCCGGGGAGATCCAGGGCACGGGCGGAGGCATCCGGGGGCTCGCCGACTTCCTGCGCGGCGGCGACTTCGCGGTGCTCAACGGCGACGTGCTGTTCGCGCTCGAGCTCGGGCCGGTGCTCGAGGCCCACCGGAAGAGCGGCGCGGCGGCCACCATGGTGCTGCTGCCCATGCCCGAGGGCGAGCGCTTCAACGCCGTGGAGGTCGACGCGTCGGGCGCGGTGCGGCGCATCGCGGGGCAGGGGCCGGGCGGAGAGCGGCTGACCAGCTGGCACTTCTCTGGCGTGCACGTGATGACGCCGGCCGTCTTCGACTTCATGGCGGCGTCCGGGCCCGAGGACATCAACCGCGACGTGTACCCGAGGATGATCGCGAAGGGCCTCACCGTGCGCGCGCACGTCCTCGCCGATCGCGCCGCCTATTGGTCCGATCTCGGCTCGCCTCCGCGCTACGCGGCGACCCATCGGCACCTGTTGTTCGGCCAGGCGAAGATGGAGCGCTTCGGCGCCGTGTCGCCCTTCTCGGCTCCCCGCGGCGAGGGGAACTTCTGGGCGCACCCCACGGCGCAGCTCGCCGACGTGAGGGTGGCAGGGCCCGCGTGGTTTGGAGAGCGCTGCGTCCTCGAGAGAGGCGTGCGCATCGGCGCGGCAGTGTCGGTGGGGCCAGGTGCTCACGTCGGCGCCGACACGCACCTCAACCGCGTCGCGGTGCTGGACGGGGCGCGCGTTCCCGCCGGCAGGTTGATCGAGGACGCGATCGTCTTCGGTGATGGGCAGGTGGTGGCGACCGGGGAAGTCCCCTCGGGCGCCTGACGCCGGTGGCCGGGACGATCAGCTCGCGCTGAAGCGCGCCAACACGCACGTCACGTTGTCATTGCCCCCGTTGGCGTTGGCTGCGTCGATCAACATCGCGGCCGCCTTCTGCAGATCCGGCTGGCTCTGGAGGATCTGCTGCATCTGCGCGTCGGGCACCATGCCGGACAGGCCGTCGCTGCAGAGCAGGAAGACGTCACCAGGGCGCGGCTCCACGCGGTTCACGTCGACCACCACGGTGTCCTTCATCCCCAGCGCGCGGACGATCACGTTCTTGTGCGGGAAGGCCTCGATCTCCTCGGGCGTGAGCTTCTTGGCCTTGAGGTAGTCGTTGAGGAGCGAGTGATCTTCGGTGATCTGCTTGAGCTGCCCGTCGCGGAAGAAGTACACCCGGCTGTCGCCGACGTGGCCCACCACCACCTGGTTGTCGTTGGCGAAGTACACGGACACGATCGTCGTGCCCATGCCCTTGTACTTCTGGTCGGCGGACGCCTTCTGGTAGATGCGGACGTTGGCCAGCTTGATGCCGGTGGCGAGCCGGTTCTCGTCGTAGTTCTTCGCCTTGTCCATCTTGTACGGCCAGGTGATCTCGTGATCCTGGCTCGTCATGCGGAAGAACTCGGCCATCTCGTCGACGGCGATCTTCGAGGCGATCTCTCCGGAGCTGTGGCCGCCCATGCCGTCGGCCACCACGAACAGACGTTCCTCCGGCAACAACAAGAGGTTGTCCTCATTGTGGTTGCGCTTCATCCCAACGTGGGTCTGGCCGGACACTTCGATTCGCATGGGCGCCGAAAGGCTCACGGAGGAGCGCGAGTTAAGCAGCAGCGATGAAGGGCGTCTAGCGTCCTGTTTTCACGCCGTTTTCGCATCGATCAGGGGGGTCATGGCCAGGCGGTCTCCCGGTTGGGTCTGGCTGGCGGCGGCCGTCCCCGCGGGCAACTCCAGCACCGAGCGGGCGCCGAAGTACACCCGGCTGACCCTCCAGGGCGGCAGCGCGTGGCAGATGTCCACCACGGTGAGGTCCTTGTCGAGGAACAGCGCGTCAATGGGGATGCGCATGAAGAAGGTGTGGATGCTGGTGCACGGCTCGATCTGCAGGCCTTCCCCCAGCGGCAGCGCCGCCACGCCCATCAACCCCTTGAAGCGCGAGAGAAAGGAGTCGGCCCGCGCGGCGCGATCGGCCAGCAGGGTGTTGCGCGTCAGGTTGGTCACGCGGTAGCGCATGTCGGGTGTCTTCGGCTTCACTGACTCCCCTGGAGCATCGGCTGACGCTGGTGCTCGTGTCACCACAGATCCCACCCAACACCGGGAACGTGGCGCGGCTGTGCGCCTGCACCGGGTGCAAGCTGGTGCTGGTCGAGCCCCTGGGCTTCTCCATCTCGGACCGGGAGTTGAAGCGCGCCGGCCTCGACTACTGGGACAAGGTCTTCCTGAAGCTGTACCCCTCGTGGGACGCGTACGTCGCTGACACGCCGGCCGCGCGTCGCTTCCTCTTCACGGCCCGCGCGGGCGCCGGCCTGTGGCAGACGCGCTTCCAGCCGGGCGATCACCTCGTGTTTGGGGCCGAGACGACAGGTCTGTCGCAGGCTGTGCTGGAAGGGGGCGCAGGTCAGCTCTGCACCATCCCCATGCTGGAGGAGCGGCGCTCGTTGAACCTCTCCACGGCGGTCGGGATCGCCGCGTACGAGGCGTTGAGGCAGGTTCAGGGGTAGACTTACGCCTCGAATGGGCAACCCGCAGATCGCCGAAGCGCTCTTCAACGCGCACGCCGCGCGCGCCACCGGCTGGCTCACCTGCACCGCGGGTGGCCGGGAGTCTCGCCTCGGCTTCCGGGACGGCCAGTTGGTGCAGGTGGACCTGAGCTTCGGCTTCCAGGCGCCGGCGCAGGCCCTCGTGCAGGCTGGCCGCATCGAGCTCTTCCAGTTGGACGCGCTGTGGGCGCGCGGCGAGGCGGGCGCGGTGGAGACCGAGACGCTGGAAGAGCTGGGCGTCAGCGTTCAGGACATGGAGGCGGCGCGCGCGCTGGCCAGCGTGAAGCAGGTGTTGCAGCTGGCGGACTCGGCGCGCTTCGAGGCTGGCCGCGTCGACGGTGATGGCCTGGTGTCGAGCGCCCAGGTCGTGCGGGCCGCGTGGGAGACGCTGCCGATTCCCCCCGGAGAAGCGCCCTACTTCCGCCTGCGCTCGCCCGACGCGCTGGACGGGTGGGACGTCACGGCCGAGGAGCGTGAGTGGCTCGAGGCATCCAAGGAGCTGCGCTCGGCCGAAGGCCTGTCGCCGCAGCGGCGCGCGCTGCTGGAAGTGCTGGCGAAGGGTGGGGTGCTCGAGTGGATCCCCGCCGAGGAGCTCCGGCGGCGCGAGGCGGAAGAGCGGGCGCGCCGTGAAGCGGAAGAGCAGGCGCAGCGCGAGGCGGAAGAGCAGGCGCGGCGTGAGGCGGAGGAGCG
>JBFMHF010000018.1:0-68226 GCA_040752975.1 Myxococcota bacterium
GGTGGCACCGGCGGGGGCGACGGCGGCACGGGCGGCGGTGGAGGCGTGATGCCCGTGGACGGCGGCACCATCGCCGGCGGCGAGACGTGCGAGATGGCCGTCGTCGTCGCAGGCCCGGCGACCGTCTTCAGCGGCACCACCACCGGGTTGATGAGCAACTACGACGCGGCGCGCACGGCGTCGGGCAGCGGCTGCAACGGCTACACCCGCCACCCGGGCGCCGACGCGGTGTACCAAATCACCGTCCCCGCGCGCTCGCGCCTGACGGCGACGGTGCAGGGCCAGGGCGGCGACGGCACCAGCATGGCCAACCCCGCGTACGACCCGGCCATCTACCTGGTGGCGACGCCCCCGGCGAACTGCGCGGTGGCGGACGCGGACGGCGGTGTGCAGGCGACCTGCATCGCGGCCAGCGCGGATCCGCTGGACAGCGCGGCGGACCTCCTCGGGGCGGAGACGGTGACGTGGAAGAACACCGACACCAACCCCGTCGACGTCTTCCTCGTCATCGAGTCCGGCTGGGACACCATGGTGAATGGCCTCGACACGGACTTCGACGGCACCGACGACGCCTGGGCCACCGGCCAGGGTGACTTCTCGGCCACCGTCATCGTCGCGCCGCTGCCACCCGTCCCAAGCAACGACACCTGCACGGGCGCCGCCACGCTGAATACCTCGGGCACGGCCACGAACGGGACGACGCAGGGCGCCAACCCCGACCTCACCTTCGACGCCAACACCACCTGCTTCGACACCACGGACCTGGGCGACGTCTTCTATTCCGTCAGCATCCCCGCGGGGCAGCGCCTCACCGTGGGCGCCACCACGCAGGCCGCGGACACCGCCATCACCGTCAACGTCTTCGAGGGCGCGTGCATGAACGTCGCGACGTGCCGCTCCGGCTCGTCCAACATGGCGGGCACGGCGGCCAGCACCACCTACGACAACCGGGGCACCGCGGCCCTCCCGGCGCTGGTGCAGGTGGCCACGGCCGACCCCAACGACCTCGGCGCGGACTTCTCCATCACCGCCACCCTGGCCAACATTCCCCCCCCGCCAGCCAATGACGCGTGCACGGCCGCGGCGACGCTGGCGGCCAACACCAGCACGCCGGGCACCTTCGACGGCGCGACCGCGGACGCCTTCCTCGACCCGAATGCGATGGTGTGCGCCGACGGGCGGAACGGCGCGATGAAGGACGTCTTCTACACGCTGATGGTGCCGGCCGGGAACCGCGCCAACATCACCGTGACGCCGTCCGCCAGCGTCGACGCCGTCCTCAACGTCACCAACGCGCCGGGCACCTGCACGGGCGTCACCACCTGCCTCGAGGGCGAGGACAGCGGCGGGGACGGCGACGCCGAGCGCGTCCGCTACGACAACACCACCGGTGCGCCGGTGACGCTGCTGCTGCACGTCGGCTCCTGGGACGACGTGGAAGGCGCCTTCACCATCCAGGCGGACGTGGCCCCCATTCCCCCGCCGCCGGGCAACGACACCTGCGCGGCCCCGGTGGCCCTGACGTCGGGCACGACGGTGAACGGCACCACCGTGTCGGCGACCCCGGACATGCTGTACGGCGCCTCGCCGATGGTGTGCGTGGCCACCAGCACGCCGCGGAAGGACGTCTTCTACACCCTGGCCGTCCCCGCCACGAAGATGGCCACCATCGTGGTGACGCCCGACGCGTCGATGGACGCCTTCGTCAACGTCATCGACTCCACCGCGGGCTGCACGGGCGTGGCGACGTGCCTCGCGGGCATGGACAACGGCTTCACCGGAGGCGCGGAGACGGTGATGTACACGAACTCCGGCACCGCGACGGTGACGCTCCTCATCCAGGTGGGCGACTACTACGGCGTCGAGGCGCCCTTCACCATCCTCGCCACCGTCACCCCGTAACCAGCGGACGGGGCTGAAAGCGGAAGGCCGCGGGGGACACCCTCCGCGGCCTTCTTCGCTTTCAGGGCGGCCGTGAAGAAACCGTGAAGCAGCCGTGTGCGGGCGGTGCGACACTGGGCGCCGTTGCCGGCTTTCCTCCCTTCCGAACCTTCACCGGGAGAACCCGACATGACGACGCGCCGCTTCCTCTTCCTCGCAGTCCTCGCCTTCTCGATGCTGACCGCGCTGGCGGCCGGCTGTGCCTTGAAGCGCTCCGATGCGCCCGTTTCCACGGCGGACCTGCCGGTGCTCTCCCCACGCGCGCCGGACGACGTGGAAGTGGCCCCGGACGCCACGCCCGGCACGCGCCAGCCACAGATGGTGCTGCAGCACTACGGCGTCAACCCCACCATCGAGACGAGGGCGCAGCCCGTCAGCACCTTCGCCGCCGACGCGGACACCGGCAGCTACACCCTGGCGCGCGCGTACCTCGAGCGCGGCACGCTGCCCGACGAGGCCGCGGTGCGGGTGGAGGAGTTCATCAACGCCTTCGACTACGGCTACCGCGCGCCGGAGAAGGAGGCCTTCGCGGTGCAGGTGGAGGCCTTCCCGTCGCCCAGCCGCAAGGGCTACCACGTGCTGCACCTGGGGGTGAAGGCGCGCGAGGTGGCGAAGGCGCAGCGGCAGCCCAGCCACCTCATCTTCACCATCGACGTCTCGGGCTCGATGGCGCAGGACAACCGGCTGGGGCTGGTGAAGCAGGCGCTGGGGCTGCTGGTGGACGAATTGGACGAGCGGGACAAGGTGTCTCTCGTCGTCTACGGCGACTCGGCGCACGTGGTGTTGCCGCCCACGCCGGCCACGCAGAAGGAGACGCTGCACGAGGCCATCGCCTCCCTTCGGCCCGAGGGCAGCACCAACGTGGAAGCGGGGCTGGACCTCGCCTACGGGCTGGCGATGAAGGGCTTCGTCCCGGGCGGCATCAACCGGGTGGTGCTGTGCAGCGACGGCGTCGCCAACAACGGCGTCACGGACGCGGGCGGGCTGTGGGCCAAGGTGAAGGGGCGCGCCAGCGAGGGCGTGACGCTGTCCACCGTCGGCTTCGGCATGGGGCACTACAACGACGTGTTGATGGAGCGCCTCGCGGACTCTGGCGACGGCCACTACGCGTACGTCGACCGCCTCGCCGAGGCGCGGCGCATCTTCGTCGAGCAGCTCACCGGCACGCTGCAGGTGGTGGCGAAGGACGTGAAGCTGCAGGTGGAGTTCGACCCGCAGGTGGTGGAGCGCTACCGCCTGCTGGGCTTCGAGAATCGCCTGCTGGCCGCGAAGGACTTCGCCAACGACAAGGTGGACGCCGGGGAAATGGGCGCCGGGCACCAGGTGACGGCGGTGTACGAGGTGAAGCTGAAGGCGCCGCCGGCCGACGCGTCGTCCTTCGCCACCTTCCGGGCGCGCTACAAGGAGCCGACGGGCGGGGCCTCGAAGCTGGTGGAGCACCGGTTGCCGCTGGCGGTGGTGCGCGGGGCGTCGAAGGACGCCTCGGGGCCGGCGCGGTTGTCGCTGGTGGCGGCGGGCTTCGCGGAGAAGCTGCGGGGCAGCTACTGGGCGCGGACGCTGACGTGGCCACAGCTGGTGCAGGCCCTCGACGGGCTGCCGGAAGGCCTGCGCACGCGGGCCGACGTGGTGGAGCTGCGCGCGCTGGTGGTGAAGGCCCAGCGGCTCGACAGCCGGCCGGATCGCTTCGAGAAGGAGGCGCCGGTGGCGTCGATGGACTTCGACCGACTGCCGGTCCTCGAATGAGGAGCGCCTCCCGCGCGCCCATCGGCGGGGAGGGGAAGAGAGGCCTCCTCCTCCTGGGCCTCGCGGGCCTGGTGGCCTTCCTCGCGGGGCTGGAAGTCGTCTTCTGGCGCGAGGCGGAGGACGGCCGGGAAGCCCTCACCCAGACGCGGGCGGCGTTGGAGCAGTACGCGACGGCGACGCTGGTGCGCGCGCTGACGGACGAACTGGAGCGCGCGCAGGCGCGGGTGGCGGAGGTGGAGGCGGACCCGCTCGTGGACTCGCGCGGCCTGGTGCTGGTGCGGGACGGGGCGCCGCAGCTGCCGCGCGTGGCGGCCGCGGAGGCGAAGGGCGTGGAGCGGCTGGCCCGCTCTCCCTGGGAGGCGGACGGGAGGGAGGAGAGTCCCGACGGCCCCTGGGCCGAGCGACGGGAGCTGCTGCGCGTCGCGGAGCGGGCCATGCTCGAGCCCGACGTCGCCACCTTCGAGAAGGCGGTGCGGCGCTCGCTCGAGCTCCGGCTGCAGTGGGTGCTGCCCCCGGAGGAGGAGCTCTCGGCCACGCTGGCGCTGACGCAGTTGCTGGTGAACACGGGGCGGGCCTCTCCGGAGTTGATGCGGCTGGTGCTGCGCGACGGCATGGCGCTGCAGGGGACGAAGGTGGAAGGCCTGCAGCGGCAGGTGCTGAGGGCGTGGCCGCGCCTCGGGGCGGACGACGTGCGCTTCCTGTGCACCGCGGTGGTGGACGTCTCGCGGCGGGCGGCGGTGGGGGTGGAAGACTTCGCGCGGGAATGTGGGCGCATGCAGCCGAGTCCCAGGCTGCCGGCGGCGGACGGAGCCTTCGTGCGCTTCGCGGGTGACGGCGCGGTGGTGCGGGTGCGCGGCGCCGAGGCGGTGGGCCTGGTGCTGGACGTGCCGAGGCTCCTGGAGGGCCTGGCGGGGGACATGCGCCAGCGCGGGCTGCTGGAGTCCGACGACACCCTCTCGCCCGTCGGGAAAGACGGCTGGGGAGACGAGGCGGCGCGCTGGCTGTCCCTCTCGTCGCTGCGCGTGGTGCTGGCCTCCCCCCGCGTCCTGAGGGCCGAAGAGGCGCTCTCCTCCCGCTTCACGTTGAAGACGGTGCTGGCGCTGGTGACGCTGCTGTTGGGCGTCGGCGTCGTGGCGGTGACGTCGTGGGCGCAGGCGCGCCGGGCGCGGTACCTCGCGCTGCAGTCGGACTTCGTGTCGACGGTGAGCCACGAGTTGAGGACGCCGCTGGCGTCGATGCGGGTGATGGCGGAGACGCTGGAGCGGAAGCTGGACGGCCAGGCGGCCGCGAAGGACTACCCGGCGCGGCTGGTGCAGACGGTGGATGGGCTGACGTTCCTGGTGGAGAACATCCTGTCCTTCAACCGGGTGGAGAAGGGCGGGTGGGCGCTCAAGCGCGGGCCGGTGGCGCTGGCCGAGGTGCGCGCCATGCTGGAGGAGGACGCGGCGCACGCGCCCGTGAAGGTGGAGCAGACCTTCGAGGGCTTCGCCGACGTGGAGGTGCTTGCAGACAAGGAGTTGGTGAGGATTCTCTTCCTCAACCTGCTGCGGAACGCCTGGAAGTACAACGCGCGGGCGCCGGTGACGGTGCGCTGGGAAGCCGCGCTGCGCGAGGGCGCGCTGACGGTGCGGGCGACGGACAACGGCGTGGGGATTCCGCGCGAGGCGTGGGAGACGGTGTTTGAAGCGTTTCACCGGCTGCGCGACGGGCGCGGGCGGGGCGGCGGCGGCAGCGGCCTGGGGCTGGCGCTGGGCCGGCGCATCGCAGCGCTGCACGGCGGCGCGCTGCGCATCACCGACTCCTCACCGGAGGGCACCACCTTCGAGTTGACGCTCCCTGCGGCCTGACGCGCCCGCCGCCACCCGGAAGCGGGCAGCGGCGGGAGGCCACGCCCTCGAAGGCTCAGTCGTATTCGAACGTCACGGCGAGGTAGGGGCGCTGGGCCGCGCTGGCGCCGGCCTGGGTGACGAAGCGGCACCAGTCGGCCACGCCGTCGCCGTCGCTCGTGGTGCGCGACCAGCGAATCATGAACTGCGAACGGTTGTTCCGCGTCAACCGGTTGGTCCAGTGGTCCCGGGCGAGCGTGGTGACGTCGACGCTCTTCGTGAGGTTCGCCGTCGTGGCTCGCGAGCCGAAGGTGGCATACGCGCCCAGGGTGACGTCGCAGTCCAGCGCGGTGAGCGATGGCCCGTAGTCGATGGAGTACGCGCGCGCGTCGTAGGGGAGCAAGGTCGTTCCGTACGGAGCGCCGTTGCAGGACTCCTGGCGGACCCAGAGCGCGGCCGCGGTGATGTAGACATTCGGGAAGCTGGAGCTCACCAACGGCGTCATGTCGAAGTTCATGAAGCTCTTGTAGTAGGTGGTGTTGTTGGCCGCGTCGCCGAAGTAGGCGAGGCCCGACGTCGTGTTGGGCGTGATGGTGCCCGTGCAGTCGGCCGCTGACGCCAGGTAGCCAGACGAGACCGTCTCGACGCACGTCGCGGGAGTGCACGTGCCGCCACCCGAGGGGGGCGTACACGACGTGCAGGAGTACAGGTTCCTCCACGCCCGCTGACGCAGCCGGAAGATGCGGTTGCCGGTCGAGCTCGCGACCAACGGGTTGCTCGCCAGGTCCGTCGCCGTGTTGCTGACCTGGAAGGTGAGGACCGTCGCGTGCGCCAGCGGCGCTCCGGGGATGGCGTACGTCATCACGTCACCCGCGGTGTTCCAGCTGAAGATGCCGCCGTTCAGGCCCGCTGGAGAGATGATTTGAAACGCCGCCTGGGCCGACGCCTTGTTCATCGGCTCGGAGAAGGTGACGCTGATGGTCGTCGTGCTCTGCGGAACGCCGACGGTGCCGGGCGAGGGGGCGCCGGGTGTCGTCATCGGAGAGGTCGACACGACGCTGGGCGGCGTGGTGTCCGCCCCCGCCGCGGTGGTGAAGTTCAGCACGTAGGGCGCGGCCATGGTGTTCATCGCCTTGTCCCGCGCGCCCGTCGCGAGGGTCACGGTGTAAGACGTGCTGGTCGCCAGAGGAGTGGTCGGCACGCACTGCAGCAGCGCGTCGCCGGCCAACCAGGTGAAGGCGCAGGTGATGGGTGGATTCGACGAGAAGGCCGCCTGCGTGGGCGCCGTGTCCATCCCCTCGGAGAAGACGAACTGCAGGGCCGTGCCCGCGGGGACGTTGGTCGCGTTGGGCGCCGGGGTGGAGGACTGCACCGTGGGCCGCGTGGTGTCGGGTGGGGCGGCCGTGGTGAAGGAAATCGACGTGGCGGCCAGCGCGTTGCCCGCGACGTCGGAGCCGGTGATGTTGACGGTGTAGGTCGTCGTGGGCGACCAGTCCGAGGCGGGCGTCGAGAAGGTGACGGTGCGGTCGCCGTTGCTGAAGGTGCCCGTGCCCTGGTCGATGGCGGGCGTCGTGGTCACCACCACCGTCCCCGTGTCCATGGGCTCGCTGAAGGTGAGGCTCAGCCGGGTGGTGGCCGTCACGTTCATCGCGTTGTTGGCCGGGGTGGAGGAGCTCAGCGTGGGCGGCGTCGTGTCCGGCGGCGCGGCGGTGGTGAACGAGAAGACGTAGTTGGTGGCCATCTGGTTGCCGGCCACGTCACGTCCGCTCACCGTGATGGTGTACATCGTGCTCGGGGTGTACGCCGCGGTCGGCGAGATGTTGACCTCGGAGTTGTTGTTGCTCCACGTCGGCGTGCCCAGGCTGATGCTGGGCGACGCCGTCACCGTCACCGACGCCGTGTTCATCGACTCGCTGAAGATGACGGTGAGGCTGGTCGAGGAGCCGACGTTCATCGCGCCCATCGACGGCACCGTGGAAATCACCGTCGGCGGCGTCGTGTCCGGCATCCCTTCGGTGGTGAAGGTGAAGGTGACCGCGGGCGTCAGCGCGTTGCCCGCCACGTCCGTGCCCGTGACGGTGACGGTGTAGGTCGTCGCGAAGCTGAGCGCCGTCGCCGGCGTCAGCGTGACGAAGGAGTTGGTCGCGTTCCACGACGGGTTGCCGAAGGTGATGGGCGGGTTGGCCGTCACCATCACCGTGCCCGGGTTCATCGGCTCGCTGAAGAGGATTTGCACCGCCGTCCCCGTCGCGACGTTCATCGACATCGCCGCGGGCGTGGTGTTGAGCACTTCCGGGGGAGTCGTGTCCGTCACCCCTCCGCCGCCGGAGCCGCCGCCGGAGCCGCCACCGACGCCGCCGCCCGTCCCTCCGCCGGAGCCGCCACCGACGCCGCCGCCCGTCGCGCCGCCGCCGCCGCTGCCTCCTCCTCCTCCCGAGCCACCACCGGAGCCCCCGCCGGAGCCGCCGCCCACGCTGCCGCCTCCTCCGCCGCCCGTGCCACCATCCGTTGTCGTACTTCCGCCGCACGCCGACAATGCGGCGACGAGCGCCACAATCAATCCACGCTTCAACATGGGTGCTCCTCCCGGGAAACTCGTTGCAGCTTGAACAAGGCCGGCAGGCGCTGGCTGCGAAGGGAACGCGCCCGCCCCGGTCACGAAGCCTACACAAGCCACAGGTGGACTCAACCGAAATCCCTCAGGGTGTAAGGCAGCGGCCTACCGCCGCACCCAGAGCATCCCGGAAGGTGGGATGCTGCCCGTCCGTGCCCGCCGTCCTCATCGTCGAAGACGACGCCAACCTGCGCCTCGCGCTCGAGGACAACCTGCGCGACGAAGGCTACGCGGTGCACGTCGCCGCCACGGTGAAGGCCGCGCGCGAGGCGCTGACGCAGGCGCCGCCCGACGTGGTGGTGCTCGACCTGATGCTGCCCGACGGCGATGGCTATTCCCTGTGCCGGGAGCTCCGCGCGAAGGGCCTGCCTTCCCGTGTGCTGATGCTCACCGCCCGCACGCTGGAAGACGACCTGGTGAAGGGCTTCGAGGCCGGCGCGGACGACTACCTGGCCAAGCCCTACCGGCTGAAGGAGCTGCTCGCCCGCGTGGCCGCCCTCTCCCGCCGCGGCCCTGCCGCACACGCGCAGCCCAGCCACACCCTCGGCGTCTTCACCGTCGACGAAGCCACCCGCACCGTGAAGGGGCCGGCCGGAGAGGTGGAGCTCACCCGCAAGGAGTTCGACCTCCTCGTCTGCCTGCTGCGGGCCGGGGAAGCCGTGGTGTCGCGCGACGCCATCCTCGACGCGGTGTGGGGCGCCGACGTGGTGGTGGACACGCACACCGTC
Source organism: Myxococcota bacterium (assembly GCA_040752975.1). Taxonomy (GTDB): domain Bacteria; phylum Myxococcota; class Myxococcia; order Myxococcales; family Myxococcaceae; genus JADLDB01. The sequence goes on from JBFMHF010000018.1 coordinate 8,853, forward strand.
GACAACTTCATCTCCAGCCTGAAACGGAAGCTCAAGGCACCCAGGCCCGGCTTCGAGCTCAAGACCGTCCGCGGCGTCGGCTTCCGCCTGGTCCGGGCCCGCCCGGCGCTTTGATACGAACTTCGTGTACCACCACGAAGTTTGTGTGTACGTGCGCGACGCCTCCGGGGGTGAGAAGCAGGAGCGCGCCGCGGCGTGGCTCGAGCGCCTGTGGAGCACTCGGACTGGCCGGCTCAGCGCGCAGGTGCTGTGCGAGTTCTCACGACAGCCACCCGCAAGCTCGTGCCCGGAATGCCGCGCGACCTCGCCCAGCGCGATGTGGCCGATCTCTCTGCGCGGCTGCCGGTCCCCACGACGCCCCGGCCGGTCGAGCCGGCGTTTTCCGAAGAGACGCGTTGTGCGTGTCCTTCTGGGACGCGCTCATCCTCGCCGCCGTCAATTCTGAAGCTCCACGCCGCCGACGCCGGGCACGGTGATGGTGGTGCGGTCATCCGGCTGCTCGGCCCCCGGCGGCGCGCACAGGGCCTTCGACGTCTGGCTCACGTGCGCCAGCCCCGGCACCGTGGCGACCGTCTGCTCCTTCGTCACGTTCTTCTGCACCACGCGGTCGTCGACGAGGAGGATGCAGCGGTCCTCTCCGTAGTACCAGGCCTGCGCGTTGGGCGGGTACGTCACCACCTCGCTGGGGCCCACGCCCTCCGGCTCCGTCAGCGCGCGCACCTCCGCGCTCGTCATGCCGGGCTGAATCTTCGTGAAGACGTGCGTGCAGCCGCAGGTGAGGGCGGCGAGGGCGAGGGCGGCGAGTCTCATGGCGGGCTCCCTGGAGGAGAAAGAGGAGGGGACTTCAGCGCAGGATGAAGCCCATGCCCAGCGGCAGGCGCGGGCGGGGGCGCACCTCGGCGTGGGCGAGGTCGTCGAGGTACAGCGCTTCCACCGCGTGCTGCTTGAGGCGCCGGTAGCCCAGGCCCACCACCAGGAAGGGCACCACCAGCAGGGGGAAGATGAGCAGCACCGCGTCGCCGCCCTGCTTGCCGAAGACGCCGCAGAGGAAGAGGGCCGCGTCGTACGTGCCGTGGAGGAGGATGGCGATGAGGAGCCCTCCCCACAGCCCCGGGCCCTTGTTGTCGAACTTCTTCCGCGCCGCCCAGTAGCCCATGAAGCCTGCGTAGATGGCGTGGCCCGGCACGGCCAGCACGGCCCGCAGCACGAAGATGCCCACGAAGCCGCTCATCGACTCCGCGCCCGCGAGGTAGCCGATGTTCTCCACCAGCGCGAAGCCCAGGCCCGCGCGCGTGCCGTAGACGATGCCGTCGAGGCGCTCGTCGAAGCTGGGGTGCCTCCACACCGCGAGGTACAGCGCCACCGCCTTCGCCAACTCTTCGGTGAAGCCCGCCACGCCGTAGGACGTGTACAGCGCGCCCGCCACGTCGCCCGGATTGAACTTCTCGAGCGCCAGCTGCACCCCGATGACGGGCAGCGTGGACAGCCCGCCGAAGAGGGCCGCCTTGCGCAACTGCCACCGCGGCTCCGGGCGCTTCGCGTCGAAGCGCTCCACCAGCCACATCAGGAAGAGGGCCGGAATCGCCCCGGACACCGCGAGGAGGACGGGCACGGGCGCCAGCATAGGCCTCGTGCCCCTGCAGCGTCCCCACTTCAGAGAAACGGTGCCGCGGCCCGTGAGAGGCCCGCCAACACCAGATGCTCCCGGGGCGCAAAGCACCCGCCGGGTAGCCCTCACCCGGGTCGAGGGACGCGGATCTCGGGCCTTCGCTGCGGCGCGGATTGTGCAGCCCCGCCCACGTCCATGGAGCCGTTCGTGCCACCTCTGGACGACGCTCGCTGGCGAGCCCTGGTGACCAGCCCGACTCCGCCGAGGTTTTCGCAGTTGGTGACGCAGATCCTGTTCACGAGGGCGAGGGTTCTTGCCGCGAACGAGGCCACGATCGACCAGGCCGTGCGCCTGGTGCACGACTACTTCGCAAGGGCCGACGCTGCGGCGACCCGCGAGGATTTGCACATCGCTCTCAGGGAGATCCGATGACTGGAGTCTATGAGCCCCGCCAGGTGGCCGAGCGTTTGGCTGCGGGTGAAGCGCTGTGCCTTGCAGGAAGCGAAGCGGTGCTTCGGAGCCTCCCGCGCGGGAGGTGGATTGGCGGCACCATTCCCTACTTCATGGGGTTCGACGGCGGCCTGGTGTCGGATCAACTCGTCTTCGCCACCGCCCTTCCCGCCGTGTCCAAGCTTCGAATCCGCAGTTATGACGCGGCGGCGCTGCCCACCTTTCCAGGCGACGGCCTGGGTGGCTTCTCGCTGGCCATCTTCCCTGCCGGGTCCACGGTCCATGCGACCTTCGCGCGCGAAGGCCAGGGCTACCCCGGCCTCTTCCACAGGCCGGTGGTGGGCTGGATTGCCGGCGTGCACCTCGATGACCTGCACCGCGTGACGCCCAAGGTGTTCAACGGAGAAACGGGCGAGGTCTATGAAGACCGGGCCGTGGTCCTCCACGCCGAGCTGGCCTCGCCACGGGCTTTTGCCCGCATCGACATCATCAACATCTTCGAGGCCGGCAATGGGCCGGGCATCACCTTCGACGAGGACGGCTTTTCGGTGACTCGATGCCGCGTCGACGGGCGAGAGGTGGACTTCGCCACCTGGCTCCTCGAGAACCGAGTCGACACGAGGCTCCCCCTCGTGGGCGACTGGTCCGGCGCGGCGCTGAACGTGTCGTTTCAGGAGGTGCTCCCCGGTCAGCCGGTAAGCCTCTACGCGCCTGTCTTCAAAGGCCCCACCTATCGCCTGGCAAAGCCGATAGAGAACTACGCGAAGCGCTTCGAGGAGGCCGCTGGTACGGCGCCCCCCTCCGCCCTGTTCTCCTGCAACTGCATCCTCAACTTCGTGCACGGGGAACTCCTGGGGCGGCGCACCGGGCCGTTCCTCGGCCCCGTCACCTTCGGCGAAATCGCCTACGTCCTGCTCAATCAGACCCTGGTGTACCTGACAGTGAGGGAGAGCTGAGTGGAGCAGCGCTGGTCGACGGAGTATCTCCTGGGAATTCCCGCGCTGGACATCGGCCACGAGGCGCTGTTCGCCGGGATTCAGCAACTGTGCAGCCCAGGCGTCGACCTCCCCACCGGCCTCCAGAAGCTGCGCGAGGAAGCGGCCAGGCACTTCGAGCGAGAAGAGCAGCTTCTCAGAAAACGGGACGTCAACGACTCGGGTGAGGAGAAGCGGGCACGCCAGTGTTTCTTCAGGCAACTCTGGAGCGACGCTTTCATCCACTCACTGGGGACAGCCCGGTCCATCGCCGACTATCTGCGCGCGACCCTGGTGATGCACATCGCCGACGACGCAAGGCTCTTCGGCCGGAGGGTAAGCGACGGCGAGTCCGGCTTCACCCGCGCGCTCCTGCTGGAAGACGCAGTCGGGCAACTGTGGGAGGGGCTAGCGCACGCGTGGTGTGACCTCGAGCGGCGTCACCGGGAGTTCGCCGAGAGCGCCGAGCGCTACCGACTGCTGGTCGAGCGGACCAGCGCCGTCCCCTTCGAGCTCGACCCCTCGACCCTCCACTACACCTACGTGTCGCCCCAGGTGCTCCGGCTGCTCGGGTTGTCGAACAATACCCCCGGGATTCAGGAGGCGGAGGCCAGCCGCGAAGCGGCCGCGCTCGTCGACGCCCTGCGCTCGGCGTCGTTTCTCGACCTCGTGCACGCCGACGACAAGGCGGACGTCGAGCGCCGCGTTCGCAGCTTCTGCGCCGCGCGGACACCGGGCAGCGAGATCGAGCTGGAGTACCGCGTCGTGGGCGTGGACGGGCGGGAGTCGTACGTGCGCACCACGCTCGGTTTCGATGCGGCCAGCGCCACCGTCGCGCGGGGCGTTAGCCTGAACGTGACGCAGCAGAAGCAGGTCGAGGCCGAGCTGCGCCAGGCCCAGAAGCTCGAGTCCGTGGGTCGGCTCGCGGCCGGGGTAGCCCACGAAATCAACACGCCGGTGCAGTACGTGAGCGACAGCCTGAGCTTCATCCGCGACGGGGTGCAGGGACTCAAGCAGGTCATCGAGGCCTACCGGGCCGCGCTGGAGCCGTTGCGCGCCACCGTCGACCTGCGCCACCTCGACCAGGCCCTCGAGGAAGCGGACTATGCCTTCCTCGTCGAGGAGCTCCCCCGCGCCGTCGACCGCTCGCTCGACGGCATCGGCCGAGTCGCCAGCATCGTCCGCTCCCTGAAGGACTTCGCCCACCCGGACCAGAAGGAGCGCTCCTACGTCGACATCAACCGCGGCATCGAGAGCACGCTCACCATCGCCCGCAACGAGTACAAGTACGTCGCGGACATCGAGCTCGCGCTCGACCCCAATCTCCCCGGCGTCCCCTGTCATGCGGGGGACATCAACCAGTGCGTCCTCAACCTGGTGGTCAACGCGGCGCACGCCATCGAGGACGTGGTCAAGGGCACGGGCTCCCGCGGCCTGATTCGCGTGGCGACACGGGCCACTGGAGACGGAGTGGAGCTGGCCGTCTCGGACACGGGGGGCGGAATCCCAGAGAACATCCGCCACCGCATCTTCGACCCGTTCTTCACCACGAAAGAGGTGGGCCGCGGCACGGGGCAGGGGCTCGCCATCGTCCGCTCCACCATCGAGAAGCACCAGGGCCGCGTCTCGTTCGACACCGGACCCACCGGTACGACCTTCACCCTCTGGCTGCCGTTGAACCTCCCGTCCTCGCCCGGATCGGCTTGACCCGCCGGGTAGTGAACGCCCCATGCCCCTGTCGGCAATGGCGGGCATGGCCGCAGCGATCGCGTGGCACGGCCGCTGCACTCCCCGCACTCATGCGTCGGATCATCTTCGTTGATGATGAGCAACGGGTGCTCGACGGACTGGCAAGCTCCCTGCGCCGCTACCGGAAACAGTGGGACATGACCTTCGTGTGCGGCGGCCGTGCGGCCCTCGACCGGCTCGCGGTGGATACGCCCTTCGACGTCATCGTCTCCGACGCCCGTATGCCGGACCTCGACGGAGAGAGCTTGCTTCGGGAAACCCAGCAGCGCTTCCCCGACATGGCGCGGCTGGTGCTTTCGGGGCAGACCGATGAGGGCGCCACGCGACGCTTGATGGATGTGGCGCACCAGTTCCTGGCCAAGCCCTGCGACAGCGCCGTTCTCTTCGAGGCCGTCGAGCGCGCCTGCGCTCTGCGCGAGATGCTGGGCAACACCCGCTTGCGCGCGCTGGTGACTCAGGCGGGTCGGCTCCCCGCGCCGCCGACCACCTACACGCAGCTCACCGCGTTGCTCGAGCGCCCTGACGTGGGAGTGGCCGACGTCGCGAAGGCCATCGAGCGGAACCCCTCGCTCGCCGCCAAGCTCCTGCAGGTGGTCAACTCGGCCTTCTTCGGTTTGGCGCAGAAGATGACCCGGGTCCAGGCCGCGGCCACCTACCTGGGGCTGGAGACGGTCCGAATCCTCACCTTGTCGGTCGAGGTGGCCGCGTCGCTCGAGGTGGACGTCCCCACCGCGCTGCAGGAGCGGGTGCTCGGCGAGCAGAACCTCGTCGTTGCCCGGGTGGCGCGCGCCCTCGCCGGGAAGGGCCCGTTGGCCGAGGTCGCCTTCACCGCGGCACTCTTGAAGGACGTTGGAGTGCTGCTGCTCGCGACGCGGGAGCGCGAAGCCTGGGTTCCCCTCGTGCGCGAGGCCGGCGAAGACGCCGCCAGGCTGGTGGCCGCCGAGCGCGAACGCTTCGGCTGCGACCATGCACAGGTGGGCGCCTACCTGCTGTCGCTGTGGGGGCTTCCGGCGGGCGTCGTCCAGGCCGTGGCGAGTCACCACGGGCCCGTCCAGCCTGTGCAAGGAGAGGTGACGGCGGCGCACTGTGTCTACGTCTCGACCCTGGCCATCGAGGGCGCTGCAGTGCCGTCGGAACTGGCCGGGGCGGGTCTGGAGCCGCTGCTCGAACGCGCGCGCTCTCTCGCCCGTGAGGCACTGCCGTGAAGCCCGAGCGTCCACGTGTCCTCTGCGTCGACGACGAGCCGCTGGTTCTCGAAGGACTGCAGCTGACCCTGCGCCAGCACTGCGCCCTCACCGTCTCCTCGAAACCGCTGGAGGCTGTGGGGCTGCTCGACCCGGCCAACCCCTTCGTCGTCATCGTCTCCGACATGCGGATGCCGGGGCTCTCCGGTGCGGAATTCCTGGCCCGGGCGCGGGAGGTGTGTCCGGACAGCCAGCGGATTCTCCTGACGGGCCAGGTCGACGTCACCAGCGCGATCCAGGCCGTCAACCAGGGGCAGATCTTCCGTTTCCTCACCAAGCCGTGCTCGCCGCCGGAGTTCCTGGCCGCGGTGCGGGCGGGCATCGAGCAGCACCGGCTGCTGACGGCCGAGCGAGAGCTGCTCGACCGCACACTGCGGGCTGCGGTCGCCACCCTGACCGATGCCCTGGCGCTGGCGCAGCCAGAGGTCTACGGTCGCGCGACGCGAATGCGCCAGGTGGTGGTCGAGGTGGCGCGTGCCGTTGGCCTCACCGACACCTGGCACCTCGAGGTCGCCGCGCAGCTGTCCGACCTCGGCCTCATGTCACTGCCGGTAGAGACTGCCCGCAAGGTGGTGCGGGGCGAGCCGCTCGAGGAAGCCGAGCGGGCGATGCTGGCTCGCGCCGACGCGGTAGGCACGCGGCTGTTGGGACAGATTCCGCGCCTCGAGCCGGTGCTGGAACTCCTCGCCGCGGCTCGCGCCACCAAGCAGCCCCCGCCAGGCGCGCAGGCCGCCGCCTTGCTCCGCGCCGTCCTCGAACTCCACCGCCTGGACGCGGACGGTACCGCGCCCGAGCGCGCACTCGCCCAGCTCTCCACTGAAACCCCTCCAGTCATCCTTCGCGCACTCGAGGCCCTCGCGCAGCGCGCCCGGCTGGGCACCCGGGTGCTCGCGCTGCCGGTGGCCGAACTGCGCCCGGGCATGACGCTGCTCGAGAACGTCGTCAGCACCACCGGGGCGCTGCTCATCGCGCGCGGTCACGTGCTCACGGAGAGCGTGCTCGAGCGCGTGCGCAACGTTCACGTGAGCCGCGGCGTGCGCGAACCCATCACGGTGCGGCCAACCGAAGGCTCCTGAGCACGAGGGACCAGCGCCGCGAGGCGGGCCACCGCAGCGCCGTCAAGCCCTCGACAGGAGCTCCCTCAGCGTCTTGAGCAGGCGGCGCGGGCAGAAGGGCTTCTGCAGGCCAACGACGGGAGCGCCATCGAGCTCGAGCTCCACCACGTCGGGTCGCGCGCTCAGGAAGGCAACCGACAGCCCCGGCCGCAGGCGAATGGCCCGCTGCGCGAGCTCTCGCCCGTCCAGGAGGGGCATCTCGAGGTCGGTCACCAGAGCGTCGTAGTGCGCGGCCTGCTGGCCGAGGAGGTACAGGCCCTCGGCGCCGTTGGAGGCCAGGGTGACGACGTAGCCGGCGCGGGCCAGCATGGAATGAAGGAGGCGCCGCACGTGCTCGTCGTCATCCACCACGAGGAGGTGTTCCCCCTGCCCTCGAAGGTCGGAAAGGTCTCCTTCCTCCTCCGACCGTCCTTCCGTGGAGAACTCGGCCTCGACCTCATCCCGCGCCACGGGGAGAAACACGGAGAAGGTCGTGCCGTGTTCGGCCCCGCCTCGCTGCGACGCCACCCGAACGGCCCCGCCATTCTGCGTCACGATGGCCTGCACGATGGCCAGGCCCAGGCCGGTGCCCTTCTCCGCGCTCTTCGTGGTGAAGAAGGGTTCGAACATGCGATTGAGCACGTGCGGCTCGACGCCCTCGCCGGTGTCGCGGACCTCGAGGCAGACGAAGTCGCCGGGTGGGAGCCCAAGCCCCTCGTCGCTCGTGACGTGCGCCTTGCGTGCGATGATGGACACCTGCCCGCCTTCGGGCATGGCGTCGCGGGCGTTGACGCACAGGTTCATCAAGACCTGCTCCAGCTGGCCTGGATCGACCATGCACGACGGGAGCTGGTCCTCGGTCGCCCAGCTCAGGCGGACGCGCGCGCCCAGCGCCGGGCGCACCAGTCGCTCGAAGGCCGTGAGTGCCTGCTGGCAGTCGACCGGCTGCGGGCTGGCGTTGCGACGCCGGCTGTAGGTGAGCAGCTGCCGGGTCAGCGCGGAGGCGCGCCGGGCAGACTCGAGAATCTCGTGCGCGTCACGCCGGCGATCCTCGGGCAGCTCGTCGTCATGGGAAAGCCCGTCCGCGTAGGCCTGGATGACGGACAACACGTTGTTGAAGTCGTGGGCGATTCCGCTCGCCATGCGGCCAAGGCTGTCGAGCCGCTGCGCCTGGCTGACGAGCTCGTCCGTGCGGCGCTGGAACTCGATGTCCTCGACCACGGTCACGAAGTAGTCCGGCCGCCCTGCCTCGTCTCGCGCCAGGCTGGTCGTCACCCGAACCCAGGCCCGGCTGCCGTCGCACCGTCGAAGGTGTCGTTCCTGCACGACCGAGGGGCGCTCGTCTTCGAGCAGGGCCCGCCTCAAGGCCGAGTCGACCTGCGCGTCCTCGGGGGCCCAGAGCGCGGCGGGCGGGTTCTGCACCAGCGCCGCCTCCGTCGTCCCGCAGATGTTCGCCAGCTTCGCATTGACGAGCAGCCAGCGCCCCCCATCTACCGACAGGTGCCCCAGGCCGACGGCGGCCTGCTCGAAGGTGGTGCGAAACCGTCGGTCTGCGGCCGCGCGCTCAGCCTCCATCGCCTTGAGCGGCGTCAGATCTCGAATGACGGTCAACACGTGCTGTCCGTCGCCCAGGAGGCCCAGGCTGACGTCAACGGGTAGGACCTGCCCGTCGGCCGTCTGCAAGCTGAAGGTCCGGTTGCGCCCCATGGGCCGGGAGCGAGCTTCGTGGCTCCACTCCGTTCGCGCCTGGGCGTGCCGCGCCCGAAGCGCCTCCGGAAGCAGGACTTCTACCGGCTGACCCACCAAGTGCTCCGGGCTGAAGCCACACGCGACCAGGTGGTGGTTGCAGGCCACAATGCGGCCGGTCCTCTCCACGATGAGGGCGGGGTCCGGGAGCAGGTGGAGCAGACCACTGAGGGAATCCAACTCGCTCCCTTCGACCCATGCCACGCCGTCGAGGCGCGCGCCGCCTCCCCCGGCGTGAGGGGCGGCGGCGAGATTCAGCTCCGCGTGAACGCGAACCCAGTGGCCGCGTTGGTGTCGCAGACGAATGCACACGAGGGCGTGTCCTGCCTGGAGCGCCTCCTCATAGGCAGCCGCGAGCAGCTGCCGGTCGGAATCTGATGCCAGGAGGGCGCGCCACTCCGCCCTTTCCTCGAGCAACTCGTCGACGGAGTAACCGACCAGCGCTTCCAGGTTTCTGGCGGTCAGCCTGACCAGCCGGGGCGTGGGCTCAACCTCGAACGAGAAGCTCACGACCCCGCTCGCGCTCTGCATGGGGCCCGTTCTTCCCCCGGGCCGACCTTCCTGGTTCCTGAGGCTTTCCTCGACCAATCGGCTGCCATCAGACAAGCGGTGCGGTATCCGGGCAACCTGTCTGGCCGGACAGGCGAGTTGCGCCCTGACCCAGCACGGCTCTCAGCCGGGGGCAGTGCCTGCATGTCCGGTCAGGTCGGCTGTCGCGGGTCGCAGGAATGTGCATAGCTGGCGCAAGAAAGTGCTCGCCACGAAGGTCCGATTGGCGAGAAGTGGTTGCGCGTGGCAGCAAGCGAGTGGGAAGGCCTTTCCGTTCGTCTGGTGGAGAGAGAGCTCCAGCCGACCGCCATTCTCGATGAAGAGGCGCGCCTGGTGGCCGCGAGTCCTTCCTTCATCGAGCTGCTGGGACTCCGCGGCAGTCAGGGCGTCAACCTGTTGGCGGCGCTCGACGTTTCTTCGCGGCGGTCCTTCTCCGACGCGCTCCCACAAGCCAGGCGGGCTGGGCGTGCGTCGGTGGTCGTCACCCCGAGGCACTCGAGCCGCGTGGTCGACCTTGCTCTGGAGCTGGAGGCTGCGCCTCCGTCGCGTGCGGTACTGGTGCGCGTCGTGAACGTACAGCCGCGGCGGCAGGGCTTGCCCGTGGGGCCCGTTGCCGGTCGCACCTATGACGTCAGCATCTCCTCGCGGCGCATCCTTCGCGCGGCACCGCCGCTCTCCGAGTCCGAGCTGTCGGATGCCGACGCCCCGTGCTACCGGCAACTGTTCGGGGCGTCGCACGAGTGTCGGGGCTGTCCGGTGGCTTCGCTGGAGGGGGCTTCGGCCCGGTCGGCCTGCGTCGTCGTCCCCACGCCAGGCGAGGGAGCCCATCGCTGCGGACAGCCCTGGGCGGTCCTCGCTTATTCCGAGCGCATCGATGGAAAGACCGTGCGTGTGACCTACGTGCCGGTGGACCAGTCGCTCTACTCGGCGCTCGTCGACCGGCGAATTGACTCGCTGGTCGAGAACCCGGCCCTCACCACGCGCGAGCGGGAGGTCCTCCGGTTCATCCTGAACTGCGCCGACGAGGCGGAGCTCGCCTCGCGCCTCGGCGTGTCCACGAGGACGGTGAAGTTCCACCAGATGAACCTGCTGCGGAAGCTGAAGCTCGACTCCAAGGCGGCGCTCTTCGCGCTGCTGCGTTGACGGGCAGCCGCGTACCCGTTCGCCTCAGGCGTTGCTTGGACCGGCGCCGGGCTCGCGCGGGAGGCGAAGGGTGAACGTCGTCCCCGAGGGGCCGGTGTGGAACCGGAGATCTCCGCCGCAGCGCTCGGCGATGGCCCGCGCGAAGGCCAGGCCGTTACCCGCCCGGCGGCCAACGCGGGTGGTGAAAAAGGGCTCGAAGACGCGGTCCTGGATGTCGGCCGGAATGCCGGGTCCGGTGTCCGCCACGTCTACCTCCACCTGGCTGCCTGCGGTGCGGGAACGCACCACCAGTCTTCGTGGCCCCCCGACGGACTCCATCGCGTCGAGCGCGTTGGAGACCAGGTGCCCCAGGCATTGTGAGAGCTCGCTGGCGTTCGCCCGAACAGGAGGAAGGTCGCTGGAGAGCTCGAGGTCGATCTGCGCATTCTGGCCCGCGGCCAGCAGCTCGGTGACGGATCGCACCAGTCTGTTGACGTCGACCTCGCCCTGCTCTCCTCGGCCGTCCAGGGGTGAGAGGTTCCTCAGCATGCGCGTCACTTCGGCGATCCGCTGCATGCTGGCCGTCGCTCGCTCGGTGGCCCGAGGCAGCTCTTCAAGCACGTAGTCGGTGTCCCCCGCCTCCTCGAGGGCAGGCAGGGCGAGCAGCTCAGGCCACCCCGCGCCGGCGTCGCGAGCCCGCGTCGCCAGGCTGCGGTAACCGGCGACCAGCGACGGCAGCGCGGCGGACGCGTCCCGGACGAAGGACAGGGAATCGTGAACGACCTGGAGGGGCGTATTGATCTCGTGTGCGACGCCGGCGGCGAGGTGAGCGACGGCCGACAGCCGCGCAGAGCGCGCGAGCTCGTGCTGCGCCGTAGAGAGCTGAGCGATGAGCTGCTCGCGGGCGGCGTGCTGCTCGGCCAGCCGTTGTCGCATCATCTCGAAGGACCGGGCCACTTCGCCCAGCTCATCCTCGTACTCGGGAAGGAGGGGCGTCGAGAGGTCGCCCGAGGCGATGCGGTGGGCGCTCTGCTGCAGGCGCGCCAGGGGCGCCATCACCCGCCGTCGAATGAATTGGCCCCCTGCGGTACTCCCAAGGAAGAGCAGGACGGCGATGAGGGTGGGGGCGATGGTGGCCAGGCGGGCGCGTGCGCGAAACGTCGAAATCGAGTCCTGCTCGGCGTGAAGAGTGCGCCTGGCCAACCCGAGCACGCTGTCGATGGTCGCGGTTGCGGTGGCCAGCCAGGTGTCGACGTCGACCGGGTAGCTGGAGCCATCGCGGCCAGCCTTGAGCACGGCCTCGCGCATCGGCGCCATCTCGTCGGCCATGGCTCCGGAAACGCGGCGCACTGCGTCGGCCAGCTCGGGCGCCGCGGCCACTTCGAGCCGTGCAAGCGCCTGGCGAGCCATCAGGAACCGGGCAGAATGGGCATCGAGGTCGGTGCGGCTGAGCGACGCCCCGGAAACGATGGCTGCTGCCAGGTGTGCGCGCTCCCAGCCCGCGTGTTCCGCAGCGTCCAAAGCGAGCTCGCGAAGGAGCTGCAGCCCGGGGTCGGTCTCGGCGGTGCGGCTGGCCACGTCCCTCACTGCGTGGAGTGCCTCTTGCGCCTCCGAGATGGTGGACAGCCAGCCCGCCACGTCGGGTGGAGAGCCTTCGTCGATGGACTGCCGCGCCCGCCGGACTGCGGCGGACGTTTCCTCGAGCCGGGCCAGGGCACGCTGGAAGTCGGTACCGGGCACCTCACGTCGAAGCTGGGCCAGCGACTCCCACAGGGCGGCGGCTCGGCTGTCTGCCTCGGCGCGGCGTTGAGCGACCTGCGCGCGCCGCTCGGGTGAACGGCCCCCTTCGCTCAGCAGCACCGCCGTCCAGCCCCGCTCCCGTGCCTGCAAGGCGGCCAGTTCGGTGGCGTGCTCAACGGCGGAGAGGGCCTGCAGGCGAAGCGCGTACTTTCTCCGGGCCTCGCGCGCGAAGAGGAGGCCGCTGGCGAGAAGAGTCAGCGTCACCAGGCCCACGAGGAGACGCAGGGCGAGGAAGGTGCGCTGAAGCCGGCGAGACGCGAGGGATGGGCGGGAACCGGCGATGGCCAACCACGACTCCTTGCCGTGAGCTTCCCTCGGTTCCACCTCCCGCGCCACGCGTTCCACACTCCAGCCCACCGTGGATGAGCGGGGGCGGCTTCTCGTAAGAACCACCACGATGCCCCGCAAGCGCACCCAGACGCAACTCGCCGCCGCTGCCCGCGTCCGCCACGTGCTGGCGATGGACGCCGCCAACGTGATGAAGCGGCTGCGCGCCCGCCAGGACGAGATGGTGCGCCTCTTCTCACGCCTGAGAGACCGGGCGCCGCTGATGAACACGGTGCACACCTGGTTCACCACCATCACCCTCGCCGAGTTGACGCTCCTCGAGCCGCCCGAGCAGCACGCCGTCAACGCCTTCTACGAGGCCCTGGACGACCTGCGCTGGTACCTCCAGTACACCGAGGAGATGCCCACCCACGTGCGGGAGAAGTTGATCCGCCACGTCCGCCGCCTCGAGGAGCGCCACTGCACCCTCACCGCAGCCATCGGGCCGGCGGATCAACACGGCGGGCCCGTCGTCGACGCGAAGGTGGTCAAGAGCCACTGACGGCTGCCCGACCGGGGGGCCGGGGCCAGCGCACTCGAAAGGCTGTTAAGACAGAGTCCATGCGGTGGTGGAACGTCCTCGCGCTGGCGCTCGGCCTCTGCGCCGCCGGGTGTGGCGCGAACGCCCCGTATGGCAACAACTGCTCGAAGCGGCTGCAGACGCCTCCGCCGCCGGTGGTGCTGGTAGTGCTCGAGGGCCAGCCCCTGTCCGTCAAGGTGGAATTCCCGCTCGTCATCGCCTGCGCCGGCGGCAACCCCATCGCCACCTCGGTGGAGACGCAGGTGGTGGACGCGCGCCTCCAGCCGGTGGCCCACCAGGCCTCGGCGCCGAAGTCCTCCGACACCGAGGGCTACTCCGTGCAGGTGGACTTCACCCCGACGACGCCGGGCCTGTACGCGCTGTCGGCCCGCTTCGAGCCGGGCCTCGGCGTGGCGCGGCGTGAGGTGCTGGTGGTGGTGGACCGCACCGCCTCCCTGCCGGTGGCGCGCTTCCGGCCCTCCGGCCTGTGCGACGACGTGGCGGAGCTGGGTGAGGCGGTGCTGTGCGCGCGCGCGGCTGTCTCGGCGGTGGAGGTCTTCTCGCGCGAGGCCGGCGCTCTCCTCGACACCTGGCCCGCGGAGTTGGCCTCCTTCGCGCCCGGCGCCGCGTGGACGTATGCGCAAGGCCGCGCGACGCGGTGGACGGCGGGCGATGGAGGCCTCGCCCCGCACAGCCTCGACGGCGTCGACGCGGGCTGGCCCGGCCTCACGCACGCGGCGACGGCCGACGTCCTGCGGCTGGTGTCGGGGCGTGACTTCACGGAGGTGCGGTGGAATGGGGCCGCGCTGGAGGCGGGCGGGGCGACGCTGCCAGTGGCGTCGACGGGGCGCTCGGGCCTGCTGGTGCTGGAAGGCGGCGAGGCCCTGGCCTTCGACGCGGTGCCCGATGGTGGGCTGGCGCTCGCGGAGGCCGATGGAGGCGCCGGGGACGGAGGCGAGACGCCGGCCGCTGCGGCGCCCGCGCACCTGTGCCACGTGCCCTTGAGGCCTGCCCCGGACGCCGGGGTGGTGTGCACGCCGGCCCTCTTCCGCTTCGGCGCCGTCGAGGACGAGGCCCTGTGGCTGCGTTCCAACGACTCTCAGCGGGTGGGGCTGTTGCGCTACCTGCCGGGGACGCAGACGCCCGACGTCGTCTTCCTCGCGGCGCAGCCCACCGCGCTGGTGGACCAGGGCAAGGCGCAGCCCTTCTTCACGTGGAGCACCTTCACCGTCGTGCTGACGCCCCGCGAGTTGCTGTTGGAAGCCTTCCCGCCGCCGCCTGGCCGCGTCCGCGGCAGCGCGTCGCCGGGCCACGTGTGGTTCCTCACCTCGGACGGCGGCGTCGAAGTCCACCGGCGCTGACGCGGCGCGAGGTGGGTCGAGCTGCTCGAGGCCAAGGGCACGTGCGGCGACGACCTCCAACTCACCCGCTTCGCCGCCCTGGCCCGCGGGGTCGCTGCCGGCTGTTGTCGGCCGCCGGGCTCAGTGGCCCATCACCCCTCGGCCGTCTCCTGGCCGGCCTCGCCGCCGTCCTGCACCGCGCCTGGTACGGCGACGACGCGCACGACTTCCCCCGGCGGCTCCCGACGGTGGTGCGCTGAGCGCGAGCGACACGGGGGCCGCGTCAAAAAATCGCCCCTGTTCTTCCATTCAGCAGGCGACTTCGGGCATGACGCCCGGCCTGTCCTGGAGAAACACATGGTTGCCCTCGCCCTCCTCGCCCTGACGTTGTCCGCTGCGCCCACTCCCGCCCAGCTGGACGCGCTGGGTCGCTCCATCGAAGCGAAGTTCGCCGCCGGCGAGGACGGCCTGGGGCCCCTCATCAACCACTCGGTGATGGGGGACCGCACGCTGGCGGGCCTCGAGCTCCCGCGCGGCTTCCGCACCGGCTTCGACAGCAGCTTCAAGACGGTGGGCGCCAAGCTGGGCGAGTCCATGCAGACGGCGGTGAAGGGCGGGGGCCGCGTCAGCTACCGAAAGGCCGTGACGGTGGACGGGCAGCCCGCGGTGCAGCTGCGCATCCTCACCGCCGACGGCGCCTTCAATGTCCTCGAGTTGCTCGTGCAGGGCGACGCGAAGGGAGGCCTCGAGGTGGTGGACGTCTACGACTTGATGGCGGGAGAGCTGAAGAGCCAGGAGATTCGCCGCTTCGCCCTGGCCGCACTCGCGGACCTCAACCGCACCTTCGTCGACAAGCTGCGGGGCAAGGAGCAGCTCTTCATCAAGCACCTCAAGGAGATTCAGTCGATGTCCGACGCCGCGCGCGCGGGCCGGGACGCCGAGGTGCTGACGACGTTCGAGGCGCTGCCGAAGGAGCTGCAGGAGCAACCCAGCCTCTTGCGCATGTACATCTCCAGCGCCGCCGACCTGGACGAGAAGAAGTACGAGCGCGCCCTGGGCCGGTACCTGCAGCTCAACCCGAACGACCCGTCCAGCAATGTGATGGCCATCGACTTCTACTTCCTTCGCAAGCGCTGGGCCGAGGTGGAGAAGGCCATCGCGGTGGTGGAGGCGCGCGTGGGCGCCGACGACGGTTGGTTCGAGGTGCTGCGGGCGGGCGCGGCCGGGGCGCAGGGCAAGACGGACGAGGCGAAGAAGCACCTCGAGGCGGCCATCGCGCGCGAGAAGACGCTGAAGGACCCGTACTTCTCCCTCGTCGACCTTGCCCTGGCGGAGAAGGACTGGAAGGCGGTGGCGAAGTGGCTCGAGGCGCTGGAGCGCGACGCGCACATCGAGCTGCATGACGTCTCCACCGTGCCCGAGTACGCCGACTTCGCCGCGTCGAAGGAAGGGAAGGCCTTCCTGAAGAAGTGGAAGGCCACCCACGCCGCGAAGGACTGACGCGAGGGACGTCGGTAGAGCGCGTTCCACTCGCGCGTGCGAGGGGCGGGTCCAGGTCAGGGCGCCGGTTTCGGGCCGACTCTTCGCGGGTGAGATACGCTCAACCCGTGAAGCCGTTTCTCGAGAAGGTCTGGGTGAAGGACTTCGGCCCCATTCGGGACGCGTCCATCTCCCTCACGCGGCTCCACGCCCTCATCGGGCCGAACGACGCCGGCAAGTCGACGCTGCTCCGCTTCGTCCAGCGGGCGTCGAGGTGGCTCGCGGATCCGCTGTCGGTCTCCCACGAGCCCGAGGGACCGCAAATCGCCGCGAAGCTCGAGTCGTCGGACGGGGCTGAGTGGAACGTTCGGCGCGACAAGAACCGAGCGCTTTCCGGGTCAGCGAAGACACGCGCGGCCGACATGACCACGGCGTCCAAGGCACTCGGTCATGTGCTCTCGAGCGTTCGTTTGATGCGGCTCGACCCCGATGAACTTCGGGCGCCCACGCCACTGCTCGCGGATGCAGCACCTCTCGACTTCACCAATCATCGGGGCCGTGGACTTGGGGCCTTGCTGGATGCAGTGTTTTCGCGCCGAGCCGCCACGTTCCTCGAGCTTCAGGCCAGGCTGGTCGAACTCTTCCCCACCGTCGACGGCTTTCGCCTCTTCACCACCGCCGAGGGGCGACAAATCGGCATCCGCCTGAAGGATGGCACCGAGGTGCCGCCCGGCGCGATGTCCGAGGGGATGCTCTACTTCCTCGCCTTCGCCGTCCTCCCCTACCTTCAGCCGACGTCCATCCTGCTGGTGGAGGAGCCCGAGAATGGCCTTCACCCGGCTCGAATCGCCGAGGTGATGAAGGTCCTGCGGAAGCTGTCGGAGAGCACGCAGGTCCTCATCGCGACGCACAGTCCGCTGGTCATCAACGAACTCCAGCCGGAGGAGGTCACGGTTGTGACGCGAACGGCAGAGGCCGGAACGCGCTTCACGCCCATCAAGGACACGAAGAACTTCGAACAACGTAGCCGTGTCTACGCACTGGGTGAGCTGTGGCTCAGCTACGCAAACGGGGTGGACGAGGAGCCGCTCTTCAACGCAAAGCGATGACCAGGCTCTTCCTCGCCGGCGAAGGGAAGCACGAACTGGGACGCTGGGCCAACGAGCCGCCCTGGCGCGACGCTGCGGGCGAGGAAGACGGCGTGCTCGCGACCCTCTACCGGCGCTTCGACCCGAGCGCCGAGGTGGTCGACGGCGTCCTCTGGAGGAGGATTGTCAAGTACCAGGTGGGTGAGCACCGCGGCCCCGAGGCGCGCACCCTCCTGGGTGCCGCCCAGTACGCCAGAGAAAAGGACGCCGTCCTCGTCTGGTGCCGGGACACCGACCACGACGACGAGCGCCTCGACGACCTCCAGCGTGGAATGAAGGAACTCCCAGAGAAAACGTCCACGCGTTGGGTGTGGTGCCCCGTCATTCCCTGCCTCGAAGGCTGGGTGCTCGACCTGGCGGGCAAGCAGAAGATGCCCGACGACGAGCGCGTGACGAAACTTCAGAAACTCGCTCAGGAGGCAGGCCTCGACACCCTGGATGCGATGACACGGGTTGCCGAAACGGCACCGTTGGAAAGGCTCTCCTCACCCAGCCTGAAGGACTGGCTCGAGCGCGCCCGGCGGGACGTGGAGACGCATCGCGAGGCCTGACGTCACTCGGCGCGGACGACGGCGGGCTCCGGCACCACCTCGCCGTGCTCGTCGAGGCGCACGGGAGGAATCTTCAGCCCACGCACCACCACCGCGTGGCCCGCGTAGATGACGGGCGTCAGACCCACCGCCACCACCAGCTTCGTCAGGTACGACGCCACGATGAGGCTGCCCACCTTCTCCATCGGCAGCGTCCCCGCCCACGCCAGCGTCTGAATGAGCGCCGTGTCGATGAGTTGCGACACCAGCGTGCTGCCGGTGGCGCGCAACCACAGCAGCCGCCCGCCCGTCACCGACTTCACCTTCGCGAACACCGCGATGTCGACGAATTGCGCCGCGAGGTACGCCACCATCGACGCCGCGAGGATGCGCTGGCCTCCGGCGAAGACGTTGTCGAAGGCCGGCTGGGTGATGCCCGCCCACCCCGGCTCCTGCGTCACCGGGTCCCACGGCAACGCCACCGCCACCGACACCACCGCGAAGGTGAAGAGCGCCATCGCGAAGCCCACCCACGTCACCACCCGCGCCGCCCGCTTCCCGTAGAACTCGTTGAGCAGGTCCGTCAGCAGGAAGGTGATGGGGAACGGAATGATGCCCACCGAGTAGCGCACGGTGAAGCCGAAGAAGTCCGCTTCGAACAGCTTCCCGCCGATGAGGTCCCCCACCAGCAGCGCGCTGACGAAGAGCGCCGCCAGGCTCAGGAACAACTTCCCCCGGGTGTCCAGCGCGTGAAGCATCGGAAGGCCTCGTGCGTAATGCACTGGCCGGCGGGCCGCAGCCGATTTCTCCCGCCGGCGTGGTACCCTGCCGGCACGTCGAAGGCCGGCCGTGAAGTCCCGTCGGAGGCGCGTTGTCGTCGAGGTCCCCCCTGCTCGCCGTGGTGCTCCTGCCCCTCGTGGCGCAGGCGCAGGCCTTCTCTGCGGACCAGCACATCCTCCTGTCCGAAGGGACGCTGCGCGGCAGCCCGCGGGTGATGGGCCTCTCCGGCGCGTGGACCGGCCTGGCCGAAGGCGCCGAGGGCATTCCCCGCAACGCCGCCGCGCCCGCCATGCGCGACGCGAAGTTCGCCAGCGACTTCAACTGGGACGTCGGCGGCACCATGCACTTCCTGTTTCCGTGGAGCACCCGCGAGCAGGACTGGGACAACGACGGCAGCGTCGACCAGGCGTCCGCCGCCACCACGCAGTTCCTCGGCAGTCAGGTCCTCTATTCCTTCGCCGCCCTCCAGTACAAATGGTTCGGCTTCGGCGCCGGCTTCGACATCCAGAACTTCCTCGCCAAGAAGCAGCTCGAGGGCGAGGGCTTCGAGCGCTACTACAACCTCGCCCTCACCCACGTCTTCGCGGTCCTGGCGGTGCGCTTCTGGAGAGACCAGATCGCCCTCGGCGTCGGCGTCGAGTCCACCCACGCCTTCATCGGCTACGGCGAGCAGCCGATGGGCGACTTCCTCCCCACGCCGAAGGACTCGATGGGCTTCCACGGCTGGGGCCTCTTGCTGGGCGGCGTCTGGCGGCCGGAGAACGGCAACTGGCGCGTGGGCATCTCGTACAAGCCCCACCTGGTGGCCGGGCCCTGGGCTCCGCGCGCGGAGATTGGAGGCATGGTGGCGCCGTCGGGCGTCGACGTGCCGGGCCGGCTGATGCTGGGCGCCACCGTCGCGCTGGGGCCGGGGCGCAACTTCAACATCACCTCGAAGGAAGGCTGGGCGCCGAAGGACCCGGACGACCCGAAGTCGCCGCGGATTCCGTCGATGATGAAGTGGCTCATCCTCGCGCAGGTCGACATCGTCTTCCCGGTGCCGGGCGCCACCACCGTGGGGGCCTTCTTCGGACAGGCCCCCGCCGTGCCCGCGGGCAACCGCGTCAACTTCCAGCCGCGCCTCGCCGTCGAGAAAGAGCTCTTCCCCGAGCTGTTGCGCCTGCGCCTCGGCGGCTACCTCGAACCCCCCATCAACGAGTTCGGCCCCGCGGTGCGGCCGCACCTCACCTTCGGCCTCGAGGTGGGCCTCTTCAAGCTGGGCAACGAGCGGATGAGCTTCGGCCTCTCCTTCGACTTCGCGCACCTGTACCAGAACCTGTCGGTGGGCATCCTCGTGTGGAAGTAGGGCCTCACTCCGCGTGACGCGGCGTCACCTGGAAGAAGCGCCACTCCACCCGCGCTGCACTGAAGGGCCGGGCCTCACCACCCTTCGGCAGCCTCACCCGCGCGAAGCCGTGGCGGTCGTCGAGCCCCGCGCCCAACGGGTTGGCGGCGCGGGCGCCGTCACTCAACATCTCAGCCATCGACAGCGGAACACCAGCGCCCTGGCTCCACAGCGAAGTCCAGGCGCTCAGCACCGTGCGCGTGGTGGAGGTGTCCTCCACCAGCAGGCACGCGTCGCCGCCCTCGAGCCACCGCTGGGCGCGCTCCGTCATCACCACCTCCGGGGCCGCGCGGGCGTCGGTCGCCGTCGTCCGCAGCGTCCACACGTCCGCGGCCACGCTGCCTTCCAGCGACAGCCGCACCTCGCCCACCTCGGGCCGCCCGCCGAAGGACACCTCACGGAAGTCGTCGCCGCAGGACTGCGGGCCGTCGGTGTCGTCGAGGTACGTCGCCAACGGCAGCCGCACGGCCGCGCGCGTCGCCCCGCGCACGCCCGAGAATTCGTCGACGGTGAGCCGCACCCCGTGGCGCTCGCTCCAGGAGGCGCCGGACTGCCAGGCCTGCGCGTCGTCGCCCAGCGTCTCGTCCGGCACCAGCACGGCGTGGACCCAGCCCGCCCACACGTCACAGCTCCACTGGTTCATGTCCAGCCGCTCGGCCAGCGTACGCCGCTGCGCGCGGGTGAGGCCGACGGCGTTTCCCAGCTCGCGTGTGTGCAGGAGCTCCACCACCCGACCGCAGTCGGCCCCGTCCTCGGCCTTCACCCGCTCCGCGACGAGAGGCAGCGCGCGGCCGAGCAACTCTCTGGTGAGCGCTGCCTCGCCTGCGAAGTGGGCCACCGCGGCGCCCGCCAGCAGCGCATGCAGACCGCCGATGTCCGGGTGGGTCAGGGCGAAGGCGCGCGCCGTGTGGGCGAAGGCCGCCGCCGAGACGAGGCTGTCGGAGCCAACGCCCAGGGACAGCTCGTGCCGCAGCGCGTACTCCGCGTCGACGAAGCCGTCACCCGTAGGGTCCGGCCGCGCCTCCCCGAAGAAGGCCCACAGCCCCAGCGCGGCCACCTCGCAGCGGACATGGTCGCTCGACGCCCGCGCTCCGCCGCGCGTGCAGGCCTGGGGTGCGAGCCGCCAGGCGCCGGTGGACGCCTCGAAGCGTCCCAGGGTGGTGGGGCCGAAGCGCTCCGGGTGGCGCACCGTGAGGCGCAGCGGCGCGAAGGTGGGCGCAGGGACGCCCTCGATGGCGCCGTCGAGCCACACCGCGCGCTGCAGCGTCTCGCCGAGGCCCTCCTCGCGCGGCGCGAACGCGACGGGGCCCAGGTCCTGCGCCCGCACCCGCGCCACGGAGACGGTGGCGGGCAGGGGGAAGGCCCCGGGAGGGACATCCAGCAGCAGGTCCGGGGTGCTGCGCGGGCCCAGCGACAGGCTGCGGTGGGTGTCGGGGTGCACCTCCACCACGGCCTCCACCGGCGAGAGGCGCGCCACCAGCACCTGCTTGCCGCCCACCTCGCCCGGGAGCGGCTGCGTCCACGTCGTGGCGTAGCCCGGAGCCTCCAGGCGGGTGAAGCCGCCGCCGGTGTCTAAGAGGACTCCGGTGGCGATGCCGTCGGTGTCGGTGAAGGCGCCGCGGCCTGCGAAGAGTGCGGCAGGCACCGGGGCGCCAGAGGTGTCCGTGACACGCGCCAGCAGCGTCCCTGTCTCGGGGAGATCGCGCGGAGGCGCCGGGCGGTCGCAGGCGATGAGCAGCAGCGCCAGGACCCAACTCGCCCCCGTGACGCATGTCACGCGGAGCGGTCTCATATCGACGCAGTAACGTTGCATGGGCAACGCCACCACGACTTCGCGGATCCACCGGGGCGGACGCCAGGCGCCGCGCAGGTTTTTCGCCAGGAAGGCGAAGGGCGGCGCAGGCCGCGCGTCAGGCGGGCTTGTGGATTCGGCAGTAGCAGTAGACGAACTGCTGCTCGGCGCCGCTGGGCGTGTGGTGCACCTCGGTGAGGTCGCCCACCTGGTCGAACTCGTCGCCGAACTCTGCGTGGAGCTCGGACGCGGAGTAGCGCCGCACCGCGAGCCCGCTGCACTTCTCGGGGCCCTGCGGCCCGAAGGTGGCAACGACGACGTGTCCGCCGGGCTTGAGGGCGCGGTGTACGGCCTCGACGTAGCGGCGGCGCTCCTCGGCGGCCTGGAGGAAATGGAAGACGGCGCGGTCGTGCCAGAAGTCGAAGGCGTTGTCCGGCAGGTTGGCGTGGGTGATGTCCGCCACCAGCCACTTCACCCGCCGCGCGCGCTGCCCCAGCCGCGCCTGCGCCGTCTCGAGCGCCTTCGCCGAGACGTCCAGCACGGTGAGGTTGGTGTAGCCGCGGTCCAGCAGGTCATCGACCAGCGTGGACGCGCCGCCGCCGACGTCGATGATGGCCGTGTCCTTCGAGAGGCCCGACCCTTCGATGAAGGCGAGACTGCTCTCGAGGTGCGGCCGGTACCAGCTCACCTCGGTGGACCGCTTGCGCCCGTAAACGCCTTCCCAATGGGAGGTGGGGTTCGTCACGCAGCTTTCGAGCCTCGCCCGCCAGGCGAGGGTTCCGCAATCGCCTACTTCACCAGGTGGAAGCTGGCCGGGTACTCGTACAGCGCGCCGCCGTACGCCTTCACCCCGCCGATGATGGTGAGGATGAGCCACCCCAGCCCGAGCACCACGGGGAGGCAGATGAAGGCGAGGCCGGCGATGGCACCGACGACGGGGATGAGGCCGATGAGGAAGCTGCCGACGAAGCTCACGACCCCGACGATGAAGAGGGTGAGCTGGAAGTTGAGCGCGGACACCGCCTGCCAGCGCACCCATGGCGACTTCGTGCCTTCGGTCAGCATCACCACCAGCGGCGCGATGACGAAGAGCACCAGCCCTCCCAGGTGCGCGAAGAGCGCCCACGTCTTCTCCTCGGAAGAGGGGCTGTGGGCCCTCAAGGCCTCGAGCTCGGCAATCAGGTCTCGCATGGAGCAGCACTGTAGCCTCACTTCTTTCAGCTCGCCTTCGCCGCGAGCTCTTCCGTGAGGTACACGCCTGGCGCAGAAATCGACGGAGCGCACCGAAGGAATTTCGGCGTCGCGGGTAGTCCACGGTTGAACGCGCCGCCCCCGCGGCCCACCTGGAGCCCCGCATGTCCTTCCGCACCGCCGTCGTCGCCGTCGCTCTCTCCCAGCTTGCGTGCACCGCCGCGTCGTCCACGCCCCCGCCGGAGCCGCGCGTCATCAAGACGTACGACGTGCCCGCCGGCACCGGGCGCGACCTGCGCAACGCCATCAACTCCCTCACCGGCGCCGGCAATGTGAAGGAAGGGCAGGAGGTGGAGGCCCGCGCGCAGGTGCTGCCCGACGGGCGGGTGGCGGTGTACGGCTCCGAGCGCTTCCACGCTGGCGTCGCGCAGCTTCTGTCCAGCGTGGCCGCGAAGCCGCCTCCGCCCATGCTGTCCTTCCGCGTGTGGCAGGTGCGCGGCGTGCCGGGCACGGGCGTCATTCCCCCGACGCTGGAGGCGATTCGCCCGGCGCTGGAGGAGGTGTCGAAGACGGTGGGGCCGACGGACTTCACGCTGGTGGAGCCCACCCTCCTCAACGTCGCCTCGGGAGAGCTGGCCGACGCCGTCAGCCCGCTGGGCCGGGTGGAGATTGAGGCGTCGATGATGGGCGACGCCGTCTTCGCGCGGTTGAAGATTGAGGCGAGGGGCCGCCGCCTGGGCACCACGCTGCAGCTTCCGCAGGGCAAGACGGTCGTCATCGGGCAGACTTCCGAGGACGACGGGAAGGGTGGTATTCCCGCGACGGTCTTCTCGGTGGTGCAGGCGAGCGTGGCCCATGTGGCTGTTCGCGGTCAGTGAGACGGCGCCCCGCACCCTCACCCGGCCCGCGCTGGAAGCCCTGTACGCCCGACTGGAGAAGCCGATGTTCAACGTGGTGCTGCGCTGGGTGTGGGACCGCGAGGAGGCGCGCGACGTGGTGCATGACGCCTTCGTCCGGGTGTGGCAGCGCCGCGCGAAGGTGGACGAGGCCACGGTGGAGCCCTACCTCTGGCAGGTGGCGCTCAACGTCGCAGCCAACCGGCGGCGCGGGAAGCGCCTCAAGGCCTTCTTCGGGTTGGACGCGGCGGGAGACGTGGAGGCGCCAGGCGCGTCGTCGGAGGACGCGCTGGCGAAGGCCCAGGCCAGCCGGGCGGTGCGCGCGGCCATCGACGCGTTGCCCGAGAAGCTCAAGGTGGTGGTGGTGATGTGTGAGTTGTCCGGCCTGTCCTACGACGAGGTGGCGCGCACGCTGGGGATTCCGGCAGGCACGGTGGGGTCGCGGCGCGCGGCGGCGATGGAGAAGCTGGCAGCGGCGTTGGGGCCGCTCGAGGAGGTGCCGACGTGAAGCGCGCAGACGTCTTCGAGGTGGTGGAGCCTCCGCCGGGCGGGCTGACGCGGCTGAAGGCGAGGCTGGACGCGGAGGGCAGCCAGCGGCCGTGGTGGATTCTGGGGCCCGCGGTGGCGGCGGCGGCGGTGCTGGTGCTGCTGCTGGTGCGCCCGTCGGTGGAGCCGCTGCGCACCGACGTCTGGTCTCGAGCGTCCCTGGGAATCAGCCGCCCCGCGCAGGACGTGACGCTGCTGCACGCCAGCGAGCCGATGGTGCAACTCTCTCCGGCGTCCTCGGACGTGGCGGTGTTCGTGGTGCTGGCCGCGCCGGAAGGAGAGGCTCCGGCGCTCTAGCCAGGCTGGGCGCAGCTCCCGGCTAACCGACGCACCGCGCCTGGTAGTCGTCGTACACGAAGCGCACGCAGCAGCCGGCGCTCTGGCAGGTGGACGGGTTGGAGTTCCACCCCTGGCCCTCCACGCAGCGCTTGATGCCCTCCGCGGCGCTCTCGGCCGACTCCCGGCAGTCCGAGAGACACGACGAGATGGGCTCGGCGAAGCACGCGCGATGCCACCACTCACAGAGTGTCTGGCAGTCGCTGGCCGAGTTGGCGCCGCACGACGCCAGCAGGGCCGCCGTCAACAGCAACGCGAAACGCATGACGTCCTCCTTCCGTCAGCCGCGGGGGGAAAGCGGGGCAGGGAGGTGGCGGCGAAGGCCATGCGGAACGGGCAGTGCTGAGGCCTCATGACGCACCTCCCGGGAGGCACCGTAAGGGCGAGGACGGGAGCGGCAACGCGCCGGCCTGCTTCCGGGTGCTTGAAGGGCGACGGAAGTGACTCCGCTCAAGGAGGGGCCGCTGCTACAACCCTCCCTCATGGCCGCTCCCGTCCCGCTGCCCGAGGCTGAGGTCCAGGCGTTTCTGCGCACCCACGGCGACTGGCACCTCGAGGGTGGCGCGCTGGTGCGCACCTTCGAGGCGCCCACCTTCCTCGCGGGCATCGCCTTCGTCGACCAGGTGGCCAGGCTGGCCGAGGCCGCCGACCACCACCCGGACATCGACATCCGCTGGAGGAAGGTGACGCTGCGCTTCGTCACCCACGACGCCGGCAACCGCGTCACCGCGCTGGACGTGCGCCTCGCCGCCGAGTGCGACCTCGTCTTTCGCGCCCTGCCGAAGTGACGGCGCAAAGCGTGCGAGGCGTCCGCCTGGGCAAGTGACATTCAAAGGCGTCTGGGAGGGCACGCGCGATGCACCATCCTCTGCGAGGAGGTGCGTCATGACACCCACTCCGGCTTCGGAGCAGCGGGCGAAGGGGCTGGTGGCCGTCATCATCGTCACCGCGGTGTGGATGGTGGTGGCCAACGCCCACGACGCGTGGCGGCCGCTGCTGGGAGGGCTCGTCACCCCGGCCTTCGCGGACGTGCTGTGGGCGGTCAACCTCGCCTGCGCTGTGCAGATGGTGGGCAGCGCCCTCCTGCTGATGTTCGACACGCCGGCGCTGCGGGGCACCTGTGACCTCCTCAACGCCCTCGCCGCGGCGGTGGGCGCCGTCGCCTTCTGGCGCGTCTTTCCGCTGGAGCTGACGGGCTTCGGCGCGTGGGCCGAGGTGACGGCGCGGGTGCTGCTCGTCCTCGCCTTCATCGGCGCGGGCGCCGCGGTGCTGGTCAGCCTCACGCGGCTGGCGCTGGGAGGCGAGGGGCCTCCGCGCTCGCCCCGGCCCTCTCACCCGTGAACGAAGGGGCGTCGCGACGCTCGCTCCTCCCACGTGGCCGCCCACCTCTCACTGTGCGGCGGCTCGCGTCGCGGGAGGAGGTGCTGAGGGGGCTGCGGACTGTGGGCACGACGAGGTCGCGCGGCTCGACCCGCCGGCAGGCGATGGGCAGCGGAGGCCGCAGCCGCCCACACCCGGTGGACGCGACCATCGACTGCTGCAGGAACCACCCCCACGGTGGCTGGTGCAGCAATCGATTGCGCTCCCTGAGGGCCAGCGCGACGTGCGCCGGCCGGCCCGGCGTCAGTCAGAGGGCGGCCAGCGCCTGAGTGAGGCCCGGCCCCGTCACGTCCTGCACGAGGAGGCCGTCGTTGTTCAAGTTCAGCTCGGGCGCGTTCTTCGGCGGCTCGTAGGCGACGAAGCGCACCTTCGCCTTGTCTTCGCCGGAGGTCTGCCCCGCCTTGAAGACGGCCCCGCCCGCCATCGCCAGGGCCAGCGTGCGCAACAGCGCCCCGGCCTTGTCCCACTGCGCCTTCGGGACGCCCACCGCCACCAGGTCCGGCCGGCCGAACTTCAGCATGCCGCGGGTGTGCACGAGGAAGGTGCCGTCGGGCAGCGGCTCGTTCTCCACGAGGACGGACACCTCGGACGACAGCGTGAAGGGCCGGGACACCGGCAGGTCCTTCACGTCGGCGGCCTTCCAGAAGCGGTGGGCCTGCGCGTCCAGCACGACGGTGGCCCCGCGGGCGACGAGCCACTTCGCCACCGCCCACATCGCCTGGAGGTGCGAGAGGTCTTTCGGGTCGCTCTTCCGCACGAAGACGGCGTGCACCACCGTCGCCTCGTCGAGGTCCTTCAGCGCAGGGCCGAGCTGGTCCGTCGCGATGTTGCGCAGCGCGCCCGAGCGGAAGCCGTCGAACCACGCGGGCTCCTGGTCGCGGGGAATTTCCCGCACCTCGAGGCCTTCCATCGCGGCCTGGTTGGGCAGCCCGTACGTGGCCGCGGACAGGGGCAGGTCCGCCAGCTTGCCCGGGGAGAAGCAGAAGAGGTCGAAGCGGACGAAGCCGCCGCCGGAGGCGAAGCGGGCCCGGGGCCAGGTCTCGATGGTCATGACGGGGCGGGAATCTGCTTCGTTTCCGCGCCCGATGCACCAGCCTCTTGCGCTCCTTGAACCCAACGGGGGCGCGGGCTACACCCGGCCGGCCATGGAATTCCGCATCGCAGCCGACGAGCTGAAGAAGGCGCTCCACCGCGCGCAGGGCATCGTGGAGCGCAAGGCGACCATGCCCATCCTCTCCAACGTGCTGGTGACGGCGGCGAAGTCGGGCGTCACCGTGACGGCATTCGACCTCGACATCGGCATCGTCAGCGAGCACCAGGCCGAGGTGACGAAGGCGGGCGCCATCACCGTGTCGGCGCGCACGCTGTTCGACATCGTCAGCTTCCTGCCCGAGGCGCAGGTGACGGTGAAGAAGCTGCCCAACAACTACGCCGAGCTCACCAGCGGCGCCGCCCACTACAAAATCGTCGGCATGGCGCCCGAGGAGTTCCCCAAGCTGCCCAAGGACGACGCCGCGCACGCCGTCTCCGTCTCGGGCCCCGTGCTTTTGGAGATGATCAAGAAGACGCAGTTCGCCATCTCCAACGACGAGACGCGCTACATCTTGAACGGCGTCTTCTTCGAGCCCCGCGACAAGGGCCTGGTGCGCATGGTCGCCACCGACGGACACCGCCTGGCGCTGGTGGAGCGTGAATTGGCCGGCGACTTCAAGCTGAAGAGTGGTGTCATCATCCCGCGCAAGGGCCTGTTCGAGTTGAAGCGCCTGCTGGACGAGGCGCCGGACGCGGAGTGCCAGCTGGGCTTCGCGGAGAACTCCGCCATCTTCAAGAAGCCGGGGCTGTCGATGGTGATGCGGCTCATCGACGGGCAGTTCCCCGAGTACCAGCGCGTCATCCCGAAGGAAGGCGAGAAGCAGCTCCTGGTGCGCCGCGACAAGCTGTTCGACGCGCTCAAGCGCATCTCGCTGCTGTCGGCGGACAAGTCCAACGCGGTGAAGCTGTCCCTGTCCGAGAACCTCCTGCGCATCACCGTCAACAACCCGGACCTCGGCGAGGCGAAGGACGACCTCGAGGTGGCATACCGCGGCGGGGCGCTGACGGTGGGCTTCAACGCGCGCTACCTCCTGGACGTGCTGGGCGTGCTGGAGACGGACGAGGTGTCGGTGGAGCTGGGCGACGAGCACAGCCCGGGCGTGCTGCACCCGCCGGGAGACAAGTCCTTCACCGCCGTCGTCATGCCGATGCGCGTCTGAGCCATTCCCGGGCTCCGGCCGCGCCCTGCAAGACGCTGCGGAGCTGCCGGGAGATTCAGGCCGCGTTGCCGGGCTTCAAGGCGAAGGATGACGCCTGCCAGGTGGACTTCGGCGGCGCGGGCTCAGGAGGGCTCGAGCTCGTCGCCCACGACATGGCCACGGGGGAAGAGGCGCGTCCGACACGAGGCGCAGAGGGACTGCTCCCCACGCACTCGAGACAGTCTCGGCACCCGAACGCGCCGCAGCGCCCACACGCGGCGACGGCAGGCACCGCGACGTGCCGCGCACCACTGGACCCAAGCCCGGACACCGATGGGCCGGCCAGTGCGCAGGGGCGAAGCCGTTTCCTGAAGACGGGCGCTTTCAGCGGAGTCGGCGTCGGCGGGCGAGCCACAGCCCCAGGCCCAGCAGCGCGAAGCCACCGTCCACGGTGGTGCAACTGCAGTACACCACCACCGTGCCGCCCTCCGTCGAGCTGAGCGCCGGCAGCACGATGTCGCCGGCGCCCACGCACGCGCCCTGCACGCAGCGGCCGGTGCACGTCCCCCCGTCGCAGGCGGACGCCGGCAGCGCACACGCCTCTCCTCCGTGACGGGCGCAGAAGGACGCCTGCACCGCTTCCACCGCCGCGCGCGCGTCGATGAGGGGCGTCACCCGGCCCGGCGCCTTCGGGTCCACCACCGGGCGGCCCGTGTCCTCGAGAATCCGCAGCACGTCGCCGGGCGTCAGCTTCGGGTCCGCCTCCAGCATCAGCGCCGCCACGGCGGACGCGTGGGGCGTGGCCTGCGACGTCCCGCGCCTGGTGGTGCCGCCGCCCCCCGGCGCGGCCGAGGTGATGACGCTGCCCGGCGCCAGGAGGTCCAATTCGTCGCTGGTGTTGGACAGGCACATCACCGTGCCCGCGTCGGTGACGGCGTCGAAGCAGCCGCTCGAATACGTGCCCGTGTCCGGCTCGCGGCCCAGCGGCGCGTCGTAGGTGGCCCCCACCGCGATGACGTGCGTGAGGCACGCGGGCGCCACCAGCGCGTTGGCCTCGTTCTCGTTGCCCGCCGCCCCAAACATCACCACGCCCGCGTCCGCGAGGTGGGCGGCCGCCGTCGCCATCAACGGCCAGTCGGCGTCGCACACCCCGGGGTAGCGCTCGTCGGTGCCGATGGAGAGGTTGACGACGCGCAGGCCGAGGCGCGCGGCGTTGTCCGCGAGCCACTCCATGGCGATGGCCCAGTCGGACTCGCGGCCGTAGGACGTGTCGTCGAAGACGCGCACCATCACCACGCGGCTGCCGGGCGCGAGGCCCTTCGGCGCGCGCACGCCGTCGCCGGTGAGAATGCCCGTCACGTGCGTGCCGTGGCCGCTGCCCTCGGGGGCGAGGACGCCTTCGTCCACGTTGCCCGGCTGGCAGCCCCCCAGCACGAAGCACTTCTGCTCGAGGATGCCGCCGTCGGCGAGGTCCGGGTGCGTCGCGTCCACGCCGGTGTCCAGGGCGGCCACCACCACGCCCTTCCCGGTGACGCCCAGCGAGTCGCGCACCACGTCCGCGCGCAGCACCGCCGCCGACTCGGCCGTCAGCGCACGGAGTCTTCCGTCCAGCGTCACCGCGCGCACCGCCGGGTGTTTCGAAAGCGCGTCGAGGCCCCGCGGCGTCGCGTGCGCAGCGAAGGCCGACAGCGCGCGCATCACCCGGTACGGCTGCACCTCCGCGGACGGCAGCGCCGCCAGCACCTCGTCGGGGGCCGAGGACACCAGCACCACCACGTCGACGGTGGCGTGGAGGCGCGCAGCCTCCTCCACCTGCGGGCGCACCACCGGCGGATTCGCCAGCACCAGCGACGCGAGGAGGACGAGGGGCATCGGCGCGGAGTCTAGGTGCAGTGTGTCGCGCACCGCGAGCGCGAAGCCGCGTGGAGGGTGCGTGGGCCCGCGGGGAAACCTCACGTGGCGCGACTGGACGCCGAGGGAGCTCGAGTTCCGACAGGACGTGCGGCTGCTCTCGCCTTGTCGGGAGCCATGCCGGAAGGGAGGCGTCCTTCCCCGGGAAAACCACGCCCGTACTCGAGCGCGTCGAGGCCATGCTCTGCGCGAGCTTCCCTCTCGACTCCAGCGCCGCGCGCCTCTGCATCGAGCACGGCGACTTTTCCCGCGAGGGAGACCTGGCCGAGTCAAGTTCCACGACACCGCGCGGCTCAATCGTCTCTGCCCCGGCGGGGAGCGCCGAGGAGGACGTCTTCCTGGCCGACGTGGCGGACGTTGCCCACCCGCCGGAGCGCCACCGTGGTGGGCGCCGTACGCGAAGCGCTCGCCTCCCGACCCGGGGCGCGCTGTCCCTGCAACTTCTTCCCCGCCTACGGGTCGCAGTTTCAGTGGCACCGGACGCGCACACACGACCCTCCCACGCACCAGGTCGTCGAGGGGGGCTTCGACTGTCGGGGAAGGAGGGTGCCGCCTGGGAACAACGCTCGAAGAAGTGGGCGGCGCTCCACTGATTTGCACTCGCCGTGCCCGAGCGCAGGTGGTTGATCCGACACTCGGCGGCCTCTCATTTTGACGACATCATTTCACGCGCGCATTGCAACCGTGAAATGGCTTTGCGAGTCACCCCGCGTCCAACGGCACGGGCATGAAGGTCAGCACCGTGGCCACGAAGCACACCGCGCAGACGACCTTCCGGCCGAAGGAGAGCGGCTCCTCGGGCGTCGTCACCGGCGGGTGGCCGAAGCCCACCACCCGCGTCACCAGGAAGAACCACACCAGCCAGGACGCGCTGCAGAAGAGGGCCAGCGGCAGCAGCGCGCCGGCGACGACGCGGCCCAGGCGCACCGCCTTCTCGTCGAACCAGGCGTGGGTGAGGTGTCCTCCGTCGAGCTGTCCCACCGGCAGGAGGTTCAGCATCGTCACCAACATCCCGAACCAGCCCGCCAGCAGGAGCGGGTGCGCCGCGAGGTCGGTGCCCTCCGCGAGCCGCCCGTGGACGACGCGCACCAGCAGCAGGCCGAGGAGGTTGTCGCCGAAAATCATCGCCTCCTGCGTCTCCTTCGGCGCCGGGATGCCGCGGGTGTACTCGCGCAGCAACTGCCCCAGGTACTCCGCGTAGTGCCACAGCGACGTCGACGGAGGAAAGCGCCGCACGCTCTCGGGCACGTCCATGGGCTCCGACAGCGCGATGCCCGCGATGAGAATCGGCACCGCCACCAGCAGCCCGCACAGGGGCCCCGCCGCGCCGATGTCCACCAGGGCGTTGCGCGTCGGCACCTTCCCCTTGAGCCGGATGACGGCGCCCAGCGTGCCGAAGCCCAGCGGAATGGGGATGAAGTAGGGCAGCGTGGCGTCCACGCCATGCAAGCGCGCCATCAGGTAGTGCCCCATCTCGTGCGCGCCGAGGATGAGCAGCACACTCACCGTGAAGAAGACGCTGCCCCACACCCGGTCCTCCAGGCTGCCCGAGACGCCGCCGCCCCAGAAGAAGAGGAAGGCGGCGAAGACGCTCAGCGCGGTGAGGACGAGGAGCAACAGGTGAAAGGCTGGCCGGCGCGAGAAGGGCGCTGACGGATGTTCGCCGCCGACTGGGTCCGTCACACCGACTCCTCGTGACTTCCGTTGACTCTCGAAGCTTCGTCTCTATGCTGCCGCCGCTGTTTTCATCTCTCTCCAAGGAGTCGGCAATGAAGAAGGCACTGTTGGCGCTCGGCCTCGCGGCGGCCCTCACCGGCTGCACCAGCGTCGAATCGGCCACCGTGGGCAGCAACGAGGTGTCCGCGACGGGCGGTGAGGCGGTCGCGGTGGTGCAGGCCACGTCCCTGGGCCTCACCTTCATCTTCCACATCGTCGACGCCGTCACCAGCGACCTCGATGAGGTCGTCAACAAGCTCCTGGTGGGCGAGGCCAAGGCCATGGGCGCCACCAAGGTGGACCTCAAGTACGCCAGCACCACGCCGCGCCACGGCATCTGGGCCGTCTTCGGGCTGCCGATGCTCATCAACCTCATCGGCACGCCTTCGTCCTCGGCCGTGGGCATCGCGGTGAAGTAGACGACCGCGCCTCCGGCTTTCCTTCGGCCCGTCGCCGGCGCTCCAGGCCGCGGCGGGCCGAGTCCTTTTCCATGCGCCCACTCGTCCTCGTCCTCGTCGCGCTGGCCGGCTGCGCGAAGAGCCCCGCCTCCGAGACGCCGTCCCCGTCGCTTGTGGGCGAGGTGAAGCAGGCGCTGGCCGAGCGCGAGAAGCGGCTGTCGTCGTACCACCTGGTGGCGGACACCACGGAGGGCGGCCGCACCGCGCACCACGAGTTCTTCTTCCGCGCGCCCAACCACGGCCACGGCGTCGCCACGGGCGGCCCGGAGTCGGTGGCGGTGGCCTTCGACGGCGCCACGCTGTACCGCCTCGACGACGCGGAGAAGAAGGTGGACGCGTACAAGCTGGAGCTGCCTCCAGCGAAAGCGGCGTTGGTGCTGGCCACCTTCTTCCGGCCCTTCGCGCCGGACGGCTTCCGCACCCCGCTGCTGCCGTCGAAGGGCGTCACCGCGAAGCTGGTGTCTCACCCGATGGGCCCACAGGCGGCGGAGCTGACGGTGACGACGCAGGACGAAGCCGGCGGCCCGGTGGAGGTGACGTACGTGGTGCGCTTCCCGTCGGGCGACTTCCTCGGCAAGCGTACGCGCAGCGGGATGCACGTGGGCGAGGTGAAGGTGGACACGGAGCGCTGCGAGCCGGCGCTCAAGCTGTGCGTGCCGACGAAGCTGACGGAGACGCGCGACGGCGAGGTGCTGGGCACCACCACCATCACGGCGGTGGAGCTGAACCCGAACTTGCCGGTGGAGCGCTTTCGCCTCGAGCCGCCGGAGGGGTACACGGTGCAGCAGCGGGTGATGAAGGAGAATTGACGCGCGCTGGCGGCTGCGGCCTCAAGCGATGGGAGTTGAGGCGAGCGCCTCGAACCTTCAGCGAGGTGGCGGGGCAGATGCACGAAAGTCCCCCCGGCCCCACGCGTTGAGCGACTGGTTGTGCTTGTGCCGGTTCCTGACCGGCCGTCTCATGTCAGCCGTCTCTCGAGGAACGGTCGCACGCTCACGTCTTCATCTGCACGCGGTGCTCGTGCGGCGGCCCCGGGGCTTCCTTCGCGGCCGCCTGCCTGAGGAGCCGCGTCACCTGCGGCCCCAGCACGTCCAGTTCGGTGCTGGTGAACTTCTCGCCGCCGAAGCGCTTCACCGCCTCGGTCTGCTTCGCGAGCAGCGCCGCGTCCTGCGCGAAGATGCGCGAGGCGATGGGCGTCACCACCGGCTTCACCAGCCAGCCGGGCAGCGGAAGGCGGAAGGTGACGACGGCGAAGATGCGGGTGCGCGTGTCCGCCAGCGGTGTCATCGCCGAGGTGGCGACGACGTGCGAGGTGGGGCCCAGGCGGTACTCCACCTGCGCGATGGAGGGCAGCAGGAAGCGGTCGGTGTGCTGCACCACGCCTCCGCCGGGCGCCAGCAGCCGGCCGATGAGGCCGGAGGGACGGGGCTCTCCGTGGAACTCGGCCTCGGCCCAGGTGTCGTGGCGGCGCACCACCACGTCGATGAGGTTCTTCTTCTCGGCGGTGCGGAACAGCCCGCCGTGGAGGAAGGCGGTGTGCGGGACGTCCAGCGTGTTCTCCACCGCTGCGTGCAGCGAGGCCTCGACGGTGAAGTCGCGCCGCACCGACGAGTAGCCCGCCTCGCCCAGATGCGGGAAGCGGAAGGGCTCCGTGGACGGCGTGACGGAAGGCGTCGAGTACACCCAGACGTAGCCGTCGACTTCGCGCGTCGCCCACGCCTCGGCGCAGCGACTCTTCAGCGACACCGCCGCACCGTCGGGCAGCCCGGGCACCGCCACGCAGGCGCCGGAGCCGTCGAAGCGCCAGCCGTGGTACGGGCACTCCAGCTCGCCTGACTGCACGCGGCCCAGCGAGAGGGGCACGTTGCGGTGCGGGCACCTGTCGGTGAGGGCGGTAGCGACGCCGTCCTTCGCGCGGAAGAGCACCAGCGGCGTGTCCTGCAGGGTGACGGCCACCGGGCGCGTCGACAGCTCCGCGCTGGTGGCGAGGATGAACCACGCATCAGGGAGGCGGGTGCCCGGTGGCGGGACGGCCGTCATCAGGGCGCACCATAGCGGAAGCCCGCCGCGTCCCCTCGCCCTCTGCACGGCGAACGTGTGCATCCCGGACGCGTGGTGCGCACTTCACTGCACGCCGGACGTCAGCCGCCGGCGCCTTCCCCCGGGGAGGCCGCGGCAAGCTCCTTGCTCTGGTGGCGTGCGTGCGCACACTCCTGCCCCTGTTCCTCGTGGCCACGCTGTCGCTGTTGACGGGCTGCCAGACCACGCACGCGGTGAATCCCCGGGACCTGGTGGACCTCGACGGCTTCGACGCCGAGGGTGCGGCGCGCGACGCCGAACGGGCCCTCGAGACATCGTCGGGCGAACACGTCACCTTCACGGCTGACACGCCGCTCGTCCTGTCCCCGTCAGGAGACCCGTGGGGCCAGACGTACCAGCGCATTCGCGTCGACGACCTGCGCTTCGTGGGCACCACCAGCAGCGGCCGCGAAGTGTCCCTCGCGCTGCGCGACATCTCGGAGGCCAGCGTGGAGCTGCGCTCCGCCTGGAAGACGGCGCTGGGCATCGCCATTCCGCTGCTGTTGGTGGGCGGGGTGGTTGGCTGTACCGTGGCGCTCAATGTGGCGTTCGCCCACTGAAGAGCCCCCGCACGCGTGACGGCTCCTCACCGGCCCCGGCCCATCGCCGCCCCACGCTGGAGGCCGTCGCGGCAGAGGATGGATGAGATAACGTGGCCATCGGTGAAGGTCCTCTGCCCCCAGTGCGAGCGCATGGTCGACCTGGAGCGCTTCCGCGTCGAGGGCGGGGTGCTGCACGTCACCTGCGTCCGCTGCGGCGCTGACACCGAGGTGCGGCCGTCGGCCGACGCCGTGGCCGCGAGCGTGCCCCAGGCCACTGTCGAGGCGCCCGGCAGCGCTGACGAGGCGGCGAGCGGTCCCCACCTCGGCTCCGGTGCGCGCGTCGCGGGAGGCGCCAGCGCTCCGGCCGCGGCGAGCCCCCGCGTCCTCCCCGAGGCGCCCAGAAGCTCGAGCCCTCTCGTCGAGTCCAGTCCCCCGCCGCCGAGCGGTTCTCCGTCGCCCGCCACCGCGCGCGCCCCCGAGTCGACGCCGTCCCGCCCGCCGTCGCAGCCGCCGCGCGTGTCCCTCACCTCGTCTCCCGCGGCCAGCAACGTCGTCATGCTGCGCACCGCCACCGTCGACGCCGTCGAGCGCGCGGCGAAGTCGGCCGAGGGCGACCCCTTCGAGGTGCCGCCGGGCTTCTGCCCCAAGTGCATCGCCAGGCGGGACGGCAGCAGCAGTTGCCCGCAGTGCGGCGTGCAGTTCGACACCTTCGTGGCCGCCAACGTCGCGCCCCCGGCGTGGCTGTGCGAGGCGTGGGTCTCGCTGCTGCGCGGGTGGGGCGACGAGGGGGCGCACGAGGCCCTGCGGCAGCGCGCGCAGCGCGAGGACATGCTGGGAGCGCTGGGCCGGCTCTACCGGTTGCGGCTGGCGTCGGAGCCGAACGACCCCATCGCCGAGAAGGGCCGGACCGACGTGCTGCGCCTGGCGTCGGCGGCGATGAGCTACCGCCCGCGCAGCGACGAGGCGCAGGGCCCCAGCCGGGTGAAGACGGTGGTGGCGGCCGTGGCGGTCTTCTTCGCGGTGGGCGCGGTGGGGCTGCTCATCCGCTTCCTGATGATGCGGGTGCCGTGACGACGGACGCCGCCGCTGCGCGCCTCGAAGGCCTCACGGTCGACGGAGTCCTCGGGCCGGGCGGCGCCCTGTCCGCCGCGCTGGCGCATTACGAGCACCGCCCCTCGCAACTGGAGATGGCCCGCGCCGTGGCGCGCGCGCTGTCAGAGCGCCGTTTTCTCCTCGCGGAGGCGGGCACGGGCACGGGCAAGACGCTGGCCTACCTGACGCCGGCGGCGCTGTCGAAGAAGCGCGTCATCATCTCCACCGCCACGCGCACGCTGCAGGAGCAGGTCTTCCTGAAGGACATTCCGCTGCTGCGGGACACGGTGGGCCTCCCCTTCCGCGCGGCGCTGCTGAAGGGGCGGGCCAACTACCTCTGCGCGCAGCGCTTCGAGGCCTTCGAGAAGGCGCCCCTCTTCCCGACGCCCGAAGACGCGCGGCACTGGGAGGCGTTTCGCGACTGGGCGTACTCGACGCAGACGGGAGACCGGGCCGAGACGCGGGTGCCGGACGCGTGGGGGACGTGGCCCCAGTTGTCGACGACGAGCGAGCAATGCCTGGGCGGAAAGTGCCCGCACTACGAGGCGTGCTTCGTGACGCGCGCGCGGAGGGAAGCGGAGGCGTGCGAGGTGGTGGTGGTGAACCACGCCCTCTTCTTCGCGGACCTGGCGCTCAAGCAGCGCGGCGGCGAGAAGGAGCTGGGCGTCCTGCCGGCCTACGACGCGGTCATCTTCGACGAGGCGCACGCGCTGGAGGACGTGGCCACGGAGTTCTTCGGCCTCTCGGCCTCCTCGGCGCGGCTCTTCTCGCTCTCTCAGGACGCGCTCAAGGCCTTGCCGCCCATCGACCCCCGCAGCGCGACGCTGACGGCCCTCGCCCTCTCGCTCCGGACGCGGAGCGACGCCTTCTTCACGAAGGTGCACGAAGTCGTCGACCTCGTGGCGGACGCTGCGAGTCGCGCGACCACCGACAGCCAGGGTTTCCTCTCCCCGCCCTCGGGGAGAGGGGCAGGGAGAGGGGACGGGAAATTCCCGGGGCAGCCGTTGGCGGGACGCGACGTGCGCCTGCTTCCAGACACCCTGGCCGACGCGCGGCCTCAGGCGACGGCGGTGCTGGAGACGTTGGGCGCGTTGGCGGCGCTGTGTCCGCCGGAGGACGCGGAGTTGGGCGCGTTTCACCGCCGCGCGGAGGAGGCGGCGACGGCGCTGGACAGCGTGCTGCGCGCGGACGACCCGTCGCAGGTGTACTGGGTGGAGGCACGGGGGCGGACGACGGCGCTGCGCGCGGCGCCCATCGACGTGGGGCAGTCGCTGTCGACGTTCCTCTACGACGCGGTGGACTCCGTCATCTTCACCTCGGCGACGCTGCGGGCGGCGTCGGGGCGCACGCCCAGCTTCGACTACGTGGTGCAGCGCTTCGGGTTGAAGGCGCGCCCGTGGGACGCGGTGGCGGTGGACTCGCCCTTCGACTACCAGCGGCAGGCGGCCTTCTACATCCCCCGGCACCTGCCGGCGCCCAGCGAGCCCGGGTGGACGGTGCACTTCGGGCGCGAGGTGTACCAACTGGTGCGGCTGACGGGCGGGCGGGCCTTCGTCCTCTTCACCAGCCTCAAGCACCTGGACGAGGTGCACGCGCTGGTGGCGCCGCACCTCGAGGTGCAGGTGCTCAAGCAGGGGGACGCGCCGCGCCGGGCGCTGCTGGAGGCCTTCGTGGAGCGGCCGTCCGTCCTCTTCGCGAGCCACTCCTTCTGGGAGGGCGTGGACGTGCCGGGGCCGGCGCTTTCGCTGGTCATCATCGACCGGCTCCCCTTCGCGCCTCCGGGAGAGCCGCTGCAGGCCGCGCGCATGGAGGCGGTGAAGGCGGCGGGGAAGCGGCCCTTCGACGACTACCAGGTGCCGCAGGCCGCGCTGGCGCTGCGACAGGGCTTCGGGCGCCTCATCCGCACCGCGACGGACAGGGGCATCGTGGCGCTGGGCGACGTGCGCGTCCTGACAAAGCGGTACGGGGAGGCCTTCCTCGAGTCGCTGCCCGACGCGAAGCGCTGCGGCCGCTTCGACGAGGTGAAGGCCTGGTGGGTCACAGGGTGATGTGTTGATGCTCATCTTCGAGCGCATCTTGACGTCATCTTCTGGTGTCGAAATGATGCCTTCATGCGGACGACGGTGACCCTCGAGCCTGATGTCGCGCGCTTCCTCCGCGAGGAGGCCCATCGCTCCGGGCGCGGCTTCAAGGCCGTTCTCAATGAGTGTCTGAGGAGGGGCATGCGGGGCGCGAGAAAGCCGGAAGCCGGCCCCTTCAAGGTCTCGCCGCACCGCACGCGGCTGGTGGCCGGCGTTGACCCGGCGCGGCTCAACCAGCTCGCGGACGAGTTGGAAGACGAAGCGCTCCTCGCGCGGCGGGGCCGGAGATGATCATCCCCGACGTCAACCTCCTCCTGTACGCGAACATCGACGCGACACCCCAGCACGCCAGGGCGCGCCAGTGGTTCGAGCGCGCCATGAATGGCGCCGAGCCCGTCGGGTTTGCGCCAGCGGCGCTGCTCGGCTTCGTGCGCCTCTCCAGCAACCGGCGGGTGTACGTCGACCCGCTGACGGTGGAGGACGCCGTCGGACGGGTCCGCGCCTGGCTCGCACGCGAGCAGGCGGTGCTGCTGGAACAGACCCGCGAGGTGGTGACGCTGACGCTCGAGCTGCTGCTGGAAGCGGGCGCCGCGGGCAACCTCACCACCGACGCGCAACTGGCCGCCCATGCGCTGGCCCAGCGCGCCACCATCGCAAGCGCAGACGGGGACTTCGGCCGGTTCCCGCGCGTGAAGTGCGTCAACCCCCTGGCCCGCTGACGTCACCCTGCCGTCGGGGTGGCCGCCAGCATCAGCGCAATCGCCGCCACGTAGCAGCCAAACCCCACCACGAAGGCCACCAGCGCGACGCTCAAGAACTTCGCCTTCGAGTTGCGCAGCTCGAGCATCCTCACCAGCGTGGCCTCCAGGTCGTCGCCCAGCTCCTGCGTCAGCCACTTGAGCCGCAGCACCCCGCCAATGGCCACGCCGGCGCTCAACAGCACCACCACGATGCCCACGGCAATCAACGCCCGCGCCACCTCGCTCGTCTGCGCGATGGTGCGCCCCGAGAAGCCGGTCACCGTCACCACGATGCCGGACAGGGACAGCAACACCTGCGTCCTCAGCACCAACACCGACAACTGCTTCTCCACCACATCGAAGGCGCGCGCCTTGTCTCCATTCGAGAAGGCGATGATGCGGCGGACCTCGTCACGGGCGTCGACCATGACGCGCGCCTAGCGCAGCCGGGCCCCACCGTCACGCTGGCGTCCTGGCCCGCGGTGTGCTGGTGAGAGGCCATGTCCGGCGTCGACCTGGAGAGCATCAACGCGGCCTTCCGCGACTTCGTCCCGCACAACCGGGCCCTGGGCCTCGAGGTGACGGGCGCCTCCTTCGAGCCAGCCACCGCCACGCTGCGCCTGCCCTATGACGCGCGCTTCGCGGGCAACCCGGACTCGGGCGTGCTGCACGGCGGCGTCATCACCACGTTGCTGGACGCCTGCAGCGGCGCGTCGGTGTACTTCAAGCTGCAGGCGCCGACGCCCATCGCCACCCTCGACCTGCGCATCGACTACCTCAAGCCCGCGACGCCCGGCCGTGACGTCTTCGCCCGCGCCGAGTGCTTCCACGTCACGCGCAACGTGGCCTTCGTCCGTGCCGTCGCCTACCACGACACGCCCGAGGCCCCCATCGCCGTCGGCAACGCCACCTTCGCGCTCTCGACGAAGGGGCGGCCCGTCACCGAGTCGGATCTCTCCTTCTCCGGGAGCACGCCGTGAGCACCGCGCTGGCGAAAATCGCCGAGGCCAGGAAGTCCGGCGACTGGATGGCGCTGCTGGACTGGGTGCCGTACCTGCGCTTCCTCGGCATCACGCTGGAGAACCGCGACGGCGTCCTCACCGGCCGCATGAGGTACGCGGAGCACCTCGTCGGCAACCCCACGCTGCCGGCGCTGCACGGCGGCACCCTGGGCGCGCTGCTGGAGGCCGCGTGTCAGTTCGAGGTCCTCTACCGGGCGGAGAGCGCCGTCCTCCCCAAGACCATCACCCTCACCATCGACTACCTGCGCAGCGCGAAGCCGCAGGACGTGCTGGTGCGCGCGCGCATCGTGAAGCAGGGCCGCCGCGTCGTCACCGCGCACGCCACCGCCTGGCAGGAGAATGAAGAAAAGCCCGTGGCCAGCGCCACTGTGCACCTGCTGGTGATGGCTTGAGGCCTGCCGGAGGGCCCGCGCATGTGTGACACCGTCTGCGCCGTTCGTGAGGGCCTCGTCCTCTTCGGGAAGAACAGCGACCGCGAGCCCGGCGAAGCCCAGGCCGTCGAGCTCGTGCCCGCCCGTGCCGGCCTCTCCAACAGCGTCCGCTGCACCCACGTCGAAGTTCCGCAGGTGGAACGCACGCGCGCCGTCCTCCTGTCCCGCCCGGCGTGGATGTGGGGCTGCGAGATGGGCGCCAACGACGCGGGCGTGGTGGGCGGCAACGAAGCCGTCTTCACCCGCTTCCCCCTTCCGGACACCGGCCTCACCGGGATGGACCTGTTGCGGCTGGCGCTCGAGCGCTCTTCCAGCGCGCGTGAGGCCGCGCACGTCGTCATCGAGTTGCTGGCGCGCCACCCGCAGGGCGGGCGCATGGGCTTTCGCAACGTGGGCTTCCGGTACCACTCCAGCTTCCTCTTCGCCGACGCGCGGGAGGCGTGGGTGCTGGAGACGGCCGGCGAGTACTGGGCGCTGGAGAAGGTGCGCGGGGTGAGGACCATCTCCAACACGCTGTCCATCTCCACGCCCGACGAGGTGCACCCCGGCGCGGCGGACGAGGCGCGCAAGCGCGGCTGGCTGGCGCGCGGCGCCGACTTCGACTTCGCGCGCTGCTTCACGAAGCCCTTCTACCGGCACCTCACCGGCGGGCCGCAGCGGCAGGCCTGCACCACGTCGTCGCTGAAGGACGCCGCCGACGTCGCGGGCGTGATGCGCGCGCTGAGAGACCACCGCGGCCTCCACCCGGCGGAGGGCCTGCGCCTCGAGCAACCGTGCGCGCACGCCTCCTGGCAGCCGACGCGTCACGCCGGGCAGACGACGGGCTCCATGGTGTCGGCCCTCACCTCGTCCGGGGCGCGCCACTTCCTCACCGGCACCTCGTCGCCGTGCCTGTCCGTCTTCAAGCCCGCGCGCCTCGACGTCGCCCCCGAGGCGTACGTGCCGGCTGCGCCCGAGGCGGCCGACGCGGACAGCCTGTGGTGGCGGCACGAGCGGCTCCACCGCGCCGTCCTCGAGGCTTGGGCCGTGCGTGCCCCTGCCGTCGAAGCCGAGCGCGCAGTCCTGGAGAAGCGCCTTCTCGAGGCCGACGTCGCCGCCGCCTGGAGCGAGCACCGGGAGGCTGTCCCCGCCTGGCTCGAGCGCGCCCGGAAGACAGCCCTCTCCACCGCGGGTGCGCCCCTCTTCCGGCGCTGGTGGCGCCGGCAGTCCGCCCTCGACTTTCGAGAATCCGCGTAAAGCCAGGTGGCCGATTCGAGAAAACCGGGCCCGTCCTGACACTCCGAGAATGTCGTCTGAGGAGCGTCCATGCCCGTCCAGCCCGTCTCGTCCAGCCGCGTCAGCCAGCCAAGAAGGCCAGTCGCCGTGCGGACTTTCGCGCCCAGGCGCCCAGCCCCGGTGGACGGCTTCACCGGCGTGGACGGCCTTGGCGAGGCGCGTCGGAAGGCGCTGGCCACGCTGGAGAAGAACCTCCACCGCGTCAGCTACCCCAACGTGTCCGGCGCGCGCTGGACGCTGGACGCGGGGAAAAACCACTTCGCCGCGCTGTGGACGCGCGACTCCAGCTTCCCGGCGCTGGGGCTTCTGGCCGAGGGACGCACGGAGCCGGTGCGCGACTACCTCGACGCGCTGCTGGCCAACATGCGCAAGGACGGGCTGGCGCCGCGGCGGCTGGGCGCGGGCGCGAACTTCTTCCAGACCTTCCCGGCCCTCTTCGGCATCCACCCGAAGCGCAGCGACACCTACGACTTCGTCGACTTCAACAAGGGCCTGGGCAAGGCGCCGGTGGACCCCAACGCGCTGCTCGTGTGGCTGTCCGCCGAGTACGTCCACACCTCGAAGGACACCGCCTTCCTCCGCGCGCACCTCGCCACGCTGGAGCGCGCCGTGAAGTACCTCGACAAGCGCACGAAGGACGGCCTGCTGCACCAGGGCCCGTACGAGGACTGGAGAGATTTGACGGGCCGCGAGGGCGCGACGCTGTACGGCAACGTCCTCTATTGGAAGGCCGTCTCGTCGCTCGCGGAGCTGGAAGCGAAGGCGGGCCGACCGGCCGAGGCCCAGCGGCGCACGGCGCAGGCGGACGCCCTGGCGAAGAAGATTCAAAAGACCTTCTGGGACGAGGAGAAGGGCTACTTCCACGACCAGGTGGGGCTCGACGTCTTCGGCGGCGACGGCAACTTCCTCGCGGGCCTCACGGGCCTCGCCACGCCGACGCAGACGCGCTCGCTCCTCGCCGCGGCGGACAGGCTGCTCTTGCGCGGCAACGGGCTGTACGCCTCCACGGACAAGCCGTACCCGGCGAAGGACGTGCCCTGGTACCTCTCCCTGGCGGGCATTCGCGGCTACGGCGACGGCACGCTGGTGTGGCCGTGGATGACGTCGCTGTATGCCCTGGCCGCGGCGAAGGCGGGAGACACCACGCGGGCCCAGCGCGCGCTCTCGGCGGTGGCGCAGG
Source organism: Myxococcota bacterium (assembly GCA_040752975.1). Taxonomy (GTDB): domain Bacteria; phylum Myxococcota; class Myxococcia; order Myxococcales; family Myxococcaceae; genus JADLDB01. Next base: position 51,597 of record JBFMHF010000018.1, read on the forward strand.
CGAGCCACCGCGACGGCACCTTCGCGGAGATTTACGACGAGCGCGGGCAGGGCGTGCGGCGGGGCGTGTACAAGTCCGAGGTGGACTTCTCCTGGAGCGCCGGGCTGTACCTCGCCGGCCTCAAGGCCTTGCGCGAGGCGCAGGCCGCGCGTTTCCGCTGAGAGGCGTACACTCCGCCCCGCCATGACTGCCGCGACGAATCCGATGAGCCGCAGACGCCTGCTCCGGGTGGGCGGCGTGGTGGGCGCAGCGCTGGCCGGCGGGACGTGGCTGGTGATGCGCGGCGGTGGAGACGAGCACTACCGCGGCCTCTGCCCCGGTGCGCAGCCGAAGGTGCTGTCGGTGAAGGAGTTGGGCGTGCTGGCCGCCTTCTGCGACCGCGTCTGCCCGGCGCCCTCGCAGTCCCAGCCCGGCCCCCGAGTCGTCCGCGTGGCCGAACGCATCGACAAGGAGCTCTCCTTCCACCACGCGAAGATGCAGTCCGACGTCAAGGCGGCGCTGCTGGTGCTGGAGCACGGCGGCTGGCTGCACCTGTCGGCGACGCGCTTCACGCGGCTGCCCGCCGAGGCGCAGGACAGCTACCTCGCGCGCATGGGCGTCACCGGCAACGAGGTGGAGCGCCAGGTCTTCGCAAGCCTCAAGCTGCTGGCGCTGTTTTTCTATTACGTCGACGAGCGCACCTGGAAGGCGATGCACTACGACGGGCCCTTCGCGGCGAAGAAGGCGCCGCCGGCGGACTCCAGCCTGGCGGGAGGCGCGCATGGATGAGGCGTTGCGCACGCAGGTGCTGGAGTTCGACGGCGTGAAGGCGTCGATGAAGGAGTCCGTCGACGCCGTCATCATCGGCACGGGCTGCGGCGGCGCGGTGATGGCGAAGGAGTTGGCGGCGGCCGGCAAGTCGGTGCTGATGCTGGAGCGCGGCGGCTTCTACCTCGCCGGGCGCGGTGACTTCGACCAACGGGAAGACGACATGTTCGCCCGCATCGACGGCGGGCGCGGGCTGCACTCCTCGGAGAATGGCCAGGCGGCGCTCACCTACGGGCACTGCGTGGGCGGTGCGTCCGTGCACTACTGGGCGGACACCTGGCGTGCGCCGAGAGACAGACTGGAGAAGTGGGCGAAGGACTACGGGGTGGAGGGCCACTCGGAGGACGAGCTCGAGCCGTACTTCGAGCGCATCGAAACCTCCGTCAACGCGCACCCGGCGGAAGAGCGCCGCCGCAACACGATGAATCAGCTCTTCATCGCTGGCGCCGAGAAGGCGGGCATCGAGTGGGAAGCGGTGATGCACGCGCGCGACGACCGCTGCATCGGCTCGGGCTACTGCATGCAGGGCTGTGCGTACGACGGCAAGCAGAGCCAGTTGGTGACGCACCTGCCCGAGGCCCTGAAGTCCGGCGCGCGCATCTTCGCGGACTGCGAGGTGCAGAAGATTCTGGTGGAGGGCGGGCGCGCGGTGGGCGTGGCGGCGAACTTCCTCGACCGGCGCACCGGTAAGCCGTCGGGCCACACGCTGGACGTGCGCGCCAAAGTCGTCATCGTCTCGGCGGGCGGCTTCAACTCGGCGCCGCTGCTGTTGCGCTCCGGCATCCCGAATCCGTCGGGGCAGCTGGGGAAGAACCTCCAGTTCAACCCGTGCCCGCAGGTGTTCGGGCTCTTCGATAAAGACGTGGTGATGTGGCGCGGCATCCCCGCGGCGGTGGGGACGATGCAGTACCGGCTGCACACCTTCGACCACGGGCGCTACGTCGAGGGCGGCTACCTGCTGTACCCGAACCAACTGCCTCCGGCGACGCTGGCGGCGCTGTTGCCCGGCTTCGGGAAGGAGCACCAGAAGTTGATGGAGAACGCGCATCGCTTAGGCAGCGCCATCGCGTGGATTGACGACGTCAACTCCGGCAGCGTGCGGCTGGACGACGAGGGCAAGCCCATCTGGAGCTGGACGCTGTCGGGGCAGGACGAGCTGACGGTGCGCGACGCCTTGAAGAAGGAGGCGGCGGTGCTGCTGCACGCCGGCGCGTCGGAGGTCATCGTGCCGGACCCGAAAGGCACGCGGCTGTTGGACTTGAAGGACCTCTCGAAGCTGGACACGGTGGACCTGCGCCCCGGCTCGATGATGTTCGCCGCGCCGCACCCGGCGGGCATGTGCCGCATGGGCAAGGACCCGGCGACCTCCGTGGTGAACTCCCACAACGAGGTGCACGCGGTGAAGGGGCTGTACGTGTGCGACCCGTCGGTGTTCCCCACCGCGGTGTCCGTCGACCCGTCGGAGACCATCATGGCCTTCAGCTACGTGGCGGCGGCGAAGATGCTGCGCGACTGGGCGTGAGGACGGCGGTAGCGTCCTGCGCACCACGCCGTCGGGGAGGGCACCATGCCGCGCTACGAGTTCCAGGAAGGCACTTCCAACAAGTTCTGGGAAATCACCCTCGACGGGAAGTCCTTCAAGACGACGTTCGGAAAAATCGGAACCGCCGGCCAGACGTCGGAGAAGTCCTTCGGGGACGAGGGCGCTGCGAAGGCCGCCTACGAGAAGCTCATCACCGAGAAGACGAAGAAGGGCTACAAGCTGGTAAGCGACGGCGCCGCGGCGCCCGCTTCCGCGCCGGCCGCGAAGAAGGAGAAGGCCGCGCCGGCCGGCACCGTCACCCTCGACGCGCGCAACCCGGAACTGGAAGCCGCCATCCTCAAGGACCCGACCGACCGGCAGGCCTTCTCCATTCTCGCGGACTGGCTGCAGGACCAGGGCGACCCGCGCGGCGAGCTCATCTCGTTGCAGCTCGCCAACAAGGAAGGCCAGGCGAAGAAGCTCATCGAGGAGAAGGCCGACTACTTCCTCGGGCCCCTCGCCGAGCACCAGGAGGTCCACGACGAGGGCTACAACAACAGCCGCTCACACCTGCGCACCAGGGCCCAGGAGGAGGCGTGGCAGAAGGTGCACAAGCAGGCCTTCCTCTGGCGCAACGGCTACATCTACCGCGTCCGCCTGAGCCACGACTCGTACTCCGACGAGGGCTTCAAGGGGAAGACGGTGGACATCCTCCGGGACGTGCTCGAGCACCCCTCGGCGCGCTTCGCGGTGGAATTTGCCTTCCAGTCCAACGGCGACCCCAACGAGGACGACTTGCAGGACCTCATCGACCTCCTCGGCGAGAAGGCCCCGCCCACCACACGGAAAATCACCTTCGGCGACAACGTCGACCAGATTTCCTGGCACCACACCGGCAGCCTCGCGAAGCTGTGGAAGGGCGTGCCCCACCTGCGCACGCTGGAAATCGAGACCGGCGAATTCGAGGTGGGGAAGATGGACGCCCCCGCCCTCGAGCGCGCCATTTTCATCACCGGCGGGCTGTCGCAGTCCTGCGGCAAGGACATCGCCACCGCGAAGATGCCCAACATCAAGCACCTCGAGATTTATTACGGCACCGAGGAGTACGGCGGAACGTGCGGCGTGGATGAAGTCCGGCCGCTCCTCGAGCGCACCGACTTGAAGCACCTCGAGTACCTGGGCCTCAAGAACTCGGAGTTCGCCGATGACATCGCCGGGGCGCTGGCCGGCGCGAAGGTGCTGAAGGGGCTCAAGACGCTCGACCTCTCGCTGGGCACCATGTCCGACGCAGGCGCGAAGGCGCTCGCCAACGCGAAGCCGTACCTCGAGCACCTCGAGTGCCTCGACCTGACGCGCAACTACCTGACGAAGGAAGGCATCGCGCTGGTGAAGGGCCTCTGCAAGAAGGTCATCACCGCCGACCAGGAAGAGGCCGACGAGGGCGACGACTCCCGGTACGCTGCCATCCGCGAGTGATGGAGCCTCCGTAGCGGGCTGAAGCCGGGGCGACGCTCAACGCGGCTTCAGCTCGATGCGCTGTCCGCTCGAGGGCACGGACACCTTCACCCGGGCGCCGTCGACTTCGAGCGTCGCCTCGCCCGGGAGCGAACGGCGCAGGCGGAAGGCGCCGCGTTCATCCGTCCGCGTCACCTCCTCGGCGTGGCTGAAGATGGGTTCGGGCCGGGCGAACTTCACCCGCGCACCGACGACAGGCTTGCCGCCTCGCGTGACGATGCCCTCGATGACCGGCTTCTCTCCGAGTCGCTGGGTGAGCAGCAGCGGCTCAACTCCCACGTCGAACTCCAGACGAGTCGCCGCCCATTCGCTCGTGAGTACCAGCAGCCGGTGGTGGCCCGGGCTCAGGCCTGCCAGGGTGAGCTCACTCTGCCGAACCAGCACCGAGTCGAACGCGGCAGTGCGCGTCACTTCTTCGGAGACGCCGTGCCTCAGGATGCGCGCGACGCCGAAGACGACTCCGCCATCGGGCGCCTCCACGCGAATCCGCACATCGCTTCGCGGAGTCAGCACGAGCTTCACCGGCCCCGCCTCGGCGACGTCGAGGCTCTCTGAGACTCCGACGCTCGGGTGCCACGCGCGGAGCCGCTTCGGGCCTTCGTCCGCGAGCGTGAAGGCGCCGGTCGCGTCCGTACCCGTCGCGGCCTCGCCATTCACCTCCACCGTCGCGCCGCTGACAGGTTGGCCGCGGACGTCGACGACTCGTCCCGCCATCGCGACTCCCGGCTCGAGCGTCACCGCCACCTCCTTTGGCGCGCTCACGTCGAGAGCCACCGCAGCCGGCTTCGCCCCCGGCATCCGGACCTGGGCGACGTACGGGCCGGGCGCGACGCGGAATGCGTGCGCGGCGGTCCTCGTCTCGACCCAGCCGGTGAGGCCGCCGTCGCTCGCCATCAACTGCATCGACGTCTGTCGCCGCGTCAAGCCGTCGCGCAGCGCGACCCGGACCGTGACGGCCACCGCGTTCTCGGGCTGGACCGGGGCAGGTCGGGGGATGGGCGGGCCGCCGAACATCGTGGCGAAGCCGCCGTTGCTGCCGTCCGACAGCAGTCCTGACGACGGAGCCATCACCAGGGGCTTCCCCTCCAGCGTCGTCGCCCAGGCGTAGTGCACCAGCGCAGACGGGAGCTGGGGCCATGAGGAGGGGTCCGCCACCGCCGTGCGCCGCGTCCAGGGGTTGATGACCAACACCTTCCCTTCGATGGTGCCCTCGCCTCCGGGCGGAAGGGCCGACACCTCGAAGTCTGGTTCGAGGAACGACAGATTGGAGGGCGCGTGGAAGAGGGTCTCGTCGGCGCACTCGATGACGACGAGGCCGTGCTCCTCGAGGGAGACCTCGAACCACCCGAGGCCGTCGGTCCGCGTCGTCTGGTGCGGCGCGGGGAACGTGAGGGTCCCGGCGTCGAGGCGGCGAAGCACCTCCGCGCGGGCCTCCATGGTCCCGCACGTCAACGGCCACAGGAGGCAGTCGGCCGGGGGGACGGCGCAGGCGTCGAACGCGGAAACGAGCGCGCCCCCATCAGGAATGGCACAGCGCGCTCGCCGCAGGACGGTGTGCCGGAATGGCTCAGCAACGTCCGTGGGCAGGCTCTGCGCGGCGACGGCCTTCCCCGCGTCGACGGGCTGCGTCGCGGCGTCGAGCGCGGGCGCCGACGAGCGGCAGCCCACCAGAAGCAGCAGCGCCCCAAGCCAGCTAGTCCGAGCCAACGGTCACCGTGTCGCGCAGGACCCAACCAGCGCCGTCGCGCTTGCCAGACTCCAGCCCCTGCTTTGCGGGGAGCTGCGTCGACTGTCCCTTGTCATTCGGCCAGGGGTTGAATTGGGTGCCGCGGGACACCACACGCCAGTGCCCCATCGTGCCGTCGGGCTTGCCGAAAAGCTGGAGTTCCATGGGCGGCACCTTCACGCCGAGCCGCTCGATGGCGATGGCCGCCTCCCGAAGGTCGTTCGGCGCCGCTCCGGCGAGTGTCTCGACGCCTTGCATGCAGTTCGCGAGGGTCGTGACGTCTGCGGGCGTGAAGGCCCTGCCGTCTCTGAGCCGGGTCGCAGCCTGCTGCAGTTCCTCGCGGACCTCTGCGGCCCGCGCCTCCCGCACTTCGGGCTTCATGCCGCGCACCGCGTTCTGGGCGAGGTTCTTGCCAAACCCCGTGAGGTTGCCCTTCGCGTCGACCAGCTTGCCCGCGAGCTCCTGGATGGACTCGGGCCGCCCGGAAATCATGCCCATCAGCAACGAGGTCGGCCCGCAGGCCGTGCGGTCGAGGGTGCTGCCGAGGGCGCCGTCGAGCTGCACCACGTTACGCAGGAACTTCCGAGGGTCCTTCTTGAGCGCGGCCATCGACCACTCCTGGTTGACGCCCGGGTTGTTGGCCACCGCGCCTTCGGCCGCGACGAGCTGCTGGGGTTCCGTCGGAAGCTGCCCACCCGAGTCTCGAAGTCGTTGCATCGTCGAGGCGCTGCCCACGCGCATCACCGGCGCATCACTGACGAGCTGCTGTCGCGAGCCATCCGGCAGCGCCTTGACGGAGCCGGTGAAGCCGCTCGTCTTGCCGGTCCTCCGGAGAGCGCGCGCGCTGAGTTGGGGCCGGACCTCGGGCGCGCTGACCTCCACGGGCCCAGCCTTCGCCGACTGACGCACCGCGGGCTTTGCGACGACGGCCCCCTGCTTCGAGACCTTCCCTGCCATGTGCCACCTCCTCGCCGGAGCCGGCAACTCTACCACCTCAGAGCCGCCGGAATGGGCCCGACCGATGGAGGCGGTCTCCGCTGATGACCAACGCAGGGGCGCGAGGCACGCCCGCCGTCAAAGCGCCTTCGGCGTGTCAGCCCACGCAGCGGTGAAGCGGCCTACCGCGGCTCGCAGCAGGCCAGTGGCTTCGCCTGGTCGCAGTTGCTGCCGTTGTAGACGTACCCGCTCGCGGTGACGAAGGGGGCGTAGTCGACGTTGGTCGACTCCTTCCACGGGCCATCGTTGATGCCGCTCTTGTAGCAGGCCGAGCCGTTGCGCGTGCCGGCGGCGGACCGGTCGTAGTCCACCCACGCGCCCGAAGCCGGCGGGTACAGCTTCGGCTCGGACAGGTAGAAGTCTGCCGAGGTGCAGAAGCGGCTGCCCGGGAACTGGGCGTGACACTTCTGGTTGGCGCCCGGGTGGCCCCCGAGGTCGCCGTTGAAGGTGGCCGTGGTGTACCCGCGAAACAGCATCCGGCTCGAGCCCCGGCAGCACGCGAGCGGCTTCACCTGGTCGCAGTTGTGGCCGTTGTAGACGTAGCCGCTGGCGTTGACGAAGGGCGCGTAGTCGACGTTGGTCGACTCCGTCCACGCGCCCAGCGAGAGGCCGCTGCGGTAACACGCGCTGCCGTTGCGGTTGCCCAGCGCGTCCCGGTCGTAGTCCACCCACGCGCCCGACGATGGCGGCACCACCGTGGGCTCGCCGCGGTAGTAGTCCGCCGAGGTGCAGAAGAAGGAGCCCGGGAATTCGGCATCACACTTCTGGTTGGCCCCCACGTGCCCGCCGAGGTTGCCGTTGAAGGTGGCGGTGGTGAAGCCGGCGAAGGCAACCCAGTCGGTGACGACGGCGCCTCCGTCGAGGAAGAGCACCTGCCCCGGAGGACCTGCCGGCCCCTGCGGCCCCTGCGGCCCCGTCGGGCCCATCGGTCCCTGCGGACCGGCGGGCCCCTGCATTCCCTGCGGCCCCTGAGGCCCTTGAGGGCCCTGGGCGCCCTGCGCGCCGGTGGGGCCCGTCAGGCCCGTCGCCCCCTGTTGTCCCTGCGGGCCCTGAGGACCCTGTGGCCCCTGAATGCCTTGCGGGCCCTGCGGCCCCGTCGCGCCGTCCAGCCCGTTGCACACGTTGGAGACGCCACCGTCCGAGAGCTGTGTCACTCGCACGCCGCCCGCGGGACACGTGGCCCCACCCGGCGTGATGGGTGTCACCACCACCGACGCGCCCGGAGGCCCCGTCACCACGCCGCCGTCGACGACGACGACCATCCCTGGCGGGCCCTGGACACCTTGCGGGCCCTGTGGCCCTTCCACACCCTGCGGGCCTTGAGGACCCTGCGGCCCCTCGGGGCCCACCGGACCGGCTGGGCCCACGTCGCCCTTCTCGCCCTGCGGGCCCGGAGGCCCCTGCGGCCCGGTGCTGGTTGACGGACATGCCGCGAGGAAGAGCGCGAGGACGGCGGTGAAGAATGAGGGGCGCACGGTGCCGGCTTGACCCCCGGAGCGCACTCAGAGTGCAACCGTGCTTCTGCCCACGTCGACGCGGGCAGGCGTGAGAACAGAGACGCGCTGCTTCACGCGCGCGGCGAACGGAAGGTCGGCCGGTGGCGCTCCACCAGCCCTCCCCTCCGCTTGCGGGCGCGTGCCGAGGTGTCGGACTGCAAGCGGATGAGCGGCTCCACGTCGTCCAGCTCGCTCGCGCCGTCCACCTCGGCCAGCAGGCTGTCGCACATACCTGAGAACTGCCCGGCCATTCTGCGCACCCAGTCGAGCGGCGAAGGCCCCTCGATTCTGCGGCCAGGTGTCCCATGGGCCGGCATCACTCTAAACAACCATTCTGGGCGTAGTTATGGTACGTTTTCCGACGATAAGTACGCCCAGAATTGCTCCCGGCGGCGCTGGTTGTCAGACCCCTCGTGTAGAGGGGGGCCATGATCGACTGGCGGGCGGTGGTGGCGACGGCGAACTCACAGGCAGGGTTGATTCACCTCTCTCAGTTGAGGGAACGGGGCGTCTCACACCCCGCGATTCGGCGCGCGGTCGCCGCCGGCCGCCTCGAGCGGTGCCATCGAGGGGTCTTCTGCCTCCCAGGCGCTCCGCGGTCGTGGGAGCGCGCGGCGCACGAGGCCCTGTTGCTCTGCGGCACGGGCTCGGTGTTGTCGCACGCGAGCGCCGCCCGCGTCTGGCGATTCGACGGCTTCCAGCAGTGAAGTGCGCTTCCTGCGCCTCGGGGTCGAGAGGCTGGTGGAGGCCAGCACGGCGAAGTGACGAGATGCATCGCCTTCCATCGAGGCCGGCCTGGCGACTACGGCAAATACAACCCCACCTGTACGAACGCGCCCCACGTCGACGAGCCGTACTCACTCTTCAAGCCCAACGTCCGTCGCGCCGTCACCAGCGCATCCGACACCGTCACCACGTCTTCCGGAGTCAGCGACGCAAACACCGTCTCATCGGGCCGCGCGCCGAGGGGCACGTACCCGCCCGCGCGCACCAGCACCGACTGCTCGAAGGAATACTCCAGTGCGGGGACGAGCAGGACGCTCGGGTCCGCGAGGTTCACCAGGGTGGACAACGTGGCGGAGAAAATCTCGCTCTGCATCCAGGTGGCGGCGAGGCCGAGGTAGTGCCGGCCAGCGCCGAACACCTCACCGCGCACCACGCGCGACGACGAGAGCTTCTGCGCGTACCCCTCGGGCGAGTCCGCCCCGTAGCCGTTGAAGTGGTACTCGGCCATGAGCAGCAGCTTGTCGTGGGGCCGCCAGTCCACGCCGGCCACGCCGCGGAAGAAGTGCTCCCCCACCGACACGCCGCCGCCGGACAGGCCGAGGAGCCCCAGGGTGTAGGCGCCCTCTCCGTGCACCGCCACCGGCCCGACGTCGCCCACGAAGTCGGCCCCGATGACGAGGTCGCTGACGTACTTCCCGAAGGACACCGAAGCGTCCCAGCCCTTGATGTTGGCCTGCAGCCGCGCCACGCCGCCGTTGTCCTCGGGCCTGGGCTGGGGGAGGTACAAGAGGTCCAGCTGCGTCGTCTCGTCGATGGCCACGGCGAGGCGGACGGCGTCGAAGCCGCGGCGCACCTCGCGATCCACCACGGTGGGAGGAAAGGGGCTCAACACGTCCGTCGGGTTCCACAGCCGGCCGGTGCCCCAGGACAACACCTGCCGGCCCACCGTGAGGTCTCCGAAGGGCAGGGCCAGCTTGAGGGCCAGCCGGTCCAGGTTCTGCTCGATGCGAAGGTTGGGCTCGTCCACCAGCACGCTGGACAGTTCCACCAGGCGCCGCTGGGCGCTGCGCACGCCAGACGCGCCGCCGATGGTGCCAGTCAACGACGCACCGCCGGAGAAGGACGAGTCGGAGGACAGGGACGCCGTCACCTGCCACGCCACGTCGAAGGTGAGGCGGTCCTCGAAGCGGAACGTCGTCGACAGGCGGAGGATGTGGGCGTTGAGCAGCGCGAAGGGCGGCAGCGCGACGTCCTGCGGCAGAAGCGCGGCTTGCTCCGGCGGCACCAGCGCGCGGGAGGCGTCCAGCGTCGACTGAAACGCCTCGGTGCCCTCCACCAGCGACGGCTGCAGCCACACCGCGGAGACGAAGTTCTTGTAGAAGGCCTGGCCCTCCAGCACGCCGCCGTGGCCGTCGCGCCAGAGCTCGCGGGCGTGGGCCGAGGTGGGTACGAGCGCGAGGAGGATGGCGACGCTGACGGTGACGGTGGCGCCAGCGCGAGCCAACACGCGCCCAGCGGGACGGGCCACGGCGCGAGACAGGACGCCAGCAGCCAGGCGGCTGCCGGTGATGGGGGCGACCTCGCGAGGCACGACGTCAGCAGCCAGGCGGGCGCCGGTGACGGGGGCGACCTCGCGAGACAGGACGTCAGCAGCGAGGCGGGCGAAGGTGCTGGGCGGCCGTGGAGCCCAGAGCCACGGCGCTCCTGTCTTCCTGGCTCTCTCTCCGTCGGGAGAGGGAAGCGTCGCCCCGTTCATGGCTTCGCGTGCTCGGGCCTGGGCTTCTTCACGTCGGACACGATTTTCCCGTCCACCAGGCGCACCAGCCTGTCGGCGCGCTCCAGCACCATCGGGTCGTGCGAAGAGAAGATGAACGTCACCCCGCGCTCGTGGTTGAGCTCGTGCATCAGGTCCATCAGCGCCGCGCCGGTGGTCTGGTCGAGGTTGGCGGTGGGCTCGTCGGCCAGCACCACGGCCGGCTCGGACGCGATGGCCCGCGCCACCGCCACGCGCTGCTGCTGCCCGCCGGACATCTTCAGCGGCCGGGTGTCGAGGAAGCCCTCGAGGCCCATGCGCTGGAAGAGCTCGGCGACGCGCGCGCGCCGCGTCTTCGCGTCGACGCCCTTGAGCTCCAGCACGTACTCGGCGTTCTCCGCGGCGGTCAGCACCGGCACCAGGTTGTAGGCCTGGAAGACGAAGCCGATGCGGTCTCGCCGCAGGTCCGCCAGCGCGCCGCGCGAGAGGCCGGTCAAGTCCTTCCCGTCGATGCGCACCTTGCCCTCGGTGGGCGAGTCCAGGCCGCCGATGAGGTTGAGCAGCGTCGTCTTCCCCGAGCCCGACGGCCCGGCGAGGCACATGAACTCGCCCTTCTCGACCTCGAGGGTCACGCCCGCGAGCGCCTTCGTGGGCGTCGCGCCCTTTTCGTCGTACACCCGGGTGACGCCTTCCACTTCCACGACGGCCATGGTGCCTCCTCTAGTTGTGTCGCAGCGCCTCGGCGGGCAAGAGCCGCGCGATGCGCATCGCCGGGTACACGCCCACCACCAGCGCCATCGCGTAGACGAAGGAAGACGCCTTGAGCACGTTGGCCAGCTCGAAGTGCGCGCGGATGGACGTGGAGAGGTTGACGCCTTCCAGCTCGAAGGACTCGCCGGACCGCTGCCACAGGGTGAGGGGGTTGACCGAGAAGTACCAGGTGAGGAGCCCGCCCACCGCCGCGCCCAGCACGACGGACAGCGTGGCCACCCAGAAGGACTCGGCCACCACCAGGGCCACCACCCGGCCGGGACGTGTCCCCACGGACATCAGCACGCCGAACTCGCGGGTGCGCTCCAGCACGCTCATCAACATGGTGTTCAAGATGCCCAGGCCCACCAGCAGGTAGACGAAGAGGGCGACGGCGAGGACGACGTTGTTGGTGAGGGCCTCCATGCGCTTGACCACCGGCAGCAGCTCGCCCCACGTCTTCACGTCGTATTGCCCGCCCAGGGCCGCCGCGAGCTGCGCCGCCACCGCGTCGGCCATCGCCGCGTCGGGCAGCTGCACCACCACCTGGTGCGAGACGTCTCCCAGGCCCAGCAGCGTGCGCGCCGCCGCCTTCGAGACCAGCACCTGCCGCTTTCCGATGCCGGTGGAGATGGAGTGGAAGACGCCGCGCACGCGAAAGAGGTCCGCGCCCATCTCTCCGTCGGCGCGCTGCACCATGACGCGCAGCTTCGAGCCGGGCTTCAGCTTGAGCCGCTCGGCCAGTTGCTCGCCGACGAGAATGCCGCGCGCGTCGTCGTCCTCGGGCAGCGCGCCCTGGCGCACGTCGCGCAGGTGCGCGGACAGGGTGACCTCGGCCTTCCAGTCCACGCCGAGCAGCTCCACCGGCTCGTTGCCGCGCGCGCTGGAGGCGAGGCCCTTCGCCACCACCCGGTCGCCCACCTCGGCGCCGGGCGGCAGCGACACCTTCGACGCCCACGTGCTTCGGTCGGGCATGGCGGCGGTGAGGGCCTTCTTCGGGCGCCAGCCCTTCGCGAACACCTCCACGTGGCCCAGGCCGCCGTTGTCCAGTTGGCTCTTCGCGTCTCCGAGAAGCCCGCCGATGAGGCCCGAGTAGAAGAGGACCAGCACCAGGCCGACGCCGATGGCCACCATGCTGAAGATGGTGCGGCGCCGGTGGCGCCAGATGTTCCGCCACGCCAGCGTGAGGAGGCCGCTCATGTGTGCCTCATGGCTTCGACGGGCTTGAGGCGCGCCGCGCGCACGGCCGGCACCACGCCGCCCGCCAGCACGGTGAGGAAGGCCACCAGCGCGGCGTTCTTCACCGCGGCGTGGTTGACGGCGAGGTCGATGCGGCTGGGCATGCGCGCGCCCATGATGTCTCCCTGCATCACGCTGGAGAGGTCGACGGTGCCGACCGAGTAGAGGACGGCCGCGCCGAGGAGGACGCCCGCCGCGAAGGCCAGCACGCCCTGCAGGAGCGCCTCGGTCATGATGAGCGCCAGCACCCGCCGCGGCCGCGTGCCCAGGGCGCCCATCACGCCGAACTCGCGCGTGCGCTCGAAGGTGGACATGGTCATCGCGTTGAAGACGCCGAGGCCGACGATGAGGAAGACGATGAAGTCGACGACGCGCTGGCCCTGCCGCTTGCTGTGCATGGTGGCGCGAAACTCGGGGAGGATTTCGCCCCAGCTCAGCGCTTCGAGCGTCTTCAAGTCGAGGGCGGCCCTGAGCGCGGCGGTGGGCCCGGTAACGTCCTCGCGGTCGGCGCCCTCGGGCAGGCGGACCACCACCATCGTCACCGCGTCGCCGAGGCCGAAGAAGTCCTGGGCGTCTTGGAGCTGCAGCACCACCGCCACCTGGTCGAACTCCGCGCTCGGGGAGGTGAAGGTGCCCACCACGGTGTAGCGGTCGTTGGCGACGCTGCCGTCGGCGGCCTGGCTGACCAGCACCAGCTCGCCGCCGGGCGTGACGCCGAGGTCCCGGGCGAGGTCCCTGCCCAACAGCACCTCGCGCGAGGCGGTGGGTGAGAGGTCGCGGCCCTCGACGACGGTGTGGAGGCTGCTCTCGCCCTTCTCCGCCGGGGTCAGGCCGATGATCATCACCGGCGACGACAGCTCGCCCGCGCCCGCGAGGCCCGCGCCCATCACGCGGCGCTCGGCCTTCGCGCCGGGCAGCGCGCCCTCGACGGCGGCCTCCACCTGCACCGGGTCCTTCACCACGGTGCTGATGGCGGGCGCCTCCTGGTAGCCCTGGCCGTGCACCTGGAGGTGGCCGATGAGGCCCTCGGTGATGTCGTGCACGACGATGGCGTAGGTGCTCTCGCGGTAGCTGTGGAGGCCGACGATGCCGGCGCAGCCCAGGGCCAACGCGGACATGGTGATGACGGTGCGCCGCGTGTTGCGCCACAGGTTGCGCCACGCGAGCGAGACGAGGCGGAACATCGCCTAGTCCCTCCCGGACTGCAGGCGGCGCAGGCCGAAGGTGTCGTCGGGGATGTCCACGTCGAACTCGATGGACTCGTACGTCATCGACGTCTTGCGGCCCTTCTCGGCGGGCGTCACGGTCAGTTTCGCGGGGAAGGTGCGCCAGCCCACCTGCTTCAGGTCGGAGAAGGCCATGGTGCGGGCCAGCGCGCCGTCCTCGTCGTAGAAGCGCTGCTCGAGGGGGACGCAGGTGGCGCGGTCGAGCAGCATCTCCACCTTGCCCCACACCACGGTGGAGTCGGGCTTCGGCGTCATCACCACGAACCAGGCCTTGCGGCCGGCGAAGTCCACCGTCTTCTCCACCTTCGAGGTGAAGTCGTCGGCCATGGAGTTGCCCTTCACGAGGTCGTCGTTGGTGAAGTCAGAGCCCATCCACGAGTCGCCCAGCATGCCCGCCGGCAGCTTCATCACGCGGCCGGCCTGGGGCAGGTAGTTCCACAGCTGCTTCTCACGCTTGAGCGTCATCATCCCCGTCTCGCGGGGCCCGCCCTCGAGGATGCGGATGAGGGCGTAGTCGCGGCCTTTGCTCCACACCTTCATCTTGAGGCTGCGGGACCAGGCGGGCGTCTGGATGGCCATGGTCATCACCGCGATGGAGGAGCGGCCTTCCAGCAGTTGCTCGGTGCGCTTCACCAGCGCGGGGACGTCGGGGTTGTCGGAGGCGGAGGGACACGGCGGCAGGTCCTTCGGCGGGGTGTCCTTCGGGTCGGCAGCGAGGGCGGGCGCGGCGAGGAGGACGGCGAGGCACAGGGCACGGCGCATCACGACACCTCCGGGAGAGACGACACGGCGGCGAGGCGGACGAGGTGGCGCATCACGTCCTCTCCGAGTGGAGTGGAGTGCGCGGCTCCGGGTGGGGTGCGTGCGCGGCGGACGGAGGCGAGGCATCCCGGCGTGGAGCGGAGGGCGTAGTCCGACGGAGGTAGCTCATCGCGGCGCCTCCGCGGAGGCGGCGGTGGACGAGCCCGGCGTGGCGAGGCGCTGCGCGAGGTCGAGGACGCGACGGGAGAAGGCCTCCACCTCGGCGACGGACGGCGCGTACTCCGGAGGGAAGGAGGCGAGCCACGCGGCGCGCTTCACCGCCTCCACCATGGCCATGATGGCGTCGACGGAGAGGTCGGTGCGCACGGCGCCGAGCTCCTGGCCTTTGAGCCACACCGCGCGGACCTTCTTGCGGGCCTCGGTGATGAGGGGGACGAGGCGCGCAGCCAGCGCGGGCTCGGAGATGACGGCGGTGCCCGTCTTGCTGATCAACTGGAAGGTGCGCGGTGAGGCCTCCATCACGTCCAGCGAGCGCCGGTGGAGGCGCAGCACTTCGTCCCAGAACTCGGAGACGCTGCCGGGCGTGGGCTCGTCGATGACGGCCAGCACCGGGGCGTAGGCCTCCAGCAGCACCTCGCTGGCGAGGTCCGCCTTGTCGTCGAAGTAGTAATAGAAGCTGCCCTTGGAGAAGCCGGCTGCCTCGAGGATGGCGTTGACGCTGGCGCCCTCGTAGCCCTTCGCCGCGAACTCGGTGGCAGCCGCGTCCAACAACGCGCGTCGGCGGGACGGCTCCATCTTCTGGAAGCGCGGTCTGGGCATGGCCTCTGGACCAGAGGTCTAGACCGGCTGGTCCACAAGGGCCATCGATTCGGAATTCGCCTGTTATTTCAGGTGCTTTTCGGCTCAATTGATACCACCAAGGAAGCACTCGATGGACGTCTCGATGCGGAAGTTGGACTCGGTGGTGTGGCGTTCAGCGTGGAAGACGTCGAGCGGGTAGGTCTGTCCGACGGTGAGGCCCAGCGTCGCGGCCTGCGCGTCGAAGTTGATGGTGCCTTCTTCCGCGCCGTGGACGCCGCCGAGGTCCAGCGCCAGCTTGCGGTTGACGAAGACCCACACGTCGTCGTCGCCGCGGAAGGTGAAGCGCTCTCCGCCCTTGTAGGAGAAGGAGGTGTGGATTTCGGTGGTGAAGTGGAAGTTGTGGTTGCGGCCCTGGTTGCCGAAGCCGCGGCCGTCGAGGGGGAAGAAGTCGCCGTTGTCGTAGACGAAGGTGGCGGGGCCGGTTTGCTGGAGTGGGAGGGGCACCTCGAAGGCCTGATTGACGCCGGAGACGTCGCGGTACCACTGGGCGAAGTTGGCGGGGCCGCTGGTGACGGAGGTGGGGCCCGCCGCGGCGTGCACCGGCTTGTGCTGGGCGTCGAGGTCCGCGCGCACCAGGCCCTGCTGACTGCCGAGGAAGGCCTCGAAGTCGGGGTGCGAGTCCTGGAAGTCGCGCACGGTGGCGAGGATGGCGGTGCAGTTGCCGCCGTCTTCGGAGCCGCCGCTGCCGCCCACGCCCGCGCCGTTGCCTCCGCCGGAGCCGCCGGAGCCGCCGCTGCCACCCGTGCCCGCGGCCGTCCCGCCGCCCTTTCCGCCGTCCGGGCCATTGCCGATGTAGAGGTCGGCGGGGCCGCACTGGCACGCGGAGAGCATCGCGAAAGCCAGGAGGAGGGGCGCGCGTTGCATGCAGGCCACACTAGCAGTCGACGGTGCCCAGGCCGAAGCCCATGCGTTCTCTCCAGGGACAGATGGGGGTGGCCGTGAAGCTGGCGTCGGTCGGCCGACACATCACCGCACCGCAGACAGCCTGCTTCCTGTGGCACCCCGTCGCTCGACGTGTGCGTCGTGAGTGGCCAGGCGCGCCCGCATGATGAGGTCTCGGCTTGGCGTGGATAAAGGCAGCCCACCTCGCGGAGGGTTGTCCTTCGGCGGACGGCCTCGGGGGTTTTGTTGTCCTTCGGCGGACGGCCTGCGTCCCCTTCATCTGCCGTGCTCGTCTGCCTTCATTGCCTTTCTTTTCTCCCTCTCATCCCCCGCCTTCTCTCCCGCTGGGAGAGAAGGGGCCGCCTCGCC
>JBFMHF010000019.1:0-67456 GCA_040752975.1 Myxococcota bacterium
CGTAGTTGAGGTCGAAGCTGCCCCGCACCATCGCGATGGCCTTCCCGTCGAGCCAGACGAAGTCGTCCACCGTGTAGCTCGTCGCCACGCCCACCACGTTGCCACTCCGCTGCGTGAGCATCTGGTTACCGACGTCGTAGAAGAACTCCTCCAGCGAATCGAAGGGGTAGACCTTCAGCCGCCGACGGTTGAACGCGTCATAGCGGTACGAATAGTTGGCCGTCGCACTCCCCGCACGCGTGACGCCGACGGACTTCACGACGGTATCGAGACCGCTGCTGTCCGGCGCGTAACCCAGGTCGGCGTACCACCAGTAGAAGGCCGTCGCCTTCCTGGACGTGCGGCCGTCCGCGTCGAAGAAGAGCGTCGGCCCCGAAAAGCGGCCGTTGCACTCGGGGTCGGCGGACTGAGGCACCATCGACGAGAAGATCTCCTCTCGGTCCCCGGTCAGGTAGGTCACCGACCGCGTGCAACCATCCGCAGTGAAGCTGGTCAAATTGCCGCGCCTGTCGTAGCCGTAACTCCGACTCGAACCGGGGGCAACCGGTTTGGTGATCACGGTGGAACCCGTCGAGGTGGACGAGGTGAGCCGCCGAGTGTTGTCATACGTGAACAACTGACTGGTCTCTATCGTCTGCCCGAGTCGTTCAACGCACGTCTGCTCACGCCGCAACTCGTCGGCATTCCACGTGTACACCTGCCGGAAGATGTCACCACCCAAGCCACTTCCGACGCCGTTCGAGACCAAGAGGGCACGCAGACGTCCTGTTCCGTCAACCTGCGGGCCCAGCGATGGGGGCGAACACGCAATTTTGTTCACGCTGGCCTCGGGCGTGTCGCCCGGCGCGAGCGAGCCCTTGAAGTACTCGACCGTGTTGAAATTGGAGAGGTTGGCACCAGTAGCCACTTCGTACTTGCGAACGCCGCCAAAGGGCTCCCACTCGATGTTGCGGACAATCGTGCGAATGGTGGGAGTCACAGTTGACGCATCCCAGAGCCCAACTTCAACCACGGTCCACCTCATCGCCGCCCTCGGGGAGTTCGAGCGGGAGCTGATCCGCGACCGGGTCCGCTCGGGCCTCGCCCGGGTGAAGGCCACGGGCCGGACCCGCAGTGGCAAGCCGGTCGGCAGGCCCCGGCGCGGCGTCGACCTCGAAGCCGTGCAACGCCTCCGTGCCGCGGGCCGCAGCTGGCGGGAGGTCGCGGTCACCCTCCGGGTCCCGCGCCGGACGCTGGCCCGGGCCTGGGCGGGGCACAACCCCGACCCGGTTCAGGCCGCCTGAGCCCCTCGGGGAACCCGGGTGGCGCGCAACGTTGAAGACGTGCGCCGGGGCCGCGGGTTACTGTGCGCCGTGGCGAAGACGAGACCGCGCCGACAGGCCGAGCCCCGGGACCCCGGCATGGGCGTGTTCATCAGGTACCTGGAGCTGCAACGGGAGCAGGTGCCCGACTTCAACGTCTACCCGTTCGCCCTGCCGGTGGTGCGGCATCTCGAGCGCCTCGACTTCCACCCGAAGGTCACCTTCTTCGTGGGGGAGAACGGCAGCGGCAAGTCCACGCTCATCGAGGCGATCGCCGTGGCCGCCGGTTTCAACGCCGAGGGCGGCAGCCGCAACTTCCGGTTCGCCACCCGGCGAAGCGAATCCGAGCTGCACCGGCACCTGCGGCTTGTCCGTGGCGTGCGCCGACCCCGGACGGGCTACTTCCTCCGGGCCGAGAGCTTCTTCAACGTGGCCTCGGAGATTGAGAAGAACGACGACGCCATGGCCGGGCACGGCGGCGTCCTCCACCACGAGATGTCTCACGGCGAAGCCTTCCTGGCCCTCGTGCAACATCGGTTCTGGGCTGACGGGCTGTACCTGCTGGATGAGCCCGAGGCTGCCCTCTCACCGCAGCGCCAGCTCGCCCTGCTGAAGCTCATCCACGATCTCGTTCAGCGGCGCTGCCGGTTCATCGTCTCGACGCACTCGCCGCTGCTGCTCGCCTACCCAGACGCCCTCATCTACCACCTGACCCCCCAGGGCATCGCCGAGGTCCCCTATGAAGAGACCGAGCACTACGTGCTGACCCGGGACTTCCTGCTCGACAGGGACCGCTACCTGCGGCGGCTCCTCGTGGAGTGACGAGAAGATCTTGGAGCTGGTGGCGACTCCGAGAGCCCGGCAATCTTTCGCGCCCTTGAGATGGCTCGGTCGATCTCCTCCGAGGTCGCCGACCGATCACGTCGTCGCCGGCTACGGCTCACGATGTCGTCGATCTGCGTCTGCACGTCCCGCAGCCCCGCAGGCGAGCCACGGGCTGCCTCTGCCGACAGCACGCAGACCAGAAGTCTCCGGTCCATCGTTGTGAACCCCAACTTCTTCATGCGCCGGAGGTAGCGGGCGAAGGTCGGCCACGGGGCCTTGCTGGTCACCATCAGGTACAGGTAGTCCTCGGTGAACCGCCGCTGGATCTCCACGCGCTCAAACTGGCTGCGGGCCTCCTTGACGTACTGCCGTTCGAGCGCCCGGTAGGCCCGGAGCTTCTCGTCTACGGGCTTCCCCCGGAGCGCCAGGAACAGGCGGTCACGGCCCTGCCCCCATCGGAGGGAGCGTTCCTCACTGGACTCCACGGCTACGCTCCTGGGCAGGGCACGCGGCCCTTCATCGTCGGGATGCTCGCCGGCCAGAAGCCGTGCGAGGTGCAGTAGTTCAGGCACGCGCCGCACAAGGTCTGCCCGGCGACATTCCCCGGCTTGCCACCGCCGCCGGCTTCGATGCACTGTGACCCATCAGCGACACCGGGATGACGGAGGCCATCGGGTCGCGCACCCTCCGAGAGTTCGGGAGGTCGCGCACGTATGGCAGGCCGGAGGATTTTCAACGAGCAGGACGCACGGCGGTGCCTGGCGGCAGCGCGCTCATGGCGGTGGAGCCGACCTGCGCGCTGCAGCATCAGGTCGACTGGCGCGAGGTCCGTGTGTAGTTCATCGAAGTCGAGGTCAAGACTCTGCTCCACCACCTGCGTCGCCACCAGGACGCGCCCGCCTGCAGGTGCATCTCGCCCGAAGCGGCTCAACACGGTCCGCTCGATGACCGAGCGGTCGCACGCACGAAAGCGCGCGTGAAACAGGCACTTCTCCGTCTCGCCGGCTCGAGCGGCGACGGCGTGCCACGCCGCTTGTGCCTCACGCACCGTATTTCGGATCCAAACCACTCGCGCACCAGCTGCGGCTGCACGGGCGAGCCGGTCGGCGACCGAGTCGGTGGCCTCACCATCGTCACTGCGATGCTCGAGAATTTCGAGCTGCAGCGTCTTCACTGGCCCGGTCTCGTCAACATGCAGGGACTGCGTCTCGCGCTCGGTCGCCACGGTGACCAGCGGATACGGATCGCGCACTGCGTCGGCGAGGGGTGCTAATGCCACCTCGTCGTATTGGCCAGCGCCCCGACGCCACGCCGCCACCAACTCGGAGCGGCGAACACTGGGGAGCGTTGCGGAGAGCAAGACGACCGGCACGCGGAGGGCGCCCATCCACTCGAGGAGGAGCTCGAGCAGGACGTTCATGTACGCGTCGTACGCGTGCACCTCGTCGACGATGAGCACGTTACGAGAGAGCCCGAACATCCGGACGAACTGGTGACGGATGGTGAGCGCCGCCTGCAGCGCCTGGTCGATGGTGCCCACGCCCAACTGGGCCAGGAGCACCCTCTTGCGATTCAGCAGCCAGCGCGCACACGCCACGGAAGCCTCAGCAGCATCCGCGTCACGCTGCCGAAGCCCAGCTCGAACGATGGAGCGAAGCAGTGGATGCCTGGCGGCTCGTCCATGCGCGAGGGCCAACTGCACTTCCCCGGTCGAGAACAGTCGCTCCGCGACGTCGCGAACGCGAGCGAACATGGCGTTCGAGGTTGCCATGGTCGGGAGGCAAACGGTGACACCGTCTCCAAGTCCCGCAGCGAGGAAGCGAGAAGCGAGGGCGAGGGATGCTTCAGTCTTCCCCTTACCCATCTCGGCCTCGATTAGCGTGAGACTGGGGCGGTCAGCCGGGACGCGGTCCATCAGGGTTTGGACGTCACGAGGCGTGAATCCTGGGAAGAGGGTCGCGAATCCTCCGGCGCCCGGCCCTACCCGAGTGAGGCCTGCGGCCCTGGTTGCATTGGACGCGGACGTCAACGCAGCTTGCCAGTACTCTGCCGGCTCCGGAACGTCAGCGCGGTACGGGAAGAACTCGACGTTTGAACCCAGCCAGTCGGCAACGGTGCATAGACCGGCGAGCTGCTGCACCAGCGGCCCCGACACGATGCCGGTCCATGGCAAACGGGCGCCCACCTGCGCGAAGAAGTCGGCGATGGTCGTGAGAAACGCCGCTCGAGCCGCCTCATCCTCGCCGCGAATGGATCGGGGGTATGGATAGGGTGCCGGCTCGTCCCGGCTGGGCAGCACGCCGTGGTGACCGCACACCGCGCGGATCAAGGGGAAGGCTCTCTCACCCAGAGTCCGGGCCCACAGATGACGTTCCGTGGGACGAGCCTCGAGCTGTCGGAAGCCTTCGGTCCCGTGGTCGTACGGGCCGCACGCGAGCTGAGCCGTATGAGGTCGCAGTCGGTTCGCAACGGCGGGCGCCTTCCGCTGGAAGCGCGTGTCGATCTTCCCGATGTCGTGCAGCGCGACGACCGAGGCGATCGTGGGCACGACCGCGTCAGTTGAAAGCCCAGTTGACCGCGCAAAGCGTTCGCAGAGAGGTGAATTCTCCCGGAGCAGGACGGCGGCGCAGGCGGCGACGTCGAGCGAATGCAGGAGGACGGGATGGTGTCCCCCGAGGACGGGGTCCGCCTTCGCCCAGTACTGCTCAAGCCTCTCTCGCATCCCTGCTCGCCCCTCTCTGCTCGACCACACCACGCCGGTATGACGGCTGAGGACACAGGCCTGCTCGCGTCATCCCGTTCGCGGCGCGGAAGCTACCACCCGAAGACCCTTTCGCCGGCATCATCTTGACGGTCCCAAGTTCACAAACCTCGCAGCTCCCCCGGATGCAGCAAATCGTGGCCGTCGACGGCACAGACCAGGACTGTGACCTCAGGAGCCCGACGTCGTTGCTGTACTCGGTAAACCGTGTGCCGGCGCCTGCCCTCTCGACGTCATCGTTCCCCGTTTTCCCATGCAAGCGGGCCCGGAGACGCATCACGACTCTCGAGCCAGCGCGAGCGGCGACCCGGCGGAGTCGGAGTCGACATGACCCCCGGTACGCCACTTGTCGCCGGACGAGAAACGCGGTGAAGCTGCTGGGCGCCCCCAAGATGGCCCAGAGGTGCTGGAGACGCAGTCCCTAGCTAGAAAACAAAAAGCCCCTGTTTCCATGGGGCTTGATGAGCGGGAAAAGGGATTTGAACCCTCGACCCCCGCCTTGGCAAGGCGATGCTCTACCGCTGAGCTATTCCCGCTGATGACTGCGCCTGGAGCGACGGTTGACGTACCCGGACCCTGACCGAGGCGTCAAGCGGCCCTACTTCCGGCACATCGCGCGCGCGGCGTAGCTGACGATCACGTCCGCCCCGGCGCGCTTGATCGACACCAGCGACTCGTCGACGGCGCGCTCGAAGTCGATCAGCCCGGCGTCCCCCGCCGCCCGCATCATCGCGTACTCCCCCGACACCTGGTACGCGAAGAGCGGGACGTCGGTGGCCTCACGGGCATCGCGGAGCAGATCGAGGTTGGTCATGGCCGGCTTCACCAGGAGGGCGTCGGCGCCCTCTTCCACGTCGGCGAGCAGCTCCCGCCGGGCTTCACGCCGGTTGTTCGCCGGCATCTGGTAGCTCTTGCGATCGCCGAAGCTGGGCGCCGAGTGCGCCGCCTCGCGGAACGGCCCGTAGAAGGCCGACGCCATCTTGATCGCGTACGAGAGGATCGCCGTCTGCTGAAAGCCGCTCTCGTCCAACGCCCCACGAATCGCCCGCACCCGCCCGTCCATCATGTCCGAGGGGCACACGAAGTCGACGCCCCACTTCGCCAGCAGCACCGACATCTCCGAGAGCACCGTCACCGACTCGTCGTTGAGGATCTCCCCGTCCTTCACCAGGCCGCAGTGGCCGTGCGTGGTGTACGCGCAGAGGCACACGTCGACGAAGAGCGGCAGCTCGGGCGCCGTGGCCTTCACTTCCTTCACCGCGGCCTCCAGCGGCGCGAGCTGCTTGTCGAGGCCCTTCCCGTCGTCGCGCTTGTGATCCGGCACGCCGAACAACATCACCCCACCCACCCCGCCCTTCGCGAGCTGCTGCACCTCTTCGCGCAGCATGTCCGGCGAGAGCTGCCACAGCCCCAGGCCCGGCCGCGTCTCCGCTTTCTGCCCCTTGCCGGGCACCACGAAGAAGGGCTGCACGAGATCTCCCGGCGTCACCGACACCTCGGAGAAGAGGGCGCGCATCGACGGCGTACGGCGCAGACGGCGCAGACGGACGGGGAGGCTCATGGCTTACCGCTCCTTGTTCGACACGATCGTTTCCACCACCGAAGACTCGGCGACTTCCCCTTCGGGCCAGCCCTCGGGCCGGCCGACGTTCCACGCGCGCACCGTCGACGCGCCAAAGCACACCACGCGATCCGCCGGCCGCGATCCCTTCGGACACGCCGCCAGAAAGGCCTTTACCGCCGACGGGCTGGAGAAGGTCAGGCTGTACGGCAAGCGAAGGAAGGGCTCCAGGCGATCCTCGAGGCCCTCCGCCGACTTCGTCTCGTACACCACCGCGCGATCCACCGGCCCCACCGTCTTGAGCAGCGCGACCGCGTTCTCCTGCTCGGCGGCGCTGAAGCCCGCGTCGCTCGTCGGGTAGCGAACGTGCCAACTCGGCCGCCCCTGCGCCTGCCACGCCGCCACCAGCGTCCGCGCCAACTCCTCGGCCCCACCGCGCGCCCAGAAGTCGACCGGATGGCCGTGCGCTTCCAGCCAGGCCCGCGTCGCCGGCGCCGTCGCCGCGATCATCCCCGGCGCGTCCTTCGAGCGCCACGCGTCTCCAGGTGGAATCGCCGTCGCCGCCCGCCGGCTGGTAATGAAGAGCACCGGCGTCCCCTCGCGCGCAGGCCACTCCGGCCACGGCCTGGCGACGAACTCGATGCACGGGACGGACGCCCACTTCACGCCGGCCTTCGACAACAGCTCGGCCTCCGCGGCGGCGTCCTCCGCCTCGCGCGTCAACAGCCAGGTGGTCTCCACCGGCACGTCCATCTCCGCGCTTCCTTTGCACACTCACCGCTGGCCCGCCCCACCACATGACAATGTGGTGACACAGATCAAGCGCGGGTAGATGAGAAATCCCCGGCATGAACTCCCGCGCGCGCTTCCTCGCAGCCCTCCGTGGTGAGGCCGTCGATCGTCCCCCCGTGTGGCTGATGCGCCAGGCGGGCCGCTACCTTCCCCAGTACCGCGAGGTGCGACGCCAGCACGGCTTCTGGGACGTCTGCCACCAGCCCGAGCTGTCGACGAAGGTGGCGCTGGAGCCGCTCGATCGCTTCGCCCTCGACGCGGCGATCGTCTTCTCCGACATCCTCACCGTGCCGGAGGCGCTGGGGCTGGGCGTCACGTTTGGTCCCGGCGAAGGCCCCCGCATCGCCAACACGCTGTCGACGGCGGCGGATCTCTCGGCGTGGAAGACCGAAGGGGCCGTGCAGCGGCTGGCCTTCGTGAGCGAGGCGGTGCGGCACCTGCGGGCCACGCTCCAGGATCGCTACGGCATCCTCGGCTTCTCGGGCGCGCCCTTCACCCTGTTCGCCTACGCCACGGAGGGAGGCGGCAGCGACGACTTCGCGAAGGCGCGCGTGATGCTGCACCAGCAGCCGTGGCTGGCCGAGAAGGCGCTGGGCATCCTCGCCGACGTGGCCGCGGAGTACCTGGCAGCCCAGGCCGACGCCGGCGCCGACTGCGTGCAGCTCTTCGACACGTGGGGCGGGCTGCTCGACGCCGAGGACTACGCGCGCTTCTGCGTCCCGGCGATCCGCCGCATCACCGATCCCCTCACGACGAAGGGCGTGCCGGTGCTGCTCTTCGTGCGCGGTGGACAGCACCTGCTGCCCGTGCTCGCGGACACCGGCGCGCAGGGCTTCAGCCTCGACTGGCGCGTCGACTGGCGTGAAGCCCGCACGCGCTTCCCGAAGGCTGTGCTCCAGGGCAACGTCGACCCGATCCTCTTGATGGCCGGCGCCGACGTGGCGCGCGACCGCGTGAGGCACCTCCTGTCCGCCATGCTGGAGACGAGCCAGTACCGGCGCTGCATCGTCAACCTGGGGCACGGCATCCACAAGGACACCAACCCAGACGCCGTGCAGGCTTTCTGCGACGAGGTGGCGCGTCATGCCTGAGCGACCTGACGTCATCGTCATCGGCGGCGGGCTGGCGGGAATCGCGGCGGCGTGCGAGCTGAACGCGGCCGGGCGTGACGTGCTGATCGTCGAGCGCGGACAGACGCTGGGCGGAAAGGCAGGCACGCGCGCCACCGCGTTCGGCGACTTCCCCATCGGGCCCACGAGCTTCAACGGGCGCAACCCCGTCTTCTGGAGGCTCTTGCGACACCTGGAGCTCGAGGATCGTGCCCTCAAGCTGTCTCCGCGCTCCGCCGCCCGCTACATCGTCCGCGGCGGCAGGCTGGAGGCGATCCACCCCAACCCCCTGAGCGTGCTCACCACCGGCGCGCTGTCCTTCGGGGACAAGCTCTCGCTGGCGCGGGACTTCCTCTCGTCGCACCGCGGCGCCGGCGGCGAGGACGAGTCGCTGGACGCCTTCCTCGAGCGGCGCTTCGGCCGCGCGCTGGTCGACCACTTCTTCGGCGCCGTGCTGACCGGCATCTTCGCCGGCGACCTCAAGAAGCTGTCCGCCGCGTCCTGCATGCCTGCGCTGGTCACCGCCGAGAAGGAGTACGGCAGCGTGCTGCGGGGAATGCTGAACGCGCTCCGCAAGCCGGAGGACGGGAGCCGGCCAGGGCTGTTCACCTTCGAGGGTGGCTTCGCGGTGGTGGGCGAGGCGGCCGCGCGGCGCCTGCCCGTGCGCACCGGCGTGGAGGTGACGAGCCTGCGCGTTCGGCCGGACGGCGTGACGGTGACGGCGCGAGGCGCGGGCGGCGAGCTGCAGCTGTCGGCGCCTCACGTGATCCTCGCGACCGAGGCCTTCGCCGCGGCGCCGCTGCTGGAAGGCGTCGCCCCGGCGGCCGCGCGCGTGCTGGCGTCCTTCCCCTACGCCCCGCTGGCCCTGGTCCAGTGGGCCGAGCGCTTCCCGGGCGAGTCGCGGCTGCCAGAGGGCTTCGGCTACCTGTCCGCGCCCGTCGAGAATCGCTTCGCGCTGGGCAGCATGTTCGTGAGCGATCTCCTGGCCGAGACGCCGCGCCGCTTCAGCACCTTCGTCGGGGGCGGCGTCTTCCCCGATCGCGCGGCCCTCTCGGACACGGAGCTGTCCCGCGGCTGCGCCCAGGATCTCGAGACGCTCACCTGCGGCACGCTGGGTGAAGTCACCGGCGTCGTGCGCTGGCCCCGTGGCGTCTTCCAGCCACCCGTCGGCCACGCCCTCCGGATGCGTGAGGTGAAGGACGCGCTGGCGGGCCTGCCCATCTCCCTGGCCGGCAGCTACTTCGGCGGCGCGGCGATGAAGGACGCGATCGCCAGCGGCTTCGCGGCGGCGGAGGCGGTGCTCGGGCGAGCTGCCCAGCCGGCGCCTCCGCCCACGCCGGTGCTCCAGGAGGTCCGGCCGTGACCGTCCCCCTCGCCGTCGTCGGCGCCACCTGGCGCACGGCCCCCACGCGGATCCGCGCGCAGCTCGCGACGCTGACGCTCGAGGCCGAGCCGATCGCCTCGCTCCGCCAGGGCGGGTACGTCGCCGGCGCGGTGTGCGTGTCCACCTGCAGCCGCACCGAGTTCGTCCTCTCGTCTCCCCAGCCGGAGTGGGCGGCCAACCTCCTCAAGGGCGCCCTGCACGCGCGCGTTCCCGGCCTGGAGCCCGAGCACCTCCACGTGCGCGCCGGCGCGGGCGCGAGCCACTACCTGCTGCGCGTCGCGGCGGGGCTCGACTCCGTGGCCGAAGGCGAAGCTGCCGTCGGCCGCCAGGTGCTGCAGGCCTTCGAGAAGGCGCGCACCCAGGGCCTCACCGATCCCCACCTCCGCAAGGTCTGGAAGCACGTGGAGCGCCTGATCCATGGCCGCCGGGAGAAGCTGCACGCCTCGGAGAGTCGCGGCGTCCAGGCGCTGGTGCGCGAGGCGCTCAAGGAAGCCCGGGCGAAGAAGGTGGCGGTGCTGGGGCGCGGCGAGTTCGGCCAGGCCATGGAGCGTTCGCTCAAGGGCGCGCGGGCCTTCGAGGTGAGCACCTTCAGCCGCGCCACTGTCGCCGAGCTGTTCGAGAAGATGACGAGCCTCGATGCGCTGGTGGTGTGCACCGGCGCGGCCCACGCCTGGCTCAACCTGCCGCCACGGACGACGCCGGGCCTGTGCATCGACGCGGGCTCTCCTTCCCAGGTGAAGGACGGCCCGGGCTGGACGATGGTGGGCCTCGACGAGCTCCTCGCGCGCCCCGAGCTCAAGCTGTCCGACGGCGAGCGCGATCGCCTCGAGGCGCTGATGCTGGAGTCCGCCAACCACCTCTCCGCGACGCTCACCAGCACCAGCAACCACGACGTGCTGGCGGCCATCGACGCCGAGCGCACCGCCTTCCTCCACGAGCAACTGCCAGCGCTGCTGGAAGGCCTGCCGCGCGAGCAGAAGGAGAAGGTGCGCCAGGCGGTAGGCGCCTTCACCCACACCCTCTTGCAGCGCGCCCGGGAGAAGACGCCGTGAGGACCTACACCGTCGGCACCCGCGGCAGCGCGCTCGCGCTCTGGCAGACGCGGCACGTCACCTCGCTCCTCGAGAAGTCGGCGACGTCGATCACCGAGCGGATCATCACCACGCAGGGCGACGTCAACCTCACGGAGCGCCTGCAGGGCTCACTCGAGAAGGGCTTCTTCACCCAGGAGCTCGAGGCCGCGCTCCACGCGAAGGAGATCGACTGGGCGGTGCACTCGCTCAAGGACCTCCCCACGCGATCTCCCGTCGGCCTCACCATCGGCGCCACGCTGAAGCGCGCGCCCGCAGGCGATCTGCTGATCCTCCAGCCCGGGGCGTTCGACGAGAAGGCGGGAGAGCTGCCGCTCAAGCGCGGCGCGAAGGTGGGCAGCTCATCGCTGCGGCGCGAGGCGATGCTGCGACACTACGCACCGCACAGCCTTCCCCAGCCCTTGCGCGGCAACGTGCCCACGCGGGTGGAGAAGCTGCGGAAGGGCCAGTACGACGGGATTCTGCTGGCCGAAGCAGGCGTGAGCCGGCTGGGGCTCGATCTCTCGGGCCTCGTCGTGCTGCAGCTCAACCCGCGCCGGTGGGTGTGCGCGCCAGGCCAGGGCAGCGTGGCGGTGCAGTGCCGGGCGGACGACGCCGAGGTGCGGCAGCTGCTCTCGAAGCTGGACGACGCGCCTACCCGCCGCGCCACCACCATCGAGCGCGAGTTCCTGCGCGTGCTGGAGGGAGGCTGCACCACGCCCTTCGGCTGCTTCGTGGACGGCGACCGCGCGTTCCTGGGGCTCCTGGCAGGCACCGCGTGGCGCCACGCGCAGGTGCGGCTGCCCGCGGAGAGCCCCGGCCCCGAGTGGCTGCAGCAGCAGCTCGACTCACTGACGAAGTCTTCCAGGGAGGAAAACCATGAGTGGCTCGCCCGGCGCGTCTGAGCGCCTCTTTGCCCAGGCCCGCGCGTTGATGCCCGGAGGCGTCTCCAGCCCCGTGCGCGCCTTCGGCCATGTCGGCGGCACGCCCCGCTACATCGCCCGCGGTGAGGGCGCGTACATGTGGGACGAAGACGGGCGGAAGTACCTCGACTTCTGCCTCGCCTGGGGCCCGTTGATCCTCGGCCACGCCAACCCGCAGGTGGTGGAGGCGGTGACGAAGGCGGCGAAGGACGGCCTCGCCTTCGGTACGCCGCACCGGCTCGAGGTGACGTTGGCTGAGCTGATCCTCTCCGCCTACCAGCCGTTCAACCGGATCCGCTTCGTCGTGTCCGGCACCGAGGCCGTGATGACGGCGATGCGGCTCGCGCGCGCGCACACCGGCCGCCCGCTGATCCTCAAGTTCTCCGGCTGCTACCACGGGCACGCCGACGCGATGCTGGTGAAGGCGGGCAGCGGCGTCGCCACGCTTGGCCTCGCGGACAGCGAAGGGGTGACGCCCACCGTGGCGAAGGACACGCTCGTCGCGCCGCTCGGCGACGTGGGCGCGTTGGAGGAGATCTTCAAAGTGCACGGAGCGAACATCGCCGCCGCCTTCATCGAGCCGCTGCCGGCCAACAACGGGCTGCTGGTGCAGGACAGGAAGTACCTCCAGGCGCTGCGCGCCATCACCCAGAAGCACGGCGCCCTGCTGGTCTTCGACGAGGTGATCTCCGGCTTCCGTCTGGGCTTTCACGGCTACGGCAAGACGGTGGACGTGCAGCCCGATCTCGTCACGCTGGGAAAGATCATCGGCGGCGGCCTGCCAGTCGGCGCGGTGACGGGCCGCGCGGAGATCATCGATCGCCTCGCGCCCGCGGGCCGCGTGTACCAGGCGGGCACGATGTCTGGAAATCCGGTGGCGCTCGCCGCAGGCGTCGCGTGCCTCGAGCAACTGAAGACGGGCGAGCCGTACCGGCGCATCGCGAAGGTGGGGGAGGCGATGGACGCCGCCTTCGTCGGCAAGAAGCACCTCGCCTTCCAGTTGGTGCGGGTCGGCTCCGTCTTCTGGCCGTACTTCGATCGCTCGGCGCCCGTGCCGACGCGCGCGGAGGCGATCTCCGAGGAGGCGATCAAGGGCTTCCGGAGCCGCTACCAGGGCTGGCTCGAGAAGGGCCTGTACCTCCCACCGTCGGCGTATGAAGTGGGCTTCCTGTCGGCCGCGCACGAGCCGGCCCACGTCCAGCAACTGGTGGAGGCCCTCGCGGGAGCGTGACATGCGGCGGCTCAGGCGATTCCTCGGCAGGAACCTCGACGTCATCCTCTTCGCGGCGGCGCTCACCAGCGTCGGCCCGTTGATGGCCTGGTGGTCCGTGCTGGTGCGGCGGAACATCGTCGCGATGGATCGCCTGGCGCGCGCCGATCTCGAGCTGCTCCCCGACGCCGCCGAGCGCGCCCGCCGCCTCGCCGACCTCGATGTCCACACCGCGCGGCAGCTGTTCATGATCAGCGGCGAGACGGCGCTCGCGGGCCTCTTGCTGGTGGTCCTCACCGTCGTCCTCTTCGCCGTGGCGCGGAAGCGCGCGGCCGAGAACAAGCGCATGCAGACGATGCTGCAGCTCACCTCGCACCAGCTCAAGACGCCCATCGCCGGCGTGCGCATGCTGCTGCAGAGCCTGGGCAGCGGCGTCGTGCCCCAGGACATGCAGAGCCAGATGATCCAGCGCGGGGTCGCGGAGTGTGATCGTCTGGAGCACCTGGTGGAGACGATCCTCGCCTTCCAGCGCTCCGTGGCGCGCGCCTCGAGGACCGAGGTGATGCCGAGCGACCGGCTGATCGGTGAGATCCTCGCCCACCGCGAGGCCACCTCGGGGAAGGAAGAGGCTGCCTGGGTGAAGCGCGAGCCCACGCCCATCGCCTGCGATCCCGACGGCGTGCGCGTCGTGCTGGAGAACCTGCTGGACAACGCCCGCAAGTACGGCGGGGGCCACGTCGAGCTGTCCGAGAGCGTCGTCGGGCAGCGCTGGCGCCTGGAGATCCGCGATCACGGCATCGGCTTCGAGCCGTCGCACGCCGAGCGCCTCTTCGAGCCCTTCGAGCGCGAGGAGGGCAGCGGCGCGGCGCACGGGAGCGGCCTCGGCCTGTACATCGCGCGGCAGCTCGCGCGACGGATGCACGGGGAGCTCCAGGCGTCCAGCCCGGGGAAGGGCCAGGGCAGCCTCTTCGTGCTGGAGCTGCCTGTGGCGCGCGCCCGGGCGCAGAATGCGGCCGGGGAGGTGGCGCATGGCTGAGCGGATCCTGCTCATCGAAGACGAGCCGCTGGTGCGGGATCTCGTCGTCTTGAACCTGCGACACGCCGGCTACGAAGTGAGCACCGCGGGGACGTTCTCGGAAGGCGAAGCGGCGCTCGCCAGGGCGGGGAACGACCTCGCGATCGTCGACGTCATGCTGCCGGGCGGCGAGGGCTTCGTGTTGGTCCGCCAGGCGCGGGACAACGGGGTGAAGATCCCCATCCTCATGCTGACGGCGCGCGCCGAGGTGCAGTCGCGCGTGCGGGGCCTCGACTGCGGCGCCGACGACTACCTCACCAAGCCCTTCGACGTGACGGAGCTGCTGGCGCGGGTGCGCAGCCTGTTGCGCCGAGCGTCGGGGACGGTGGCAGGGCCGCCGAAGCAGCTCGAGCTGGGGAAGTTCTGGATCCGGTTCGACACCGGCCGCGCGCTCACCCACGAGGGTGAGGTGACGCTGTCGGACAAGGAGCTCAAGCTGATGGAGCTCTTCGCCCGCAACGAGGACAAGGTGCTGTCCCGCGCGGACATCCTCGAGGAGGTGTGGGGCATGGACGCCTTCCCGACCGATCGCACCATCGACAACTTCGTCTTGCGCCTGCGCCGCCTCTTCGAGGTGAACCCCGAGGAGCCCACTCGACTGGTCACGGTGCGAGGCCGTGGCTACCTCTTCAAGAAGGCATGACCGCCGCCGCCGCCATCTCGCAGCACGTCACCCGGCCCTCCGGCCGTCGTGGCGTCCTGCTGGTGAACGTGGGCACGCCCGACGCGCCCACCGTGCCGGCCGTGCGCCGCTACCTGCGGGAGTTCCTCGGCGATCCGCGCGTGGTCGATCTGCCTGCCCCCGGCCGGTGGCTGCTGCTCAACGCGATCATCCTCCCCTTCCGCCCGCGGAGGAGCGCGCACGCGTACCAGCAGATCTGGACGCCCACCGGCTCGCCGCTGCTCCTCCACTCGAGGGCGCAGCGGGACGCGTTGGCGAAGCGGCTCCCCGACGTGCCGGTGGCGCTGGGCATGCGCTACGGCAACCCGTCCCTCCAGGCCGCGCTGGAGGAGCTCCGCGCGCAAGGTGTCTCAGACGTGACGCTGGTGCCGTTGTTCCCGCAGTACGCCGACGCCACCACCGGCACGACGGAAGACGCTTTTCGCGCGCTGGTGGGAGCGACGCCTCACTCGATCACCCCGCCCTTCTTCCTCGAGGCCGGCTTCGTGAAAGCCGCCGCCGCGAAGGTGCGCGCCGTGGTGGACGCGTTGGGCGCGCAGACGGTGGTGTTCAGCTACCACGGGCTGCCGGTGCGACAGGTCAAGAAGGCCTGCAGCGCGGACTGCGCTGGCCACCGCGGGGAAGCGCCCGCGTGTGGAGCGCTCACCGAGAGCAACGCCCGCTGCTACCGGGCCCAGTGCTTCGCCACCTCGCAGGCGATCGCGCGCGAGGCCGGCCTGGCGTCCTTCGTCACCAGCTTCCAGTCGCGCATCAAGGGCACTGCGTGGCTCGGCCCGCACACGGACGAGACGGTGGCGCAGTTGGCGCGGCAGGGCGTGAAGCGCGCGGCGATTGCCTGCCCCAGCTTCGTCGCGGACTGCCTCGAGACGCTGGAGGAGATCGGCCAGCGCGCGGCGAAGGCGTTCCAGGACGCTGGCGGCGAGGCGCTGACCCTGGTGAGCGCCGTCAACGACGATCCGACTTTCATCGACGCCCTGGCGACGTTGATCCGCCGCCGCTGGGCCCACGGAGGACCGTGACATGGACGCGACCCAACTGCTCGCGAAGTACGACGTCCCCGGCCCCCGCTACACCAGCTACCCGACGGTGCCGTACTGGACGAAGGCGCCGACGCAGGAAGAGTGGCTCACCCACCTCGAGCAGGCCGTGGCGCGCAGCCGCGCGAAGGGCGAAGGCGCGTCGCTGTACATCCACGTGCCGTTCTGCCGGAGCCTGTGCCACTACTGCGGGTGCAACACCTTCATCACGCGCGATCCGTCCGTCATCGAGCCCTACGTGGCGGGCGTCCAGAAGGAATGGTCGCTCTACACGACGCGCGTCGGGCGGGTGCGGCTGGACGAGGTGCACGTCGGCGGTGGCACTCCGACGCACCTGCCGGCGGCGCAGCTGGAAAGGATGCTGGGCACGGTGTTGTCCGCCGCGGACGTGCCCGACGACGCCGAGCTGTCCATCGAGGTCGACCCCCGCGTCACCACGAGAGATCAACTCGAGGTGTTGGCGCGGCTGGGCTTCACCCGCATCTCGCTGGGGATTCAGGACTTCGACCCGGTGGTGCAGGCGTCGGTGAACCGGCACCAGACGGTCGACGAGGTGCGCGCCGTCACCGAGGCCGCACGCGCGCTGGGCTTCGACAGCGTCAACTACGACTTGATCTACGGCCTGCCGAAGCAGACGCCGGCCTCGATCCACCAGACGATGGAGGCGGTGAAGTCGCTGCGGCCCGATCGCATCGCCTTCTACGGCTACGCCCACGTCCCGTGGATGAAGTCGGTGATGCGGAAGTTCGAGGACTCGGACGTCCCTGGAGGCCCAGCCAAGCGCATCCTCTATGAGACGGGCCGGGCAGCGCTGGCGGAAGCGGGTTACCACGAGATCGGCCTCGATCACTTCGGCCTCGAGGGCGACGGGCTCCTCAAGGCATCGCGCGCTGGGAAGCTGCACCGCAACTTCATGGGCTACACCGAGCGCAGCACGATGCCCATCTTCGCCCTGGGCGTCTCTTCCATCGGAGACACCTGGACGGCGTACGCGCAGAACGAGAAGTCGGTGCCCGACTGGCACGCGCGGCTCACGAAGGACGAGCTGCCGATCGCCAGGGGCCACGTCCTCACCGAGGAGGACCTGGTGCTGCGACGCCTGATCCTCGACGTGATGACACGCTTCGAGACGGCGTGGGCGCGCGGCCAGGTGGCCTACCTCGACGAGGTGCCCGGCAAGCTGGAAGAGATGCAGAAGGACGGCCTGGTGCAGGTGTCCGACGAAGGCGTGCGCGTCACCGAGGCGGGCCGGCCCTTCGTGCGCAACATCTGCATGGCGCTCGACGCGCGGCTGGCCCGGCAAGCGCCAGATAAGCCCATCTTCAGCCGGACGGTGTAGCCACTCCTTCTTCAGCGTGACGACACCGCGCCGATCCGTACACTGGCGCCATGACGATCGACTCCTCCTGGAAGCAGCGGGCCGTCAGCGCCGACGACGCGGTGAAGCACATCAAGAGCGGCGACAGGGTCTTCGTGCATGGCGCCTCCGCCACGCCCACGCCGCTGCTGGACGCGATGTGCCGGCGGAAGGACCTCGAGAACGTCACCCTGTACCACCTGCACACCTCGGGACACTGCGCGTACGCGGAACCTGAGATGGCCGGGCGCTTCTTCTCGGTGTCGCTCTTCACTGGCAGCCACCTGCGCGGCCCCATCGCGGAGGGACGCGCCGACTTCATGCCTGTCTTCCTGTCGGAGATCCCGAAGCTATTCGGATCTCAGGCGATCCCGCTGGACGTGGCCCTGGTGCAGCTCTCGCCGCCCAACACCCACGGGGACTGCACGCTGGGCACGTCCGTCGACACCGCGCTCGCCGCCGCCTGGCACGCCAAGAAGGTGGTGGCCGAGGTGAACGAGCAGATGCCGCGCACGCTGGGCCACTCGGTCTTCCCGCTCGAGCGCGTCGCCGCCTTCACTGCGTCCAACCGCCCGCTGGCCGAGATGCCGCCGGCAGAGTCGGGCCCGGTGGAGGCGCGGATCGGCGAGCTGATCGCAGACCTGGTGGAGGACGGCGCGTGCCTGCAGATGGGCATCGGCGCGATCCCCGACGCGGTGCTGGCGCGCCTGGGGAACAAGCACGACCTCGGCGTCCACACCGAGATGTTCTCGGACGGCCTGATCCCGCTGGTGGAGAACGGCGTCGTCAACAACCGCAGGAAGAAGGTGCATGCCGGCCGCAGCGTGGTGTCCTTCGTGACCGGCACGAAGAAGCTGTTCGACTTCGTCCACGACAACCAGCAGGTCGAGTTCCACCCCTGCGATCGCACCAACGACACCGCGTTGATCGGAAAGAATGACAAGGTGGTGGCGATCAACTCGGCGATCGAGATCGACCTCACCGGCCAGGTGTGCGCCGACTCGATGGGCCACCGGATCTACTCGGGCATCGGCGGCCAGATGGACTTCATCCGAGGGGCGGCGCGCTCCGAGGGAGGCAAGCCGATCATCGCCCTGCCCTCCACGGCCGCGGGCGGGAAGATCAGCCGCATCGTCATGCAGCTCAAGGAAGGCGCGGGCGTCGTCACCACGCGCGGGCACGTGCAGTGGGTCGTCACCGAGTACGGGGCCGTCAACCTGCACGGGAAGACGCTGCGCGAGCGCGCCGAGCGGCTCATCTCCATCGCCCACCCCGACTTCCGCAGCGAGCTCAAGAGGCAGTTCGCCGCCGTCCGCCACTTCACCCTGCCCTGAGCGGGCGCCGATCGGCGTCGGCCAGCGGTCCGGTGAGGGGCACGAAGCGCACCGCCAGAGCCGTCTCGAACGAGAGATCGCCCGCCGCGTCGCGCTGGTACAGCCGCAGGTGCATGTCCTCGTCGCGCCCCACGGGGATGATCATCCGCCCACCCGGCGCGAGCTGATCGAGCAGCGGGCGCGGCACCCGTTGGGCTCCAGCCGAGACGATGATCCCATCGAAGGGCGCGGCCTCGAGCCAGCCCTGGTACCCGTCACCCACGCGCAGGTGTACGCGGGCTGCGTAGCCGAGCCGCTCCAGCGTGCGGGCGGCACGGGCGGCCAGCGGGGCGACGATCTCCACGCTGTACACGTCCGCGCCCAACTCCGCGAGCAGCGCCGTCTGGTAACCGCAGCCGGTTCCCACTTCGAGCACCTTCGCTCCCGGCCGCAGCTGCAGGGCCTGGACCATCCACGCGATGAGCGACGGCTGGCTGGTGGTCTGCCCGTGCCCGATGGCGATGGGGCGATCGTCCGCGTGAAAGAGCCGCTGATCGCTCGAGAGGAACTCGTCGCGCTTCACCGCCTTCACGGCGGCTTCCACGCGGGCATCGGTGAGGCGAAGAGACGTCACGCCTCGATGCTCATCACCTGACGCGGACTGTCAAGGCGCGGCCAACACGCGCAGCTCCCCGATCCGCTGGACCAGGTTGGCCGGCACCGGTCCGCCGAGGCTGCCGTGGTAGGCGAAGCCCACCCGATCGGCGAGGCGCTCCGCGCACGTCTGCGCCTGTGGCGTGTGGGGCTGGAGGTGCACGCAGCGCTCGAGGAGCAACGCCTCGAGCTGCCACAGCGCGGGATCCGAGGCCGAAGCATGGGCGAGCGCGAGGAAATACAGGGCACGCGCCTCCTGCGCCGGGCCGACGTCCCCATCGAGGGCCCGCTGGGCGTACGCCGCCGCGCGCATGTTCGGCACCAGCCCCTCGTCGTCGGACAGCATGCGCGTGGTCGCGCCCGTCTTCGTGAGGAGCGCCTCGGCCTTCGTCAAGAGCTGCGCCGCCGACTGCTTCGAGGGCTCGTACCCCTCGGCCCTCCACGCGGCGGCGTCGGCGTTCCAGCGCTTGATCGCGCGCTGCACGAAGCCGGGGAAGTCGCGCCGCTTGAGCTGCGGCTTCACCAGGGCCAGCACGCCGTCGGCGTCGTGCTCGGCCCGGGTCAACGTGGCCACGGCCAGGCGCAGCGCCTGGGCCTGCTCGAACGTCTCCGCGTCGTTGGTGGGCGTCACCGCGAGCGCCTTCGCCCACACCTCCTTCGCGCGGCCGAACTGGTGCGTACCCACGTAGAAGTTCGCCCGCTGCAGCGGCGTCAGCTTGAGCGAGTCCACCAGTCCGTCCATCCCCTTCCAGTCCACCTTCGCCGCGGCGCGGCTGTGACAGCCGATGCACATGCGCGTGAGGCCGACCATCCGCTGGCGAGCGCTGTCCTTGTTCTGGTGATCGAAGTCTTCGCGGGTGCGGGCCACTTCCTGCTCGAAGAGCGTGGCCATGGCGCCGACCGCGACGTTGGGCTGCGCGCGCGTGATGTGCTTGACCTGCCCCAGCACGTCGATGGTGGCGGAGATCGCCTTCGCATTCTTCGGGTCGCGAAAGGCGTCGGGGTTGGCGAGGAAAGGGAGAACGGAGGCCACCTGCGCGAGGTTGGCCTTCATCGCTTGGTCGAGCTCGACGTCCGTGCCCCCGTCAGCGGCGAGCAGCGTCAACACCAGCGCCATCGTCCCCATGAGTCCCTCCTGCGCAGGGACCCTACCCCCCGGCACAGAGTTTGGAAGTGTTCCCCGCCGTTCCGTCGTAGGTTGTTCCTGCATGAGCGCCGTCGTCGTCCCGAAGGCACGCGCGGGCATCGTCAGCCCCTACGATCGCTTCTCGGAACTCGTCTTCGGCCTGATCATGACGCTGAGCGTCACGGGCTCGCTGGCGGTGGCATCCGAGCTGCCGGGAGGCTCCCGGGAGCTGCTCGTCGCCGCAGTGGGCTGCAACATCGCCTGGGGCCTTGTCGACGCGGTGATGTACCTGCTCAACGCGCTGCTCGAGCGCTCACGCAATCGCCTCCTCGTCGCGGCCATGGCGGCCTCTTCTCCAGAGGAGAGCCGGAAGATCCTCCTGGACGCGCTGCCCGGCCCGCTCGGCGCAGTCCTCACGGTGGACGAGCTGAACGCCCTGCGCCAGAAGTTGATCGACGGGCGCTTCCCCGCGGCAAGTCGTCGCCTCACGCGCGAGGATCTGCTCGGCTCGGTCGGCATCTTCCTGTGGGTCGCGGTGGGGACTCTTCCGGTGTCCCTCCCCTTCGCCTTCATCGCGGACGTGTACGTGGCGATGCGCGTGTCCAACGGAATCGCGCTGGTGATGCTCTTCGTGCTGGGCTTCATGGTGGGTCGCTACTCAGGCATGAGGCCGTGGCTGTCGGGGGGCGTGCTGCTCTTGCTGGGAATCGCGCTGGTGGGCGCGGTCATCGCGCTGGGAGGCTGACGTGGGACGGACGTTGACGCTGGCAGTCGCGCTGTGGTCGACGGCGGCCGTTGCGGAGGGGTCGAAGCCGACCGAGATGGCCACGCCGGCTCCAGAGTCGCAGGAGAAGGCCGACGCGTGGCAGGCCGCGCTGTATCTCGACGGCTACATGCTGATGGGGGAGTCGGGCTACCTGGTGCCCACGGTGTTCGTCGACAGGGGGCCCATCCACCTCGAGGCGCGCTTCAACTACGAGGACTTCAACACCGCGTCGGCGTACTTCGGCTGGGCGTTCCGCTTCGGTGACGAGTCCAACTTCGTGCGGCTGGTGCCGATGTTCGGCGGCGCGGTGGGCAACTCCAACGGCATCGCCCCCGGCCTGGAGATCGAGGCGCAGTTCTGGCGCTTCACCTATTGGCTGGAAGCCGAGTACTTCTTCAACTTCACCGACTCGACCGCGAGCTTCTTCTACACGTGGTCCGAGCTGAACTTCCGCGTGGTGTCGTGGCTCACCGTGGGCGGCACCTTCCAGCGAATGCGGCTCGCGCAGAGCGAGCGGGCCCTGGACATCGGCCCGATGGTCGGCGTCAACGTGGGCGGCTTCGCGCTGTCCTTCTACTTCTATGGGCTGTGGACGCCGACGCGCTGGGGCCTGCTCACCCTGAGCCTGCCGTTCTTCTGACCTGGTCAGCGGGACTTCGCCTTGCGCCCGCGCGCGGGGAGCGCCTTGAGCAGCTCGATCGCCTCCTTCGCGTGCTGCCAGACGAGCGTGGCCTTCACCGCGCCGTCGGGATCGCCCTGCAGCGCAGCGCGAGCGTTGGCGGCGAGCTCCTGGAGCCGCTCTTGAATCAACATCATCTGATGGGCGACGTCCTCACGAAGCCCACTCTCCACGGGCGCGGGCGCCGCGGCGGCCAGCCTCTCCAGCAGCGGAGCGAGATCGGGCATGGCCGCGGTGGCCACCGGCCGGTTCGCGATCGCCGCCAGCGCCTGGGTCATCCGCTCCAGCGAGGAGGCAAGCTCGTCGCGCGCCGGCGGGGGCTGCGCGAGGGCCCGCCCCACCTGCCCCAGCACCTGAGCGATCGCGTCCAGCTTCGGGCCCACGTCCGATGGCCGCGGCGCCTTCGCGCCCAGCAGCACCGCCTCGGTCAGCTTCTCGAGGCGGGGGCCCAGCGGCTCGGGCATGGGCGGCGGTGGCGGCGGCTTCTTCGCGGCCTCCAGCACCACGTCCTTGAGCTGTCCCAGCTCCTCGCCCAGCGAGGCGATGCTGCCGGTCACCCGCACCACCGGATCATCGTCGCCGCCGCCCTGCACCTGCACGCACTTGAAGCCCCGCTTGAGCTCTTCCCAACGGGCCTTCTGCTCCGGCGTCTGGCGGCCGCGGAGCTCGGCCAGCTTGAGCAGGTTGCTCTCGGCCGCGCTGGTGAGCGTCTGCGACTCGCTGGCGTAGTGGGCGTCGATCAACGCCTCGAGCTCGTCGTCGGTCATCGCCGCGACGATCTTCTCCGCCAGCTTGTTCATGTTCCGGTAGCTGCCCTGAAGCTTGAAGGGGGGCTCGGTGCGGAAGCGATCGTCCTGGGACGCGCTCCTGATGTACTCCTGATTCACCTTGAGGAGCGTGCGCTGGACGAAGCGGAAGCGCCTCAGCACCTCGACGATCTCCGTCAGCTCGGCGGCCGAGTAGCTGTGCTCGAGCTCATTGGCGGACACCGTGGCCCCAGCCGCCATCGCGAGGATCTTCTGCAGATCGCCCGCCGGCCTCGCCAGCAGCGGGGCCGTCACCGGGTTCGAGGTGAGCGCGTTCTCCAGGTAGCTGGACGCGAAGAGGTCCTGCTTCCCCCCGAGAATGTCGCCCAGGTTGTAGGTGTCGGCGCGGTTGGCCAGCATGTCGGGGATCCGGAAGCGCTCCCCCGCCTCCGTGTAGGGGTTGCCCGCCATCACCACGCAGAACTTCTTCCCGCGCAGATCGTACGTGCGCGAACGGCCATTCCACACGCCCTCCACCTTGCGGGTGGCGTCGCAGAGGCTGATGAACTTCTGCAACAGCTCCGGGTTCGTGTGCTGAATGTCGTCGAGGTACAGCATGACGTTGTTGCCCAGCTCGAAGGCGAAGTTGATCCGCTCGACCTCCTGGCGCGCGGTGGCGTTGGGCGCCTCGCCGGGATCCACGCTGACCACGTCATGCCCGAGCGCCGGCCCGTTCACCTTCACGAAGGTGAGCCCCAGCCGCGTGGCGATGTACTCCATCAGCGTCGTCTTCCCGTAGCCGGGCGGAGAGACGAGCAGCAGCAGGCCCATGCGATCGGTCCGCTTCGTGTCCCCCGCCACGCCGAGCTGCTTGGCCAGGTTGGCTCCAATCAACGGCAGGTACACCTCGTCGATGAGCCGGTTGCGCACGAAGCTGGACAGCACCTTCGGCTTGAGCTCGTCGAGGCGCAACCGCGTGCGCTCCGCTTCCAGCAGACTCCGCACCTTCGCCCGGTAGCGCTGGAAGGCTGGCGTGCGCTCCTCGAGGAACCAGGTCATGCGCTGCTCGAGCTCGTCGATGCGCAGCGCGAGCGTCTGCCCCTGGACGCGCGGGTGCTGGCCCAACAGGCCCTTCACCTGGATCTCCAACACGGCGCTGGACACCTGGCGCGACAACACCACCTCGTCCACCGCGAGCAGCGCCGCGGCCTCGGGCACCACCCGGGAGAAGGCCGGGGCGCGATCGCCGGCGCCCGCCGCGTGCGCTTCGAGCCACGAGCGAGCCAGGCGGAACCGGCTCCCCACGTCGCCTTCGAGCGCGCGCAGGTCGTCCTCGAAGACGAGGCGCTGACCGGCCGTGTCGAGCACCGAGACGAGATCGTCCCTCAGCGCCACCGCGTCGCGGGACACCACGAAGCGCAGCGGGGCCTCGGCCAGCTCCTCTGACAGGTAGCGGGCGGCCACGGCGAGCTCGGCGGGCGCGACCTCGAAACGGTTCGCCTCGGCGAAGGAGCGCAGGGCCGGCGCCACTTCGTTCGCCACGGCGTCGAGTCCGGCCCGGCTCGCGTACCGCGCCCGCAGCCGCCCCGAGGACAGGGCCCGACGACTCCAGGCCATCTTCTGGGCCTCGTCACGCCAGCCCGCCCAGAAGAGCGTCGCCAGCGCCCGGGGCCACGCAGGGAATCGCAGGAGCCCCGAGTCCTCGTACAGCGTGAGCAGGTGCTCGAGGATCGCCGCGGCGTCGACGTCGTGCACCCCGCGCTCCAGGCCGTCGTCGTAGCGCGCCTGCGCCCATTCCCGCGTGATCGCCACGAGGCCCTGCGGCGCCCGCATCGCCTCGTGCAGCTTCGCCACCGAGAGCCCGCCCTGCCCCGCCTCCGCCGCCCTCAGGATCAACGCGGCCAGGTATTCGCCGCGGTACACCTCGGGCGACTCGGACGGGAGCGTCTGCGTCCAGTACGCGCGAGCGCTGTCGACGTCCGGATCCGCGAGGCGCTGGGCGTAGTCGCTGCCCGTGAGGTGGAGGAAGAGGCCTTCGTCTCTCGGGATGACGGTCGCGTCGAGCGGCTGGGTGTTGACGTTGAAGCGGTAGGCGCCCAGCTTCACCACGGCCTGCCCGCCCTCGAAGAGATCCTTGCGATCCCTCAGGCCACGCAGCGCGTCCTGCTTCGCCGTCTTGAGCCGCGAGTCCAGCTCGTCGGCCTTCACGCTGTCCTTGAGCTCGAGCAGCTGCGCGACGAGCTGCTTCAGCTTCTGCAGCATGGGATCTGCCGCGAAGTACGAGTTCAGCTCGTCCTCGCTGGCGAAGCTGGCCGAGCGCCGCCCGACCGACTGGAGGATCCGCACGCCGGCGTCGAAGAGGTGCTGCGCCCGCCGCTGCCGCTCGTCCACCAACAGCTGCTTCTTCTTGCCGAAGGCCTCGAGGAGATCCTCGCGCCTCGCCGCGAGATCGGCGGCGAACTCCTCGAAGTCGGCGAAGCGGCTCTCGAGCTCTTCGAGCTGCAGGGTGAGGCGGGTGAGCTGCTCGTCGCACTTCTCCGGCGAGTCCGCCAGCGACAGCGCCGAGTCGATCGACTGGGCGAACAGCTTGAACTGGCTGCCGAACTCCGCGCGCTTCTCGCTGCCGAGCAGCTCCTTCTTCCTCGCCAGCACGGCGGCGCGCACACGATTCAAGCCCGCGAACACCTCGGAGATGTCCTCGAGGATCTTCGCCTTCTGCGTGGGATCTCCCGCCTCCAGGCCGCCGACGATCTCCCCCAGCAGCGACAGCCCCTGGCTCAGCCGCTCCACCTCCTGCACGAGCGGCTCGAGCTCCACCGTCTTCGCTACGGCCTGGCACCTCGCGTCCACCTCCTTCACGCCCTGGTGCAGCGGGGCGAAGGCCTGTGGGGTCAGGAGGAACTGCACGCAGCTCGCGCTCACCTCGCCGAAGGCCGTCTTCACCTCGGCTTCCATCGCCTCCACGCGGGGGAGATCGATGTAGCGGATCTCCTTCAGGGTGATCAGGTGCCCGAGCTGCCTCCGCAGGGCGCCCAGAGCGGACATGAAGCCGTCGGTGCTGGTGAGCTCCCCCGGCGAGACCTGGTGGAGCAGCTCGGCCTGCGCGGTGGTGGCCCGGGCCAGCTCCTCGGCGGCCTTCCGCTGCATCGCCAGCACCTTCTCGAACTCGTCGACGATCAGCTCGGCGTTCTTCTTGAGCTCCAGCACGGCGGGCAAGAGCCCCACCTCGGCGTGGCCCAGCCAGTGAAACTGATCGACGGTGCGGGTGCAGGCGGCGATCAACGCCTCGTAGCCGCGGCGCGTGGGCGTGTCCGACTCAGCGAGGCGCTTGAGCGTCAGCACCTCGCTGATGCCCCGCACCAGCTCCGCGTTCCCCAGCTTACCCAGCGCGGTCCGGGGCGCCGGCGCAGCCGCGGCGTGCTCCGCGGAGACGAAGGGCGTCTGCCACACCTGCACCGGATGCACCCGCGTCGGCTCGCTCGCCGCGCTCAGCAGCACCAGCCGCCCGTCGGGGAAGTTGGCGTAGCCATGCGCGGTCAGCGGGTTGGCGACCTGCTTGCGCACCAGGTTGTACGGGAAGAGCACGTAGCTGCCCGACTCGCGCGCGAAGAAGACGAACAGCACGTCTTCTCCGTTGGGGCTCCGCACCGAGCGATGGAACACGAGATCCTTCGTGTCCTGATCGAACAACTTGGCCTCGCCCGTCTGGAGCACGTAACCACCGGGGAAGGTGATGCCCTGCTCCTCGGGCAGCGTGACGCAGGACTGGCCGATCGCGTCGGCGCGGATCACGCGGCGCGTGCGGGTGTTGAAGACCAGGTAGCGGTACGCCTTCTCACGGAAGGGCAGCACCTTGAGGAGGATCAACGCCCCCACCTTCGCGTAGTGGAACTCGGCGTCGTCGAGGGACTGGGTGGGCTCCTCCACCGGCTCCGAGTAGATGCCCTGGCCGGACTCGGTGTTGTTCTCCACCTTCACCGTGAGGTCGCCGCCCACCGTCTCGATGAAGACCTCGTCGAGGACGTTGACGTGCGGGTGGCGGCCGGTGACGTACTCGTCCCGCCCGGCGCGCTTCCACTCGAAGTCGTGCGTGGGCGGGGCCGCCCAATCGCCCTCGCCGCGGTTGTCGAGGTACGTCACGCGCCCGCTGGTGTCGACGCTGAAGCGCAGGACCTTCACGTCGCGCTCGGTGAGGCCGGTGCGGAAGACGGCGAGCAGCCGCGCTTCGGTCTTGATCAACTGGTTCAGCCGCGCGTCCTTGTAGAACTTAAAGAGCTCCTCGAAGTCCTTCACGAAGCGGCGATCCTCGAGGAAGCCGCCGCCCTCGCTCTGTGGCACCTCGGAGAAGTCGAACGTCCCGTCCTCCTTCCGCTCGCAGCGGTGCAGGCTGAAGACGTCCGACACGGCGCGCTCCTGCTTGAGGCCCATGTAGACGTTGAAGCCCATCAACAGGTACGGCCCGACCGGCACCGCGTCGCGCGGCACGCAGTTGTTCTCGGTGCGCACCCGATCGCTGCCCAGCACCGAGAGTTCCTGCCCTCCGAACTCCTGCTTGCGTCGCGCGTTCAAGGCCTCCGCGCGCTCCGAGAGCGTCTTCGCGGTGGCCAGGAGCCGCTCGCGGATGACTTCGTAGCTCCCGCCGGCGAGGGCCGGCTCGGCTTGGGTCGACATGAGGGCCTCGCCCGAGCGCTACTTCTTCGAGCTGCCTTCGCTCTTGACCATCTTCGACAGCGCGGCGGCCACGGCCAGGTTCTGTGCGTCCTGGGTGAGGCCCGGGCGAGAGAGGATCTCCTTCAGATCCTCCGGGAGGCTGCGGTTCCCCTCGAGGTAGGGCTTGAGCAGCGTGCGCAGCGAGTCGCCGTTGGTGACCGCCCCGTCGAAGCTGTGGGACAGCGACACCGCCTTGACGAACTGATCGAAGAACTGCCCGTCGCCGCCGACGATGTTGATCTTCGCGTTGGTGAGGGCGCGGGCCAGCACCTCGGCCTGGCTCGAGGCGATGTCTTTGCGCACGTGCAGCGACTCGAGCTCGACCTGCTTTTCCTTCTCGAGGCGGAGGCGGAACTCTTCGTGCTCCTTGGTGGCGCCCTGCAGCTTGGCCATCGCCGCGGCCTTCTCTGCGAGGCCCCGCGCTTCGGCGAGCAGCTTCTCCTGCACGCCGAGGGCCTCGGCCTGCACCTTCGCGCGGATCGCTTCTGCTTCCGCGATGCCCTTCTGCTGGCTGCCCTCGGCCTCGGCGAGCATCTTGAGCTTGAGGACGTTGGCCTCCGCCGCGCCCTGCTTCTCGATCGCCGCCGCGTCGGCTTCCTTCACCCGCACGGTGGCCATGCCCTGCTTCTCCTGGGCCAGCGCCGTCGCCTCCAGCACCTTCGCCTTGGCCAGGCCCTCGGCGGC
Organism: Myxococcota bacterium; assembly: GCA_040752975.1. Lineage (GTDB taxonomy): Bacteria > Myxococcota > Myxococcia > Myxococcales > Myxococcaceae > JADLDB01. The sequence continues at coordinate 27,766 of JBFMHF010000019.1, forward strand.
GACCTCCGCCTGCGTGCCTTCGGCCTCGCGCATCTTGGCGCGCGCGTGCTTGTCGGCCGCCTCGAGCTCTGCGTCGACCTGGATCAGCCTCACCTTCGCCTCGTGCTTGGCGACCTCCTCGGACGCCTCGGCGGCCTTCACGCGCTCGACGACGGACGCCTGGGCGGTGGCCTCGGCGGCGATCACCGCGGCTTCCTTCTTCCGCTGGGCCTCGGCGACCAGCCGCAGCTGCTTGATGTTCTCTTCCTCGGCGGCGACCTTCTTCTCCACCGAGATGCGGGTGGAGATCACGTCGGCGATCGCCTTGCGCTCGACCTCCAGCGCCTTCTCCTTCCCGATGCGGTTGAGCTCGACTTCGCGTTCGCGGTTGATCGCCTCGAGCGCGCGATCCTTCGCCACCCGCTCGGTCTCGATGCCCACCACGCGCTCGCGGTTCTTCTCGGCGACCTGCACCTGGCGCAGCTTGTTCTGCTCGTTGATCTGCTGCTCTTCCTCGGCCTTGATCCGCGCGAGCTCGGCCTTGAGGTGCTCTTCCTGCTTCACCTTCTCGGCCTCGGCCCACTCCCTGGCCTGAATGGTCTCGATCTCCCGCTTCTGCTTGGCGGCGGCCTCGGCGCGCTGACGCTCGAGCGCGAACACCGCCTCGTCGGCCTCGACGTTCTGCTTGGTGATCTGCTTGCGCTCGGTCTGCCGGAACTCGTTGGTCAGCACCGACTGCTGGGTGGTGAGCTCGGTGATCTTCCGGATGCCCTGCGCGTCGAGGATGTTCTCCTTGTCCAGCATCTCGATCGGCGTCTGCTCGAGGTAGTCGATCGCCGCGTCCTCGAGGTTGTAGCCGTTCAGGTCCTTCCCGATGACCTGGACGATCTGATCCTTGAAGAGGTCGCGCTCCTTGTAGAGGTCCTCGAAGTTGAGCCGCTTGCCGACCGTCTTGAGGCCCTCGGAGAACTTCGCTTCGAACAGCTCCTGCAGGGTGCGCAGATCCGACGCGCGCTGGCAGCCCACGGACTGCGCCACCTTCAGCACGTCTTCCACCGTCTTGTTCACCCGGACGAAGAAGCTGACCTTGATGTCCGCGCGGATGTTGTCGGCGCAGATGAGGCCCTGCTTGCCCCGCCGGTCGATCTCGATGGTCTTCAGCGAGATGTCCATCGTCTCGGCCCGGTGGATGATCGGCAGCACGATCGAGCCGGTGAAGGCGACCTTGGGCTCGTTCTTCATGGTGTTGACGATGAGCACCTGGCCCTGCGCCACCTGCTTGTAGAAGCGGGCGAGCGCGACGCCGAAGCCGATCAGCAGGAAGAAGCCGATCGCGATGGAGACACCGACGATGAAGAGCGTGTCTTGAGGCATGACGTGTGTTCCTCCCAACGGGTACTGACGTGAGTGTCCGTGCTACCGGCGCCGCACGCGAGACGAGAGCACTGTCCCCGCGCGCTGAGGATCCTCCAGCGCCTTCAACTCTTCCGGCAGGAGCCAGTCCACCGGCTCCACCTCGTAGATCTCCTTCGCCGGATCGAAGTCCACGAGCAGGGCGCGGTCTCCCTTCTTGAGGGAGTTCTGCTTCCCGCACACCACCATGACGTTGAGCCCCGCGCCGCCGTCGTCCACCACCGCCGTGCCGAAGCCGGCGTCGACCTTGCCGCTGGTGATGGTGCACACCTGCCCCAGCACGTCGCGGCGCCGCGCGGGCCTCGCCTGGGCCATCGCCTTCCCGAAGGGGCGGAGGAAGAGCGCCGTCGCGAAGAAGCCCGCCACCAGCGAGGCCAACAGGAGGCCAACCTTCACGAGGAGCGTGTCCGGCCGCAGCAGCGACACTCCCAGGGCTGACAGGGTCCACGACGCCAGCACCGTCGCGCTCGCCGTCACGGTGATGGGGATGCGACCAATGCCGAGCAGCGCCAGGAAGCCCGCGTCGTGCACGTCGGCCACCGCATCACCTGCGGCAGCGGCGGTCCCGGCCGCGGCGTCACCCGCGCTCTGCGCCGCCCCGGCCAGGGCGTCACCGGCGCCCTTCACCGCGCCCACCACCGCCTCGCCTGCGCCCTTGAGCGCCCCCGCCGCCGCGTCACCCGCGCCCTTCAGCGCCCCCGCCGCTGCGTCACCCGCGCCCTTCACGCCTCCGGCGATCGCGTCGGCCGCCCCGCCCGCCGCGTCGAAGACGGCCCCCGTCACCAGCGCGAACAGCCAGTAGAGAACGACGACGCCCAGCGCCACCGTCAGCGGCACGGTGGGGAAGGACAGGACGTTGTGCAGGAACCCCTCCATTCGCGCGGCGAAGACCACCACGGAGGCGGGCAACAGCCAACGCAAACTGGCCTTCCCGAACGCCCCTGCCCTTCTGGAAGGCCGATTTTCGTGGACCCGCGGCGGCAGGCTTGCTCAGCCCTGTGCGTCGTCGCGTCCCAGCGCCACGCGCACCGCGCCGTCGAGCGCGCTCACCTGCACCTGCCAGGGCCGGCAACACACCGGACAGTCTTCGACGTAGGCCGCGCCGCACGCGTCCTCCGGGGCGATGGAAACCAGCACCGGCTCTCCGCAGTACGGGCAGCTCGTCTGGTGATCGAGCTCCAGCGCGGTCACGTCCTGCGGGGCCGGGCCACCAGCGAGCCAGCGTGGGCGGGCGTGCACATCAAACGGCGCCTTCGTCGCCTCGAGGCTCTCCACCAATGCGCCGCGCAGCGCGTCGACGTCGAAGTCCGCCAGCGCGTCCCTCGCCTCCGCCAGCCGCTCCAGCGCCCGCAGGAGCAGCCGATGTGCGCCCAGCTCGCGGCCGTGCTGGTGGTGGTGCAGGGCCGCCGCCCACAGCACCAGGGCCTGCAGCACCAGCCGCTCGTCGCCCTGCGCGCGCCGCCAATGGGCTTCCCAGGCCTCGTGCGCGGCGTGGTAGCGGGCCGCCTCGAAGTCGCGCCGCCCGGCCAGCAGCGCTCGGTGGAAGTCGCGGTTCATCCCACCCTGCATAACGCTCAGCCCCGGGCGGCTCACGCGTTTCTTTCCGTCCTCGCCGACGGCGGCGCGTCAGTAGCCGAGCTGCGGCTGCCGGGGCTTGCCCGCCTTGTCGGGCACGAAGGCCGGCGCGCGCCTGTCGCCATCCACCGTGAAGGACAGCTCCGCCATGCCCTGCGCCACCCTCACGTCGGCCGTCACCACCTTCGAGCTGTGCTCGTGCCAGACCTCTGCCACGTAGGCGCCTTCCGGCACGTTCTTGATGGTGAAGCGGCCCGCGGCGTCCGCCTGGGCGAACCACGGCGACGGCACCACGTAGACGTAGCCGCCCATCGACGAGTGGATGTTGCAGAGGAGATTCACCGGGCCGGGGTTCTTGAAGACGAACTCGCGCGCCGCGCCGCTCTTGTAGAGGCCGAGATCGAAGTCGTTCGGCTTCGAGAGGGAAAAGACGTTGTGGAAGATCTCGTCGTCGTTGCGGAACTCGACGGTCGCCCCCAGCGGCACCGCCAGCACGTGCGGAATGAAGCGCTTGTCCTTCTGCACCACCGCCTTGACCCGCGCGGCCCTCGGCCTGGGCGTCGGCCCCTCGGCCCTGCGCAGCCACACGACAGCGCCGCCGGGGCCGTTGCTCCCGCCGCCCATGATCACGCCCTTCACCGCGACGGTGCTGGCCCGCACCTCCGCGGGCGCCTCGGGCTCCATCGGCGTCATCGTCACGCCCAGCTCGTTCGGCACCGCCACCGGCAAGGGCGCAGCGGCGGCGCCCCCCGCGCGCTCCCGCGCCGCCTTCACCAGCGGACGCACCAGCTGCTCCAGCTCGGCCGGGAGGTTGGACACCCGCAGGAGCGCCTCCCACTTCTCGGCGGCGAGCGCGAAGTCCCCTCGATCCCACGCCACCTTGCCCGCGGCCAACAGGTTGAACTCGAGGTACTGCTTCTCGGCCATCGTCTTGAAGGCGAGATCCTCCGGCGTCTGCACCGACAGCGGCAGCGGCAGCTTCTCGCCCAGCCACTCCGGCTGCTGCTCTGCGGGTTTCGGCTTCGGCGCGGGCCCGGCGGCGAGGATCGCGCTCAGGATGAGGAGGTGCATGGTGATCACCAGGTGAAGACGACCGAGGCCGTGAAGACGTCGTTGTCCACGTTCGGCGCGCCGGCCATCTCCGCGTTGAAGACGCCTTCGGCCTTGAGCGCGACCAGCTCGAAAAGATCGACGCGCCCGCCCACGGTGAAGCGCTGCGTCGTCACCCACGTGTAGCCCTGGAAGAGCGCCTGCCGGCGATCATACCGCCCGTACAGGGTGACGCCGGTGAGCACCGACGTCTTCCACGGCAGGGTGTAGGCGACGCGCCCCCACAGCCCGAAGACGTTGAAGCCCGACGCCAGCTCGGCTGGCCCCTGCCCCGTCGTCTTGCCCTGCAGCGTGCCCTGCTCGTCCACCAACTGCAGCAGCTCGCCCGCCAGAGAAAGCCCGCCCCAGTTGAGCCGCACGTCGGCGCCGAAGGCCATCTGCCGCGCGCCGGTCGTCCGCTGATCGTTCCGGGGGCCGTAGAGGCCGGAGAAGCCCGCCTTCGCCTGCACGTCCTTCAAGTTGAGCTCGTAGCCGATGCGCGCCGAGGCCACGGGCACCCCCATCACGCTGGCGTCGGGCGGTACCAGCGCCTCGATCCGCGTGCCGTTGTTGGTCAGCGCCGCGTTGACGCTGATGGCCGACATCACCGAGGGGAGCTGGAAGCGGTAGAAGACCTTCGCGCCCAGTCCGTGGCCGGTGGTGTACCGGGCGATGAGCGAGGGCGTCACCCCGACGCGGAAGTTGGCCTCGTTCTCGAGGTACTCGATGCCGAACACCGAGTCGAACTTGCCGAGGAAGAAGGCCAGCTCCTGCGAGGCGAAGGGCGAGAGGCGGCCGAAGGCCTGCTGCAGCTCGAGGCGTGTCTGATCGCCGGTGGGCAAGAGCCGCGGCATCAACTGCGCGCGCGCGAAGACGAAGATCGGCAACCCGCGAGGCTGGAAGCGCACGTCGACGCTCGCGGTGTTGATGAGGAAGCTGGCGTTGCCCCCGATGCCCACCGAGCGCGGCAGGAAGCCGTTGGTGAAGCGCCCGTCAGCGTCGTTGGAGGCGACCTCGCCGCGCGAGTTGACGGCGGTGGCGAAGGGATCCGCGCCATAGTCCAGCGGCACGCGCGTGTCCGAGTCCACCCAGCTGGTGCCGTCACCGGTCGCCTTGGCGAAGCCGACGTCGACGTAGCCCGTGAAGCGCAGCGCCTCGTGGGACTGTTCCTCAGGCGGCGTGTAGCCGGTCGTGACGTCGTCGATGTCGACGACCTCCACCTCTTCCACGCCGGCGTCCTGCGCCCACGCCGCGGAAGCCAGCACCCAGGCCACCAACGCCAGGCGAGCGCTCATGGGCCCAGCTCCCGGCCAACCTGCGTCACCCCGATGGCCAGGGTGGTCTCCGTGGGGATGATCCGCGAGCTGTTCACCCCGCGTACGGCGGCCGCCGAGTCGAGGAACTCGCAGCCGCCGATCGGATCAAGGACTCCGCCGTCGTCCCCGCCACCGTCGGGCTCATTGTCCACGCACCCCGAGACGGTGGGCCTGCCGCGCACGCAGGATGCCTGGTCGATGACCGCCCCCAGCCTCAGCCGCGCGGTCGACTCGTCCAGCTGCGGGCAAGCGACCTTCACGCCCATGCCTCGCAGGAGTGCGATCAGCTCGGGACGATCGGGAGGCACGAAGACGGCGGACGAGGCGCCCACCAGCACGTCCGTGCGGCGAACGAAGGACGACCGGAACGGCTCCTCCGGCAGGACCGCGGGGATGGGGAGCAGCGCCCTCCCGCCATCGGACGCCGCCACCGCGAAGGTGTAGAGCGGGTGCTCCACCGGAAGCTGATCGACGCCCTCGATCCGATCCACGCCTCCGCGGAAATACGGCACGCGCGTACCGTCAACCCACGAGGTGGCCATGGGCATGGGCCGCGCCGCCTGGGGCCAGCCCCCGTCGCCTCCGACATCGTCGACCAGCAGCCAGGGGTGCGTGGGGCCCGCGTCGACGCCCGCCGGAGCTGCTACCCCGCCGTCCGCCGGCGCCAACGGGCAATACACCAGCGACGCCCGCTGCAGCGGCAGGTGCGCGCCCAGCACCGCGGTCGCGCTCCTGAACTCGTCCTGCCCGGCGTCGGGAGCGAGCGCATAGAAGAGCTGCCAAAAGGGTGAATAGAACGTCGCCTCGACACCGACAGGGAAGATGTTGAGGCCCCCGAGCGGAGTGGGCTCCGGCGTCAGCCGCGAAGCCATCACGTAGCCCGGTTGGATCCACGGCGTCGGGTGCGCGAACCAGATCTCCGTTACGGTGAAGGACGCGGGCTGGCCGTCCGCGAAGGCCGGGAAGGGCGTCAGCCCGTAGCCGGGCCCCTGAAGCACGTCACTCGCCGCATACGGCCGGCTGCGGAAGGGAATGGGCTGGCCTTCGAGGACGACGAGCTGATCGGCCCGGAAGCCGCCGAGGTCCTGCCCTTCCGGAGCGAGCCGCAGGAAGTCCTCCACCGTCCAGACCTTCGCCTCGAGGCCCTCCGGCTCCGCGCAGCCACTGAGCGCCACCAGCACGGCGATCGCCTGGAATCTCATGCGCCCTCTCTCGGAGCAAACCGCGCCTGCTCCTCGGCCAGCTCGTCCTTGAGGAGGAGCTCCATCACCTGCTTGAGCTCCGCCGCGGTGGCGACCTGGCCGGTGGCGGCGATGGCGCGCGCGAAGTCCTCGGCGTCCGCGTAGCGCTGGGCGGGATCCTCCTTCAGCGCCTTCTGCAGCAGGGACGACAGCGGCTCGGGCAAGGCCTTGAGGCGCGCGAGGTCGACCTCCAGTACGCCCTGCGCCGCGCGGGTGAGCAGCTCGAAGTTGGTGCTGCCCGTGTACAGGGTCTCGCCGGTGGCGGCGTAGAAGAGCACCAGCCCCAGCGAGAAGAGATCGCTGCGCCCGTCCAGCGGCAGGCCCTTCGCCTGCTCCGGCGACATGAAGAAGAGGTTCCCCTTCACCACGCCCGTCTGCGTCTTCGTCAGCCGGTGCTCGCCCTTGACGATGCCGAAGTCGAGCAGCTTCACCTCGCCGCGCGCGGTCATCATCAGGTTGTTGGGGGAGACGTCCCGGTGCACGAGCCCCAGCCACTTGCCCGACTCGTCCGTCTTGGTGTGCGCGTAGGACAGCGCCTTGAGCGCTTCCTGGGCGATGCCCAGCACCACCGGCACCTCGAGCGCCCGGCCGCGCTTCTTCATCGAGGCCTGCACCACGGCGTCGACGTCACGCCCGAGGATGTACTCGAGCGCCATGTAGTAGCCGTCTGCGTCGCGTCCGAAGTCCAGCACCGGCACCACGTTGGAGTGCACCAGCGACGCCCCCAGCCGGGCCTCGTCGATGAACTGGTTCACCAGCTCTTCGGTGCCGGCCAGCTCAGGGCGCAGCCGCTTCACCACGAAGAGCCGGCGAAAGCCCTCGGCCCCGCGCACCATCGCCACGAAGACCTTCGCCATCCCACCCTGCCCCAGCGGCGCCAGCTCCTCGTAGCGGGACTGGGCCACCGAAGCGCTCGTCGCTGCGAGCGCGGGATCCGACGCGCCCGTCACCGCGGGGGACGCGTTGGGGTTGAGCGCGATGTTCGGGTTGCTGATCTGCTGCGACAGGCGCTGCAGCTCTTCCCGCTGGGCGACGAGCGCCGCCGCCGTCTCCCGCAGGAGCTTCTCGTTCTCGTCGCCGCCCTTGCGGAAGGTGAGGAACAGCCCCAGCCCCGCCAGCACCAGCGCCACCGCGAAGCTGACGATCCTCGCCCGGCCCGCCGAGGCCTCGGCGGCGCCCAGCAGCGATGAAGGGTCCTTCGCCACCACCAGCCGCAGGCCAGCCACCAGATCGCGTGACGCGCAGCAGGAGGTGGAGAACTTCGTGCCCTGCTGGAGGAAGCCGTCCAGCCAGGGCCTCGCCGTGGGGATTCCGCCAGCCACCGTCGCCGAGGCGCCCGCCAGCGCCAGCGCGACGCCCAGCTCCGTGGCGTGCCGGGTGACGGTGGCCTCGTCGACCGGCCGGTGCATCACCAGCACCAACCGCAGCGGCACCTTCGTGGGGAGGTCGAGCAGCGTCGCCGCCACCACCGAGGGGACGCCGTCGAGCGCCAAGAGCTCCGACACCACCCCCGCCGTCTCCGCGCGCTCGGCCAGCGAGAGCAGCACCGGGCGCAGCGCCTCGGGCACCTCACCCACCGGGCGGCCCGCCAAGAAGAGCTCGCTGTGGCCACTGCCACGGAAGGCCTCCCACCAGTCCTCCGCCTCGAGGATGTCGTGGATCGTCTTCGCCAGCGACTCAGGCCCGCCCGCCTCACGCAGCGCCGCCTCGTCGACGTCCCTGAGCGACGTGCGGAGCTTCTGCGCGCCGCTCCGCGCGATCGTCTCGAGCTCGAGCTTCGATGCCCCGACGCGATCCGCCGCGCTCGTCACCTTCTCCTCGACGGCCGCGCGCGCCTCTGCTTCCGCCCGCGCGCGCGCCGACGCCCCCACCTGCGACGACACCACCGCCGCCGCGATGAGGAACGCGACCGCCAGAGCACCCCCCAGGACCTTCCGCGCGGTGTCGGACATCCAGTGCGCGGTTCTGACCCGCTCCGGCCCGGAATTCAACGACTCAAGGGGTGTGCCCGAAGCCGACACGGGGAGCCTCCCCCGACCTCAACGGGCGAAGCCCCGCTTCCGTTTCGCCCCCGCCCTCAGGCTGCACGCAGCCCGAGGATCTTCCGGGCCTCGGCGGGCGTGGCGATCTCCCGCCCCGCCTCGCGCGCCACCCTCGCCATCGCCTCGATCAGCTGCCCGTTGCTCGACGCCTTCGCGCCGTCCGGCAGGTAGAAGGTGTCTTCGAGGCCCGTGCGGAGGTCCCCGCCCAGCTCCGCGCAGGCCCGGTGCAGCGCCCACACCTCCTGCCGGCCGATGCCGATCACCTGCCAGTGCGTGCCCGGGAGCATCTCCTCGAGCACCAGCGGCAGCCACGACGCCTTGTTCGGCATGCCCGACTCCACCCCCATCACCAGGGAGATGTGCGGGGGGTTGGGCACCATGCCCTTCTTCGCGAAGAGGGCCACGCTGCGCACGATGCCCGTGTCGAAGCACTCGCACTCCGGCACGATGCCGTGCGCCTTCATCACCTTCTCGAAGGCCTCGATCTTCTCGACCGGGTTGTCGAACAGCATCGGCGGCCACGCCCACTCGTTGTTGGAGCGCAGCTTGAGGTAGTTGAGCGATCCCGCGTTGAGCGCCGCCATCTCGGGCTTCACCCGCTCGAGGCAGGCCACCGGCCCCGAGATGTCCGGCCCCACCACGCCCGTCGAGAGGTTCAGGAGAATGTCGGGCACCTCCGCGCGGATCGCGTCGCAGATCGCCTGCGCCACGGAGGGATCCCACGACGGCAGCCGCCCCAGCCCCGGCTCCTGGTTGCGGAAGTGCACGTGGACGATCGCCGCCCCCGCGTCCCGAGCCCGCTTCGCCTCCTTCGCCATCTGCTCGGGCGTCACCGGCACGTGGTGCTGCTCGGGATCCGTCAACACCCCGGTCAGCGCACAGGTGATGACCGCCTTCTTGCTCGCCATGGAGAGGCCTCCTCCCGCGCTGTATCGCCAGAGTTGATTCTCAAGTCAACGCGCGCGCGCGCAAAGGCCTCCCGCGGGGCCCCGATTGCCGTAAGAGAGCGGGTCAGGTGGACCTCTTCGAGCACGCGGTGGAGCAGGAAGCGAAGGTGAGCGCGCCCCTGGCCGAGCGGATGCGCCCGCGCACGCTGGACGAGTACGTGGGGCAGGAGCACCTCACGGGGGAAGGCCGGCTGCTCCGCCGGGCGATCGAGCAGGATCAGGTGCCGTCGATGATCTTCTGGGGGCCGCCGGGCACGGGGAAGACGACGCTGGCGCGGATCATCGCCAACGCCACCGGGGCACACTTCGAGGCGCTGTCCGCGGTGCTGGCCGGCGTGAAGGAGTTGCGCGAGGCCGTCGCGGCGGCCGAGGAGCGCAAGAAGCTCAACCGGCAGCGCAGCATCCTCTTCGTCGACGAGATCCACCGCTTCAACAAGGCCCAGCAGGACGCGCTGCTGCCGCACGTGGAGAGGGGCACCGTCACGCTCCTCGGGGCTACGACCGAGAACCCGTCTTTCGAGGTGAACGCGGCGCTGTTGTCCCGGATGCGGGTGGTGACGCTGCGCGGCCTCGAGGAGGACGAGCTCAAGGAGGTGCTGCGGCGGGCGGTCGCCGATCCGCGCGGGCTTGCCGGCCGGGTGAAGGTGGACGACGACGCGCTGGCCTTCATCTGCAACGTGGCTGGGGGAGACGCGCGGCGGGCGCTGACGGCGCTGGAGGTCGCGGCCCAGCACGGTGGCGATCGCGTCGATCGCACGAGCGCGGAGGAGGCGCTGCAGCAGCGCACGCTCCTCTACGACAAGGGCGGCGAAGAGCACTTCAACGTCGTCTCGGCCTTCATCAAGTCGATGCGTGGATCCGATCCCGACGCGGCCGTCTACTGGCTGGCGAGGATGATCGAGGCCGGGGAAGACCCGCGCTTCATCGTGCGGCGCATGGTGATCTTCGCCAGCGAGGACGTGGGCAACGCCGATCCCCGGGCGCTGCAGGTGGCGGTGGCGGCGCTGCACGCGGTCGAGCTGGTCGGCTTCCCCGAAGGCACGCTGCCGCTCACCCAGGCCGTCACGTACCTGGCGCTGGCGCCCAAGTCGAACACCGCGCTCACCACCTGGGCGAAGGCGCGCGAGGCGGTGCTGAGCCAGGGGCCGCTGCCGGTGCCGCACCACCTGCGCAACGCGCCCACGAAGCTGATGAAGTCGCTGGGCTACGGCGCGGGCTACCAGTACCCGCACGACTTCGAGGGGCACGTGGTGGCCGAGCAGTACCTGCCCGAGGGCCTGCGCGGGCAGCGCTTCTACGAGCCGTCCGACAGCGGTGAAGAGAAGGCCCACCGGGTGAGGATGGAAGAGCTGCGGGCGGTGCGGGCCCCGAAGGAGCCGGGGGAGGATGGATGAAGCCGATCAGGAGTCGATGCGCTCGGCCTCGTCGTCCGCGCTCGGCTTCATCGAGCGGCCACCCACCTCGTATTGCTTGAGCAGCCGGCGGAAGTTGGAGCGATCGACCCCCGCCGCCCGCGCCGCCTCCGACACGTTGTTGCCGGACTTCTCCAACAGCGCCGACAGGTAGCGCCGCTCGAAGGCGCGCATCGCCAGCTTCTTGGCCTGGGCGTAGGGGAGGTGCGCGAGGCTCAACACCTCCACCTCACTGCTGCCCCGCTGGCGCTGGTTCTTCACCTCGGGCGGGAGATCCTCGAGCTCGATCACCGGGCCAGTCGTCAACACCACCGCGCGCTCGATGGCGTTCTCCAGCTCGCGCACGTTGCCCACCCACCTCGCGCAGGTCAGCGCCTCCGTGGCCTGCGGCGAGAAGCCGGTGACGTTCTTCCCCGTCTTCTGCCGGAACCGCGCCAGGAAGTGCTGCGCCAGGAGCGGAATGTCCTCCGGGCGATCGCGCAGAGGAGGCAGCTCCACGGTGATCACGTTGAGGCGGTAGAAGAGATCTTCCCGGAACCGCCCCTCACTCTTCGCCCGGGCGAGGTCGATGTTGGTGGCGGCGATCACCCGCACGTCCACCCGGGTGCTCTCGTTGCTGCCCACCCGCTTGACCTCCCCTTCCTGCAGCACGCGCAAGAGGCGCACCTGCATGGCGGGCGTCACGTCGCCGATCTCGTCGAGGAAGATGGTGCCCCCGTCGGCCGCCTCGAACAGGCCCTTCTTGTTGCTGGTGGCGCCGGTGAAGCTGCCGCGCACGTGGCCGAACAGCTCGCTCTCCAGCAGCGTCTCGGTGAGGGCCGAGCAGTTGACCGCCACGAAGGGCTTGTCCTTGCGGGGGCTGCGGAAGTGGATGGCGCGGGCCACCAGCTCCTTTCCGGTGCCGCTCTCGCCCTGGATCAGCACGGTGGCGCCCGAGAAGGCGACCGTCTCCACGAGATCGAACACGGCCCGCATCTGCGGCGACTGGCCCACCAGCTCCTCGAAGGACGCGCGCGCCACGAGCGCCTCTTCCAGCACCCGGGTGCGATCGCGCAGCGACTTCTTCTCGACCGCCCGCCCCACGGCCAGCGACAGCACGTCGATGTTCTCGAAGGGCTTGGTGAGGTAGTCGTACGCGCCGGCCTTCACCGCCTCCACCGCCGTCTCCACCGTGGCGAAGGCGGTCATCATGATCACCTCGACGTCCGGCCGGTCCTTCTTGAAGGCGCGCAGCAGGTCCATGCCCGAGAGGTTGGGCATCTTGATGTCGAGGCAGGCCACGTCGATGGCCGGGTCCTTGATGGTGGCGAGCGCCTCGACGGCGTCGTCGATGGCCAGCACGCTGTAACCGACGCGCTGGAGGATCTCGGTGGCGGCGCGCAGCACGATCTTGTCGTCGTCGACGACCAGGACGCGGGGCTTTCTGGGTTCGGTCTTCATGATGGGGTGGGCTGGGTGGCTCGGTGACGTGGGATCGTGACGGTGAAGGTGCTGCCCTGGCCTGGGGTGGACTCCACGGTGAAGTGGCCGCCGTGGTCTTCGACGATGCGGTACGCGATCGACAGCCCCAGGCCGGTGCCTTCGCCCGGAGGCTTGGTGGTGAAGTGCGGCTCGAAGATGCGGGAGCGATGAGCCTCCGGGATCCCGCAGCCCGTGTCCCGGACGGAGAAGAAGCAGTGACCGTCCTCCTCGCCGGAAGTGACGGTGATCGCCCCGGCGAAGTCAGGCAGCGCCTGAAGCGCGTTGTGCAGCAGGTTGAGCACCACCTGGCCCAGCTGCGCCGCGTCCGCGTAGACCATCAGGGGCCTGGAGCCCAGCGCCACGTCCAGCTTCACTTTCGCGTGCTTGCGCGCCTGGGCGCGGAACAGCAGGGCCGCGTCCTCCACGCAGCGGGTGAGGTCGACTTCCCGGCGATCGTCGGCCCGCGGCTGGCGGCTGAACTTGAGCAGGCTCTCGACGATGCGCTTGCACCGCAGCGCGCTCTCCTCGATGAGCCCCAGGGACTCCAGATCGCTCCTGGTCCGGCCCGGCTCGCGCTGCATGAGCTGGGAGAAGGCGAGGATGCCACCCAGCGGGTTGTTGATCTCGTGCGCTACGCCGCCGGCCAGGTTGCCGATGGCGATCATCTTCTCGCTCTCCACCAGCCGCCGCGTCAGCGCCCGTTCGTCGGTCACGTCGCGGTAGCTGCACACCGCCACCTGCTCGTCACCCATGGGGAAGGCCTGCGCCACCAGCGTGCGCGCGCCGTGCTTGATCTCGGACGACCTCGGCTCGGCGAGATCGTCGTGCAGAGGACACCCGTCACACCGCGTGTCCCGATCGAAGAGGAACTTGTGGCACAGGGGGCGCTGCTCGATCTCCGTCAGCGAGCGCTTACTGAGGGCCGCCGCGGCGCGGTTGGCGCGACGCACCACGAAGCCGTCCTCGATCACCGCCATCGGGGTCTCGATGGCGTCGAAGGACAGCTCCCAGTCGCGCTTGGCGCGGGCGATCATCAGCGTGCGCTGCTGCACCCGGGCCTCCAGCTCGACGTTGAGCTCCCGCAGCTCGGCGTTCTGCGCCTGGGTGAGCCGCAACAGCCGCTCGTTCTCGTCGATCAGCCGGTGCTGCTCGAAGGCGCTGCGCACCGTCAACACGAGCTGCGCGTCGTTCCAGGGCTTGCTGATGAAGCGGAAGATCTCGGAGCGGTTGATCGCCTCTTCCAGCGCGAGATGATCCGCGTTGCCCGTCAGGAGGATGCGCTGGGTGCGGGGCGAGCGGACCTTCACCTGCGTGAGCAGCTCCACCCCGCTCATCCCCGGCATGCGGAAGTCGCTGATCACCACGTCGGGCTGAAAGCGCTCGAACACCTCGAGGCCCGTCGCGCCGTTGCCTGCCGTCTCGATGTCCCAGTCGCCGCCGCGCAGCACCCGGCGCAGCGATCGAAGGATGTTCTCCTCGTCATCCACCAGCAGCAGCCGGCCTCGGCGCCCTTCTCTCACCTCTTCCGCCGTCTCCATGGCCGCGGGTCCAAGCAACCTCACGGCCAACCTTCCCTCCAGAAAATGGCTGTATTTCTCGTGGCTTGCATCGAAATGACCCACCCCGGGCGGGTCGGAAACGACCCATTGCCCTATTTGAGGTCATTCTAGACCCGGGTTCCACTGCTCCCGGGCAGCGTGGCAAGTGCGGGCTGGTGGAGGTTGATCTTGTTCCGCCCCTCCCCCTTGGCCCGGTAGAGGGCCTCGTCGGCGGTACGGACCAGGTGCTCTGGGGCGGTGACGGTGCGACCCGGGTAGCTGGAGACGCCGAAGGACGCGGTGACGGCGATCCGTTGCTCTCCGAGGCGCAGCCGCTGGAGGTCGTCGGCGATGCGCTCGGCCACGGTGAGGGCGCCGCCGAGGTGGGTCTTCGGCAGCAGCACCGCGAATTCTTCGCCGCCGTAGCGGGCCACGAAGTCGGTCTCCCGCACCGCGCGCCGCAGGCACTCGGAGAAGGCCCGCAGCACCTCGTCGCCGAACTGGTGGCCGTGCGCGTCGTTGAGCTGCTTGAAGTGATCGACGTCGAGGAGAATCAACGCGAGCGGATCGTCGTAGCGCTGAGCGCGGCGAAACTCTTCGCGCAGGCGCTCCTGGAAGTGGCGGTGGTTGGCGAGCTGGGTGAGGCCGTCGGTGACGCTCAGCTCGTGGAGCCGCCGCACTTCCCCCTCGAGGTGCGCGCGGTGGCGGGCGTGATCCAGCTGGCGGCGCACCCGCGCGCTCAGCTCCACCACCGGCGTGTCCGGGGCGATCACGTCGTCTGCGCCGGCGTCGAGGATCGCCGCCCGCTGCTCGGCGTCAGCCAGGCCGATCACCAGCACCGGCGTGCGCCCGCCGTCTTCCCGAAGCGCCTCGAGCACCGTGAGGCCGCTGCCCTCCCCGACGACGAGCTCGATCAACGCCAGCGCGCAGGGGGAATCGACCTGCAGGCGCAGCGCGTCGGTGACGGACGTGGCGACCTGGAGGCGCGCTCCCAGGGCCTCGAGGGCGGCGCGCACCGGCTCCCTGGCGAGCGTGGCCTCACCCACCACCAGGGCTGTCCAGCGGTCCCCCATGGACCTGCCTGCATAGTGCCAAACGGGCGCCGGCACCACCCGGGGGCCCTGCGTTGCAGCCTTTCCGCGCCGACCCAGGCTTGGAGGCGTCTCGCAGGTGTGACACAACGCCGCCCGGAAAAGCGCCATGGCCCGCCCGTCGATCAGCGTGTTCTTCCCCGCGTGGAACGAAGAGGCCTACGTCGAGCGCACCGTCTCGCGCGCGAAGGTCGTGCTGGAGCGGCTGGCCGATGACTGGGAGATCATCGTCGTCAACGACGCCTCGACCGATCGCACCCGGGAGATCGCCGAGGAGCTCTCGCGGGCCGATCCGCGGATCCGCTGCGTCTCGCACGAGGTGAACCTGAAGCTGGGGGGCGCGATGCGCACCGGCTTCATGTCGAGCACCAAGGATCTGGTCGTCTACTCGGACATGGATCTCCCGTTCGATCTCGACGAGCTCGAGCGCGCGCTGCACCTGCTGGACTACCTCGAGGCCGACATGATCTGCGCCTTCCGCTTCGATCGGACCAGCGAGGGGCCGAAACGGATCCTCTACAGCTTCGTCTACAACTCGCTGATCCGGACGCTCTTCGGCGTCAACGTGAAGGACGTGAACTTCTCGTTCAAGGTGGTGCACCGGCGCGTGCTGGAGGCCATCGAGCTCAAGAGCCAGGGCTCCTTCATCGACGCCGAACTGGTGGTGAAGGCCTGCAAGAAGGGCTTCCGGGTCTTTCAGATGGGGGTGGACTACTTCCCCCGCACGCGCGGTGAGTCGACGCTCGCCAGCCCAGGGGTGATCGCCAACATCGTCCGCGAGCTGGTCTCCCTCTACGGCGAGACGAAGGCCCCAGGCGATCCGGTGCGCCCCGTCCGTCTCCCGCCGTCCGTCACCGCCCTGCCCGGCCGCCGCGCCGCGGGCGTCCCCTGAGATGATCCGCCTCGTCATCAACGCCGACGATCTGGGCCTCCACCCGCGCCTCGACGAAGGCATCTTCCGCGCGCGGATCGAAGGCGTCGTCACCTCCGCCTCGCTGCTCGCCACCGGGCCGACCGCCCCCGAGGCCGTGCGCCGCGCCCGCCGGGAGAAGCTCGCGCTGGGTCTCCACCTCTGCCTCACCACACACCTGAACCCCGCCGCGCCGGCGCGGGACGTGCGCTGGCTGGCCCCGGGAGGGCGCTTCCGGAAGAACTGGGCGGAGCTGTCGGCGGCCTGGCTGGCGCGGCTGGTGCCCGCCGAGGAGATCGTGCTGGAGCTGCGCGCGCAGGTGCGCAGGGCCCGCGAGCTGGGCGCGGAGATCGATCACCTCGACACGCACCAGCACCTGCACCTGCTCCCGGGCCTCACGTCGATCGTCGAGGTGCTGGCCGCCGAGTTGGGCGTGCCGATGCGCTGGCCGGTCTCGCGGCCGAGCCCCCGCTGGCTCGTCTACCCGCGCGCGGGGCTCAAGGCGGCGGTGCTGACGGGGCTGGCGGGCTTCAAGCAGGCGCGTGGCGTGAAGCGGGTGCGCGCGCACGGTGTCTTCGAGTCGGGGCGGCTCAACGAGAAGCGCCTCCTGCGCCTCATCGACGCCCTGGGGCCCGGCGATCACGAGATCGTCACCCACCCGGGCATGGACCCGGGCGTGGTGCCGCAGGAGCCCGGCTGGCGCTACGGCTGGGAGCAGGAGCTGACCGCCGTGACCAGCGGGCGCGTGCGCCAGGCCCTCAAGGATCGCGACATCCGCCTCTGCGCGTACGGCGACCTGTGCTGACGGTCTCCTCTCCCCCATCGGGGGAGAGGTCAGGGAGAGAAGACGTCCCTCAGTTGATCGTCGGCTCGCACGTGCACGTCGGCACGTTGCAGGTCAGGCCCGACGCGCAGCCGCCGCAGTCCGACGGGCAGATGCAGCTGCGCGAGTTGGGATCGCACACCAGCGGCGCGACGCAGGTGGAGCCGCAGGGATCGCCGCCGGGATCCGGCGACGCGTCGTTCCAGGACTTGTACGACACGGCCACCTGGACCCCCGCCGCCGAGGGGATGCAGTTGCCGAAGAAGACGATGCGCCGCGTGGCTGGATCGATGTCCCAGCCGTTGGTGCGATCGCGGGGAACGTCGGCCGCGTTGCACGTGCCGCGGGTGGTGGCGACCGCGACCTTGATCGTCGCGGAGATGGGTGGACGCTGCAGCTGGGTCCCGGTACCGCCGATGACGGCGGAGAGGATCGCGTCGATGGTGTTGGCCTGCTGCGTCCGCTCCGCCGGGGTGGGGTTGGCCGGGTTGAAGACCATGATGTTGCCGATGACGCCACCGGTGCTGCGTGCCAGCGTGTGGTATTTGCCGACAGGGTCTTCCGGATCCTCGTTGGCGCAGCTGGTGCCTTCGGGGCAAAGCACACCATGCGCCACGACGCGTTGGCCCGGAAAGCGGTTGGCGAGGTAGGTGTTCATCGCCGCCGGCGAGATCCCCGACTGCTCGTGCGTGTCGGTGAGGAAGATCATGTGGACCTGCGCGTCGTTGCGGAACACGCCCGCGGTCTGCGGCCCAGTCCGGTTGACGAAGGCCTGGACAGCCGAGAAGCCCCGCTCGTCGCCGCTGCCACCCGTTCCGAAGGCCCCGCTTCCCGAGAACCAGCTGGTCATGGTCGCCGCGATCGCCGTCCAATCGCGGATCGAGCCATCGTAGAAGTTCGGGTACCAGCCCGTCGTTACAGCCGCCGCGCGCCAGTCGAGGCCGGCGTTCCCCAGCTTCTGGCCGAAGAGGCTGCCCGCGTTGGCGACCGCGGTCTGCGAGGAGGCCATCGAGCAACTGTCGTCCACCACCCAGAGGAAGTCGACCTTCTGGTTGACGGTCGCGGCGAAGACCTCGCACTGCGTGTTGGCGTAGTCACCCACCTGCGCGAGCGCCGTGCCACCCGCCGCGTCGTCCACCTGGAAGAGCGCCTGGCCGGTGTAGAGGTTGGCCGGGACGATGGCGATCACCACCACCGCGCGCATGTTGGTGCGGTACACGTACTCGGCCACCACCTTGAAGGGGCCGGTGGCGCCGGCGGTGCCCTGCAAGAGGCCCATCGCGTTCATCCCCAGGTAGTTCTGGGCGATGGTGTTGATGCGGGCCTTCACGTCCTGGTTGCCGCTCACGTCGTACACGGCGCGAACGCTGCCGCTGAAGCCGTCCCAGGTGGTGAAGGTCTGCGTCAGCGGAGCCGAGGTGTTGCCGATGCGCGAACGACCGTTGTTCTCTTCGGCGGTGGCGTCGTTGCCCTGAGGCGTCTTGGAGATGGCGATGCCTCCCACCTTGCTCGTGGGATCGAAGAAGGCGAAGCCGCGCTCCCCCGTCGAGTCCGTCAGCCGGGAGATCTCACTGAAGGACGGCACCAGCGCGATCTGCACGTCAGGCGCCCCGGAGATGTGGAAGTTGATCGGCCGCAGGTTCACCGTGGCGCAGGCCTGCTGGGCCACGCCGCTGCCGTCCCCCATGTTGTTGGGATCGAGCTCCCCCATGTCCGCCTTGCCGTTCTTGTTGGTGTCCTCCGCGCCGTCCTGAATGCCGTCGCCGTCCGAGTCGGCGTTGCAGGCGTTGGTGCGAACCGGGGGATCCGAGTCGAAGGTGCCCGCGGTGTACGTACACACCATCGGATCCGCGCCGGTGGGCTGCAGGCCGCCTTCGACGCCATCGGGGAGGCCGTCGCCGTCGGTGTCTCGAAGCGTGGGGTTGGTGGCGCACCCGGCGGCCATGTCCACTTCCTCCTTGTCGGAGAAGCCGTCGCAGTCCGTATCCATCCTCGCCGGGTGGGTCTCGTTCGCGTCCACCCGCCCATTCTTGTCCGCGTCCTCCTGCCCGTCGGACAAGCCGTCACCGTCGGTGTCGGGGACGGTGGG
The DNA here is from genome assembly GCA_040752975.1 of Myxococcota bacterium. Classification (GTDB taxonomy): domain Bacteria; phylum Myxococcota; class Myxococcia; order Myxococcales; family Myxococcaceae; genus JADLDB01. The sequence goes on from JBFMHF010000019.1 coordinate 46,692, forward strand.
GATCGTCTTGGTGTTGGGCTGCGCGTCGCCCACGAAGCCGGTGCACGCCGCGGAAGGCGACATGGTCTTGCCGAGCTCCACGCCGTCCACCACGCCGTCGCCGTCGGTGTCCGAGTTGCAGGGATCCGTCTTGGCGTTGTTCGCGTACGGGGTGTTGTACTCCTCGAGATCCGACAGGCCGTCGCAGTCGGTGTCGCGGGTGGCGTTGTCGAAGGCCATCGGATCGCAGCCGGTGACGATCGTTCCCCCGCCGCCTCCTCCCCCGGCGCCGGCGCCGCCGCCGCCTCCTCCTCCGTTGCCGCCGCCGCCCCCCGTGTTGGCCGCGCGACACTCACCCATCGAGCAGATCTGTCCGGGATCGCATTCGGCCACCGTGGTGCACTTCTTCGCCGGAGCCCCGCAGCCGCACGAGGCCAACCAGGCGCTCCCGAGCGCCAGCACAAAGAGTCGTTTCATGTCGAGGTGTTCTCCCGGACTTTCGATTCCAAGGCCCTTACCCAGCGGCCCCCCTTGAGCGGCCCGCATCCTACACAGAGCGTGCGTCGAAAAGCACATGCGGGGTGCTGAAGCCGCGACTGAGGCGGAGGACCTCGCCCACCCGGAAGCCGGCCACCTGCAGGGCCTCCAGCGTCACCGCACGGGGCTGAAAGCCCAGGCCCCCGCTGGCCCGTGTGCGCCCAAGTCCCACCATCAGCCTTTCCTGCCAGAGGGCCTTCTTCGCCCGCCAGGAGCCGTCGTCTTCGGCTTCCTTGAGGAGCAGCCGACCCCCGGGCCGGAGCAGACGACGGCAGGTGCCGAGGAAGCCTGGCCAGCCGGCCGGCGGGAGGAGGTACAGCACGTCGGCGACGGTGACGCAGTCGAAGCTGGACGCCTCGCGCTCGGCGAGCGCATCGACGGTGACGGCCTCGAAGCGGGTGTTGGGGAGGCGGCCGACGGATGCGCGCGCCCAGTCGATCTTCCGCGGATCGGGATCGATGCCCACCACCTGGCGATCCGGGAAGCCGACGGCGAGGAGGGCGCACAGGACGCCGTGCCCGCAGCCCACGTCGACGATGCGGCCGCCCTCCGCGCGGCGGGCCAACTCGACCAGCGGCGCCGAGAAGAGTCGGGCGCGCACGAAGAGCCGCTCGCGCAGCGGCAGGCGGTCGAAGACGCGCAGCGCGGGATGAGAGACGGACGCCGGCACTTCAGTAGAAGCGGCGCCCGGCTTTGACGTACTCGGTGAGGAGCGGCGCGGGCGTGAAGCGCTTGCCGAAGCGCTCCTGGTAGTGCTCCGTGCGCTCGAGGATCTTCCCCAGCCCCTGGGCATCGACGTAGCGGAAGGGCCCGCCGAGGAAGGGAGGGAAGCCGAGGCCGAAGATGGCGCCGATGTCGCCGTCGCGCGGGCTGCGCAGGATGCCTTCACCCAGGCAGCGCACCGCCTCGTTGACGAACTGGAGCACGCAGCGCTCGGCCATCTCGTAGCGATCGAAGCGCTTGCGGTCCTTCCCGTGCGGGAGGAGCGCGTAGACGGTCTGGTCGACCTCCTTCTTCTTCGCGTCGTCGTACGTGTAGAAGCCCTTCTTCGCCTTGCGGCCCAGCCGCCCGTCCTTCACCAGGGCGTCGGTGGTGTCGGGCGCCAGCATGCGATCGCCGAAGGCGTCGTGCATGATCTTCCCCACCTTCGCGGCGACGTCGATGCCCACCTCGTCGAGCAGGGTGATGGGGCCGACGGGGAAGCCGAAGTCCACCAGCGCGCGATCGACCTCGGCGATGTCGGCGCCTTCGGCCAGCAGGTACGCCGCCTCGTTCATGTACGGCGCGAGGATGCGGGACGTGTAGAAGCCCACGCCGTCGTTGACGACGATCACCGTCTTGCCCTGCTTCTTCCCGACCTCCACGCAGGTGGCCGTCACCCAGTCGGCGGTGCCCTTGTGGGTGATGATCTCGAGCAGCGGCATCTTGTTGACGGGACTGAAGTAGTGCATCCCGATGACGGTCTCGGGGTGCTTCGAGGCCTCGGCGATCTTCGTGATCGGCAGCGACGACGTGTTGGACGCGAAGATGGTCTCGGGCCCGCAGACGGCCTCGATGTCCTTCACCATCTGGTGCTTGAGCTTCAGGTCCTCGAACACGGCCTCGATGACGACGTCGCAGCGCTTGAAGCCGGAGTAGTCGGTGGTGGCGGTGACGAGGGCCATCTTCTTCTCGGCGTCGCGCCAGGTCATCGAGCGCTTCTTCACCCGCTCGTCGTACAACCCGCGCACGTGCGCCAGCGCCCGCTGCACGCCCTCGTCGTCCTTGTCCTTGATGCGGACCGCCACGTCCTCGATGGCCGACGCCACGTAGGCGATGCCCGCCCCCATCAGCCCGCCGCCCAGCACGCCCAGCTTCTGCACCGGCCTCGGCTTCACCGACGGATCCTTCGTGCCGTTGTCCTTCTTGAGCGCGGTGGTGGCGAAGAAGATCTCCACCAGGCGCTTCGACACGTCGCTCATCACCAGTTCGCCGAAGGCCTGCGCTTCCGCCTCGAGGCCCGCCTTCATCCCCTTCTCGAGGCCCACCTTCACCACCTCGAGCGCCTTCTCCGGCGCGGGGTACTTGCCGCGGGTCTTCTTGAGGAGCTGCTTGCGCGCCTGATCGAAGAGGAGCTTGCGGCCGACGGGGTTCTCTTCGAGCGCGAGCTCGGCCCAGGCCTCGCGATCGGTGAGGCCCTTGAGCATCTCGGAGAAGGACTTCTTGCCGACGACGGCGGTGGCCAGCCCGCGCGTGCGCTCAGGCTTGAGCAGCCCGTTGGCCAGCTCGAGCGCCCGCTGCTTGCTGATCTCCAGGAGGATCGGCGTCGGCACCACCTCGTCCACCACCCCCAGCTTGAGCGCCTTCTTCGGTTTCAGGTTGCGGCCGGTGAGGATCAGATCGAGTGCGGCCTGCGCGCCGATCAGCCGGGGCAGCCGCTGCGTGCCCCCCGCGCCGGGAATGAGGCCCAGCTGCACCTCGGGCAGGCCCAGCGACGTCTTCGAGCTGTCGGTGGCGATGCGGTAGTCGCAGGCGAGCGCCCACTCGAGTCCGCCGCCCAGACACGCCCCGTGGATCGCCGCCACGACTGGCTTCTCGAAGGCGTCGAGCCGGTCGAAGCTGGTCTGCCCCTGGCGGGAGAGGCCGGTCGCCTCGGCCTGGGACTTCACGGCCTGGAGCATGTCGATCTTCGCGCCGGCGATGAAGCTGTCCTTCTTGCCGGAGATGATCACGATCGCCTTCGCGGCCTGATCGCTCGCGGCCTTCGTCATCAGGGCCTCGAACTCGGCGGAGATCGCGGGGGCCAGCGTGTTGACCGGCTCGCCTTCCATGTCGAAGGTGATGACGGCGACGCCGGAGTCGACGGCGTAGGAGAAGTTCTTTCCAGGGGTGCTCATGTCAGCGCTCCAGGACGACGGCCGCGCCATTTCCACCCTGGGCGCAGACGGTGACGAGGGCCGTGCCGAGGTTGCGCCGCTTCAGCGCCCGCAGCACCTGGTGGATGATCCGCGCGCCGGTGGCGGCGAAGGGGTGTCCCAGCGCGATGGAGCCGCCGTGCACGTTGAGCCGGCTGCGGTCGACTTCCCCGACGGGGCCCGGCCGCCCCAGCTTCTCCGCGAAGGACCTGGACGCCAGCGCCTGGAGATTGGAGGCCACCTGCGCGGCGAAGGCCTCGTGCATGTCGACCAGATCGATGTCCTTGAGGGACATGCCGGCGCGATCGAGGGCGATGGGCGCGGCGTAGGCCGGCCCCTGCAGCAATTGATCGCCGGGATCGGTGGCCGCGAAAGCGTGGCTCCTCAAGAAGCCCAGCGGTTGGTAGCCGAGCGCCTTCGCCTTCTCCTCGCTCATCAGCAGAAGCGCGGCCGCGCCGTCGGTCAGCGGCGAGGCGTTGCCGGCGGTGACGGTGCCGTAGCGGCGATCGAAGACGGGCTTGAGCGCAGCGAGGGCCTCGAGGGACGTGTCGTCGCGGACGATGTTGTCGGTGGTCGCCGTCTCCTTGTACCGGGGCGGCACGGGCACGTGCATCACCTCGTCGGCGAAGGCGCCCTGCTTCCACGCGCGCGCCGCGTTCTGGTGCGAGGCCAGGGCGATCTCGTCCTGCTCGCGGCGGGTAATGCCGTTCTCCTTGGCCATCTTCTCGGCGGAGTCGCCCATCGACATGCCGGTGGTGTACTCGGCGATGGCCGGCGGCACCGGGAGCAGGTCCTTCGCCTTGATCTTCTGGAAGGGCTTGAGCTTCGCCGGGAGGTTCTTCGCTTTCGACGCGCTCACCAGCGCCTGCGCGAGCGGCCGGCTGGTGAAGAGCGGCGGGTCGGACATGGACTCGGTGCCGCCAGTGATGGCGACGTCCGCGTTGCCGAGCGCGATCTCGTTGGCCGCGGCCACCATCGACTGGATGCTGGTTGCGCACGCGCGCATCACGGTGTGCGCTTCCACCCGGCGCGGCAGCCCGGTGAGGAGGACGATCTCCCGCGCCACGGACGGCGCCGTCAGCGTCGGCACCACCTGGCCGAAGACGAGGAGATCGAGCTCCTTCGCGTCGAGCTCGGTGCGCTGCACCAGCTCCTGCACGACGATGCGGCCCAGATCGAGCGCGCTCAAGTCGTTGAACACCGTGTTCGCCTTCACGAACGGCGTCCGCAGGCCTCCGACGATCGCCACTCGCCGATGCCCATTCGCCGGAACCTTCGCCTTCGCCATGACAGCCTCCTCGCGCAGCAAGACGATGGCGGCTTCCTAAGGAGGATTGATTTCGGGGTCAAACCAAATTGACGCGGCGCGGCGAGCCCGTCGGAGGTAGCTTCCGCGACTACATGGACGGGCCAGAGCGCGCCGGGAAGATGAAGCGGCGACAGCGAATCTGGGCGTGGGCGCTCGCGGCGCCGGTGACGCTCCTCATCGTCGGAATCATCGCTCTCGTCATCCGCGAACACTCCCTCGGGGAGCGGCTCATCGAGGACGTGAATCGCCTGAGCGGGCCGCGACCCAACGCCCCTCCCGAGATCGCGACGGACGGAGACTACCTGGAGTGCGTGCGGACCCTGCCGTCGGTGCCGCCGATCTACGAAGAACTCGACAAGGACGTGTCCGCGGCGGTCCAGAGCGTTCGCCATGGGGCCCCCCTCGCGTCCCTGCCATCGAATATTCGCGGCGATCTGGCGGCACTCGAGAACCTCGCGGCTGCCGTCCTCTCGTGTGCCCGCTCCTCCACCACCCGCATCGATTGGACCAGCGCCACCCACCTCCCGCCGGACCTGAAGCCTTCCGGCAAGCGCGCCGTCACTTTGCTCCTGCGCCACCAACTCGAGCAGGGCAACACCGGTGCTGCGCTGCACGGCTGCTGCAGTGTGGTCCATTGGGCGCGGGCCCTGACGGAAACCCACGGCCCACTTGGCGCCGATCAGGGACGAACGCTGCTGCTCTACCTGCTGCCCGTGTGCGTGGACGCGATCGACCGTGCAGCAGCCGACGAAAAGCGCGCCTTCGTCCGCGAAGTCACCCTGGCGCGGGGTGGCTACCCGTCGTTCAGCCGAGTGATCGAGCTGGATAGCGTCATCTCTCAGCTGGGCCTGTACTCGCGCCACCTGAGCGCATCGCAGCGGGAGCGACTCGCCCCGGGCCCACGAGCCGCTCGGCCCTGGGAGCCGGACCTGGACTGGCTGCAGCGACTGGCTTTGCGGATCCGTTGGGGTGCCACGGTGCGCGCCAACGACGCGCGGCTCGCCGCGGCGAACTCACCGACGCGCGACGCGGACTTTCTCGCCATTACGAAGAGGTTCTCGAGCCCGCTCGACTTCCTTCTCCCGCTGCCCCTCGAGGCGCCGGGCGTAGATACCTGGGCCAGATACGCCCGTCTCCACGATGGGACGCTGGCTGCGGTCGACTTTCTTCTCATGCTCGCGCGGGTCGACCTTCGCGAGAGCGGTGCGGGCGACGGCGGCTGGACCTACGTGTATGATGACGACGGAAACCCGCTCACCTTCGAGCTCCACCCCGACCCGTCACCGTCCGCAGAAAACTGAACTACCCGCGCGGGGCGAGTGACACGTGGAGCGGCGCTTCGCCGGCTGTCACCGTCAGCAGACGGTTGGCGCCCGGCTCCCACTTCACCGCCGCGCCTTCGCGCGTGAGGCGTTTGAACTCGAAGACCCCGCCGACGGGCAACTTCAGCGTCACCGGCAGGCGCACGGCCTTCTCCGGCATCCAGTCGCCCAACTCCGGGCCGGATCCGACCACGTGCCCTTCCCCATCGAAGGTGACCTCCCGGAGCTCCAGGCCCTTCCACTCACGCTCCGCGCGCGCGCGCAGCGCCGAGAAGTCGCCCGCCACCGTCCGCACCGTCACCCCCACCGGCACCGGCTCGACGTCTGGCCTGGCCTGGCCGTCCAGCAGGGCCGCGGTCGTCGCCGCTCCCGTGTGGTTGACGTAGACGACCGACGCCTCCGCGGCGGCGACGCGCGCCACCACCAGCTTCTTCTCCGTCGCCTCGAGAATCAACGTGGCCCCGTCACGCAGCGAGGCCCGCTCTCCCCGCGCCGCGAGCCAGGTGGCGATCAGCGCGCGGAAAGGGTGGTCCACGAAGCGCATCGACCTGCGGTTGTCCGGCTCCTTCTCCCCGTCCAGCCCCACCTCGGTGCCCCACGTGAGGGACGGCACTCCTCGCGCCGTCAGCAGGAAGGTCAGGGCCTCGGCCACCTTCGCCTCGTCCTTCCCGCACACGCTCACGATGCGCGGGAGATCGTGGTTGTCCACGAGCGTCACCAGCGACGTCGGATCCGGGTAGCGGCGATCGTTCGTCAGCACCGCGGCCAGCTTCGCCGGCGACTCGCCGCGGCAGAACACGTCGGCGATCGCGAAGCCCAGGGGGAAGTCGAACATCGCGGTGAAGCCGCCCTTCGTCCACGTGCGGGCGACCTCGGAAGGATCTCCGTCGAGCAGCTCACCCAGCCGCAGCCTCCCGACCAGCTCCGGCGCGCCGTTGAAGCGCGCCCAGAAGTCGAGCGGCACGTGCTTCACCGCGTCCAGGCGCAGTCCGTCAGGCCGGGCGCGCTCGAAGCCACCTCCGCGTGCCGTCGAGCAGGTACGCGGCGACCTCCGGCTTCTCGGTGGCGAGATCCGGCAAGCCGTGAACGTCATGGTCGACGAGCTGCCGCGGATCGCTCCAGTCCGTCACCCCGCCCTTCCGGTGAAACCAGTCCGGGTGCGCGGACAGCAGCGGCGCGTCGGGCCCGACGTGGTTCAGCACCACGTCGAGCACCAGCTTCATCCCGCGGCGAGTGAGCTCCGCGCGCAGCTCCCGTACGGCCGCCTCGTCCGCCAGCCGCGGCTCCACCTCGCCCAGCTCCCACGTCCAGTAGCCGTGGAACGCGCCGTGGCCATGCCACTTCTGGGTGCGCATCCGGGACAGGGGCGACACCCACACCGTGTCCACTCCGAGCGAGCGGATCCAGTCGAGGCGCGAGATGAGCCCCTTCACGTCGCCTCCGTGGAAGGCCTGCGGATCCGCGACGTCCGCGTCGCCGTCGTTGGCGCGATCGCCGTTCTCGAAGCGGTCCACCATCACGAAGTAGATGGCCTTCGGCTTGACCACCGCGCCCGTGCCGCCATCGCCCGACGCCGCCTTCTTGAGATCGCTGGCGCCGGCGAGCAGGCCGTCGAGCAGCGCGCCGACGCGGCCCGCCACGTCCTGCGCGGACTGGGCGATCGCCTCCTTCTCGCGCTCGTGATCGTAGAGCAGCACCACCGGGTGCTCGAACGCGTCCTTCGCCATCGTCCCACCGGGTCGCCCCGCCGCCACCGACGTGCCCACCTCCCAGCGGTAGCGCCCATCGAGCTGCGAGAAGAACGTCACCTTCTGCTCGACGAGGAGCAACAGGGGCGCGTCGCCCGCCGCCTTCTTGAGACCCTCCACGCGGCCGTCGGTGAGGCGCTGCCCGCCCAGCGCGTCCAGCGGCAGCTCGACCACCTCGAGGTTGCGCTGATCCAGCTCCGCGGCCACCGCCTTCTTGAAGCTGTCCGGCGGCGACCAGCTCTCCCCCGCGCGCGAGGGGTCCACCACGTACACCACCGCCACCTTCGCCCGCTCGGCCAGCCGCTGCTTCGGGATCTTCGGCAGACAGCCGGCGAAGACGGTCGCCAACAGCAGCACACCCACCAGGCGCATCACGCGACGCATCTAGAACCAGCCTTCCGCTTCCAGCGACACCAGGTGGTGCCAGGAGATCGTGCCCGTCGGGGTGAAGGCGTCGTACTGGTCGAGCCTCGTGGCGAACCCGTTGCCGAACGCCGCGTGCTGCGTCGAGTACTGGAAGCCGTAGAGCAGCCGAATCGACGGCCGGGTGTAGACGCCTCGCCCGGTGGGGTTCAGCACCAGGCCCGTCTTGAGCTGCCAGGTCCGCCGCACCGCCGAGTCGCCGTACTCCAGCCCGCGGGAGTCGGCCTGCCCGCCCGTGCTCTCGAAGATGGAGTCGAAGTTGGAGCGGAAGAGGTTGCCGTTCAGGCTGCGCTCCTCCGCCAGCGAGTTCTCGAGCAGCACGTGCACCACCCGCGTCAGGTAGAGCTGCAGCCGGACGATGCCGGACACGTAGGTGCGGTTCGACTCCGACGCCTGGATGGTGTTCGCGTAGTCGCGATCGAAGCCGTAGAAGAAGGCCACCGCCGCGTCGAGCCACTCGGGCACGAGCTGGAGCTGTGCCTCGTCACCCACGTTGAAGACGTAGCGATCGCGCGTGAGATCAGCGACGTAGACCTCCACCGCCTGCTGCTGCCAGGTGTCGGTGTAGAAGTTCTGCGGGTGCAACCGCTGGAAGCGGGCGAAGACATTGTTCCACCTGAGCGGCCCCAGCTTGCCGAAGCCCAGGTAGCCCACCACCCGGTACGAGAGGCTCGTCTGCGAGGCCGGCACCGGCAGGGGGAACTGATCCACCCCGCCCATCGGGTTCTCCTCGAGGAAGCGCCGCAGCACCTCCTTGCGCACGTAGTCCTCGTAGCGCACGCCCGGCGTCACGTACGACGAGAAGCGGTTGCCCTGAATGAGCGGCTCCACGGCCAACTGTCCGCCTCCACCCACCTCGACGTGCTCGCCCAGGCGAAGCCGCAGCGCGCCGCCCACCGTGAGGAAGGGCACGTACTGGGTCGAGCGGTTGAAGAAACCCGAGTCGCCCACCGCCAGGAGCGCGTCGACGCGGTCGCCGAGGTAGCGCACCGACAGGCCGATGGTGTCCTCGAGGAGCTGCGCCGGCCGGAAGTCGTACAGCCCCAGATCGCCGAAGAAGTACTGCTGCGTGCCGAGCTGCCACACCAGCCGCGGCGCGATGATGTTCCCCGCCCTCGCGTAGAGCTGCGAGAGCCGGAAGAAGAGGAAGCTGCCGTTGAATGGATCCGCCGCGTTCACCGAGCCGCCCTCGACGCGCGCGTGCAGGCTGGCCCAGATCTCGTTCGATCCCGGCGGCGCCTGCAGGAGATCGAGCTTCATCTCCAGCGCCGCGTACGGGCCTTCATTCATCAACCGCCCGTAGAGGTTCCAGTAGCCCAGCCGGCCGTTGCCGCCCTGGAAGTCGGGCCGCGCCATCACGCGGAAGTAACCACCGGCGCTGAAGCGGCTGTCGGGCGCCTGGGCGTGCGCGGCCAGCGCAGAGAGCGCGATGAGGAGAGCCAGGGAGCGCTTCACGACAGGGCGCGGCTTGTAGCACGCACCTCCGTCGCGCCTGACCGAATTTCAGCCCGTCGTCAGATGCGCTGGAACTCGCTGCGCAGCTTCGCCACCGAGTCCGACAGGCGTGAGTCGAGCTGCTCGAAGCGCACGCCCATGGAATTGGGAGCCGACCACATCACCCGACCCAGCACGTCGATGGGCCCCGTGGGCAGCTCCAGCCGCACCCCCACCAGCGACATCACCGGCAGCGGCTGGGTGGTCTCGAGTCCGACACCGCACTCCGACACGTCGCGGGCGCGGTCGCTCACCCGAAAGGACTCCGTCTTGAGCAGCACCGGAAAGTCAGCGGGCACGCGCGCGTGGCGGCGCTCTTGCGAATACCTCGCGCCCTTCACGACGAAGAATTCAACGGCTTGCATGGTGACGCCCCCCACTTTTGGCGGCTGAGTGGAGCGACAGGATGAACCTTCTCCCCGCCCAAATCAATGTGCGCCCTGTCATTTCCAACCCCCGGAATGCACATGAGTTCGCGGGTGGTTAGAGTGGAGCCGTGATGTTGGTGCCCCGCCCTCAACGGACTCGCCGCCGCTGGTGGATCAGCGCGCTGGTGGCCGTGGTGCTCGCGCTCGGCGCCCACGTCGCCTTCTTCGCCTTGCTGGTCTTCGCGGCGCTGATGGGCTGGACCGGCGGGCCGCCTCCGCAGGCGACGTCGAACAAGCCGGTGGTGCTGCGCGGCCTGTCCGACGAGCAGTGGGCGAAGAACCGCGGCCCCGACGCGCCCGACTCGAGAGACTCGCCCCGCTTCGCGAAGAAGGACGCCCCGAAGAAAGAGCAGAAGAAGCCCGAGGAGATCCCCCAGGGCCAGGTGGTGGACGTCGCGCCCGGAAACGGGGAGGTCGACCCCAACGCCAGGTACATCGCCGAGACGAACAACAAGGCCGCGAAGGAGACGCGCGCGAAGGAGCAGACGGCCTTCTACCGGAACGCGATGCCCCAGCGAACGTCTCCCCAGAAGATCGAGGGCAGCGGCCACGACGACGTCTCGAAGGCACAGCGCTCGGGCAACGACGGCCTGGGGGATGACGATCGCCCGCTGCGCGAGAGGCCGGCGAAGCTGGCCTTCGAGGTGCCCGACGTGAAGCGCCAGCAGGAGGTCGCGATCAAGCCCTCGGTGGGCGGACCGGGCGTGGCCGTCGCCAACCGCGAGGAGGCGGAAGAGACGAAGGGCAACTCGAACCGCCTCAACATCACCCCGGGCCTCGTCAACCCCGAGGGCGAGGAAGGCTCCGCCGGCCGCAGGGGCACGCCGGGCGCGCTCAACCTGCTGCCGTCCCCCGCGGTGCTGGACAAGATCACCGGCGCCGCCGCGAACGATCACCTGCAGGACGTGGAGGAAGGCGACGGCACCTTCCTCTCCACGCGCGAGTGGAAGTACGCCAGCTTCTTCAACCGCGTGAAGCAGTCGGTGGGCCAGCAGTGGAACCCGGTCTCCCAGCTGCGGCTGCGGGATCCCACCGGCAACGTCTACGGCGGGCGCGATCGCTACACGCTGCTCACCATCACGCTGGACCAGCAGGGGCGGCTGAAGGACGCCTACGTCGAGAAGAGCTCCGGCCTGGACTTCCTCGACCTCGAGGCGATCAAGGCCTTCGAGCGCGCGCAGCCCTTCCCCAACCCGCCGCCGGGCATCCTGGCCGCCGACGCGACGGTGCGCTTCCAGTTCGGCTTCTTCCTCGAAATGTCTGGACGCCCGGGGATGCGCTTGTTCCGATCGGCTGACTGACAGCGGCGGCGCCTGGAATCGACCGCCGGCGCGTCGAACGCGGGTGCGAGGCGATGACGGAGGCGCGGCAGGCCCGGCAGGAACGAGCGCAGGAGCGCAGCCGCGCGATCCGCGTCGTGCTGTGGGCGATCCTCGCGGCGAACTGGGCGGTGGCGGCGGCGAAGGTCGCGCTCGGGCTGGCCATCGACTCCACGGCGATGACCGCCGACGGCCTCCACTCCTTCATCGACGGCGGGTCCAACGTGATCGGCCTGGTGGCGATGCACTTCGCCTCGCAGCCCGCCGATCACGAGCACCCGTACGGGCACCAGAAGTTCGAGGCCCTGGCCGCCCTGGCGATCGGCGTGATGATCGGCATGGGCGTACTGGAGCTGGGCCGGATGGCCTGGCGGGCCATCGTCCTGGGGGTGCAGCCCCAGGTGGGCCCCGAGGCGGTGCTGGTGATGGTGGGGACGCTGGCCGTCAACCTGGCGGTGACGCGCGTGGAGCGCTCCTGGGGCCAGAAGCTCGGGAGCGCGCTCTTGCTGGCCGACGCGAAGCACACCCTGTCCGACGTCTTCGTCACCGGCGCGGTGCTCGCTTCCCTCGGCATGAGCTGGCTGGGCGTGCGGCGGGCCGACGGGGTGGTGGCGCTGGGCGTGCTGCTCTTCGTCGCGTGGACGGGGTGGACCATCATCCGCCAGGCGGTGGGGATCCTCGCGGACTCGGCGCGGATCGAGCCGCAGAAGATCCGCGACGCCGTGCTGGCCCTGCCGGACGTGCTGGCGGTGCACGACATCCGCAGCCGCGGGATGGAGGGCAGCGTGTACGTCGATCTGAAGATCGACGTCGACGCCGACGCCAGCGTGGAGAGCGCCCACAAGCTGTCTGACGCCGTCGAAGAGACGCTGACGAGGGCCTTCCCGGAGATCGTCGACGTGGTGGTCCACGTCGAGCCCCGCGCGCGGTGATCACGCGTCGGGAGTCCCGGCGGGGATGCGGATCTCGAAGGTGCTGCCCTTGCCCACCTTGGACTTGCAGTCCACGGTGCCGCCGTGCTCCTGGGCGATCTTCCGGACGATGGCCAGGCCCAGCCCGGTGCCGTGCTTCTTGCCCGCGGTGACGAAGGACTCGAACAGCTTGCCGGCGATCTCCGGCGGAATGCCCGGGCCGTTGTCCTGGGTGCGGAAGACCAGCTCGCCGCGCTCCCGCTCCACCGACACCACGAAGCGCCCGCCTTCGGGCATCGCGTCGAGGGAGTTGCGCGCGAGGTTGAAGATCGCCCGCCGCAGCTTGGCCTCGTCGAAGCGCGCCATGCCGGTGTAGCCGACCTGCACTTTGCACTCGACCTTCGAGCCAGAGAACTCCTGCTGCAGCGCCTCGTCGAGCTCCTTCATGAAGACGTGCAGGTACACCTTGCGCACGAAGATGGTGCGCTCTCCCCGGGCGAAGGCCAGCGTCTCGCGCTGCATGGCCGACACGTTCTCGAGCTGCGCCAGGATCGCCTTCGACATCTCCGCGCGGGTCTGCGCGTCGTCCTCCACGGCCATCATCTCGGCGTACCCGGCGATCACCGTCATCGGCGTCCTGAGATCGTGCAGCACTCCGGCCATCAACTGACCGATCGCCGCCAGCCGGGCCTTGCGCTCGGCCTCCTCGCGGGACTGGCGCAGCACCAGCGCGCGGCCCACCTGCCCCGCCAGCAGCACCGCCAGCCGCTCGTCGCCCGGGGTGAAGCCGCCCGGCTTGTTGAGGAGCTCCAGCGCGCCGAGGTTCTTCCCCTGGGCGTGGATCGGCACGCACAGCACCGCGCCCACCGGGTAGCCCAGCTTCTTCGCCAGCGCGCGGTCGAAGTGATCGCTCGAGTTGGCGTCGTCGACGCGCACCACCTCTCCCGACGCCGCCACGAAGCCGGCGATGCCCTGCCCGGCCTTGATCCGCACCGACTTGAGCGCCTCGCTCCGTTCCCCACGCGCAGATCGGAAGTAGAGGCTGTCGCGATCGTCCTCCACCAGGAGCACGCTGCCCGCCTTCGCGCCCATCACCTCGGTGGCGCGGGTGAGGATCCGATCGAGGAGATCCGTTTGATCGCCGGTGCCGGAGATCGCCTGCTCGACCTCGAAGAGCACGTCGAGATCGTGCGCGCGGCGAGACAGCTCGGCGCTGCTCTCCCGAAGCTCCTCCACCAGCAGCACGTGATCGAGCACCGCGGCCACCTGCGAGGCGACCCCCTCGGCCAGCGCCTTGTCTTCGCCGTTGAAGACGTCGATGCGGCGATCGAGCACCTGCAGCACGCCCATCACCCCGCCGGACATGTGGCGGAGCGGCGTGGCGATCACCGAGCGGGTGCGGAAGCCCGTCTTCTTGTCGATCTCCGGGTTGAAGTGGATGTCGGAGTACGCGTCGCCCAGAAGCAGCGTCTTCCCGGACTTGAAGACGTGGCCGGCGATGCCGAGGTTGGCCGCGATGCGGATCTCCTTGAGGCTGGTGCCCCGGAGCACGCGGCTCCACAGCTCGTCGGTGGAAGGATCGTACATGAACAGCGTGGCCGCCTCGGCGCCCAGCAGCCGCGTGAGGCGATCCATCACCGTGGACAAGAGCCCGTCGACGTCGCGCGCCCGGCTGATCTCCGCGCCGATCTCGATCAGCGCCGTGAAGCGCTCGGCCTGCCGGGCGACGGAGGCTTCCAGCGCCGTCAAGCTGGACGCCAGCCCCGACACCAGCGACCCCGGATCCGTCTTCACCGCGTTGCGCGCCATGTCGTCGAGCTCTCCCCTGCCGAGCGCGGGAGTGTAGCCCCAGAAGTCAGCGCCCAAGAGGACGAAGTCTCTTCAGTGCGCCTCCGCCCACGATCGGCCCGTGCCCACGTCCACCACCAGCGGCACGCGGAGCTCGGCCACCTGCGCCATCACCCGCCTGGCCTGCGCCGCCAGCGCTGCCGCCTCGCCCTCGGGCGACTCGAAGAGCAGCTCGTCGTGGACCTGCAGCAACATGCGCCCCGACAGGCCGGCCGCGGGGATGGCGCGATCGAGCTCCAGCATCGCCCGCTTCACCAGATCCGCCGCGGTGCCCTGGATGGGCATGTTGATCGCCGCGCGCTCGGCCGCCATCGCCACGGCCCGGTTGCGGGACACGAGATCCGGCATGTAGCGGCGCCGCCCGAAGAGGCTCTCGACGTAGCCCGAGCGCTTCGCCTTCTCGATCGTCTCGTCGACGTAGCGCGCGATGCCCGGGAAGCGCGCGAAGTAGCGATCGATGATCGACTTCGCCTCCTCCACGGGGATGTTGAGCCGGGTCGACAGCCCGTGCGCAGACAGCCCGTAGGCGATGCCGTAATTCACCATCTTCGCGGCGCGGCGTTGATCCGCCGTCACCGCGTCGATCGCCACGCCGAACACCTCCGCGGCGGTGCGCGCGTGCACGTCGGCGTCCTCCGAGAAGGCCCGCACCAGGCCCTCGTCACCCGAGATGTGCGCGAGGATCCGCAGCTCCACCTGGCTGTAGTCCGCCGACACCAGTACCTGCCCGGGGCCCGCCACGAAGGCCCGGCGGATCTGCTTCCCCAGCTCGGTGCGTATGGGGATGTTCTGCAGGTTGGGGTTGGTCGACGACAGGCGCCCGGTGGCGGCCGCGGCCTGGTGGAAGGTGGTGCGGATCCGTCCGTCCGCGCCGATCAACGTGGGCAGCGTGTCGAGGTAGGTGGACTTGAGCTTCGCCACCTCGCGGTACTCCATGATCGCGCGGGGCAGAGGGTGCTCCTCGGCCAGCTTCTCCAACACCTCGTGATCGGTGGACGGGCCGGTCTTCCCTTTCTTGAGGATCGGCAGCTTGAGCTCCTCGTAGAGGACCTGCGCGAGCTGGATCGGCGAGCCGACGTTGAACTCGCGCCCCGCGTGCTCGTACACCTTCTGGAGCAGCGCCCCGCACGCCGCGTCCACCTGCGAGGAGATCTCCGCCAGCGCAGCGCGGTCGATCAGCACTCCGGCCGCCTCCATCTTCACCAGCACCGGCACCAGCGGCAGCTCGAGCTCTCGGGCCAGCGTCGCCAGTCCCACGCCCTCCGCCTCGGTCCACAGCTCGGGCGCGAGACGATCGATCGCGTCTGCCGCGGCGCCGAAGAAGGAGGCCCGGCGTGACACCGGCACCTCCGCCAGCGCGGCCTTCGCCCGACCCGCTACGCCGTCTGGCCAGGACGGCAGCTCGGTGCGCAGGCGCTCGCGGGCGAGATCGGCCAGCGCGTGCTCCTTGCGCGACGGGTTCAGCAGGTACGAGAGGAGCTCGATGTCGGTGGCGAGGCGCACCCCCTCGATGCCCACGGAGCGCAACAGGTGCAGCAGGGTCTTCCCGTCGTGGGCTGCCACCTCGAGCCCGGGACGGGTGAGCGCCGGTGCCAGCGCTTCGCGCACTGCCGCGCCGCCCACGCTGGCCACGTCCAGGTAGAAGCAGCTCCCGCCCGCCAGCACCCCCAGCCCCGCCAATGTCGCCGAGTGCGGCTCGCCGTCGAAGGCAGGCGCGAAGGACACCCGCGCGGCTCCCCCCACCGCCTTCACCACCTCGCCGAGCCCGGCGACGTCCGCCACCACCTTCGCTTCCTGGTGCAGGGGCGTCGGCGGAGGCGCCGGCATCTCGCCGATCAACCGGAAGAACTCGAGCTCGGTGAAGAGCGCCCGCGCTTCGGCCTGGTGCAGCTCCCGGCGCCTGAGCGCCTCGGGATCCACGTCGAGAGGCAGGTCGTGGCGGAAGCTGACCAGCTCGAGCGCCCGCAACAACTGCTCGCGGTTCTCCTTCAAGGCCGCGCGCGTCTTCGGCTTCGCCACCTCGTCCACGCGGGCCAGCAGCGCGTCGACCGAGCCGAACTGCTTGAGCAGCTCCGCGGCCGTCTTGGGCCCGATGCCCGGCACCTTGGGGATGTTGTCGATCGGATCGCCCACCAGCGCCTGGTAGTCGCGCAGCTGCGCCGCGGTGACGCCGTACTTCTCCAGCGCGTCAGCCTCGGTGATCGGCTTGTCCTTCACCGGATCGAAGAGGCGGACGTCCTCGGCGAGCAACTGGAGGAGATCCTTGTCGCTGGAGATGATCTCCACCTGGAAGCCCTTCGCGCGGGCCCGGTCCACCATGGTGGCGATCACGTCGTCGGCCTCCCACCCTTCCACCTCGAGGATCGGGAGGTTCAGCACGTCGGCCACCCTGCGGATCAAGCCGAACTGCGTGACGAGATCGGCGGGGGGCGCTTCGCGGTTGGCCTTGTACTGGGGATCGATGGCGAGGCGGCCCTTGCGGCTGTCCTTGTCGAAGCACAGGGCGAGGTGGGTGGGCTGCCGCTCACGCAGCAGCTTGAGCAACATGCGCGCGAAGCCCAGCACCGCGTGGGTGGGCACGCCCTTCGACGTCGTGAGCGGTGGCAGCGCGTGGTACGCGCGGAAGATGAAGCCGGACGCGTCGACGAGGGTGAGTGTCTTCGGGCCAGCAGGCGCCGACGGCTGCTGGGACTGGGCGGCGGTGGGGGGCGCTTCCTGCGGCCTGGGCGCGGGCGCCGGGTCGAACGAGAAGAGCTCCCCCTGGCGCGAGACCATGCGGGGCGAGGTAGCACGGCGGGGAGCTAGTTGCAGCCCTGCTCGGCCATGGCCGCCTCGGCCTGCTGCTTGAAGCCATCGCCGTCCACCGCGAAGTCCAGCACCTGCTGCAGCTGCGCGCAGTTCGACGCCTGATCCAGCGTGGTGCGCGCCCTCTGGGTGCAGACGTTGGTGAGCGCCTTCAGGAGATCGATGTTGCCACGGCTGAAGGACGCCCCCAGCTTCCAGATCTTGCAGGCCTGCCGGAAGTCCTTGCGATCGGCGAGCGCCTTGCCGCGCTGGTAGCAGTTGGACGACATGGTCTCGACGATGGTGCGGCGGACGAAGGACGGGCGGCGGTCCACCTCGCGGCGGCGATCCTCTTCCGTCATCTTCGCGGCGCGGTCCCCCAGCATCAGCTTCTCGTCGAGCGCGAGCGCCTTCTTGAAGGGCTCTTCCGCCTTGTCCGGCCGCTCGTTGGTCAGCTCGGTGACGCCGTTCTGGTAGTAGTTGATGACGTTGTTGACGTCGAGCAGCAGGTTGCGGGCGCTCTGATGGTGCTGGGCCTTGCTGACGTTCTCCAGCACCTTCTGGATCGGCACCGGCGCCTCGTTGAACTTGCCGTCGAAGTACAGCGTCATCGCGCGGCCGAGCTCGGGCTCGGGGAAGCGCTTGGCCAGCTCTTCCTTGAAGGCCTTGCCCGGATCGGGCGGAGGCGGCGGCGGACGGAAGGCGGGGATCTCGGGGCACTGCCACATCGGCTCGCCGGGCTTCACCCGCTCGCGGGCCTTCAAGAAGTTGATGTACAGCGGATCCTTCGGGCGCCAGTCGGACTTGCCGAGCGGGCCTTCCAGCTTCAGCTTCGTCAGCGCCGGCGGGTAGAGCTCGGAGATCTCCATCGTCTGGCAGGCCAGCCGCGCATACACCTCGCAGCGCAGGTACGCGTTTTCCCACTTGGCGTTGCTCGCGTACGTCTTGCAGTCCGCGGCCGCCTGCTTCTTCACCTCAGCCACCGGCTCCTTCGACGCCGAGAGCGCCCGCAGGAAGTACACCGGACAGTCCGGCTTCACCTTCGCGTAGGCGTCGAGCGCGTCCTCGAGCCGGCCGGACGCCTGGAGCTCCTTCGCCTTGTTGAGGTTGTCCTCGCAGAGCTTCTCGACCCTGATCTTCTTGAGGAGCTGGTTGGCTTCCTCGTGGATCGGCTCGATCTCGATGATCTTGTCGCAGGCCGCCTGCGCGCGCGCCCAGTCCGGCCGGCTGGTCTCCGCCGAGGAGTACTGCCGGCACTCGGCCAGGAGCGACTCGATCTGCGTGACGGGATCGTCTTCCACCACGGGGGCCTTGCTGGCGCCTGGCCCCATCGCCACGGGCCCCTGATCGACCACGTCGGGCGGCGCGGTGAGCGCCTTCACCAGCACCAGCACGAAGAGCAGGCCCACCACCGAGCCGCCGATGATGATCAGCCGCTTCTTCCTGGGATCGAGCGGCGGCCCGCTGCTCTCCGCGGTGGGCACGTGGCGGAGGTCGTCGTCGTCTTCTTCGCGGCTGCGCAGGGCCCGGCTGGGGCGATCACCCGAGCTGCCCGGGCGCTTCACCGGCGCGCGCGAGCCCGACGGGCTGCCGGTCTCGAACATCAGCTCGACGATCCCGAACTGGATGATGTCGCCGGGGTTCAGGATCGTATCTTCGGAGATGGGCGCGCCGTTGACGGTGGTGCCGTTGGCGCTGCCGAGATCGCGCAGGACGACTTCCCGGCCGTTCACCACCACCTCGGCGTGCCGGCGGCTGACGGAGTCGTCGTCCACCTGGAGATCGACGCCCGCCACGCGCCCCACCAGCATCGTCCCCGAGAGCGCGAAGGTCTGCCCCGTCACCGGCCCGGTGAGGCCGCGCAGCTGAGGCCCCGTGGCGCGCTGGGGCCCGGGGCGCTTCGCCAACGCCGAGCCCGCCCCCCCCGAAGAGGGCTTCACCGCCGCCACCACGCGCGTCGAGCGGGGCGCGGCGCTGGCCTTGATCGGCTTGCCCTTCGAGGTGGTGGGCTCCTTCGACGGCTTGGCGCCAGCCTTGCTGGCCTTGGGCAGCGGCTTGCTGCCCAGCTTGAGCGAGATCTCGTAGTCGCCGATGACGATCTGGCTCTTGGAGCTCAGCTTGACGGCCGCCTCGATCCGCTCGCCGTCCACCCACGTGCCGTTGGCGCTGCCCACGTCCTCGAGCAGCACGTCGGCGCCTTCCACGTAGAAGCGGGCGTGGTTGCGGGACACGCCGCCCTCGGACAACACGAGATCGTTCCCGTCCGCGCGGCCGACCGTCAGCTGGCCGGCCACGTCCTGTTCCTGCTGGCTCCCGTCGGGGTTGCGGATGACCAGGGTCGGCATGGAGAGACTCGTACCTCGATTACTCCTCGCGGAAGATACCCATGTTCACCGGGATGCCGCGCCGCTGCAGCTCGTCATAGAAGCGCGGCACGAAGCCGGTCGCCACGAAGCGCCCGCGCACCTTGCCGTCTTCGGTGAACCCCTCCTGCTTGAAATAGAAGATGTCCTGGAGGGTGACGATGTCGACCTCCATGCCGGACACCTCGGTGACGTAGCTCACCTTGCGGGTGCCATCGCTGAAGCGCGTCTGCTGGACGATCATGTGCACGGCGGAGGCGATCTGCTCGCGGATCGCTTTGATGGGCAGCTCCATGCCGGCCATCATCACCATCGTCTCGAGGCGGGCCAGGCCGTCGCGCGGGGTGTTGGCGTGCAGGGTGGTGAGCGAGCCGTCGTGGCCGGTGTTCATCGCCTGGAGCATGTCGAGCGCCTCGCCCGATCGACACTCGCCGACGACGATCCGGTCCGGCCGCATGCGCAGGCAGTTCTTCACCAGGTCGCGAATGGTGATCGCGCCCTTGCCCTCGAGGTTGGGGGGGCGGGACTCGAGCTGCACCCAGTGCTCCTGGTGCATCTGCAGCTCGGCTGCGTCCTCGACGGTGATGATCCGCTCACCCTCCGGGATGAAGGAGCTGATCACGTTGAGGAGTGTCGTCTTTCCGGAGCCGGTGCCCCCGGAGATCACGATGTTCTTGTGCGCCTTCACGCACATCTCGAGGAACTCGGCGATCTGCGGGGTGATGGATTTGAACTTGATGAGATCGGCGACCTGCAGCTTGTCGCGCTTGAACTTGCGGATGGTGATGCACGGTCCCTTCAGGGCCAACGGCGGGATGATCGCGTTGACGCGGCTGCCGTCCTTGAGGCGGGCGTCCACCAGCGGACTGGACTCGTCGATGCGGCGCCCGATGGGGGCGACGATGCGCTCGATGACGCCCAGCACCGCCTGGTTCGACGAGAAGATCTTCTCGGACAGGCGCAGCTTGCCCTTCTTCTCGATGTAGATCTGGTTGGCGTGGTTGACCATCACCTCGCTGATCTCGTCGTCGGCGAGGAAGGCCTCGAGCGGCCCCAGCCCGAGCGCCTCGTTCAAGACGTCGGTGAGCAACATCTCCTGATCGACGTCTTCGGGGATCTCACCGTCCCCGTCCATCTGCGCCAGGATGTCGCGGATCGCCTTCTCGGTCCGGCGCCAGAGCTCCTCGTCGCCCAGGCGATCCATGTCGAGCCGACGGAGGTCGAGGTACTCGATCAACCGATCGTGGATGTCCTTCTGCAGGTTGGCGTAGGCCTCGATGCGCGGATCGACGTGGCGCTGGCGCCGGCGCATCGCGTTCTGCAGCGACGCCGGCATGTTCTTCCGCTCTTCCTCGGCGGGCGCCTCCTCCTCCTCCTCCGGCGGGGCTTCCTCTTCCTCCTCCGCC